>DASPLE010000154.1:0-147364 GCA_035627695.1 Planctomycetota bacterium
CCCCGGTGCCGTCGCTGCTGGCGATCTGGACGTCGTTGAAGCGCGCTTCGCCGCAGCGGATGGTCTTGCCCGCGCCGGTGCCGGTGAAGGCCACGGTGCCGGTGGTGTCCAGCGCGCCGTAGCACGTCCACGAGCCCTTGACGTCGAGCGTCAGGCCGGCGAGCGCGAGCGTGCCGGCGTGGATCTTCACGTCGCCGGCGACGTTCAGGTTGGCGGCGAGGGTGACGGTGCCGGACTGGGTGGCGTCGCCGCCGAGGCCGGCGCGCAGGTTGTGGATCTCGGCCTCGCTCAGGGCGCGGCTGTAGAGCCGCGCGTCATCGAGGTAGCCGTCGACGCTGTTGTCGCCGCCGGGATTGCCGCCGATGCCGAGGGCGCCGGTCGACGCGGTGACCGCGGCGGTCATCGCCGACGACTGCTGGGCCTGACCGGTACGCCAGGTCTTCACCGTCGCCCCATCCCAGGCGGCCGCGCCGTGCAGCCAGGTGTTGACGGTGGTCGTGCCCGTCGATGTCGTCTGCAGCTGCGCCGTCCCGTAGCGGTGGTTCTGGTAGAAGTGCCCGTTCGGCGTCGTGCTCAGGAAGGTGGCGTAGCCATCGAGGCTGCCGGACAGCTTGCTGAAGAGATGCTCGGTGTTGGCGGGGATCGTCGGGATGCGCATCCACAGCGCGGTGGTGTAGGTGCCGGTCAGGTCGAGCGCGTCGGCGTCCGGGATGGTCAGCAGCTGGCGGTTGGCCTGCGAATAGAGGCGGCTCGCCGCGTTGCGGAACACGGTCGTGGCGAGCGTGCCGGTGCTCGTGCTCGGCGCGCCCGAGCCGCCGAAGTTCGTGTAGGTGCCGTGGTGCCCGTTGCCCGACCAGTCGTAGCCGATGCCGCCGGCCGCCTCGTCCAGCTTCCAGTAGCCGACCAGGCCCGTATCGAGCCCCTCGATCTCGAGATGGTTCAGCGTCGAGGTCGCGCGCAGGGTGTTGGCGCCGCCGGCGGCGATCAGGCACAGCGTGCCGCTGGTCGAATAGGTGCCGGCGGTCTGCGAGAACGAGCGCGTGTAGAGCACGTCGGTGCAGGTGTACGTCGCCGAGGCCGAGCTCATCACGAACCCCTCGGCGCCGATGGCGTGCATCGGCACGCCCTGGCTGATCGTCCCGGTGTAGGCGCCGATGACCGCGATGCCGGCGACGTAGGTGTTGGCCGCGGCATCCACCGTGCAGTTCTTGTTGCTGTGGGTCGCGTGGAAGGTGGCGACGACGCCGGTGTCGGGGACGGTGTCGCCCGCCCAGTTCGCCGCGGTGCTCCAGTTGTTGTCCGCGCCACCGCCGTCCCAGTAGCGCGTGCCGGCGGCGACGACGACGTTCACCGATCCGGCGTTGTACTGCACGGTCACCGCGAAACCGGACGGGTTGTTGATGACCGAGACCGTGGTGAAGGTCCCGCTCGGCGTGCCGGCGCAGGTGATCACGCCGGTGGCGGTTCCTATCGTCGTCACGCCGCTCAGGTCGATCGACAGGATCGACGATCCGCCGAGCGTCAGCGCACCGGCCGCGGTGGCCAGATCGAGCCGATCGTAGGAGGTGCCCGCCGTCGTGTAGCCGGCGACGCGCACCTGCACCGTCGGATTGGTGCCGGCCGACAGGTTGGTCGCGCCGGCGGCGAAGGTCCCGCGCGACGCGGCGGTGCCGGGGCGGATGACCGTCGCGCTGCTCGCGGCCGTGCTGGTGATCGGGCCGACCGTGCCCGTGCCGCCGATCGTGCCGGTGCCGGTGAGCGAGCCGGTGGCCGAGGCGCTGGCGGCGTTGACGTTGAGCGTCCCAGCGGACACCGTCGTCGCCCCGGTGAAGGTGCACGCGCGCGTCAGGGTCTGCACGCCGGTGCCGCTGCGGGTGACGGCGCCGGTGCCGCTGATCACCCCGTCGTAGGTCGTGGTCGTGCTGCCGCCGATGGTCAGCAGGCGGGCGCCGAGGACGACGTTGCCGCCGCTGGCGCCGCCGCCGGCGAGCGAGCCGATGGTCTCGTCGGCGGCGCTCAGCTGCAGCGTCGCGCCGGCGACGTCGGCCAGCACCACGGCGCCGGCGTCGGCCAGCGCCGCGCCGCCCGCGAGCAGCAGCGTGCCGGCATTGATCGTGGTCGCTCCGGTGAAGCCGTTGGCGCCGGACAGGGTGAAGGTGCCGGCGCCCTGCTTGGTCAGTCCGCCGCTGCCGCCGATCGCGCCGGCGAAGGTCGTCGAGCTCGCGTCGCCGGTGGTCAGCGTCGCGATGCCGAGCGTGACCGTGCCGGCGCCGCTGAGCGAGCCCACGGTCTCGTTGAAGCCGGCGAGGTCGAAGGTCGCTCCGCTGGCCATGGTCAGCGCCGTCGCCGGCAGGCGGTCGGCGGCGCCGAGCGCCAGGGTGCCGGCGGTGACGGTGGTCGTGCCGGTGTACGTGCCGGCGCCCGTGACCACCACCGTGCTGGTGCCGATCTTCTCGATGCCGCCGGCGCCGCTGATCGCGCCGGACAGGGTCAGCTGCTGGCCGGCGGCGCTCGCGGCGGTGACGCCGCCGACCTGCATGGCGAAGCCGGTGGGTGAGAGCCGGGCGGCGGGGATCACGTACCGGCTGTCGACCACGCCGGCCGAATTCGCCGCGTCGCTCCACAACAGGTACATGCTGTTGGCACCGGCGCCCTCGTCGTACTGGACGCGGATGCGGTAGACGCCCGGCGCGACCGAGGCATGGGTGGTGACCGTGGTCGGGCTCTGGCCGGCGGCGCCGCCCCAGTTGTTGCTGCCCCATTCGCCCGCATCGACGACGTCGTCGGCGTCGAGGTCGAGCCAGACGCGCGAATTGTCGTCGGATTGCGTCGCGATCGCGCAGGTGGTGACGACCTGGATGTAGCCGTCCCACTGCACCGAGAAGGTATCCCAATCCGTGTCACTTCCACCGATGCCGAAGGCCGCGCGCTCCGCGGCGGTGCCCCAGGCGTTCGACCCGGTCAGGACCGTCGCATCGACGCGCGTGGCGGCGACGGTGCGGGTGGCGCGCCAGTCGTCCTCGGTCACCAGGCGCAGCGCCGCCGCGACGTAGCTGCCGGTCAGGCCCTGGTTCGGCGCGCTGGTCGCGGCGACGCTCACGGTCGACGCGATCGTGCGCGTCGCGCCGTAGCCATCGAGACGTCCACCGGCGGCCCCGGTCTCGATCGCGCGCGAGAAGGTCGCCGTCGCCGACTCGAGCACGCCACCGGTGAGCTGGATCGCGCTCGCCGCATTGCCGAAGGCGCCGTCGCTGCTCGCGACGACATCCTGGCCGGCGCGGGCGATGCCGCCGGCGATCGTGGTCGTGCCGGTGTAGGTGTTCAGGGCGGTGAGGATCAGCGTGCCGGCGTCCTGCTTGGTCAGCGAGCCGCTGCCGCTGATCACGCCGCTGATGGTGAAGGCGCCCGAGCCGCCGATGCCGCAGGACGAGGTCAGCGTCACCGCGCCGGGCAGGGCCGCGGTCCCGCTGCCGGTCAAGCCGCCGAAGCCGGCGCCGGTGCCGGTCAGCGCCACGGGTTCGGCGGCGAGCGTCACGCCGGTGATGTCGAGCACCGCGCCGCTGGCGATGGTGGTGCCGGCGGAGGTCGCGCCGAGCGCGTTGGCGTGGCCGGCGCGGATCCGGCCGACGCTGATGGTGGTCGCGCCGCTGTAGGTGTTGTTGCCGGTCAGGATGAGGTGCCCGCTGCCGAGCTTGGTCAGCGCCTGCGCGCCGCTGACGACGCCGCTGAGGGTCAGGGTGCCGGTGCCGCCGATGGTCGTCCCGCCGGCCAGCGCCACGGTGCCGGAACAGCTGCAGGTGCCGGTGGCGAGCAGCGCCCCGGTGCCGCCGCCGGCGCCGCTGAGCGACAGCGCTTCGGCGCCGATCGTCACGGCGCTGAGTTCGAGCTGGCCGCCATCGGCCACGGTGACGCCGCCGGCGGTGGTGCCGAGCGACGTCGCGTTGGAGGCGACAAGCGCGCCGGCGACGACGGTGGTCGCGCCGGTGTAGGTGTTGGCGGCGCTCAGCGCCAGTGTGCCCGGTCCGGTCTTGGTCAGCGTCGCCGTGCCGCTGACCACGCCGCTGACCGTCAGGGTCGCCCCGCTCAAGATCGTGAACTGGAGGTCGGCGGCGCTGGTGGTGACCGGGGCGCTGATGGTCGAGGACGCCGTCGCCGTGACCGTGCCGAGGCTGACGGCGACGGGGTTGGAGCCATTGATGGTCCCCCCCTGCACTTCGAGCGAGCCGCAGGTCTGCGAAGCCAGGTTCATGGTCACCGTGTGCCCGGTCAGGATGACGGCGTGCTTGCTGGTGGTCGGCTCGCCGTTGGTCCAGGTGCCGTTGGTGCTCCAGTTGCCGCCGCCGGTCTTGCTGACGGTGATGCTCGACAGGTTTTCGATGAGCCCGCTCGCGGTGGTGTACCTGCCGGTCTGCGTGTAGGTGTTGGTCACCGTCGTCCACGCCAGCACCGTGTTGTCGACCTGGTTGCTGAGGAACAGGTTGCCGGTGCCGGTGCTGGGCGGCGTGCGCACGAAGCGCAGCGTCGCCGGGCTGGTGCGCGTCATGGTCGCGGCGGTGAACTGGCAGCTGCCGCTGCCGGCCGGGACCATGGTGATGATGTTGTGGCCGCTGGCGAACGCCAACGAGCCGACCGATTCGGTGCGGTTGGTGTTGGTGGGCGCGGTCATCGTCAGGTTGCCGCCGTTCATGGTCACCGTCACGGCGCCGATACGATCCGGGTTCAGCGTGCCGCTGTTGCTGATGTCCAGCGTCGCACCGCTGCCGATCGTCACGCCGCTCGACGACACGATGGTGCCGGTGTCGCCGGTCAGGCGCAGCGTGCCCGCCGACACCGTGGTCGCGCCGGAATAGCCGTTCGCCGCCGACAGCGCGACCACGCCGCTGCCGACCTTGGTCAGCGCGAACGCGCCGCCGACGGCGCCGGTGAGCGTCAGGGTCCCGCTCGAGGCGACCGAGCTGTCGGCGGTCATGGTGATCGCGCCGCTCAACGAGGCCGTGCCGGTGCCGCCCAGCGCGCCGCCGCTCGCGACGCCGGTGCCGGCGAGCGACACGGTCTCGGCGCCGACCGCGACGCCGGCGATGCTCAGGCACGCGCCGCTGGTGACCGTGGTGCCCGCGGCGGTGGTGCCGAGCGCGGCCGCGTTGGCGGCGCTGAGCGTGCCGACCGACACCGTGGTCGCGCCGGAATAGGTGTTGGCGCCGCTGAAGGTCTGCGTCCCGCTGCCCGACTTGGTGATCGTCCCGGCGCCGCTGATCACGCCGGCGAAGGTCGCCGTGCCATTATCGGCGCCGAGGGTCAGCGACGAGCCGCCCAGGGTGATCGCGCCGTGGCCGGCGACCGCGCCGACGGTGTCGGCGAAGCCGGCGCAGGCGAGCGTGGCGCCTGATTCGACCAGCACGGCCGCGCTCGGCAGCTGGTCTGCCGCGGCGAGCTGCAGCGTGCCGGCGCCATCGACGTAGGTCGCGCCGGTGCCGGCGCCGGTTCCACCCAGGAGCGCCGTCGAGGTCCCGGTCTTGGTCAGCGCCCCCGCGCCGCTGATCGTGCCGGTCAGGGTCAGCTGCTGGCCGTCGGCGCCCGAGGCGAAGTCGCTGCCCACCGCGAAGCCGCGGAAGGCGCCGGCGGGGACCGCGCACATCTGGTCGTAGGCGTCGCCCTTCGCCGCGGCGCTCCAGAACAGGCCGATGTTGCCCGGGCCGGTGCCATCCTCGACCTGGATGCGGATGCGGTAGGTGCCCGCCGCCACGTTCTCGTGCATCAGCGTGGCCGGGTTGCCCTGGGCCAATCCCCAACCGAGGGCGCTCAGCTCGGCCGCGTCGACCACGCTGTCGCCATCGCGGTCGAGCCACACGCGCGAGCCGTCGTCCGAGCGGGCGAACAGGTCGACGCCGTCGTTGGGGATGCGGATCCAGCCGTCCCATTGCACCGCGAAGGTGTCCCAGTCGGCGTCGCTGCCGCTGATCCCGTAGGCGGCGCGCTCGGCCGCGGTGCCGAAGGCGGTGCTCGCCTGGAGCACGTTCGCGTCGATGCGCGTGCCGACCACGGTCTGGGTGAGGCGCCAATCCTCCTGCGTGCTGCCGCGCAGGGCGAGGCCGGTGTTGAGGAAGAAGCTCGCCACCAGGCCGCGCGGGGTGTCGGCCGACGAGGACAGCGCGATGTCCGCCGACACCGTGCGCGCGCTGCCGTAGGCGGTGAGGCCGCCGCCCCCCGACAGCGCGCTGATCGCGCGCGAGAAGGTCGCGGTGTCGACCGAGATCAGGCCGCCATCGAGATACACCGGATTGGCGCTGTTGCCGAAGGCGCCGTCGGTCGATGCGGCGACGGCGACCGTGGGCCGCAGGCCGCCGCACAGGATGGTGGTGTCGCCGGTATAGGTGTTCGTCCCGGACAGCGTCCAGACGCCCGTACCGGTCTTGCGCAACGCGCCCGTGCCGCTGATCACGTTCGACACGGCACCGCTGCCGGAGCCGTCGAGGGTCAGCGTCGCGCCGGCGGTGGCGACGGTGGTGGCGATGGTCAGCGAGGTCGCCGACGACGCCGAGGTCCACACCTGATCGCCGGCGAGCGTGATCGGGCACGCCAGCGTGGACGAACCCGCGCTGGCGTGGACGCCGGTGGTCAGGGTGACGGAGCTGCCGGTGACGTTGAATCCGCCGGCGCGGAAGTCGATCGCGCGGAACGCCGTGCCGGCGGCGTAGTCGTTGACCGGCGACAGGTTGACCGCGCCGTCGAACACCACGGTGTCGCCGGCGACGGGGACGACGCTGTTCTGCCAGTTGGCGGTGGTCGTCCAGTTGGCGTTGCCGCCGCCGCCCGTCCAGATCGCCGTGCGCTCGCGCGCCAGCTCGCCGACCTCGGCCGCGCTCAGCGCGCGGTCGTAGATGCGCACCTCGTCCATCGCCGCCGGCAGACCGGTCGACGCCACGTCGGGATAGTAGCCGAGGTACTTGGTGCTGGTCGACGCGGTGATCGTCGCCGGGGTCCCGAAGTAGGCCAGCGTCTGCGCGACGCCGTTGCGGTAGATCGCGCAGGTTCCCGCGTTGAAGGTCACCGCGACGTGCACCCACTGGTTGGCCGGATAGAAGGTGTCCGGATCGATCTGGACCGTGCAGCCGAGCCCGCCGTCGACGAGCAGGGCGATGGCATCGTCGGTGTCGGTGTCGAGATCGTGGATCTCGAGGAACCAGCCGTTGCTGTTCCAGGTCGACGCCTTGGCCCACAGCGGGACGAACTTCTTGGTGCTGCTGAAGGTGCCGGTGCGCTTCATCCAGTACGACGCGGTCAGCGCCGCCGGCGCCAACGTCGCGCTGGTGCCGAGCGAGATCTGCCCGGCGGCCTGCGCGTCGAATCCGCCCGCGACGTGACCCGCCGTCGTCCACGCTCCGCCGCTGCGCGTCCCGGTGTTGCTGCCGGCGCTGTCGGCGACGCTCGCGCCGCTGGTCTCGTCGAGCTTCCAGTGCGCGACCAGGCCGCTGGTCGGCACCGCCGCCGTCGCCGTGGCCACGACCAGCACACCGACCAGCACGCGCACGAGCCGCCGCAGGCTCTGCCCGGTCGCGCGGTGGCGACCCAAGTGACGTGTTGGTAGTGGCATGGGCAGGATGGCGCGACGTGCGCCAGGATAGCCTACACCACGCGCAGCAGCGGCGCCCGCGCGGCACGCCGGGCCGCTGCGCCGATGCCGCACGCCGACGGGATGCCGCTCAGTGCAGCGGCGGGTAGCCGACCGCGACCGGACCGCCGCGACGTGTGCGCGGTCCGAACCAGTTGGTGTGGTTGTCGCCGCTGCTCGAGAACGTCGGGCCGATAACCGGCATTATCTGGTTCCATGAGTCCTGCACGCGCAGCCAGGTGCATGCGCGCGCGCCGTAGGGGACGACGATGCCCTGCGTTCCTGGGGTCGACGAGGCGAGGGTCAGCAGGCTGCCGGACGAGCCGGCGATGGTCATGCCGCCGAGGAACCACTGCGGCTCGCCGGCCGGGAAGGTCAGGGTCGCGCCCGCCGTGCTCTTGGTGAAGGCGTTGAACACCGTGCTGCCGTACAGCCGCTGATCGGTGCCGTTCAGCGTCACCAGCCCCGTGCCCGGCAGCAGCGCGTCGGCGCCGGCGCGGTTGCGCCAGTCGCCGCCGACCGTGATCGCGTGGCTGCCGGCGGCGAGGCGGCCGCCGTGCAGGCGCAGGTCCTCGTCGACGTCGAGCGGCGCGAGCATCGTCCAGGTCGCCGCGCCGACGCTCTGGCCGTCCCAGGCGCCGCCGGCGAGCGCGGCGATCTCGGCGGCGGTCAGCGTCCCGCGGTAGATGCGCACGTCGTCGATCAGGCCGTTCCATTCCTCGCTGCCGGTGATGGAGCCGAGCACCAGCGGGTCGTTCATGACCGTCGGCGGCATGTTCCCGCTCGAGCCCCACTCCCATGCGGCGGTCGTCACCAGCGTGCCGCCGACGTAGAGGCGTGCCGAGGCGCCGGTGCCGAGCGTGCAGGTCGCCGCTACGTGCGTCCATGCGCCCGTCGACAGCGCATTGGTCGAGGCGACGTACTCCTCCCATCCCCAGGCCGAGTAGTAGTAGAACTCGAGGAAGCCGTTGGTCGTGCGGATCGCGAAGTTGGTATCGGTGGCGCCGAGATAACGACCCTTGACGGCGATCGTGCGGTTGCCGGAGAGGTCGGCGGCCTTCACCCACGCGGCGATCGTGATCTGCTCGCCATTGGCGAAATCGAGCTCGCTGCCCACGCCAGGATCGGGAACCACCAGGTAGTCGCCGGCGCCATCGAAGGCGAGCGAGGCCGCGTTGGCGAAGCGCGTGGCCGGGACGTCGATCGACCACGTCGTGTTGACGCGCGTGCCGGTCTTCGCCGCGTAGGCGCTGGCGCGATCGCTGGTCGTCGCGCCCGCTCCATCATCGAGCGCGAGGTAGGAGACCAGCGACGTGGCGTTCGCCGCGCTGGCGCCGGTGGACGGCCCGTCCTCGGCGATCGCGGCGATCTCGGCGGCGCCGAGGATGCGCCGGTAGATGCGCACGTCGTCGATCCGGCCGTTGAAGGCGCGGGTGGCGGTGAGGTCGTACGTGCCGATGCGCCACTCCGCGCCGTTGTCGCCGAGCATCGCCTCGTTGCCGGTGCCGCCGGTCCAGGTGCCGCCGGCGATCTCCGCGCCATCGACGTAGAACTTCGCCGACGAGGCGGTGCCCGGGGTGCAGACGACGGCGACGTGCTGCCACGCGCCGTAGGTGATGGTGCTGGTCGGCGTCTGGAAGCCGGGGTCGGCGCCGACGCCCCGGTAGAAGAAGCTCAGCCTGCCGTCGTCGACGGCGCCGTTGCCGACGTAGAAGGCCGGGTGCCGGTCGCCCTTGGTGGCGATGACCGCGTTCGCGGCGCTGCTCACCGGTTTGATCCACGCGGCGATGGTGATCGAGTCGCCGGCGGTGAAATCGAGCTCGCTGGCCGCGCCGGGGTCGGCGATGCGCGCGCCGGTGCCGGCGCCGGCGCAGTACAGGGACGTGGCGTTGGCGAGCACGTCCGTCGGGATGTCGGTGCTGCGCGATCCGGTCAGCGTCGCCGGGTTGCTCGTGCCGCTGCCGCCGAGGTCGGGCTCGATCACGCCGGTCGGCAGGTCGAAGGTCCAATGCGCGACGCCGCTGGTTTCGGCGGGGACGTCCGCGACGCCGAGCCGCCACAGGCTGCTGGTGGCGACGCGCAGGGTGCGGTCGCTCGCGCTGTCGAGGATGACGGTGCCCTGCTGCGCGACGAACGCGCCGGGAGCGGTCTGGTCCATGGTCCCCACGCGCACCGCGTGGTCGTCGCTGGTCACGTCGACCGTGCCGTTGGCGATGGTCAGGCTCCCGCTCGCCGTGAAGCGGTCGCCGAGCTGCCAGGTGCGCGAACCGGTGACGGCAACGTTTCCGAACGACTCCTCGCCGGAGCGGATGGTGTGCGGGCCGCCGGCGGTGCCGTCGAAGGTCACGGTGCGGCCCGCGCCGCTGAACGACGCGCCGAAGTTCAGCCAGTTGTCCGCGACCGCGGCGTCGAACGCGCCCAGCGCCAACCCGCCCGACACCAGCGCGATGTCGCCGTCGACATCGAGGGCGGCGCCCAGGGTGTGCGCCGCGCTCGAGGTCGAGCCGCCGTCGAAGCCGCGCGCGAGGCCGAGGACCTCGTCGGCGCCCAGGGCGCGGTCGTAGATCCGCACGTCGTCGACGTTGCCGGTCGCGAGGTAGCCGCCGGCGGCCTGGCCGACGCGCCAGGATTGACCGTTGAACCACGCGTGGCCGGCGACGCCGCCGTTGTTCGTCGATCCGGCCGCGACGCCGTTGACGTAGATGACGTTGGTACCGGCGGTCAGATCCACGACCCCGGCGACGTGGTACCACGAGCCCGGCGCGTAGGTGATCGCCGACCAGGCGCCGCCGTAGGGACCGGCTCCGGGATTGCCCTGGCCGTTGGCGAGCCACAGCTCGTTCACGAAGTAGCCGACATTGGAGTACATCAGGCCGATGTTCCAGCCGGCCTTGGTCAGGATCGACTGGTGGGTCCCTCCGACCGCGGTCGGGTAGAACCACGCGCTCAGCGTATAGCTGCCGGTGTGGATGGTGTCCGTCCCCGCCAGCGTGACGTAGTCCTCGTTGGTCCCGGTTCCTCCGGAGAGGCTCAGCGCGCGCGGGTTCGTCCCGCGCAGCGTCGGCACGGTGGTGGTCGGCGTCGGGGTGTTGGTGTACGTCGCATGTCGAGCGTTGCCCGACGCGTCGTAGGCGATCGCGCCGTTCGGCTCGTCCAGGCGCAGGTGCGCGACCAACCCGCCCGCCGCGGCGTCGCCGCCGCCCTGGACGACGAGGTCGTTGAACGCGTCGGCCATGGTCACGGTCGTGGCGATCGCGGAGGTCAGCTTCGCCGTGCCGCCATTGGCGGCGAAGGTCCCGCCGCCGGCGTCGCTGACCGCGCCGCCGAAGGTGAGCGTGTCGCTCGTCGCTTGGAACGTGCCGCCGTTGAGCGCGACGTCGCCGTCGATGCGCACGCGGTAGGTGTTGCCGCGGAAGATGCTCGCCGACTGGGTGAACGCGCCGGTCGCGCGGAAATCGTCGACGCAGGTCCAGTCGCTGCCGCTGCCGGCGACGACGACGTTGGCGAAGCGCTGCTCGCCGCTCAGGATCGTGCCGGTGTGGCCGGTGCCGTTGAAGGTGACCGTGGAGGTCCCCGCGGAGAGCACGCCGCCGCAGCTCCAGCTTCCGCCCACGCCGACCGTCCGGCTGTTCAGATCGAGCGTGCCGCTGCCGATGGTCAGGTTGCCGGCGGCGGTGACGTTCGTCGCGAGCGTGAAGGTGGCGACGCTGCTCGCCGCCTCGCGTCCGGCGGCCAGGCGCCGGACGTCGGCGGCGGACAGGTCGCGGTCGTAGAAGCGCAGGTCGTCGAGCGCGCCGCCGAACTTCGGCGAGTAGCCGGCGCCATGCGTGGTCTGCCGACCGATCCAGATCACGGCATTGGTCGGGTTGGCGATCGTCCCGGCTCCGATGGCGTTCGCGTAGATCTGGACGCCGTCGCGGTAGCCGATCAGCGTGGTCGAGTCGAAGGTCACCGCGACATGGTGCCACCGATCGCGCGCGAATCCGCCGAAGGGCACGTTGAAGTGGTAGTTCAGCGAGTGGTTGATGCGGAAGAAGAGCTCGCCCTCGGCGGTCAGCTCCTGCAGCGACCAGCCGCGCGTGCCGTCGCCGCTGGCGCGGCCGAAGATGCCGCCCTCGTCGACGAACGACGCGCCGGCCGTCGGTTTGCGCCACCAGGTGCAGACCGTCAGCTTGTTCGTCGGCTTGAACTCGGGCCCATCGGCGACGTTGAGGTAGTCGTCGCTGCCGTCGAAGGCCAGCGCGCGCGCGTTGTCGGCGACGACCGTCGGCTTGACCGTCGTCGACGGCGTCGGCCCGTTGAACCAGGTCGCGGTGTGGCCGTAGCCGGACGCGTCGACCGCGGCCGTGGCGGCCTCCTCGAAGCGCCACTGCGCGACCAGCCCGTCGCTGAACGCGAGGTGGTTGAACGCCTGGGCGCAGGTCAGCGTCCGGCTGGTCGCCGACTTCATGAGCACCGTGCCGGAGTTGTGCGTGAAGGTGCCCGCGCTGACGGCGAGGTCGCCGCCGACCACCAGCGAGGCGCGCGTGCTGGTGAACGCGCCGGTGCCGCTGAGCGCGAACGCGCCGCCGATGCGCATCATCTCGGAGGTCGTGCCGGTGGTGCTGCCGGTGAACGTGCCCGCGCTCTGCGCCCACGCTCCGCCGATGGTGATCGTCGCGCCGGCGGCCTGGGCCAGGACACCGTTGCTCACGGTCATCGCGCCCTCGGCGCGGAACGCGTCGTTGATCGTCCAGCCGCCGGCGCCGGTGACCTGGACGTCGTCGAACGAGGCGCCGCCGCTGGTGATGCCCTGTCCGCCGGCGGTTCCATCGAGCACCAGCGTCCCGCTGTTGTGCGCGAACGTGCCGGCGCTGGACGAACGCGTGAAGCTGCCGGTCAGCGACATCGTCCCCGACGACGCGGTGAATGTTCCGCCCGACTGCGCCAGTCCGCCGTTGGCGTCGACCGTCGCCGCCTGGGTGAACGAGCCGTTGATGTCGATGGTGCCGGCGCCGCCGGTGAAGGTCGAGCCGGAGATGGTCAGGCCGCCGTTGAAGGTCTGCGTCCCCGAACCGGCGGTGTAGGTGCCCTGGCCCTGCCGCAGGGTGAAGGCGTTGGTGACGGTCGTGGTGAAGCCGTTGGCGTCGAAGAGGCCGGCATCGATGCCCAGCGACGCCGTCGCCAGGTTCGCGGCCAGCGTCACCGTCGCCGTGCCGCTGGCCCCGTTGGCGTAGCGCCCGTTGGCGAGGTTGCCGATCTCTGCGGCGGTCAGCGCGCGGCCGTAGATGCGGACGTCGTCGATCTTGCCGTCGAAGGCCCACGCGCCCAACGAGTAGCGGCCGATCTCGAGCGGCGCGGTGCCGGCGTCCGGCATCGTCCACGTGTTCGCCAGGGTCTTGGTCGCGACGCCGTTGCGGTAGAACGTGACCGTGTCGGCGGTCTCGTCCGCGACGACGGCGAGATGCGTCCACGTCCCGGTCGCGATGACGCCGGTGTCGTCCTCGAAACCGCGGTAGGACCCGTCGCTGTACTGGAAGAACGCCCTGCCCGTTGTGGTGATCCAGAGGCCGTAGTTGTAGTCGGCGGTCCCCGTGGTGAGGGAGCGCTTCTGGACCACCGGCATGTCGAGCGCCGCGATGACGTCCGGATTGACCCACGTGGCGAGGGTCAGGGCGCCGCCGACGCGCAGGGTCGCATGGTCGGCCACCCGTACGCACCCGTGCGTGCCGTCGCAGTTCGTCGAGCCGTCGTTGGCGAAGAGCGTCGTCGCCGGCTTGTCGACGCTATGCATCGCGGAGCCGAGCAACGTCCCGTGGTTGCCGTTGCCGGCGTGGTCGCGCTCGATCAGGCCGCTCGCCTCGTCGAACTTCCAGTACGCGCGCAGGTCGGTCTCGGTCGCATCCTCGATGCGCAGCGCGTTGAGCGTCGTGGTGGCGCGGATCGTGCCGCCGGTCGCCGACTCCATCACGATCGTGCCGGAGCGCGCGTTCAGCGTGCTCGACGCTCCGGTCTGGTTCAGCGAGCCGCAGCGGATCGTGTGGCTCGACGCCGAGACGTCGAGCTGGCCGGTGGCGATGGTCAGCGTGCCGGCGACGTCGAGGGCATCCTGCAACGTCCACACGCCGGTGCCGTCGCTGCTCGCGATCTGCAGGTGGTTGAAGCGCGCTTCGCCCGAGCGGATGGTCTTGCCGGCGCCCGTGCCCGTGAGCGCCACCGTGCCGGTGGTGTCGAGGGCGCCGTAGCAGGTCCACGATCCCTTGACGTCGAGCGTGAAGCCGGCGAGCGCGAGCGTGCCCGAATGGATCTCGACGTCGCCCGCGACGTTCAGGTTGGCGGCCAGGGTGATGGTCCCGGCGCTCGCGGTGGCAGACTCCGTCCCGCTGGCGAGCGACGCGATCTCCGGCGCGCTCAGCGCGCGCGAATGGAAGCGGACCTCGTCCAGGAGGCCGTTGATGCCGTTGACACCGGGGGTGCCGAACCACAGCGGCGCCGAGGGGCTGGCGATGGCGGCGCTCGTCGCCAGCGCATCGCTCTGGACGCCGTTGACGAACAGGCGCACGTACGACCCGTCCCACTGGAGGGCGACGTGGTGCCAGGCGGTGCCGTCCTGGGTCATGGAGCCGGGGCCGTAGACCTCGGCGTTGCCAGGCACGAGCTGACCGCCGAAATACGCGCCCCAGAGCGGTCTGGCGAGCAGCAGCTTGTAGCCGCCCGCGTCCCCGGGCTCGACCTTGTAGACCAGGAACTGCTGCGAGGCGCCCGTCGTCGGCCGGTGCCACATCGAGATGGTATAGGCGCTCGAGAGGTTGAGGACCGTGTCGTGCGGCACCGCGACGTGGTGGCCGGAGGCCTGCGTGAACGCGCGGCCAGCGACGTTCGTGAACGTGGTGGAGGCGTGCGTCGCGGTGACGGTCGGGCCGTTGTACGTGCCGTGGCGCGCGTTGCCGGACCAGTCGTAGCTGGTGGTGCCCGACGCCTCGTCGAGCTTCCAGTAGCCGACCAGCCCGCTGTCGAGGCCTTCGATCTCGAGGTGGTTGATGGTCGACGTCGCGCGCAGCGTGTTGCCGCTGCCGCCGGCGATCAGGCACAGCGTGCCGCTGGTCGAATACGTGCCGGCGGTCTGCGCGAAGGAGCGCGTGTAGAGCACGTCGGTGCAGGTGTAGGTCGCCGACGCCGCGCTCATGACGAAGCCGTCGGGGCCGATCACGTGCATCGGCACGCCCTGGGTGATGGTGCCGGTGTAGGCGCCGATGATCGCGATGCCCGACACGTAGGTGCTGGCCGCGGCGTCGACCGTGCAGGCCTTGTTGCTGTAGGCGGCGCTGAAGGTGGCGATGGTCTCGGTGTTCGGCACCGCGTCGCCCGACCAGTTGAGCGCCGTGCTCCAGTTGTTGTCCGCGCCGCCGCCGTCCCAGTAGCGCGGCGCCGCGCCGATGACGATGTCCACCGATCCGGTGTTGTAGCGCACCGTCACCGAGTAGCCGGTGGGGTTGTTGCTGACGTTGACCGTGGTGAACGTGCCGCTGGGCGTGCCCGCGCAGGTGATCACGCCGGTGGCGGTGCCGGTCCGGCTCACGCCGCTGAGATCGAGCGACAACGTCGAGGATCCGCCGAGGGTCAGCGCGCCCCCGGCGGTGGCGAGGTCGAGCCGGTCGTACGAGGTCCCCGCGGTGGCGAAGCCGGCGACGCGGATCTGCACGGTCGCAGCGCCGGCCGACAGGTTGGTGGCCCCGGCCTTCAGGGTGCCGCGCGACCCGGTCGACCCGGGGCGGATGACGGCGGCCGTGCTGCCCGCGCTGCTGATCGCGCCGACCGTGCCGGTGCCACCGAGGGTGCCCGTGCCGTTGAGCAGCACGGCGCTCGAGCCGTTGGCCGCGGTGACCTCGAGCGTGCCGGCGAAGACCGTGGTGGTGCCGGTGTACGACGACGAGCGCGACAGCGTCAACGACCCGCTGCCGTTCTTGGTCAGCCCGCCGCCGCCGCTGATCACGCCGTCGAAGGTCGTCGTGGTGTTGTCGCCGCCGCAGGTCAGCGTGCCCGTGCCCAGCGCGATGTTGCCGCCGAGCGCGCCGCCGCCGGCGATCGAGCCGACGGTCTCGCTGCTGTTGTTGAGGCTGAGGATCGCCGTGGCGACGTCGTGCAGCACGACCGGGCTGGTGTTGGGGATGGAACTGCCAGCGACCTGCAGCGTGCCGGAGGTGATCGTCGTCGTCCCCGTCCAGACGTTGGTGCCGCTGAGCGCGAGGATGCCGCTCTGACGGTTCGACGAGGTGAAGCCGGTGGCATTGATCACCGAGCTGATGGTCATCGTGCCGGTGCCATCGCGGATGACGACGCCCTCGCTGACGCCCGAGGCGCCGAAGTCGAGGTTGGTGCAGGTGACCGAGCCCGTGCCATAGCCGCCGAGGAAATTGGTGATCGTCAGCCGGTTCGCGCCGTCGATCCCGCCGGCGCCGGTGAAGTGCGCGCTCTTGAGCGTGCGATCGCCATTGAGCGTCATGGTGTGGCTGCTGATCTGGACGCTGTCGGTGCTGGCGGGAGTCGCGCTCGACGTCCATGCGTTGGCGTGGCCCCAGTTGCGGGTCTGGTTGCTGATGTGGAGCGTGCCGCTCTCGATCACCACGCCGCTGGTCAGGTCGTAGATGGTCGGATACATCGTGCTGCCCGGCGTGCGCCGGATGATCCACGGCCGCACGATCGCGGTCAGGCCGGTGAGGATGAGCTGATTGGTGTTGCCGGTCGACGGGGTGTCCTCGTGCTCGAAGGTCATGGTCGCGTTGTTCGTGCGCGTCAGGCCCGAGGCCGCGGTCAGCGTCGTGTTCCAGCCGTTGTTGCGCACGTAGACCCGGTTGTGCCCGCGCTCGAGCACGATCGACCCGACGGTCTCGCTGCGGTTGCCCGCAAAGGAGCCGCCGTACGACAGCGTGCCCGCGTGCATGGTGATGACGCAGTCGTTCTTGAAGAAATCGGGCGAGACGTGCGTGCCGGACGACTGGCGCAGCACCTGCAGCGTGGCGTTCTCCTTGACGAGGATGCTCGCCGACTGGGCGATGGTGCCGCCGAGCGTGTTGAGGTCCAAGGTGCCGGCGTCGACGGTGGTCGTGCCGCTGTAGGTGTTCACGGCCGACAACGTCAGCTGCCCCGTCGCCGTCTTGGTCAGCCCGGCGGTCCCGTCGACGACGCTCGCGATCGTGCCGGTCACGCCGCTCGCGACGGACACGGTCGCGCTGCCGCCGAGCGTCAGGGTGAACGCCCCGGTGATCGTGCCGGCGGCGGTGAAGGTGATGCCGTCGATCGCCTGGCCCTGGACCAGGGTGATGGTGTGCGCGCCGATCGACACGGTGTCGCCGGAGCCGGGAGTACCGTTCGGCGTCCAGGTCGTCGTCGTGTTCCAATTGCCGCTGCCGGCGCTGACATAGCTCGCGCCCCAACCGGGGACGGCGATGACCAGCAGCGCGAGCAGCGCCAGCGGGCGCCGACGACCGCGCCGAAGCCTGCCGCGATGATGGATGTCCTGCGCCATGCGTGACTTGGTGACTCCACCAAGTGTACATCGGTGTCCTTGCCCGCGCTGCTCGACGGCCGTCGGCGCGTTGCGAGCCGGGCTATCGTTCCGCCTGGTGCGGGCCACGTGGCGCGACGCCGCACGGCGTGGCCAAATAGGCGACATCGGACCTGCCCAGGGTCGAACGTCCACGCGGCCCGGGCCAGGGTGATGGCGTGCGCGCCGATCGACACCGTGTCGCCGGCGACCGGCGTGCGTTGGACGTCCACGTCGCCGGCGTGCTCCAATCGCGGCCGCCGGCGCTGACACGGCTCGCGCTCCACCCCGGCATGGCGATGGCGATCAGCGCGACGGGCTGAGCAGGCGCACGGACGGCGGTGCGGAAGGCGCGCCATCGTCCGGAGCGGCGGTCACGGCGGTCGCGATCGAGCGCCGGCGTCGCCCGCGAGCGCCGCGACCCGCCAGCGCGCGAACAGCTCGACGCACGCCGACCGGCCGCGGTAGTGCATCGAACGCCGCCAGGCGGGCAGCGCGAGCCAGTCGCCGTACGCGCGGCGCGCCGCGCCGGCATCGCCGTCCACCTCGCCCTTCACGCCGCGCAGGAACCCCAGCCACGAGCGTGTCCACGCGCGCGTCGGCTGCGCCAGGAAGGCGTCATCGTCGATCTCGCCGAGCAGGTAGCGCGCGGCGAACGCCGGCGCGCCGGCGTTGCGCCTCGCGCCGGCGCGCGCGAGATCGGCGAATCCGGCGCGCAGCGCCGGCGTCGCTGGCGCCTCCGGCGAGACCAGGAACGGCATCAGGACGTCGCGCACCAGCCACGCGCCGCGCTTCCAGCTGTGGTCGATCGGCAGCTCGCGCACGGCGGCGAGAGCGACCGCCGCCGCGGCGTCGTCGCCCGCGCGCCGGGCCCCGATCAGCTTCCCGGCGAGCGCGATCAGCTTCAGTTCGCCGACGCGGTCGGCGGTCAGCGCGACGGCCTCGTCGTCGCGCCCGGCCAGCAGCAGGGCCTCGGTCGCGGCAAGCCATCGCGGCGGGGGCGTCGCCTCCAGGGCGGCGTCGATATCGTCGCGCCGCACATGGAGGTCGATGAAGCGGTCGGTGTACGCGTGGCGGACGTCGCGCGCCGCCGCCTCGAGCAGCGCGAGGGCGCGGTCGAGCTCGCCCCGCTCCGCCAGGGCGAGATGGGTCGACGTCACCCGAGCGGGGTCGCCCAGGCCGCGCGCGACGATCTCGGGCCACAGGCCCAGCTCGATCGCCGCGTTGACCGAACCGAATGCGGTCCACGCCTCCTCGAAGCGTCCGCTCGCGAGCATCGGCTCCTCCGTCCAATGGTGGCGCGGGGGCAGCCCCGCCAGCGCATCGTCGGGGCGGCCGAGCGCCATCAGCGCCTCGGTCGCGACCATGCGGCTGTGGCCATAGCGGCGCAGCGCCTCCTCGGCGCGGCCGAGCACGACGAGCGCCGAGCCGGCGGCCTGGGCCACCGTCTGGTCGTCCGGGAACAGGCGGGCCTGGAGGTCGACCCAGCGCGCGAGCTCGTCGCCGAGGCGGAGGACGGTCAGCCGCTGCGCGTACCGGCACCACTGCGCGCGCAGCGTCATGCGCAGGTCGTGGTCGTCGTGCGCGTACAGCCGCTCCAGGCGCTCGCGCGCCGCGGCGTAGTCGCCCGCGTCGACGTCGATGTCGAGCTGGTTGCATTGCGCCAGGGCTGACCAGCCCGGATCCGCGATGCGGCTCCAGGCGGCACCGGCCGCCGCGACGTCGCCGCCGAGCAGCCGGCAGAGCCCCTCCTTGTACAGCGCCTCCTGGGCGATCGGCTCGTCGGGATGCGCGGCGGCGACCCGCGCGTACTGCTCGGCGGCGGACGTCCGCTCGCCGCTCTGGTAGAGGTGGTCGCCGATCGCGTTCGGGCTGATGCGGCTCGGCGGGGCCTTCGACCAGACGCGCACGTCGCGGAACACCTTGCCCGGGAAGAAGGCGTACAGGCCGATGAAACCGGACGTGGCCGGGAAGACGTCGCGATGCTCGCAGATCACCGCGCCGTCGAGCAGCAGCCGCAGGTGGCGGCCGTCGATCTCGGCGCGGATGCGATAGCGTCGCCCGGCGTCGATGCGCAGCGGGCTGGTGCCGACGCTGGTGAGCTTCGGCGGCGTCAGGATGGTCGCGTAAGAGTTCTCGAATGCGCCGATCTGCAGCAGGCACCAGCGGTCCATGTCGAGCGCGCCGGCGCCCTGCGGGATGTCGTCCGCCCACACCACCGAGAGGTCGCCGTGGCGCTCGCCGACGCTCATCTCGCCGGTGAATTCGATCGCCGCGCTGCCCGACAGCCGTCGGTCGAGGACCAGGATCGACGCGTCGGCCCCCGTCGAGACCAGCGCGTCGCCGCGTCGTTCGAAGCCCCCGTCGAGCAGCCTCCAGCGCCCGCTCCAGCCGTCGTCGGCGAAGTCCTCGGCGACGATCGGCGCGCCCCAGATCGCGACCTCCTTGAGGCGCTCGCCCCAGACCATCAGCGCGGCGGCGACGACCGCGGCGAGCGCGCCGACCATCGACCACAGCGCGCGCGCGTTGCGGCGGTGCCAACGTCGCGCGCGCTGCGCGAGGCCTTCGCGGTAGGCGCTGATCGCCAGGCCCGCCTGCCACGCGCGCAGGTCGGCGGCCAGCTCCTCGGCACCGGCGTAGCGCCGCCGCGGGTCGGCGGCGAGGGCCTTCAGCGCGATCGCGATCAACGGCGCCGGAACGCGCGCGCGCTCGTCGGCGTCGGGGCGATCGATCTCGCCGTCGCGCTTGCGGCGCCAGAACTCGACCTCGTCGTCGACCAGCAGCGGCGGCCGCAGCAGCAGCGCGTGCAGCAAGGTGCCGCCCAGGCAGTACACGTCGCTGCGCGCGTCGACGCGCTCGCGGCGCGCCTGCTCCGGGCTGGCGTACAGCGGCGTGCCGAACACCTCCTGCGCCGGGTCGTCGGCGCGGCAGGCGCTGCCCCAGTCGAGCAGCAGGACCTCGCCGAACGCGCCCAGCAGGATGTTGGCCGGCTTGACGTCCTGGTGGACGAGGCCGCGATGGTGCGCGTAGGCGAGCGCGTTGCAGACCTGCAGCACGACCGCGACGACCGCGTTGGCGTCGGCGACGGCGCCGACCGGGCGACGGGCGGATTCCGCCGCGTCGGCGATGTCCTCCGCCAGCGTCCGCCCGTCGATCAGGTGCATGCTGAACCACGGACGGCCGTCGCCCGCCACGTCGAGATCGAACACCGGCAGGATGTTGGGATGCGTCAGCGAGGCGGTGAGCCGGGCCTCGTGCATGAAGGACTCGATCGCCGCGCCGCTCGGCTGCGCGCGATCGAGCAGCTTGATCGCGATGCGCCGCCCGAGGCGGCGGTCGAGCGTCGCGAAGACGATCCCGGTCGTTCCGGCGCCCAGCGTGCCGTCGATCGCGTAGCGCGGCACCGCGGTCGCGTCGCCGCCGGCATCGGCTCTGCCCGGCAGCTGGGGCGCGGGCGCGGCGTCGTCGCGCGGCATCGCGGCGAAGGCCTGCGGCGCGCTCCTCGCGCCGGGGGTGAAGGCGCTGGCCCTGAGACGCATGGTCGCGGCGCGGCGCCAGTCGATCGGCGTGGCGTCGCGTCGCGCATCCGCCGCGTCGCCGTTGTCCGTCGCGGGCGCCATCGGGTGAGGGTACCGCAGCGGGCCGGGATCGGCAACGCCAGCCGATGTGCGCGGCCGCCGCCATCGGTGGCGGCCGCCCCGGCGCTCCTAGCGGGCCGCGGCCGCCGTGCGGGCGCGCAGCGCGCTCGGCAGCTCCCCGCCCTCGATCGCGTACACGTGGTTCGCCTCGAGCCGGTAGGTCGCCGCCGCGCGCAGGCCGACGACGCTGGTCAGGTCGCTGACCGAGCCCGGCAGCTCGACGTCGCGCGCGGCGAAGTTCCAGATCGTCGCGCGACGGCCGGAGGCGTCGTGCCAGACCACGCCCAGATCGTCCTCCTGGAGGAAGCGCCGGCTCATCCGCTCGCGGTTGTCGTAGTAGAGGTCGAGGACGCGCCGGTGCGCGGCGCTCCAGCGCGCGTCGATGCGCACGCCGTCCTCGAACAGGCCGAAGGACGGCGACGCCATGTGCGCGAGCCAGCGGAACAGGGTCGAGACGCCGTCGTCGACCTTGGTCAGCGCGGCGCCGGTCGGGATGGTGCTGTAGCCGAAGCCGCCGCAGACCTTGTAGCACGCGAAGTGGTTCTCGCGCTTCGCGTAGTCCGCCGGGCAGCCGTGCTGCGGCTGGCCGAACGGGCCGAAGGATTCGATCATGAAGCTGATGCCGGCGTCCTGCAGCTCCTTGAAGGCCGTGAGCAGCTCGCGCCACTGCGTCGACGGCGCGCCCTTCGCGTAGTTGATGGGCATGAAGCCGAGGTTGTAGAAGCTGTCGAACAGGTACGCGTCATGGCCGGTCTCGGCTTTGATGCGCTTCAGCGAGTCGATCCAGTACGCGCGCGCGTCGGGGTTCCTGAAGTCGAGCACGCTGAACACCGAGGTGTAGGCGCCGCCGTACTTCAGCCGCGTGTCCTCCATGCGCACGAACCAGCCGCGCGGATCGCGCTCCTCGCGGTTGACCGGGCTGGACAGCGCCTGCGTGTTGTTGGTCCACGCGAACGCGCGGATGCCCTTGGCGGCGCAGTCGGCGCTGAAGCGCTTGAGCGCGGCGGATCCGCCGAGCGACGGCGCCGGCTCGAATTCGTGGCCGCAGCACATGTTCCAGCGGAAGTCGCGGTGCGGCGATCCCTCGGTCTGCGCCGACCGGTTGAGGTTGTCGACGAACACGCTGCGGAACCCGCACGCCACCGCCGCGGGGACGAGGTCGCGGTAGTAGGTGTCGATGGTGAAGCCGGCCCAGTAGTTGTGCGCCAGGCGCGGGATCAGCGGCTCCTCCGTGAGCCCGTACTCGGCGCGCGCGCGATCGGCGGCGTGGTCGAACCACCAGGTCCAGCAGTTGCGCTGGTCGGTCCCGGTCTTGGCGTCGGCGTTCAGCAGGATGCGCTTGGGCGCGGTCGCGTAGCTCGTCGCCTGGTCGAAGAGGTGCTTGTCGATGGTCTTGAGCTCGGCCTTGCCGGGCTCGCGCATCTGGATGGACCGGATCAGGTCGACGCGCGCGAAGTCGCCGATCAGCGTGCGCGCGCCCTTGTACTGGAAATCGAACGACTGGTGCGACGCCCAGCGCGGCAGGTTGTGGGTCATCACCGGGTTCGCCGCCGAGGCCGCGTCCGCGAAGTGCAGGATGCCCTCGGTCGTCCACGCGGTGTCCGGCGCGAAGGTCGCGGTCGGCGTCGAGCACGACGACTGCGAGATCACCGACGCGCCGAGGATGTCGCCGTCGATCTCCCACGTCGCCAGGTCGACCAGGTGGAACAGCGGCACGTCGCCGTCGTAGCGCCACTGGTACGAGAAGCCGTCGAAGCTCCACGGCCCGACGCGTTCGGCCGCCGGCGCGATGACCAGGTCGAGACGGCCGGTCCCGGCGATGCGCCGCGCGTCCCAGTCGGCGGTGTCGTGGATCGGATCGAAGCTGTGGTCGCGCATCAGCTTCACGTCGAGCGGCGCGAACTCACAACCCAGACGCAGCGTGATCCCGGCGGACGACTGGTCGATGCCAGCGAGGCGCAGCGCGACGAGGTCGAGCCCGCTCCAGCTCTGCGTGCGCACCGTCAGCGGCAGGCGGCCCGACCGCACGACGACGCCGCCGATCGCGATGCTGCCGAGGCCGAGGAAGCGGCCATCGGTTTCGAGCACCTCGACGGTGGTGCTGCCGATGGTGAGGGTGCGGGGCGTGGCTGGCATGCGGGCTTCCGGGTGTCGAAGGGATCGGCGATGCGAGTGTCCGCCACGAACCGGCCCCACGACAGGACCCGCTGGATGAGCGGGCGGACCGGCGCTGATGGATTCAGGTTATCTCGTGCTAAATGGCAATAAACAACGTTTCCGCCACGGGCACCGCGACCTCGGCGGTGCGCCCGAGGCCCGGTGCGGGACGCGCTGTGGCGACGCGCAGGAGCCTGCCCGAGCGCGACCGGGTGCAGCGGACGACGGAACGAGTGCGACCGCAGCCGACCAGCGCGTCCGCTGACGCCTCCCCACCACCCGCAGGAGACGACATGACGACCCTCGATCCCCAGGCGCGCGGCGAAGCGCTGCCAGCCGGAACGCGCGCGCCGGGCTTCACCCTGCCGAGCGCGCCGGACGCGATGCTGTCGCTCATCGACCTGCGCGGTTCGCCAGTCGTCCTGGTGTTCTATCCGGCCGATTGGAGCCCGGTCTGCGGAGATCAGATCGCGCTCTACAACGAGATCCTCGACGAGTTCGCCGAGCGCGGCGCGACGCTCGTCGGCGTGTCCGTCGACGGCCGGTGGTGCCACCACGCCTACGCGCGGCACCGCAACGTGCGCTTCCCGCTGCTGGCCGACTTCGAGCCCAAGGGCGCGGTCGCGCGCGCCTACGGCGTCTACCGCCTCGCCGACGGCACCAGCGAACGCGCGCTCTTCCTCATCGACGCCGAGGGCGTCATCCGCTGGAGCTACGTCTCGCCGATCGGCGTCAACCCCGGCGCCGACGGCATCCTCGCGGCGCTCGACGAGCTCGCCCATCCGCAGGGAGCGCGCCGATGAGCACGCTCACCCCGCCGGTCGACGCGCGCGACCACGTCCTCGGTCGCGCCGACGCGACGACACTGGTCGAATACGGGGACTACCAGTGCCCGACGTGCGCCGACGCGCATCCGCTGGTCCAGGAGCTGCTGCGCGCGTTCGGCGATCGGCTGCGCTTCGTCTACCGGCATTTCCCGCTGTCCGAGCTGCATCCGATGGCCCTGCCCGCCGCCGAAGCCGCCGAGGCCGCCGGCGCGCTCGGCGATTTCTGGAGCATGCACGACGAGCTCTTCGAGAACCAGGATCGCCTGGATCCCGACGTGCTGCGCGCCTGCGCCGACAACGTCGGGATCGACGCGCTCGCCTTCGACGATCAGCTGGCGCGGCACGTGCACCGCGGCCGCGTCCGCGACGACTTCCGCAGCGGCGTGCGCAGCGGCGTCAACGGCACGCCGACGTTCTTCATCGACGGCAGCCGCTACGACGGGCCGCTCGATGTCATGGGCATGGTCCGCGCGATCGCGCTGGTGGCGGGGCGGACCTAGCAGGCTGCTCAAAAGCAGCCTGCCGGGGCCGCAGGCCCCTGAAGCAACCAGCAGAAGCGGGCAGGCTGCTGTTTTCAGCGGCGGCTGGGCCTCCGGTCGGGCCGGCGGGCGCCGCGGTCAGCGCTCGACGCCGGCGGCGTAGGTGCGCTCGTTCCCGGCGCGATCGACGGCGGTGATCGTCAGGTCGACGGCGTCCGCGGCGACGCTGCTGCTCAGCGACCACGCCCGCGCGCGCGCATCGCCGTCGATGACCGTTGCCGGCGGCAGGCCCGTGGCGTCGGCGACACCGCTGACCGCGCAGGGCTCGCTGGCCGTGCCGACGAGCGTCACCGAGGTCACGAATCGGGTCGGGGCGGGTTCGTCGCCGCCACCGCCACCGCCGCCGCCTCCGCCGCCGCCGAAACAGCCGGCGAGCAGCGCCAGCGACATCGTCGCCAGCCAGTGACGCCCGGTGGATGCGTTCGCGCGCCTCATGTCAGCCTCCTCCGCCGATCGGCATCTCGACCAGCGGATGCACGGTGATCGTGTCCTCGAGCTCGGACGGACCGCCGCTCGCGACGAGCGTCAGGACGGTCGTCACGAGCGGCGCGGCGATGGTCGCCGTCCAGGTGCGCGCCGCGAGATCCACCGTCGCGGCCACGTCGCCGCCCGCGGCGCCCTCGATGCGCAGCGCGGTCGCGCCGTCCGGAAGCGCGCCGGCCAGGATCACCGACGTCGCGACGATGGTCGGCGCGGCCACGTCGCGCGTGATGACGAGGACCGCCGAGCTGACCGCGCCGAGCGCGTTGCGCGCGACGACCGTCGCGGTCGTCTCGCCCAGGGCGAGCGCCGGGATGGCGAAGGACCACGTCGTGGTGCCGGTCGCCGTGCCCGTCGCCGCGGTGGCGCCGGTCAACGCGTAGGTGACCACGGTCACCCCGCTCGTGGCGCTCGCGGTCCCGGAGACGGTGAGCGCGGCGCCATTCGTCGCGAACGACCCGGTGGCGGTCGGCGCGACGATCACCACCGACGGCAGGGAGGCGTCGCGGACGACGACGATCGAGCCCGCGTTGGTGTTGCCGGCGGCGTCGGCCGTCGTCACCTGCACGGTGGTGGTGCCGGGATTGAACGCGTGGGCGAACGACCAGGTCTCGGTGCCGCTGGCGAGACCGCTGGCGATCGTCGCTCCGGTCATCGACCACCACACCGAGGCGACGCCCTCCGCATCGCCCGACGTGCCGGCGACGGTCAGGCTCGCCGCCGAGGTCGCGTAGGTGCCGCCACCGGCGACCGGCGTGGTGAACGCGAGCGTCGGCGCCACGGTGTCGACGGTGATCGCGACGTCGTCGCTCGCCGTGTTGCCCCCCAGATCGGTGGCGGTCACCGTGACGATGGTGGTGCCCTCGCCGAGGGACTCGGTGAAGTCCCAGGAGACGCCGCTGAGCGCGACCGTGCCCGCGCGCACCGTCGCGCCGCTCAGCGCCCAGGCGACGGCGACCGGCCGCGGACCGTCATCGGCGACGCCGGCGATCGTCGCCGACGCATCCGACGTGCGCAGCGCAGCCGCTGGCACGGTGATGGCGATCGTCGGCGCGATCGTGTCCACGACGGTGAGTCCGCCGACGAGCGTCGTGCCGGCGCTGTCGCCGGAGGTGTTGATGACCACGAGATCGTGGGGCCCGAGCTCGAACCCCGATGCATCGCCCTGGATCGTCAGGCTGGTCGGCGAGTTCCAGCGCACGGCGCACGCGTAGCGCATCGCGCCGCGGACCACGACGACGCGCGGCGGTGCCGGGGTGTCGAACTCGATGACGAAGGGGCGGACCGACTCCGGGACCGAACCCACGTCGTTCCATCGCAGCCCCCACCAGTAGATGCCGCGGTCCTCGATCTCGCCGAAGCTGTTCGGCTCGCCGGCTGACCAGTTGGCGTAGGCGAACGGCGAGCCATCGACCCAGGCGAAGGACTCGTCGTTGTCGGCGTCGTGCATGCCGATCCAGCCGTTCGCCCGGCCCATCGCCTGCCAGACGAAGGCGTCCTCGCCGGCGTCGCCGATCGTCGCGAGGTGCCCGCCGGCGACGGTCGCGAGCGCCTGCGCCTGGTCCCAATCGTCGCCCGGGCTGACCAGCACGTAGTGGCTGCCGCCGCGCGTCGTCCACCCGGGCAGGCGCGGCACCGCGCCGCGCAGGAACCCCGATCCGGTGATCGTCGCCGTGAACGGCGCGGCCTCGACCGTCGCCGGCGATACGGCGTCGATCCGCGGCGGCGGCGGCGCGGCGGCGGTCGTGAACGCGACGGTGGCGGTGCCGACGAGCGCGTTGCCGGCGCTGTCGCGGCACTGCGTCGCGTCGAGCACGACCGCGTAGGCCGTCGACGCCGCGAGCTCGTCGTCGGGGACGAAGCACAGCCGGTGGCGATCGCCCCACACCCAGTCGCCGGCGACCGCCGGGGTGAGCGATGCGCACGCTCCGGCGGCGACACCGATGTCCATCGGCTCGGAGAAGGTCACCTGGATGGGCTCGTCGGCGAGGACCGCCACGGAACCCGACGCGGGCGCGACCGCGGCGACGGACGGCGCCAGCGGATCGGTGGTCGGGAACGCGAGGTCGCTCACCGGAGCGCCCGGCGCGAGCCGCTGCTGGCTCGGCGTGCGTCCTGGGGTGGGGTGCTCGAAGGCGAGCGCGAGGTAGTCCGTGCCGCCCTGGTTGAAGAGCTTGAGCACCAGGCGGTGGTGGCCGGAGCCCAGGACGATGTCGTCGGTCAGTCCGCTGACATCCGCGCCGGCCTCGATGATCGGCGTCGGCGCGCCATCCAGCCACGCGTGCAGCGTATGCGCGCTGTGGTAGCGCAGGCGCACCGTGCGGCTGGTCGGCACCGTCACCCACAGGCCGTAATAGGCGACGTAGGTCCCGCCCGTGCCCGGCGGGAAGTACCACATGCGGTCGTCGATCAGGAAGTTGCGCCGGACATCGGCCGGCCGCGGCGTGACGCCGGTCAGCGCCGTCCAGCGCATCGGATCCTCGGTGGTGTCGACGGCGAAGCCGACGTCGACGCCGGCGCTCGGCTGGATCGCGTACTCGGGTCCCCAGCCGGCGAGCATGAACTCGTCCCACAGGATCGACTGCGCGCTGGTCGGGTAGCCGGTGATGCGGTCGTCGCGGGTCGTGCCGAGGTGGAGCAGCGTCGTCACGTGCCCGCCGACCGGATCGCTCGGCAGCTCCGGGAACGCGTGGAACGAGCCGGCGCCGCCGTAGACGCCGTGCGATCCGACCGCCATCGCGTAATAGCTGTCATTCGGCGTCGGCCGCCACGCATCGACCCCGCCGGTGGTGGCGTAGGCCAGGCCGCGATGCGCCTGGCCGTCGACCGTCGCGAACCCGCCCGAGAGGTAGAGGCCGCCGGCGGTGGGGACGATGCCGCTGACGTAGTCGTCGCAGGGCAGCGGCCATTGCGCGACGGCCGCGCCGGTGGTCGGGTCGAGCGCGGCGAATCGCGAACGCGCGACGCCGCCGATGGCATCGAAGTACCCGCCGGCGAAGACCACGCCGTGCGCGACGGCGAGATCGATGACGTATCCCAGGTTCTCCGCACCGCTCGCGGATGGATCCCACGGCAGCAGCGTCCCATCGACATGCACCGCCGCGGCGTTGGTGCGCATCGCGCCCCCGACGGTCGTGAACATGCCGCCGAGGTAGATCGCGCTGCCGCTCGCGGCCATCGTGGTGACGCCTCGCCAGCCACCGCTGCAGCCCGGGTTCCACACGCGCAGGGCGCCGGTGTCGAGCGCGACCGCCGCCAGGTTGGTCCGCGGCTGGCCGCCGACCTCGCTGAAGTCGCCGCCGAGGTAGAGCGTGTCGCCGACCACCACGCCGTGGTTCACCGCGTTGCCGACGACCTGCGCGTCGAAGGGCAGGAGCGAGCCATCGACCGTCGACACCGCCGCGACGCGAGGGCGGTGGACGCCGTTGACGTGCGTGAACCGGCCGAAGAGGAGCAGCGCCGTACCGTGCACCTCCACCACCAGGTAGTCGCCACCCGCGACGATCGGCGCCCACGGCAGGAGGACGCCCGCCGAGGTCAGCGCGCACACGCCGCCGCGCGGATTGGTGATCCAGCCACCGGCGCCGTCGGGCTGCCGCCAGGCCGTGAAGGTGCCGGCGACGTAGATGCGATCATTGGCCGAGTCGTACGACATGCCGGTGACCTCACCGCCATGGGGCACTCCGAACACCGGATCCGGCGCGGCGCTCGGCACCGCCGCCCAGGCCCGCGAGATCAGCAGCAGCACGACGAGGACGCGGACCATGGCGCGATTGGAGCCCATGCCCCCCGCAATACCAACCCCGATCACGCCACGGGATCCGCGCGATCGACGCGTCTGCTACGAAATGGGCGTCGCGGCGCACCGCGGCAGCGGGTCGTGCGTAACCAAGCCGATCGCGCCGTGGGCGCGCGGATACTTCCGGGAGGGAGACGAGGAAAGGAGGTGGCGTCATGGCCAAGGTATTGGAGGGCAAGCGGGTCGCGATCCTGGTCGCGGAGGGCTTCGAGCAGAGCGAGCTGATCGAACCGCGCCGGGCGCTCGAGGACGCAGGAGCGACGACCTCGGTGGTCTCGCCGCAGGAGGGCACCGTGAGCGGCTGGAACGAGAGCGACTGGGGCGACGAGGTGCTGGTCGACGTGCCGCTGCAGCAGGCGCGTCCCGAGCAGTTCGACGCGCTGCTGCTGCCGGGCGGGGTGATGAATCCGGACATCCTGCGGCGCGATCCGCGGGCGGTGCGCTTCGTGAAGGCGTTCGTGGACGAGGGCAAGCCGATCGCGGCGATCTGCCACGGCCCGTGGACGCTGATCGAGGCCGGCGCGGTGCGCGCGCGGCGGATGACCTCGTTCGCATCGATCAGGAGCGATCTGCTCAACGCCGGCGCGGATTGGGTCGACGAGCCGGTGGTGGTCGACGGTGGCATCGTCACCAGCCGGCAGCCGGACGACATCCCCCGGTTCAACGAGCGGATGATCGAGGAGTTCGCCGAGGGGCGGCACCAGTCGGTCGGCGGCTCCGCGCCCGATTGGGAAGTCTCGTCGTCGCTGATGTGAGCGACGGGCGGACGGCGCCTGCGGCGCCCGTCCGCCCGCACCCGCCTCATCCGGCTTCCTGCGGCGCCACCCCGGTCGTCGCCCCGTGCTCGACGGTCGGGTCACCGCTCAGCGCGGGGTCGACATCGGCGCCGTCGTTCGGCGTATTCGCGGCATCGGCGGCCTTGCCGGCATTCCCCGCATCGGCGAGAGCTGCCGCGGCGCCGACCTCAGGGCGGGCGCGATCGCGGCGCGCGGGGTCATCGCTCGGCGTCACCGTGTCCGTGGCCAGGCCCTCGCTGGGTGTCGGCGATTCGTCCTGCGTCGGGGCGCATCGCATCTGGTCCGGGTCAGCGGCCTGATCCGCGGCGGGTGCATCGGTGTCCATGATCGATCTCCTGCATCGTCCCATCGTAGCCGCTCGACGACCCGGACGACCCGGCGCGCGCTGGCATTGCACCGGAGGTGCACGCGAAGCGTTCCCGCCGCTGCGCCACGGTCGGCGATGCGACCGCGCTCGTCGCGCGCCCGGCCGTACGATGACGCGTGGCAGGAGACCGATCATGACGCATCCCGACCAGCAGCCGCGCGCCGCGGATCCCCGGCGGCCGGCGCCCCTCGACCAGGCGAACGACGCCGATGCGCGCACGTCCGGGATCCACGCGGGCGAGCACCAGCATGGGCCGGCGGCGACGCCGGGCGGGTCGCGCGTGCTCACCCCACCGGGTGGCGATTCGCCGGTGGCGCGCAGCGGCGTCGGCATCGCCGGCGAGGTCCTCGGCAGCGAAGGCCAGCTGATGCCGATCGAGCCCGCGGCTCCGGACGACCGCTCGCTGCGCGTGCATCCGTCCGAGGACGCCACCGGCGGCGAGGCCCTCGCCGGCGACCGCTCCGAGAACACCACGGTCGGCTGAGCGGCGCGGCTAGCGCCGCGGCGGGTCCTCCCACGACGTCTCGACCCAGGCGCCGGCGGCGCGACGCAGCGCGGCGATCTCGTCGAGCAGGTCGAGGGCGAGCGCGGCGCCGGCCGCGTTGACCCCGAGGTCGCGTTGCAGGCGCAGCGCGCGCCACGCGCGCAGGTAGGCGAGCTGCGAGAACAGCCAGCGCGCGTGCTCGCGATCGCGCCGCAGCGGTTCGATGGCGCCGACCGCGACCAGCTCGAGCAGCTCCTCGCGGGTCGCGCCGATCACCGCGCATACGTCGTCGAAGGCGAACGTCGCGCCCGCGAGCGCCTCGCCGAGCAGCGCATCGTCGTCCATGTCAGCCTCCCGCCGCGGCGCGCGCGTCGAAGCCGGGGTACGCGGCGGCGAGATCGCGCCACAGCCGGCGCTGCCGCTCGTCCGCCGCCGCCGGCACGACGATGCGCACGGTGACGTACTGGTCGCCCGGCGGGTCCCCCGGCAGTCCCCGCCCGCGCAGACGCAGGCGCGCGCCATCGCGCGACCCCGGGGGCACGGCGAGGTCGACCTCGCCGCCGAGCGTCGGCGTGCGCACCGTCGCGCCGAGCACCGCCTCCCACGGCGCGACCGGCAGGTCGAGGTGCACGTCGCGGCCATCGGCCTGGAAGCGCGGGTGCGGCGCGAGGCGGATCACGAGGTACAGGTCGCCCGCGGCCGCGCCCGCCGATCCCGCGCCGCCTTCGCCGCGGACGCGGACGCGCGTGCCGTCGACGACGCCGGGCGGGATGCGGACCTTCAGCGTGCGCCGGCCACCGTCCTCCTGCTCGATGGCGATCGAGCGCACCGCGCCGCGGTAGGCCTCCTCCAGCGTCACGGTCAGCGGATGCTCGAGGTCGCCGCCGCGCCGGCGCCGACCGCCGCCCCGCGCGCCGCCGGCGCGGACGCCGCCGCCGAACATCGCCTGGAAGAACTCGCTGAACGCCTCCGGATCGATCTCGTGGTCGGCCTCGCCGCCGGCCTCGCCGGCGGGAGCCCAGCGCGGCTGCGGCCGCGTCCCGGGCGGCGGCTCGAACTCGTCGCCCGGCTGCCAGCCGCCGGCGCGCACGCGATCGTACTGCGCGCGTTTCGCCGGATCGCCCAGCACCTCGTTGGCTTCGTTGATCTCGGAGAACCGCCCCGCGGCGTCCGCCGCCTTGTTGACGTCGGGATGCCAGGCGCGCGCGAGCTTGCGGTACGCGGTCCTGATCTGGTCGGCGCCCGCGTTGGGCGGGACGCCGAGGATCGCGTAGTAGTCCTTGAAGCGCATGCCGGTCGTCGCGCCCGCGGCTCGCGCCGTCAACGCACGGCGGCGTAGCCGCCGACGACGCCACGTGGCGACAGCACGATCTGCCAGAGCTGGTTCTTGCGCGCGCGGAACGACGCGGCGCACGTGAGCAGGTAGTAGCGCCAGCGGCGGCGCGCGCGCTCGTCGTAGGCGGCGCCCAGGCCGTCCCACGCCGCCATCAGGCGCTCGTGCCACGCCATCAGCGTGCGGTCGTAGTCGGGGCCGAAGCCGTGCCAGTCCTCGATCACGAACAGGCCCTCGGCCGCCGACGCGATCGCCGCCGCCGACGGCAGCACGGCGTTGGGGAACACGTGCCGGTCGATCCACAGGTCGATGGTCGCCGCGGTGCGGTTGCCGCCGATGGTGTGCAGCAGGAACAGTCCGTCGTCGGTCAGCAGCCGGCGCGCGACGCGCAGGTACGTCCGGTAGTTGCGCGGCCCGACGTGCTCGAACATGCCGATCGAGAGGATGCGGTCGAAGCGGCCGCCGAGCGCGCGGTAGTCGTCCTCGATGATGGTCACCGGCAGGCCGCGGCAGCGTTCGCGCGCCGCCTCCGCCTGGGCGGCGGACACCGTCACGCCCACGACCTCGACGCCGTAGCGCTGGGCGGCGTGCCGCGCGGCCTCGCCCCAGCCGCAGCCGATGTCGAGCACGCGCTGCCCCGGCCGCAGCCCGAGCTTGCGGCAGACCAGGTCGATCTTCGCGGTCTGCGCCTCGGCCAGCGTCGTCGCCCGCGCCCAGTAGCCGCAGCTGTAGACGCGCTCGTCGCCGAGCATCGCGCGGTGCAGCTCGCCGTCGCGGTCGTAGTGGCGGTGCGCGACCTCGCGCGCGCGCGACGGGCGCTGGCGGTTGGCCAGGCGCGCGCGCAGCTCGATCCACCAGTCCGCCGGCGACCAGCGCGCCTCGTCCAGCCCGGCGCGCAGCAGACGCGTGAAGCACTCGTCGAGCGCCGCGCAGTCCCACCAGCCCGCGACGTAGGCGTCGCCGAGGCCGAGCGATCCCGCGAGCAGGACGCTGCGGTAGACGCGCTCGTCGTGGACGCGGATATCCCATGGGCGGTCGCCGCCGATCCGGACGTCGGCGCCGGCGAAGCGGGTCTCGATCGAGCGCTGCGCGCGGCCCTGCGCGACCACCGAGGCGAGCGTGGCGATCATGGACGCGCTCCGGCGAGGGCGGCGGCGCGCGGGCCCGCGTGCGTCGGCGCGTGCGTCGGCATGGCCGCGCAGGCTAGTCGCCCGCGCCCGGCCGCGAGATCGCGCGAGCGCCCGTTCAACGCGGTGGCGCTGGCGGCTGCATGGCCGGCTCCGGCCCCGTCCTCGTCACCCGTGCGCGTCGTGCGTCAGCAGCGCGCCGCGCAGGCGCGCGCGCGCCGGCAGCGTCGAGCAGAGCACGCCGCCGGCGTAGGTCCGGACGACGCCGGCATCGCCGCCCACCCCGTCGAGGACGCACAAGTCCGCCTGCCGCCCGGGGGCCATCAGCTCGCCCAGCCCCATCAGGTCCGCGGGGACGTGGCTGTAACGCGCCCATGCGTCCTGCCACGCACAGCCGAGCATGTCGACCGCGCGGAACAGGCACTCGAGCGGTCGCGCCGCCGAGCCGGCGAAGTTCGTCGCCCCCGGCTTGCGCACCACCTGGTCCTCGCCCACCTCCATCTCGGTGGCGCCGATCAGGAAGCGCCCGGGCGGCATGCCCGCGGGATGGACGGCGTCGGTGGTGTAGTAGATCCGCCCCGCGTCGACCAGCCGGTGGAAGATCCGGAACAGCGCCGGCGAGACGTGCACCGTGTCCGGGATCACGCCCAGGGTCAGGCCCGGCGTCTCGAGGATGCGCCACAGGATGTTGTCGTGCCGGTCGAGCGCCTGCGGGATGCCGTTGCCCGCGTGCGTGACGGCGACGGCGCCGGCCTCGACCGCCGCGCGCAGCACGGCGAGCGGGGGATCGGCATGGCCGATGGCGACGCGGATGCCGAGCGCGGTCGCGAGCCGGATCGCGTCGATCGCGCCGCGGCGTTCCGGCGCGAGCGTGAGCAGCACCGGGTCGTCGCCGGTCACGGCGCGCAGCTCGCGGATGCGCTCGGGCGTCGGGTCGCAGGTCCGCTCCGGCGGATGCGCGCCGATGAAACCGGGGACCTCCGAGAGGAACGGTCCCTCGATGTGCCAACCGGCGATCGCGGCGCGCAGCTCGGCCGAGCCGGCGCGCGCCTCGCGCAGGCAGCGCAGCCGCTCCATCAGCGCCGGCCAGTGGTCGGTGGTGATCGTCACCAGCAGCCGCGAGCAGCCGTCGCGCCGCAGGCGACGCACGGCGACGGTCAGCTCGGCGGCGCCGACGCGATCATCGCGGAAGTTGATCCCGCCGTAGCCGTTGACCTGCAGCTCGACGAGGCCGGGAGCGATCCAGGCGTCGCCATCGGGCTCGCGCGTCGTCGGCTCGACGCGCGTGAACACGCCGTCGGCCCACGCGACCTCGACCGGCGCGCGCGTCCGGTAGTGCCATGCCCGCAGGCTGCCTGTGCTGCTCACGTAAACCTCCGGAAGATGTCGACCGAGCGGCGGGGTGGAGCGACGGCCGCGGCTCAGCGCGCGGGCGTCGCCGCGCCCAACGCGCGGGTGAAGAACTCGACGATCTCGGCGGCGGCCTCGGCATCGGTCGCATGCGGCCCGCGGTTGGTCATCGCCACGCGCCGCTCGGCGCCGAGCAGGCGGTTGACCGCGATCGCGTGCGCGAGCGCGCGCCAGCGCGACGGCGGATCGACGGCGCCGCCCGACACCAGGAACGGCCGCGGCGCCATCAGCGCGTGCAGCTCGTGCAGGTCGCGACCCGCGTCGACCAGCCGGGCGTAGGCGCCGACCCGCGGGTGCTCGGGCGACAGCAGCCCGCGCGGCCGCTGGACGTCGCCCGGGACCTGGCCGAGGTACCACGGCTCCCAGTAGTTCGCGTCGGCCACCGCCTCGTCGAAGACGATGCCGTGGTCGGACCAGGCGCCGGCCGCGAACCCGTCGTCCAGGCAGGACGCGAACATCGCCCACTTGCCGCCGTACGAGTGGCCCATGACGCCGACGCGCGCCGGGTCGACCTCGGGCAGGCGCGCGAGCGCGCGGCGGCAGTTGGACGCCACGTACGCCAGGAAGGACAGGGGCTGGACGTCGCGCGGATAGAAGGCGCGGCTCTCCGGCTTGGCCACGTCGAGCGGCCGGATGCCGATCGACAGCGCGACGATGCCGCGGCGGGCGAGCTGCCGCGCGTAGTCCGTCCCAGGACCGCCGCGCTCGCCGATCGCGCCCTCGGGGTGGTAGAACACGGTCAGCACGGCCGGACTCGCGGCGGCGCCGGGCGGCACGAGCAGCCAGCCCTCCACCGCGCGCTCGGCCGCGACGTCGACGCGCACGCGCCGGAAGGCGATCCCATCGCGGTCCTCCTGCGCGAGCACGGTGATCGACGGCGCCTCCAGCGGCGCCGGCCAGGCGCCCATCTCGGCGTGCCAGGCGGCGAGGATCTCGGCGCGGCGACGCGGCCAATCCGCGGCGTCCGCCACCGGCGTACCGTCGTCGAAGAGCAGCGGCGAGCGCTGCGGGCCGGCTTCGGCGAAGGCCGGCGGCGGCGCGTAGGCGCGATCGATCGCCTCGGCGGCGCTCGGGCGCGGCGTGCGCTCGTCGACGCGCGTCAGCCGCGGCCGCGACACCACGACGCTGCCGGGCTGCTCCCACAGCTGCTCGAAGCCGAAGCGCGCGATGCGCGCGCGCTCGACCGGCGGATCACCCGCGTTCGCGACGACGTCCAGGCTGAGCGTCGAGCGGCCTGCCGGCACCACCGGATAGACGCACACCGCGCGCCCGGCCTCGTCGAGCCACCATGCCTCCAACGCGACCGGCATGACGCCGTCGACGTCGAGGTCGACCGTGAGGTAGCGGTGGCCGGACCAGTCGCCGGCGGCGGGGACGAGGTTCGCGCCCGCGCCACGGTCGGCGGTGAGCTGGAGGACGGCGCCGGCGCCCGCGCCCGCGATCGCGACGACCGCCGCCGGCGTGGCGCGGTCGCGGCGCAGCCAGCGCGCATCGCCGCCATCGAGCTGGACGGCATCACCCGCGGATGCGGCGCAGGCGAGGCAGGCGACGAGCAGCGGTGCGAGGCGCATGGTCGCATGCTGCGGCGTCGCCGCGTCGATGGCCATGGCGCGCGTCCCCGGCCCGGGCGAAACGTCGGCGCCCGATGCGGAAGGATCTCCTCACGGTCGTGCCATCCGCGGTCGGCGGCGGGATCGGCGTCCGCCTGCGGCACGACCGCGCACGACGCTGCTCCGGACGCGCGGCGGTCGGTCGCGTGCCGCTCGGTCAGCGACCCGGCGCGTCCGCAGGCGCCTGACCCGAGCCCTGGTCGGGGCTCGCCGGGTCCTGTGCCGCATCGCCTTTCGCCGCGCGCCCGCCGCGCTTGGTCTTCGCCGGCTTCTCCGGCCTCTCCGGCTTGGGCGGCTTGCCCCACTCGGCGAGGGGACGGACGCGCGGCGGCGCCTGGATGCCGTCCCGCCACGCCGGCGCGAGCAGCACGGTCACGCGCACGCGATCGCCGCCGGCGGGGATCCGCACCTGCAGCAGGCTGGTGCCGGTGTTCGGCAGCTCGGGCGGCGGACGTTCGCCGGAGGCGGCGCTGAACACCGCCGTCGTCGGCTCGAGGATCTGCGCGGCGAGACGTTCGCCGTCGAGGGTGAGCACGGCGCGCCCGCCATCGATCGCGATGCTGGCGTCGGTGAGCATGCTCCAGGTGACGCCGGCCGGCCTCGCCAGCACGATCTCGTCCTGGACGAGCACCGCGCGGCGCTCGACCAGCATCAGGCCGCGCATGGCCGACGTTGCGGCAGGCGCGTACGCGGCGCGCAGATCGGCGATGGCGAACGGGCTGCGCGGGTCCTCGTGCCAGCGCGCGATCTGCGCGCTGGCGGCGACGTTCTGCTGGGCGCCGTCGATCATCGGCACGTTGTGGCTCTGCGTGCCCATGCGGAACCACGTCCAGCGCCTGCCGCCCTGGCCGTCGTCGTGGTGCCCGGGCAGGCGGTAATCGTCGCGTCCGAGATCGCGCGCCCAGCACTTCCCCAGCGCGTAGACCTCGAACTGGCCGAGATCGAGATGACCGTGGTTGACCTCGTTCCAGCCGCCCTTGATCCAGGCGAAGAGCGCGTCGTCGTCCCAGCCGCTGCGCATGCTCGCGACGTCGCACCGGCCGGCGAAGTACGCATCCAACGGCCACGGCCGGGCGACCGGCGGGGTCTCCGGCCACCAGATGAGATCGCGCGCGTCGGCGCGGTTGCGCCGCACGCGCAGGGTCTCGATCTGCGCCTGCGCGTACTCGGGCCGCTGGTACCTCCGCGCCAGCCACATCAGCGGCGGCAGCCCCTGCAGGTCGATCCAGTCGTAGCTGTCGCCGAAGTTGGCCTGGATCCCGCCCGGGCTGCGGGTCATCACGACGTACCGCCCGGTGCCGGCGAGGCCGGTGCCCGCGTCGATGCCGAGCGTCGAACCCAGCGCGGTCTCCATCGCCGACAGCGCATCGCACACGGCGAAGGTGGTGGTGTGCCAGTAGCTGGGCCCCTCGGGCCAGACCCCGTCGGGCTCGTAGGTCCTCATCGGATTGACGATGTCGTTCAACGCGTGATCGAGGATCGTCCGCGCCATGGCCGGCTCCTCGTCGGCGATCGCCAGCGCGCCGATGATCAGTCCCGCGTCGTGGTCGGCGGTGCAGTTGATGTAGCTCCCGACCCACCACGACGGCGGGCCGCCGACGCCGAAGTCGCGCAGGGCCGGCGTGAAGGCGAAGTCGATCATCGCCCGGCGCAGGATCGCGCGTTCGTCCGGCGTCCAGCGCTCGTACAGCCAGTCGTAGGCGATCGCGACCGCGTGCAGCATCTCCGCGGTGTCCATGCCGAAGCTCGCGTCGGGCCGCGGATCGGTCCAGATGCGGAAGGCGCACGCGGCGAGGATGTTCGCGCGGACCGCTTCCGCATAGGCATCGCGTCCGGTCAGATGCCAGGCGATGCCGCAGGTGTACACCAGCGCGACGCACTGGCGGCTGATGGCGATCGTCGTGGTGCCGTCCTTCGTCGGCGACAGCACCGGGCGCGCCGCCGCGCTGTCGGCGTTGCGCATGACGTCGTCGTAGGCGTCGCGCATCTCGGGGTCGCGCCGCAGCTGCTCCTTGATCGCCGCGATCCGGGCGGTGGTCAGCACCAGGCGCGGGTGGCCCGGCACGAGCCGGTCGAGCGCGCCGGCGATGTCCGGGAGCGGCTTCGCGCCGCGCGGCGGCGTGCGCCCGCGTTCGGCGCCGACCAGCGCCAGGGGCACGAGCATCACCAGGCACCATCGCCACATCCGTCCGCTCCACCGCGCTGGGACCGGCCATGACGGCAGCGGGCCGGCCAGGTCGTCGCCCAGCTCTCCGCGCGACGCGGCGCGTTACCGGGCTTTTCGCCGCCGCGCCGGCACCTAGGCATGGGGGCTACGGCCCGCCCGCGCCGCGGCGCCAGCGCGCGGGCGAGGCGCCGAAGGCGGCGCGGAAGACCGCGTGGAAGTGCGCGCGATCGCCGAACCCGCAGCGCGCCGCGACATCGGCCACGGTCAGCTCGCCCTGACGCAGGAGCGCGGCGGCGGCGCGCAGGCGGCTCTCGCGCACCAGGCGGGCGAAGCCCATGCCGCAGGCCTCGCTGATGGCGCGGCCGGCGCGGCTCTCGCTCAGACCGAGCGCGGCGGCGACCTCGGGCAGGGCGAACGCCGGATCGGCGAGGCGGCGGACGACCAGGCGGTGGATCGCGACCGCGCGCGCGATCGGGGTGCGCGGACGCGCGGCGGCGACCGGCGCCTCCGATCGCGTCGCCCGCCAGGCGGCCAGGCGCGCCGCGAGCTGGCGCAGCCCCTCCAGGCGCCACGCGGCGGCGTCCGCGTCGATCGGCGGCACCGCGGCGAGCAGGCGCGCCGCGGTCGGCGGCGGCGCCACCGCCGGATCGACGACATCCGGCCGCAGCCCGCGGCCGGCGCGACGCACGCCGGCGAACAGCACCCACTCGAGCGCGTCGTCGCGCGCGACCGGCACCACCCACTCGACCAGGCCGGCGTGGCACGACTTGATGAATCCGTCGCCGCGCCGCGCCGCGACGTCGCGGACGCGGTGCACGTCGAAGGCGATGCACGCGGTGTCGCGGTGGCGTTTGACCGCCACGCAGGGCGGTGGCGCGTGGGCGAAACGGTCCGGAGACAGGAATGCCGACAGCGAGCCGGCGAGATCGTGGATCGACACGCGCAGACCGCTGGCCTGTTCATAGGCCGCGATCGCCGCCGCCGGGATCTCGTGGTCGGCCGGCACGGCGGCAGCGTAGCCGAAAAAACGACATCCGCAGCAGCGGGACCCACCTTCCGCCGCGCCCGCACCCGCGCCCGCGCGCGATGCTGCCGGTCGAGGCACCCATGTCCTGCGACCCCCTGCACGAGCACCCCGACCACCGCGGCTGCGTCTTCCGCGCGCTCTTCGACGTCGCCGTCTACGGCGCCGGATGGGCGGGCGTGGTCGCCGCGCTCGACCTGGCCGAGCGCGGGTCGCGCGTGCTGCTGGTCGCGCCGGACGCGGCGTTCGCCTGGGAATCGGGGTGGGCGCTCGCCGACGACGCGGCCGAGGGCGGAGGCCCCGGCTGGGGCCGCGCCCGGGCGCTGCTCGACGCCGGCGGCGCCGTGGTCGGCGGACGCGTCGATGGCGCGATCGCCGAGATCGCCGTCGCCGCGCGGCTCGCGCGCGGCGACATCGCCACCCTCGCCTACGTGCGCGCGCTCGCGGTCGAGCGCGACGCCGCCGACGCCATCGCCGGCGTGATCGTCGGCGGCAAGGGCGGCGTGCGCCGGCTGCGCGCGCGCCGCTGGGTCGATGCGACCGACGGCGCCGAGCTCGCCCGCCTGTGCGTGGCCGCGTCGGCGCCGCGGCCGGCCATGCGCCGCGCGTACATCCACCTGCGCGACGAGGCGTGGCGCGACGCTCCCGACGTCGACGTGCTGCCGGGCGCGCGCCTGCGCGCCGGCGGCTGGCCGAACCAGCGCACGATCGAGCTGTCCTTGGCCGACGGCGAGGCGATGCCCGTCGCGATGCTGCGCGCGCTGGCCGCGGTGCGCGCGCTCGGCGGCGCGGCGGCGACCGCCGTGGTCAGCCACGTCTCGGTGGCGCCGCTCGCGGCGTGGAACGGCGGCGCGGCGCCCGCCGGACTGCCGCGCAACCTGGCCCCGGCGGTGGCGGCGTGGCACCACGTGCCGATCGCCTCCCTGGCCGCGCGCGCCGAGCTCGGCGCCGGCGCGGCGCGCGCCTGCGCCGACCTGCCGGGCGGCGACGCGATCGCCGCGGGCGCGCCGATCGCGCTGCCGTCCGGGCGCGCGCTGACCAGCGGCATCGCCGTGGCCGGCCTCGGCACCGGCGGCGCGCTGGCCGCGCTGGCGGCGGCGCGCGCCGGCGCGCAGGTCATCGGGCTCGAGCCGCTGCCGTTCTGCGGCGGCATCGGCGCGGGCGGCGGCATCCACTGGTACTACTACGGCGTCAAAGGCGGCCTGCAGGAGGAGGTCGACGCGCGCGTCCACGCGATCCAGCCGCTGTTCGCGCCGCCCGGTTCGATCCAGGGCTTCCACCCCGACGCCAAGAAGACCGCGCTCGGCCTGCTCCTCGACGAGGCCGGCGTCGCGCGTCGCCACGGCGCCATCGTCGTCGCCGCGACGCGCGAGGGGCGGCGGGTCGCCGACGCGCTGGTCGCCACGCCGGACGGGCCGTTGCGCGTCGCCGCCCCCGCGTGGATCGACGGCACCGGCGACGGCGACCTGGTCGCGCTCGTCGGGGCGCGGACGCGCTACGGCCGCGCCGGCGACGGCCTGCCGCACGCGTACACCCAGTCCGGCGGGCGGTGCTGGACGAAGGACGGCGGCGCCACGTGGATGGGCGTCGTCAACTTCGACGCCGGCTTCACCGACCCGCGCGACGCCGAGGACCTGACGCGCGCGCGCCTGCACGGGCTGACGCTGCTGCGCCAGGAGCGCTACGAGGCGGGCGCCCGGCCGACCTCCTGCGCGCCGGCGCTCGGGCTGCGCCAGGGCCGCCACATCGTCGCCGAGTACGACGTGACGCTCGACGACCTCATCACCCGTCGCCGCTTCCCGGACAGCGTCGGCCGCACCGGATCGCACTACGACAACCACGCGACCGACTACGAGTTCGAGAGCGACGAGGGGTTGTTCTGGGTGTGGGCGTGCCGCCAGTGGCAGGGGCGCACCGCGTGCGACATCCCCTACCGCGCGATCGTGCCCGCCGACCTCGACAACGCCTGGGTCGCCTGCCGCGCCTTCGGCGTCGAGAACGACGCGCACTTCTCCATGCGCATGCAGCGCGACGTGCAGCGCGCGGGCGAGGTCGCGGGCATCGCGGCCGCCGTGGCGACGACGCACGCGGTCGCGGCGCGCGACGTGCCGTACGCCGCGCTGGTCGCGGCGCTGCGCGCGAGCGGGGCGCTGGCCCCGGCGGACGGCGGCGACGGCGAGGACGCGTTCGGTCCGCGCATGGTCGCGTCGGACTTCGCCGGCGACGAGGCGGCCGATACGGCCGCGCTCGCGCGCGACGCGGAGGGCGGCTACGAGCGCTGGCGGCTCTACCGCCGCGGTCAACGCGACGGCGCGCTGCGCGAGAGCGTCGCCGCCGCCCTCGCCGATGCGCACGCCGCGTGGAACGCCGCGACGCTGCTGGCGATGTGGGGCGATGCGCGCGCGCAGCCGCGGCTGTGCGCGGCGATCGCCGAGCGCGAATCGGGCTACCGCGACGACGAGGAGCGCCGGCCGCAGACCGCTCGGCATCTCGCTCCGCGGTGGCGCGTCGCCATCTCGCTGCTGCGGCGCTGCGGCGACGAGGGCTGCGCCGACACGCTGGCGGCGCTCGCCGACAAGGATCCGCCGTTCAACGCGCGCACGGCCATCGCGCTGGCGATCGCGGCGATCGCCGACCGGATCGGAGGCGCGCGCGCGGCGCCGGCGTTCACCCCCATCGTCGAGCGGTTGATGGCGACCCCGTGCGCCGACGCGGTCGGCGCCATGCAGCGCAATGTCGAGCTGCCGCCGGCCGGTCCGCCGGGCCCGACCGATCGGCGCATCGCGCGCGAGGACTTCACGTGGCAGCTCGAGGCGGTGGTCGGGCGGGCCCGGCGGGCGCTCGGGCTGGCGATGCGTCCGGAGCTCCTCGCGCTCGCCGACGATCCCCGGGCGACGGTACGGGCGGCGGCGCGCGCGCAGGCGGCGCCGGCCGCGAACCCCGTCGGGGCGCGCAAGGAGGGCGATGTCGCGCGCCGCTGCGCGTCCGGCGATCTACAATGAGCGCATGGCCTATGGATTCCTGACCGCCATCAGTCGCCGCGGCACCGCGCTGGCGATACCCGGCGCCGGCTGCGGTGGGCCGGCCGCGCAGGCGCGCGCTCCGGCGCGCGCCCCCTGGGAGGCGGACCAGGGCGAGCGGGCGTGGGACTTCGCGTTCGCGACGGGCATCGAGTGCTCGAACCCCACCGTGGCGGGTTCGGACGGACGCGGGCTGCGCCGCGACCTGCTCGCCGAGTGCGGCCACTACGAACGCTGGCGCGAGGATCTCGCGCTGGTCGCGGACCTGCGCATCCCGTGCCTGCGCTACGGGCTGCCGATCCACCGCGTGTGGCTCGGCGTCGACCGCTACGACTGGGGGTTCGCCGACCTCGCCATGGACGAGATCCGCCGGCTCGGGATCACGCCGATCCTGGACCTCCTGCACTTCGGCGTCCCCGACTGGATCGGCGACTGCCAGAACCCGGACCTGCCCGTGCTCTTCGCCGCCTACGCCGGCGCGGTCGCGGAGCGTTATCCGTGGGTGCGGTTCTTCACGCCGGTGAACGAGATCTACGTCTGCGCCCGCAACAGCGGCCAGGACGGGCTGTGGAACGAGCGGCTGCGCAGCGACACCGGCTTCGTCACGGCGCTGAAGCACCTCGTCGCCGCGAACCTCCTCGCGAACGCCGCCATCGAGCGCGTCCGCGCCGACGCCGTCATCATCCAGAGCGAGTCCGCCGAGTACACGCACCACGTGCGCGCCAGCCCGGCGCACGACATCAAGCTGCGCAACAAGCTGGTCTTCACCTCGCTCGACCTGCTCTACGCGAAGTCGCCCGATGCGGACGTGCTGATGTTCCTGATGGACAGCGGCATGACGCGCGACGAGTTCCTGTGGTTCATGCGCACGCCCGCCGTCGGCTTCCAGGTGATGGGCAACGACTACTACGGCCGGAACGAGCACATCGTCCTGCCGGACGGATCCGTGCACGAGGGCGAGGACGTGCTCGGCTGGTACCTGATCACGCTGCGCTACTTCCGCCGCTACTACAAGCCGGTGATGCACACCGAGACCAACGTCTTCGATCCCGCGTCCGCGCCGATGTGGTTGTGGAAGCAGTGGGTCAACGTGCTGCGCATGCGGCGCGACGGCATTCCGGTGCTCGGCTTCACCTGGTACAGCCTGATCGACCAGATGGACTGGGACATCCAGCTCGCCGAGCCGCGCCAGCGCGTCAACGCCTGCGGGCTCTTCGATCTCGACCGGCGCCCTCGACCGGTGGCATCCGCCTATCGCGACCTGCTGCGCGAGTTCGGCGACATCACGGCGCTGGCGCACGGCGAGATGTTCGAGCTGACGAAGCGCGAGTCGTCGGAGCGGTCGCTGGTCTAGGATCGCTCGAGCGCGACGTACGCGGTCGGTCGGGACGCGCCCCGCTCACGCCGCCGGTTCGACGCCCGCGGTCGGCTCGGCGCGGAAGATCGCGCCGTCGTTGACGAAGCGCAGCGTCTCCGCCTTGAACAGGTTCATGATCGGCACCAGCGCCTCGACGCGCTCGCGCGGGACGATCGCGCTGGTGAAGGCCACCAGCGACGCGATCGAGCCGTTCGCGTAGGCCTTGCCCAGGCCGAAGACGGTGCGCACGCCGTAGCGCTCGACGAAGTCCACGGCGGGGATGATGCGGCGGCCGCGGTCGTCGCGCGCGGTCAACGCGTCGCCGACGTAGAACAGGCCGACCCAGCCCGCGCCGAGGACCCGCTCGATGTACGGGTCGCCGTCGGTCTGCAGGCCGAGGTCCAGGCCCATGTCCTGGAGCATGCGCGCGATCATCGGGATCGAGTCGACGAAGCTGCGCGAGCTGAGCGGCGTGGCGACGTGGCCGCGCGACTCGCGGCGGTCGCACCACGCGGGCTCGCGCCCGCACGTGCTCAGCAGCGTCAGCACCGGGGTCTGGTCGCGCATCGCGCTCTGCAGCGCCTGGCGTTCGACCACCGACCAGGCGGCGCGGCGCAGATCCTCGGGCAGGGTCGCGAACGGCAGCGTGACGAACATGCGGGTGAGGACGGTCGAGCTCGCGAAGTCCACGCACAGGCAGCGCACCAGCGCCTGCGCGGCGTCCTCGAGCGACCGCGCCGCGCGCAGCCGCGGGCGCAGGCGATCCTGCAGGTCGAGGACGTCGGCGCGGCTGAGCTCGGCGAGGTGGAGCTGGCGCCCCGGGCGCGCGCCGGCCGCCGGAGCGCTGGCCGCGGGCGCCCTCCGCTCGGCGAGCGGGACGCGCAGCATGCGCGCCCATTCGCGCGCGAGCGCGACCTGCTCGGCGAAGCGCCGCGGCTTGACGTCGACGCGATCCGCGCCGGCCGCCAGGCACGCTTCGCGATCGCCGGTGTCGAGCACGCCGCTCATGACCGCGACCGGCACGTCGCCCAGCCGCGCGTCGCAGCGCACGCGCCGGACCACGTCCAGGCCGCTGCCGACGGAGAGACGCAGGTCGACCAGGACGAGCTCCGGGGCGCTGCGCTCGTCGGCGACCGCGTCGATGACCGCGATGGCTTCCGGCGCGTCCAGCGCGACCTCGACGACGGCGTCGAACCCGGCCTCGGCCAGCGCCTCCTTCACCGCCTCGAGGTCGAGGAGGTTGTTGTCGACGATGAGCACGCGCGTGCTCATCGCGACGCTCCCTGCGCGCGATGCGCGCGGCGTGGATCGATCGCGCTCACGGCGCGCGCCGATCGGGATCGAGGAACGGGCGCAGGCGGTCGACGATCCCGGCGAACTCGGCGAAGCGGCGCGGCTTGACGACGTAGGCGGCGGCGCCCATCGCCTCGCACCGCCGGCGGTCCTCGGGCGAGGTCGACGTCGTCAGGACGACGATCGGCAGGCCGCGCAGGCGCACGTCGCCGGCGACGTGCGCGAGGACCTCGTGGCCGTTGGTGATCGGCATGTTGAGGTCGAGCACGACCAGGTCGGGCCAGGCGTCGCGCCGCTGCCCGGCCAGCCGCCCGAGCTCGATGATCGCCGCGCGACCATCCATCAGGGACCGCACGTCGACCTCGACCCCGCCCTCCTCCAGCGCCATGCCGAGCAGCTCGACGTCGTTCGGGTTGTCGTCGACGATCAGGATCGCGGGCCGTCGGCTCATGCGCGCGATCCCGTCGGCCGCGGCAGGGTGAAGCGGAACGTCGCGCCGCCGGTGCCGTCGGATTCGACCCAGATGCGCCCGCCGTGCTGCTGGACGACGCGCTTGCAGACGGCGAGGCCGATGCCGGAGCCGGCGAAGGCGTTCGCGTGGTGCAGGCGCTGGAAGACGTCGAAGATGCGTTCGTGGTGCTCGGGCGCGATGCCGATGCCGTTGTCGGCGACGCTGACCACCGTCCCGGCGGCATCGTCGACCGCCGAGACCTCGACCACCGGCGCCGCGTCGCCGCGGAACTTGAGCGCGTTGCCGATCAGGTTCTGGAGCAGCAGGCGCAGCTTGGTCTCGTCCGCGACGACCGTCGGCAGCGGTCTGACGACGACCCGCGCGCCCTGCGCCTGGATCGCGGCGTCGAGATCGCGCAGCACGTCGTCGACCAGCGGCCCGAGCGGCACGTCGGCCAGGGCGGTCCCGGCGCTGCCGACCCGCGAATACCCGAGCAGGTCGTCGAGCAGCGTCTGCATGCGCGTCGCGCTGCCCATCGCCGCGGCGATGAAGCGGCGGGCGCGATCGTCGAGCGACGCGCGGTAGCGCGTGTCGAGCAGATCGAGGTACTGGGTGACGGTGCGCAGCGGCTCCTGCAGGTCGTGCGAGCTGATGTAGGCGAACTGCTGCAGCTCATCGTTGGCGCGCGCCAGCTCGCGCGTCTTGGCGTTGGCCGCGTCGAACAGCCGGGCGTTGTCGATCGCCACCGCCGCCTGCGCTGCGAGGCCGACGACCACGCTCTCCGCGTCGGCGCCGAAGCGGTCGGCCTGGTCGTGGCCGTAGAACAGCCCGCCGAGGATCTCGCCGCTGCGCGAGCGCACCGGCACCGCGAGGTAGCTGACCACCGGCAGGTGGCCGGCGGGCATGCCGTTGTACGGCGCGTTCGTGCCGAAGCGCGGGTCCTTGCGCACGTCGCCGAGGCGGATGACGCCCTCGCCGCGGAAGGTCGGGCCGAACAGCGCGGTGGCGCGCGGCATGGGGAATCGGCTGAACGCCTCGCGCGGCACACCGGCGATGGTGTACAGCGTGTAGCGGCCGCCCTTCTCGTCGATGACGTTGTAGAAGAACGCGCCGAATCCGGCACGGGTCAGCGCCAGGCCGGCGTCGGTGATCGCCTGGACCACGCGCTGCAGGTCCAGCTCGCCGGCGACGGTCAGGCCGACCTCGCGCAGGGTCTCGGCGCGCCGGCGCGAGCGCTCGGCGCGCGCGAACGACCGGACGTTGGCGAGCGACGCGGCGGCGCGCGAGGCGAGATCACGGGCGGCGGCGACCTGATCGTCGCCGAGGCGCCGCCCGCCGCGGGTGATCAGCGACAGCGCGCCGATCGCCGACCCCTGCGCCACCAGCGGCAGCACGGCGAACGCGCTGATCCCGAGCCCGCGCAGCAGCGCGAGATGGGCGTCGTCACGGGCGATGCCGCGCCACGTCGCGTCGTCGGCGTCCGCGACGATCAGCGGCTCGACGCCGTCGATCGTCCGCCAGACCACGTCGTCGCGCGCCGGCGGATAGCGATCGTGCAGCTGCTCGGCCAGCGCGCGGCGCGCCGGATCGGGATCGGCGACCAGGGCGCGATCGAGGAGGCCGTCCTCGTCGACCAGATCGATGACGATCGCGTCGGCCAGCGCCGGCACCGCGGCGTCCGCGATCGCCTGCAGCGTCTCGCCGGCGTCGAGCGTCGCGCTGAGCCGCCGCGCGGCCTCGGACAGCAGGCGCTCGCGGTCCTCGCGCGCGCGCGTCGCCGTGACGTCGATGGTGATGCCGTCGAAGCTGGTCGCGGCGCCGTCGGGGCCGAAGAACCCGCGGCCGATGGCGCGGATCCACTTAATGCGGCCGTCGCCGGGGTTGACGGTGCGGTACTGCACGTCGTAGGGCGTCTTCCCGGCGATCGAGCGGTCGATCGCGGCGCGCGTCGGCTCGCGGTCGTCGGGATGCAGGCGCGCGTAGAACAGGTCGATCGTGACCCGCTCGTCGGGCTCGAGCCAGAAATGGCTCTTCACCTGCCGGTTCCAGACGAGCTCGTCGAACGGCAGGTCGCAGTACCAGACGCCGAGGTCGGTCGCGCCGGTGACCAGATCGAGCCGGCTGCGCGCGGCGCGCAGCTCGGCCTCCGCGGACTGGTGGTCGTGGATGTCGGTGGCGGTCCCGTGCCAGCGCGTGATCGCACCGGCGGGGTCGCGTACCGCCAGCGCCCGCACCAGGTGCCAGCGGTCCGCGCGAGTCGAGCCCTGGCGGAGCCGGCAGCGGATCTCGTGCGCATCGCCGCTGGCGACGCTGCGTTCCCAGGCGGCGACGACCGCCGGCAGGTCGTCGGGGTGGACGACCGCGTTCCACGCCGTCGCCCGGTCGGCGTCGCGGGCGAGGCCGGTGTACGCGTGCCAGCGGTCGTTGAGGTAGTCCACGCGGCCGTCCGGGCCGGCCGTCCAGACGATCTGCGGCATCGAGTCGGCGAGATCGCGGTAGCGCCGCTCGCTCGCCAGCAGCATGTCGCGTTGGGCGGTCAGGTCGCGGGTCAGCGCCTCGAGCCGGCGTCGCGCGTGGACCTGCGCGCTGACGTCGATGGCGACGACGATCTGCCCGAAGATCGCGCCCAGCTCGTCGCGCAGCGGGTGCAGGCTGAAGGAGAACCAGCACGGCTGCGGCTCGGCGTCCGGCCGCATGCGGATCGGCACTTCGTATTCGGCGGTCACGAACGGCTCGCCGGTGCGGTAGACGCGGTCGAGGATCTCGTAGATGCCGGAGTCGCGGATCTCGGGCAGGGCGTCGCGCACCGCCTGCCCGACCAGCGACGCGCGGCCGAGCATCGCGAGGTACGGCGGATTAGCGAACTCGTAGACGTGATCGGGGCCGCGGAAGATCGCGATGCTGGCGGGCGCCTGCATGAAGATCGACCGCAGGCGCTCGCGCTCCTCGGTCAGGCGCCGCTCGCTCTGCACGCGTTGGGTGGTCTCGGCGAAGGTGACCAGGACGCCGGCGACCTCGCCGCGCTCGTCGCGCACCGGGCTGTACGAGAAGTTGAACCAGCAGTCCTCGTCGTAGCCGAAGCGGCGGATGGTCAGGCGGAAGTCGTCGAAGCCGATCGGCTTGCCCGCCCACACCTCCTGCCACATCGGACCGATCGTCGGCCAGATCTCGTCCCAGGTCTGCCGCGCGGCGCGGCCGAGCGCCGGGTGCTTGTCGCCGAGGATGGGTCGATAGGCGTCGTTGTAGAACTGGATGTGCTCGCGACCCCACGCCAGGTACATCGGCAGCCGGCACTCGAGCAGGGTGCGGACCGTGGTGCGCAGCGATTGCGGCCAGCGGTCGACCGGGCCGACGGGCGTCGCCGCCCAGTCGACGGCGCGCATCAGCGCGCCCATCTCACCGCCGTGCGCGAAGAGGTCGTCGGGGACCGATGCCGGCGCGTTCGACGCGGTCATGGCGACCGGCGCCGCGCCGGCTCGACGAGATCGAGGCGCAGCTGCTTGCCGACCGCCGCCGCCGCCGCGACCAGCGTCGGCAGCGAGGTGTCGGTCGCCGGATCGAGCAGCCGGTTGACCAGCGAGCGGCTGGTCCGCATGCGCCGCGCGAGCTCGGACTTGGTGATGCCCGCGTCGCTCATCGCGCTGGAGATCGCCGTGATGACGGGCTCCTTGGCGCGCGTCAGCGCGTCGACGCTCAGGGTGCGCTTCGCGGCCATGCACGGAGGGTGGATCACCGATGATACGGGCAAGGCGGCTCGACCCGGGGTTCCACACGCGGGCAGGCGCGCGTGCGCGTGTCCGGTACCGCCACACCTCCCGCGGCGCGGACGATGACGACCCCCGGTATCGGCGCGCGGCGCGACCTGCGGGCGGAGCTCCGTGGGCGTCGCGGTCAGCGCGTGCCGCCCGCGGCGCGCGCGCTCAGAGCCACCAGCGTGGCCAGCGCTGCCCACGCGAGGAGTTGAGGTTGTTGAAGATCAGCGCGAGGGCGACGAGCGCGACCGCGCCGACCAGCACCGGCGACCACAGGAAGTGCCAGGCGGGCGGCGCCAGGAACACCAGGATCGGGTCGGCGCCCGCCGGCGGATGCGTGGTGCGGGTCAGCTGCATGACGCCGATCGACACGCCGACCGCCACGCCCATCGCCCACAGCGACGGGCCGAACACGCTGAGCATCGCCAGCGCGATCGCGGTCGCGACCAGGTGGCCGCCGATGACGTTGCGCGGCTGGGCGAGCGGCGAGTCCTTCGCCGCGAAGAGCAGCACGGTCGTCGCGCCGAACGGCGCGATCAGCAGCGAGTGCCCGCTCATGCGCGTCAGCCAGACCAGCCACAGGATCGCGAGCGTGCCGCCGACCAGGCTGGCGACCGCCGGACCGACTGCCGCCGGAGCGGGCTTCTCGCCGGCGCCCTTGCACTTGCGGAGGAACAGGCGCGCGTGACGGGAGACGACTTCCATGGGAGCATCGATGATGTCGCGTCGCCCGGCGATGCCAGCGCCCGTGACCGGTAACGCGCCGGCGTCGACGCACCGTGGCGGCGACCGCGCTCAGCCGGACTGGGCGAACATCTGCTCGGCGCCGCGGGCGAGATCGTCCTCCGTCGGATCCTTGACGTGGGTGGCGATCGTCCAGGTCAGCCCGAACGGGTCCTCGACCGTCCCGATGCGGTCCCCCCAGAACATGTCGGCGAGCGGCATGCGCACGGTGGCGCCGGCACCGGTCGCGCGGTCGAACAGCGCGTCGACGTCCTCGACGTAGAGGTAGAAGGCGATCGGCGACCCGCCGAGGCTCTCGGCGCTGCGGCAGCGCTCGTCGGGCGACTCGTCGCCGAACATGATCGTCGAGTCGCCGATGCGGATCGTCGCGTGCGCGACGCCGCCATCCGGGCGTTCCATCAGGAAGGTCCGCACGGCGCCGAAGGCGCGCTCGTAGAACGCGATGGCGCGACGCGTGTCGCGCATCGTCACCATGGTGTTGACGGTGTGGTAGCCCTCGGGGATGGGCTTGGTCGGGGCATCGCTCATGGCTCCTCCATCGGCGCGCGAGGCGTGCGCGCCCGATGCACCATCATCCGCCGCGGCGTGTCATCTCAACGCGGCGGCGCGGGCCGCTGCCACAACCAGCGGCGTACGATCCATGGAGGTACGCGTCACCGATACGCGCGGCGGCTGCGCCTCAGGCGAGCTCGATGTGCGTCAGCGCCAGCCAGCGATCGTCGCGGCGCCGCTGGTTGGCGAACAGCACGCGCGCCTCGTCGGCCGCGTCGATCAGGCCGAGGTCGATCGCCGCCACGCCGGGCCGCAGCGTCGGCGGCACGCGCGTCGCGCCGTCGAGCACCGCGTCGCCGGGCAGCCACTCGCGCGGATCGGCGTCGAGCGCGACGACCGCCGCCGTATCTCCCTGGCGGTAGCGCAGCGCCAGCCGGTACGGCCGGTAGAGCGGCGCGACGCCGACGTTCTCGACCGTCAGCGACCACGCCAGCGATGCGCCGCGCCGCGCGGCCATCGGCAGCATCGCCTGGCGCACGACGAGGCGGTAGCCGAGGCGGCGATCGAAGGCGTCGATCTTGTCGCGCCACTCGTCGGGGATGGACGACGACTTGGGCATGAACACCGACGCGTGGTACTTCAGGCCCTGGGCGAGGATCCAGTCGAGGTCCCAACCCTGCTTGTGCCAGTAGCCGACCGTCCAGCAGGTCTCGAGCGTCACCGGCGCGGTCTTCCAGGTCTCGGCGACGCCGCAGTCGCGGACCTCGCGCGGATAGAGGTCGTGCATGTGGTTCCAGTTGAGCCCGTCGGGCACGCGGCCCAGGCCCTCCGGATGCAGGTCGCCGAAGCAGTCGGCGCGCCAGCCGACGCGGCGATGACGCGCCGCGTGGCGGCAGCCGGGCGTGCCGAGCATGCTCATCAGCGGCGTGCGGCGGAAGGCGTCGAGGTAGATGTCGACCAGCCGCGCCGCGGTGTCGGGCGTGGCGTTGCCGCCGCCCTCGCCGCAGCCGCCGCCGTAGGCGATGTCGAAGCTCTCGAGATCGGGATGGCCGTCGAAGCGCTCGCCGAACGCGCGGATGAAGCCGCCGAAGTGCTCCAGGTACGCGGGGTGGTTGTGATCGGGCTCCGCATCCGTGCCGGGCGCGCCGAACGGACCGGGGTCGGCGACCACGACCGGCTCGGGACGCGGCTGCGCCTGGCCGCCGAGCTCCCAGTACCACGCCGGGATGTCGCCGCCGATGTACGGCTGGACGCGCATCTGCACGGTCTGGCCGCGCGCGCGGCCGGCGGCGAGCGCCTGCTCGATGACGTCCCAGCGGTGCTCGCCGCGGCGCGGCTCGAGCACCGACCACAACCAGCGGCAATACGACAGCGTGGTGTCGGGATAGCGCTCGTTGCCGAGCCGCCCGTCGAACGGCTTGAACACCAGCGGCCCCTCGCGGTCGCTCCAGGCGAGGCCGGGGTAGAGCTTGTCGCCATTGAAGCGCTGGAACGTCGTCGTGCCGCGGTGCGGGTTCGGCAGCCAGCCGTGGTCCTCGGCCGGACGCACGCGCTGGATCGTCTGATCGGGGCTGAAGCCGGCGCGCCAGCTGCGGTCGTTCGGGGTCGAGGTCGGCGATTCGCTCATGCGCGCGACTCGAATCGCCGAGGCAGGTGACGCAATCGACGAGTCCGCGCTCCCGGGCTGCCAGCGGCATACGACGAGGGGCGGCGACGCGTCGCAGCAGCGATCGTCGTCCTCTCGTTCCGGCGTCCTGCGTCGCCCGCGGCGCGTTGTGCGGCAGCGCGCGGACCCATCCTCGCAGGATGGCGCGACCGACCATGGCCGAGATCGCCGCGGAACTGGGCCTCAGCCGCCGGACGATCTCCTCGGTGGTCAACGGTCGCGCGCGCCGGCTGGGCCATGCGCAGGAGACGATCGTCCGGGTCGAGCGCTACCTGGCGGAGCGCGGGTACGTGCCGTCGCAGGCGGCGACCGACCTGCATCGACCAACTCTCGAGCGCATCGGGCTCATCCACCTCGGCCACCTCTACACGCATCTGCAGACCGCGTACGACGACATCGTCGCGCGCCTGGCGGAAGGGCAGGACCTGCTCGAGCTGGCGGTGGTCCCGCACCGGCGCCTGCTCGACGGCGTCAAGGCGCTGATCGCGCGCGGCGCGACGCGCGTCGTCTGGTTCCAGGCGTGGGAGCGCGAGGCCCCGGAGTCGCCGTCGGTGGCGGGCTACCTGGCGAACTGCCGCGTGGTCATCTACAACCACCTGTTCGGGCAGGGCGACGGCAGCGCGACGCAGGCCGCCCTCGCCCTCGGCTACCATCTCGTCGGCGTCGACCGCACCGCCGCGTACCGGCGGATCGGCGCCCTGCTGCGCGGCCTCGGCCATCGCGTGGTCGCGCTGGTGCCGGACTACACCTACGGGGACGAGGCGCTCGCCGCGTCGGGCCTGACCGTCGTCCGGCCGCCGCTGACGACGCGGGCCGACGATCCCGCCGAGGCCGCGCGGCAGTACACCGCGTTCGCGCGCGCCGCGATGCGCGACCACGCCGTCACCGCCCTGTGCATCCACGGCGCCGGCATCGCCCAGTACGCGCTCGCGAACCTCGTGCGCGCCGGCGTGCGGGTGCCGGAGGAGCTCACCGTGATCGGCTTCGACGGACGGCCGGAGAGCGAGGCGTACGCCGTCCCCCTCACCACGATGGACATGCCCGTCGCGGACATGGTCGAGCGGACGCTCGGGCTGCTGCGTCGGCCGCGCAAGGAGCACCGACATTGCTTCGAGATGCGGCTGGTCGAACGCGGGAGCCATGGGCGGGCGCGGCGCTGACGGGGACCCGTCCTCGCATTGCTGGCAATCGAGCGTTGCGCACCGGCCAGCGACGCGGGCGAAAAAGCGCCTGCCCTCGAATTCCAATGACTCCAGCTGCTCGATTCAGACTACCGCTGAGCGCGCGCGGTCAGCGGCCTATGGCTTGAGGCACTTCTCGAGGAAGGCCTTCACGCGATCGCCGCTGACGGCGAACCCGGCGCCCTCGATGTTCGCCTTCAGGACGATGATGCCCGAGACGTTGCCCCGCTCGTCGAACATCGGGCAGCCGCTGGAGCCCGGGTTCACCGACGCGCTGGTCTGGATGTAGCCGCGGCCGTCCAGCTCGCGGCGGGGGCTCGAGACGACTCCGGTCGTGAGCGTCCGCTCCAGCGCGTCCCCGCCGACGCCCGGGTTGCCGATCACCACGACGGCCTCGCCGAGCGCCGGCTTCCGGTCGAAGTCGCTCGTGACCGTCGGCATGCCCTTCGCCTCCGGCAGGAACAGGAGCGCGAGATCCTCGCCGTGGTCGATCGCCGCGACCTCGGCGGCGTACGTGTGGGACGCGCCGTGGGCGTCCTTCTGGACGATGCGGATCGCGCCCTCCGGCGGCAGCACGTGCGCCGCCGTCAGCACCCAGCCGTTCTTCCCGATGACGAAGCCCGACCCGAAGCCGCGGCCGCTCTCGATGAGGACGACCGCGGTCGCCGACTTGGCCGCGACGTCCTTGGCATCGCGCTTCGTGCGGCTGCGGTTGGTCAGGCCATCGAGATCGGAGCGCTTGGGGATGCGGGCGACCGTCGCCTTCGCCGGTTCGCGGCGACCCGCGGCGGGCGCGCCGGCCGCATCGCCCTGGCGCGGCCTCGCCGCCTTGCCATCGGGCACCTTCGGCCGAGGCCGCGCGGGCGACGTCGCGGCGACGCGTGCATCGAGGACGTCGGCGAAGCGTTCGATGACGAACTGGCCGCAGAGGTCGCGCCGGAGCCCGTCGGCGCCCGTCCCGACGGCGACGGCGCGCGGGTCCGACTGCTCGATGAGCGCGACGTCGTACGTCGTCTGGTACGGCAGCTTCTCGGGCAGCGCGGTGCCGGCGGCGGCGTCGATGAAGGCGATCTCGTTCGCGTTGCCGCTTCCGCTGTAGCGGCCGTCGATCGCGACCGCGACCACCGATGTCCCAGCGACCTTGGCCGCGGACAGGATATTGCTCGTCAGCGCCTTCAGCACGGGCGCGAGCGTCGCCGGATCGCAGAGCTGCAGTTCGGTGCCCAGCATCCCCGGCAGCGCGAGAAGCGATGCATCGCCCAGCAGCCACGCGTCGCGCGGGACGAACGCGTCGCCGCCGAGCATGTTGCCGACCACCATCCCGTCGATCAGGGTCGCCGACGTCCCGCGCACGGAGTAGCGCGTCACGCACGTCTTGAAGTGCGATCTCTCGTGCATCTTGCCGAGGATCTCGGCGTGCGTCGATGCGAGCTCGCGCGCGAGCTCGGTATCGTAGCACTGCATCGCGAACATCCAGCCGTCGGGATGCGGGAGCAGGCGCTGCGCCACCATGCCCTTCACCCGCTGGATCGCGCCGGTCTTCGCATCGAGCCGGTACACCGCATGGCGATCGGCCACGACCGGGGCTCCCGGCCGGGCGGCGGCGAGCCACAGCGCGTCCCCGTCGTGATCGAGCTCGGCGTCGAGGACCTCGCCGTTCTCGCCCGGCCACGGGACGGCGCGCCGCTCGCTCCACGTCGCGACGTCGATGATGCGCACGGTGCCGTCGGCGACGACGGCGGCGGTACCGCCGCGCGCGGTCAGGCGGCGCGCGGTCCCGACCCGCAGCGGCGGCTTCTCGGCGCGACGCAGCGCGCCATCGAAGCGGTGCAGCCATCCGCCGGCGGCGACGAAGACGCCGTCCCCGGCGACGTCCGAGGCCGTGAGCGCCCCGCCCGGGAAGATGTGGTAGAGGATGCGCCGGCCGTCGACGTCGGCCGTCCCCGACGCCACGCCCGGGTGCGCGTACGGGACGATCTCGACGCGCAGGCGCTCGAGCCGCGTCGCGCCTTCGTCGGCAGCGACCTCCACGATGACCTCGTGGCCGCCCAGCATCGCCTCGTCGCTACCCACCGACCACGAGAGCTTCCCATCGGGCGCGCAGGTCACGCCGTCGGGCGCCGAGCGGAGCGTCACGCGGATGCCCTCGCTCGGCCACGGCCGCAGGTCGTGGCTCCAGGTCCCGCCGAGCGGCACGCGCGCGGTTCGTCCGATGGTCACGGCGGCGGCCATCGCCCGCCCGGAGGGCGCCGACAATGCCGGGATCTCGCGCAGCGCCACCGCGCGGCCGCTCTCGGCGATGATGCCAGCCCGCGCCCGCTCGACGTCGACCACGACCCGCGTCGACCACTCGTCGTGGAACCACTCGCGGTCGTACGGCGGCGGGACGCCGCCCACGCAGGCCAGCTCGACGTCGGACCCGGGCAGGCGGACGGCCAGCCGGTGATGCTCGCGCACGCCATCGATGTCGGCGTTGAAGCGGCCGCCGATGCTGGGGATGGTGCTGTGCCTCGCGCCTTCGGCCGGGACCAGCGCGCGCATCTCGATGGACTCGTCGACCGGGCGGACGCCATCGATCGCGAAGACGGCCGCGCCGACGCGCACGGTGCCGTCGTCGCCCAGCGACGCGAGGCCGTACGAGTGGAACGTGCCGCACAACGTGCCGTCGTGGAGGTCGAAGATCGCGAGGGCCGAGCTGAGCGTCGCCTGGTACGCGACGTAGCGCAGCGACGGGCTCGCCACCACCGTCTCGCCGCGCGCGGGGCGCGGCTCGTGGTCGGTCGACAGGCTGCGGTGGACGAACGCCGCCGCCCCGGATTCGAGCTCCTGGACCTCGAGGCGATGCCGGTCCCCCTGGTGGATCACGATGGCGATGCGCGCGTCGGTCTCGATGCCCATCGCGCAGGACACCGGCGTGCCGGCGTCGGCGACGCGCCTGCGCAGGATGCGCGCTCCGGTCGCCGCATCGATGACGTCGAGCGTGCCGCCCTTGCGCGAGAGCGCGGCGATCCGCGTGTCGCCGCCCGAGATCAGTGCGTCGGGATCCTCGACCAGCGTCTCCCACGCCTTGCGCCGCGCGACGAGGTCGATGCCGACGAGACGCCCGTCGGCGCAGAGGACGACCCAGAGCGCGCCGCGCGCCGCCAGCGTCGTCCGCGAGGCGATCGCGGGCAGGTCGACGGTGATCTCTCCCGGGAACGCCGTCAGCAGGCGGTCCTCGGCCAGGCGCGCCGCATCGGCGGCCATGGCCTCGCGCACGTGCGGCGGGAGCTCCGGTGCCGGCGGCGCCGCGGCGACGATCGGAGCGGCAGCTGCGGCCACCGGCTGAGGTGCGGGCTGCAGGTGCGCGACCTCGGGCGGGCGTGATGGCGAAAGTGTCGCGTGCAGCGCGATCGGCGCCGATGACGCCGCCGCGGGCGCGACCGGCGCAGGCGCAGCGCTCCGAGTCGCATCGATCGGCGGCGCGACGGACTGGGTCTCCGAAGCCGCGTCTGCGCGGACCGCGGCGGTCGGGGTCGATTGGTTCCCTGAGGAGGACGTCGCCCACAGGATCAGCGCGCCGACGGCGAGCGTCGCGCCGGCGCCGACGGCGACCATGGCGACGTTGCGTGCCGCCGGAGTGATAGGAGTGACAGGAGTGACAGGAGCCGCAGGCGCGACTGCCTGGCGCGCTCGCGGCATCGCTGCCATGGGCCTCGGGACCGCCATCGGAATTGGCGACCCTTCGACGGCGGGCGGACGGGCAGCGGGCGCCGCGTCGGCCGCGAATAGGTCCGGTACCCGGACGGCCGCCTTGCAGGCGGGGCATATCGCCGACTGCCCGGCGCGCTCCATTGGGACGTCGGCCGCCCAGCCACACGACCCGCATTCGATTTTCAGCATGGGCTCACCTTTTCAGCGTACTCGACGATCGATAAGACGGCAAAGTTCGGTGTCACCTGCGCGTTCTGGACCACCAACTCAAGGGGTCGACCCAACCCAAGCCCCGTCGAAGGTCGCCGATCACGGGATCAGCTTCGCCACTTGCCTGGACAGAAGCACAACGGGTTGGCTTCGCCGGCAATTTTCCCGCCCGCACTCGGCGATTACGCCAGAAATGCCTGTCCCATAATTTTTTCCGAGGCCTTCCACTACCCGCTCAGCCTCCAGGAGCAGCCGCTGCTGCGTCGCGACGCGCGCGGCGTCGAGGTCGCGCCGGCAGGCGCCGATGGTGCGGTGGCGGGACGGCACGGACGGGTCGAGGGGCATGGCCGCCGTCATGTCGGGCGGCGGGCCTGCCGCAGCCCTCGTTGATCACCGAGTGGGCGCCGGTGCCGTATGTGGTCGTGCCTGGTCGCGCGGTAGGCCCGTTCAGCTCGCCGTCCGCTTCCAGCGCAGGATCAGGTTGGGCAAGAGCATCACGACGTCTCCCGCGACCGCTGCGACCGGGAAGTACAAGAACAGCATGCCGCCCATCTCCTCGAGCGTCGACCTCGGCAACATGGAGGCGTAGGCGACGATGGGGCTGGCGATCAGCATCGCGATGTAGAGCGAGATGCCCCCGGTTCTGAACCAACCCAGCTCCATCACGGCGCGGAGGCAGGACAGAGCGGCGAGCAGTCCTACCCCGTTGTAGAGCTGGCCATCTCGGCCGCGCGAACACCAGAAGCTGATGGCGCCGATGAGGATCAGCGTCACGAGATGGAAGACTACACGAGCACCGGTCATGGCGTTCCTGGCAGCGACGGCATGGTGGGAGACGAAGGCACGCTTGCCCCTGCATACGCTCGTGGCAGCGCCCAGCCCTTCCAGCCCAGACTTTCGTTGGCGAGCAGGTCGAGGTAGTGCGGACCCACCGCCGACCCCGCCGCCGGACCATAGGAGGTGGAGTTCAGGAAGTTGGTGATCTTCCCATCGCCGACCTTGCCCGCGTCGTGGGCGTGGATGTGCCTGAAGAATTCAGGCAGCTCCATGTAGTCGCTGTGGTCGTACTCGTCGAACCCACGCGCCTTGTCAGACGGGAGCGTGTATGCGTGGATCGACTTCCCCGGCCCGAACTCGCGGTTGATGATCCAACGCATGCCAGGGGTCTTGGCGACCTCATCTCCATGGGCACCGACTCCTCCCTTGAGGTGTGCCCACTCGTCGTGCTTGGACCAGTAGTTGTACAGGTTGCCGCGGATGCCGGCGCGGCGGCGCCGTGCTTTGAGGATGTCGCTCTTGAACGGGTCGAAGGGCAGCTCATCGAGCGGGCTGCCTTGGATGATCAACTGGTCCAGCGACCCGCCTGCCTGCAGGGCTCCGAGCGTGATGAGCGACCCCTGGCTGTGGGCGATCACCGTGATCTCCTCGTCGCTGCCCGTCGCCACCTTGATCGCGTTGAGCTGGTCGAGGAGTTGACGGAGGCGCGTCGCTGCGTTTCCAAGATACCGCCGATCCTTGCCGCCATTCGGGTTGGCATACATGTCAGCCACGTTGTCGGTCGCGTAGTTCGGCAGGCCTCCCTGCTTGTCACCACCGAGCCAGCGATCTCCGTCCTTGTCCCCCCACTTGAAGTGGATGATCCGCTGACGCTGCATGCCGTTGGCGTCCCAGTAGTCGTTCAGGCCCTGCTCGGCGCGCTCGAACCAGGCGGCGTCGGTATTCACGCCATGGATCAGCACCGCCACCAGTCCTGTCGGGTCCCAGTAGTTCACAGGGTCGGCCGCATAGGCGTACCAGTTCTGGCCGGCACGGATCGGATCGACCTGAGTGAAGCGTCCCATGTCTGGCGAATACGACCGCGTCTGCGTCTTATAGAGCCCCGTCCCCGCCCCATCGAACCACATCCCGCGATACCGCGGCCCGCTCATCGCCGTCGTCGGCGTGTACGTGACCACCGTCCCATTCCACACGCGCATGCGCTCGGTCACCGCGCCGTACGCGTCGTAATCGAAGCGCTGCAGGTACTCGTTTCCTCCCGGTACCGGGCCGGTCGCGACCGTGCCGACGACGCCCGTGGCGTTGCCGAGGCCGTCGAAGCCGTAGGTGAAGGCGACGCCGCCGCGCGCTTCGGCGAGCGTGCGCCCGCGGTGCGTCAGGTACGACGTCGTCGTCCCACCCGCGGTGCGCGCGAGCATGCTCTGGCCGTCCCAGCGGAACGACGTCACCGCGCCGCCGGTCGTCGCCGTGGCGCGCATCCACGAATCGCCGAGGTAGGCGTAGTCCGTCGCGACGCCGCCGACGGTGGCGCGCGTCATCCGGCCGATGACGTCGTACGCGTAGCTCATCGTCGTCGCGCCGACGCCGGTGCGCGTCCGCCCGATCAGGTGGCCGGCGGCATCGTAGGCGTAGCTCTCCGCTGCCGTTCCGGCGGTGCCGGCCTCGTCGTGCGCGGTCTTCCGGTTGAAGCCGTCGTAGGTCGAGCCGTGGCCGTTGCGGACGGTGGTCGTCGCCCATGTCAGGTCGTCGAACAGCGCGGCGACCGCGCCGGTGCCGACGCCGGCGGCGACCTCGAGCCCCTGGCCCGCATTCGCCGACAGGCGGCCGACGCCGGGACACGCAGCTTCGCAGGAGAGGCCCGCGCCGGTGACGCCGATCCGCTCGTCGGGCCACTGCGTCAGGGTGATGGTCCGCGCCGTCGTCGCCGGCTCGCCGATCCACGCCGAGGCGGCGAGGTCGACGGCACCGCCCGCATCGACGCGCTGGATGATCAGGCGCCCCTGTCCGGGCGGCGTGCTGAAGTCCGGGGTCGCGTGCGGACGCACCTGCCAGCCGACGCGGTAGCGCGTGCCGGCGGCGCCGGCGACGCGGAACGCGGCGAGCGTGGTGCCCGCGCTGGGCACGGTCGGCAGCACCTTCACCGACAGGTCGGGCCCGAGGTGGTTCGCGCCGGAGACGAGCGCCAGGCCGGCCTGCGCCGAGCCGGTGCCGGTGGCGCGCAGCTGACCGCTCGCGATCGCCCAGGTGCCCGCCGTCGACTGCACTCGCGCCGGCACCGTGGCCGCGGCGAAGGCCTCGACGCCGGCGACGGGCGCGTCGTAGAACGCCGCGGCCGTGCGGTTGCCGGCGCCGTCGAGCGCGTACAGCGCGATGCGCGGCGCCGTGCCCGTGCGTTCCTCGCGCGCCAGGCGCCCGGTCTCGTAGCGGTAGATGTCGGCGTGATCGGGCGCGTCGATCCGCGTGATGCGGCCGGCGCCATCGCGGGCGTACGACCACGCCTCGGTGATCGGGCCGGCGTTCTGGGTCAGCGTCGCGACCAGGCCCGCGGCGTCATAGCCCCAGGTCCGCCGCACGCCGTTGCCGAGGGTCTCGAGCATGACGCGGCCGTCGCTGTCGTAGGCGAGCTGCAGCGAGCCGATGCCGGCCGAGGCGACCGTGGAGAGCCGACCGGTGACCGGGTCGTACGTCATCGTGGTCCCGGCGCGCGCCGTCTGGCGGCCGGCGAGGTCGTAGCTGAACGCGACCGCCGCCTGCCCGGGCAGCGTCAGCGACACCAGGCGCCCGGCGCGATCGAGGCGGCGCTCGATGGTCTGGCCGCCGAGCGTCGAGCGCTGGATGATGCCGGCGCTCGCCCCGCCCGGCGGCGTCGCGAGCGCGTAGGTCATCGCCGTCGTCGCGGCCCCGTCGACGATGGTGCGCGCCCGCACCCGACCGGAGGGATCGAACTGCGCCGTCGCCACGCGGCCCGCGCGATCGGTGTGGGTCGCGACCGCGCCGCGATCGGCGGCGAACGCGCGCGTCTCGACCGAGCCGTCGCCGAAGGTGGTGCGGGTCTCGCGCCCGAGCGCGTCGAAGCCGTGCCTCGTCGTGCGGCCGTCCGGATCGGTGACCGCGGTGAGGCGGCCGACGTCGTCGTAGCCGTAGGTCGTCGTGCGGCCGCCGGCATCGCGCACCTCGCGCAGGGCCAGCGTCGCGTCGTCGTACACCGAGGTCGTGGTCTCGCCGCCCGCGGTGCGGGTGAGCACGCGGCCGAGGCGGTCGTAGGTCGTCGACGACGTGCGCCCGGCGGGGTCGGTCATCGACGTGGCGTTGCCGGCCGCGTCGAACGTGGTCGTCGTCCGTCGCGTCCCGCGGGTGACGGCGAACGGCCGTCCGGCGTCATCGTAGTCGTAGCTCACCAGGATGCCGTCGGGGCCGCGCCGGGTCTTGAGACGTCCGTCGCGATCCCAGGTCTGGACGGTGACCAGCGCCGGCGGCGCGCCCGCCGCCTCGGCGCCGGAGTAGGCGCCGAAGCGCAGCAGCCGGCCATCGGCGTCGCGCTCGAGCACGCGCGCCACGGCCTTGAGCGCCGTCGGCGTCGCATCCGGCGCGAGGTCGTTGGTCAGGGCCGCCTGGACCTCGCCGGTCTCGGTGTGGATCTCGGGCTTGCGCCGCTGGCCGAAGGGATCGATCGACTCGGTCGGCAGGCCGAGCGCATCGTACTCCTGCAGCGCGGCCTTGGTCTGCGTCGCGCCGTCGATCTCCATGGGCACGGTGCGCTTGCGGGCGCGGCCGAAGCCGTCGAGCGCGACGCCGACGGCGCCGAGGCCGCTCGGCGTCGTCGACGCGGTGCTGCCGTCGGCGCGCGCGGTCAGCGCGGTGGTGAAGGACTGCCCGTCGACGACGGTGGTCGCCGCGGTCGGCAGGCCGGCGCTGTTGAGCGCCGCGCGCGCGATCGCGCCGCTCGGCGTGGTCGTGGTCACGGTCGCGGCGGCGCCGCTGCCGGTGACGGTGCGCGACGTGGTCCCGCCGAAGCGGTCGACGGCGCCGCTGGCCTCGCCATCGCGGTCACGCAGGACCGATTCGCCCCGGCCCTGGCTGGCGCCGGCGGCGATCGGCGCCCCGGCCGCGTCGTATCCCGTCTCGCTCCAGGCGCCGAGCGGATCGACCGTGCGCACGCGCCGGCCGCAGGCGTCGTAGGTGAAGCTCGTGACGCCGACCGCGTTGCGGACGGCGAGCAGCCAGCCGAGCCCGTTCCATTCCTGCTCGACCACGACGCCTTCCGGCGACGTCGTCGTGATCAGGCGGCCGGCGTCGTCGTGCTCGAGGATCGTCGCGTTGCCGCGCGCATCGGTGACCGTCGTGGGGAAGCCCGAGACCGGATCGTACGCGTAGCGCGTGATCTGGTCGGTGACGGCGGTCGAGCCGGCGACCAGCGTGCGCCGCGCGATGTCCTCGATCAGGCGACCGGCGGCGTCGAAGCGCTGCTTCGACAGCACCAGCGTCCCGCGCGAGCGCGTGACCACCCAGGTCGGCTTCGTCGCGACGTCCTCGCGGACGTAGGCGATGGTCTCGTCGGTGAGCGTGTCGGTCGTGCCCGCCTCGCTCGCGATCGGGATCGCGTGCACGCGGCGCAGGCGGCCGAACACGTCGTAGGTGAGCTCGCTCTGACGGCCCATCTCGTCGCGCGTGCGCGTCACGCGGCCGAGCGGATCGTAGTCGGTCTCGGTGAACGCTCCGCCCGGCAGGTTCGTGCGGACGACGCGCTGGCGCTGGTCGCGGACGAAGCCGGTCTGGTAGCCGAGGCGATCGGTGACCGTGGTCTCGACGCCGGCCGGCTCGTCGTAGGTGGTGGTCGTCGGACGCTTCTCGGGGCTGCGCGCGAGACGCGGCTGGCCGAACGGCGTGCGCGACTCGATCATCCACGACTCGTTGCGCGCATCGACGATCCGGCGCGGCATCCCGTCGCCGTCGTAGCGGGTGAGCGTCGTCGCGCCGCAGGCGTCGGTGTGACCGAGCGCGCGGCCGAGGTCGCCCGTCGCGCGCCCGTACCACAGCCGCGTCGAGCAATCGCTGACGCCGCCGAGCAGGCCCGCCACCGCCAGGCTGCGCGTCGCGACCAGCGCCCGGGTGTCGGGGATGGGCCGGTCGACGTGCAGCAGCGCCGACCAGGTGAATTCCTCGATCTGGGTGGCCTCGCCGTCGAGCCACGACTCGCTGCGCACGATCACCGGGCCATCCCAGGTGTCGACGCGGCGGGAGAACTTGGTCGTGGGCGTGCCCGTCCAGCGCTCGATGACGCGGTCGCCGGACAGGACCTGGAAGCGGCGCACGCCGACGCGGTCGACCGTCTCGGTCGAGCCGAGCCAGACGGTGTCGCCGCCGAGGGCGGCCTTCCACGTCGTCTTGGCCGGCGACGCCGCGTCGTCGTAGACGAAGGTGTCGCTGACGGTCGCGCCGTCGCGCCCGAGCGCGGTCAGACGCAGCTTCGGATCGACGAATTTGGGCAGGAGGACGATCTGGTTGACGCCGGTGTCGAGGCGGAAGTCGCCGTGCGCGGTCCGGCCGCTGCCGGCGAGCGCGATGCGGCTGAGCTGTTTGTTCGCGTCGTACTGGAAGCTCCAGGCGCCGGCTTCGCCCGCGGTCGCGGCGATCGCCATGAGCGGCGCGCCCGAGAGCAGCGTCGCGACCTGGACGATGCGTCCGCGCGCGTCGCGGACGCTGACCGCGCGATCGTTGGCGTCGCGGGCGACGATGAGCTCCTGTCCGTCGAGGTGGCGGATCCGGACCAGGCCGCCCTTGTCGTTGAAGAACGAGCTGCGTCCGTCCGGACGGACGAGCTGGAAGCGTTCGTCGGCCTTCCACGCGCCGCTGGCGGGGAGCGTCGGTGAATTGCGGCGCAGCACCACGCCGATGGGATCGGCGGTGGGGGCGCTCTCCGCGTAGCGCTCCGTCGCCGGCGACCCGGTCGCCTCGCCGCTGTCCGCCATGACGGCGCCGCGCCCGGTCTCGTCGATCACGGCGAGATTCCGGCTTCCGTAGTCGGTGTTGCGGGTGCGGAAGAAGACCACGCGCGCGTCGAGGTTCGTGCGCCAGCCGACGCCGAGGCCCTCGTCGAAGCCGCTGCCGGAATCGTAGGTGAGCAGGAGGTCCGGACCGGCGATCGGCGTGCGGTGCAGCTTCACCGGGATCTCGAGGCGCAGGTTGCCGCGCGGCGCGACCGCATGCACGAACGGCGGCACGAGGTCGACGGCGGTTTCGCGCGCGCGCGCCGGGCCCGATGCGGCGCCGATCCGCACGAGCGTCATCCGCGCGGACGTCGAGCCATTCGCCCCGATCGACAGGGTGACGCTATCGTCACGGACGAACTCCGGCGTCAGCATCGTCATGAGCGTGCCGGAATCCGTGAATGACGCCGTCAGCGCGCCAGCAGCGAACAGCTGCGTCCCGTCCGGGCCGCGGACGTTCACGCGCGCGTGGCTCCGCGACACGGTGATCGGGGTCGTGTCCCCCTGCATGCGGTAGAGGTGCATGCCGATCTGGCCCTGCTCGAAGAACATCGCGTGCTCGCGGACGCCGTCGGGGCCGAGGCCGGTGAAGGATTCGGCGCCGTACCGGTCGATCATCCAGTCGGGCGAGCCGTAGATCTCGGAGAACAGCGGCGTGCACCCGGCGACTTCGACCCTGACGCCCCCGAAGCCGATGGAATAGGTGCCGGCAGGCACCCGCCCCGGCCCGGAGGTGATCGATGGATGGACGTCATTGGGGTCGAAGAGCGAGGCGTCGCCGGTCACGACGATGTTCCTGCACCAACCGGTGGCGTCGACCGTCGCCCGCAGGACGGGACGGATCTCGGGCGTGATCTTGCCGTCCTTGTCGCGGTTCACGGTCACCGAGCCGCTCGGCGTGCTGACGGTGTACGACGCGACGAGGCTGGTCGTGCCGCCGCCAGGCGTGGGCGTGGCGGACGGGACGATGCGCGGCGATTCGATCTCGAGACCCGGGTAATAGAGTCGGTAGAGCAGCATCGCCAGGTGGTCCATCGGCTGGGTCGGGCGGCTCGAGATCAGGAAGGGCGTACTCCCGGAGCCCAACCCGACCGTACGCATCGGCATGGGGAGACGCATGCCGTTGACCATCAGCTGCGAGCGCAGGGACGCGTAGTCCGAACGCAGATGCCCGACGATCGCGCCGCTGGCGTAGTCGGCGACGTCGACGGGGCGGCCGAGCCGCAGACGACGCGCGAAATTCGGATCGGTGGATACCACGTCGACGCGCATCGGGATGATCGGGAACGCGTAGTCGGCAAGCCCGTCGCCGTCGATGTCGGCGCCGGCGCCGACGGTCATGCTCGTGGGATACGGTTGCCCCGACAGCTGCGCGCGGTGGATCGCGTCGGTCAGCGCATCGGAGCGCGACACGCGGATCGCCGCGCCGCCCAGCCCCGGGACCTGGCGCAGGTCGACGCGCTCGAACGAGGTGACGGTGTCGGTCCATGAATGCCCGAGCATGCCGACGGCCTCGCCCGTGAGATCGTCGAAGCTCCTGGTGAAGAAGCCGGTCGTGGACCAGGTGGGCGCCGGCCGGACGACGATGCCGGTCGCGTACGGTTCGCCGGCGTAGCCGATGGCCACCGCCTCCTGGGTGAACTCGGACACCTCCTTCGCGGCGATGATCGGTCCATTCGTGCCGAGGCGCGCGAGCAGCACCGGCGTTCCGCGCTTCAGCGGTTTGAGCGTCATCAGGGCGCGGTCGTACTGGCCGCCGGTCACCGCGACGGTGAGCACCGCCGGATCGGCGGCGATGAACTGCACCGCCGACGTGCTGTTGTCGGGTCGCACGAGGACGGCGTAGGGTCGCGGGAAGTTCACTTCGGCGGCGACGGTCTCGGCGGCGGGGAACGGCGTGTCGACGACCTTGATCACGGCGGAGCCGAGGGCGCGGCCATCGATCGTCGCGGTCGCGGTGAAGTCGCCGGCGACCGGATACGCCCACGGCGCGCGTCCGCCCGGACGCACGACCGCCGGCGCGCCGCCGTTGCCGCCGTCGATGACGAGGTTGGCGCCGGCGCCGGTGGCGGTGAACAGCAGGCTGTCGCCGCGCCGGATGGTGATCGTCCCGAGCATCGTCGTGAGGTCGGTCGGGGACCAGGTGACGGTCGACGAGCGGAGGAGCGTGCCGCCGCGCGGATCGCGGACGGTGAAGCGCACCTCGGTCGCGCCCGACGGCGCCAGCGGCGCGTCGGCGTAGGCCAGGCGGTCGCCGATGATGTGCACCGGCGCCGAGGCGAACTGGCGACCGCCGCTCCACGATGCCGCGCCGAAGGCCATGCCGGCGGTCGGGTCGGCGATCTCGATGCACACCGGCGATCGGGCCGAGGCGCCGGCGGTGACGCCGCGCGGAGTCAGGACGTAGCCGGTGTTGGGCAGGATGGTGTAGGTGGCCGACGCGACGTCGCCGGTGGTGGTGGTCGCGCCGGCGGCGAGCGCGGCGACGGCCTTCACCGTGGTCGTCGCGGTGATGGTCAGCGGCCCGGCGTAGCGGGTCGAGCCGGTGCCGTTGGGCGCCGGATCCGCGGGTGCCGCCCCCTGCGTGGTCCACAGCTGCGCGTACGCCGGATCGGCGGCGATCTCGACCGCGAGCGGCGCGAAGTAGCTGCCGGTCGGCGGATCGAAGCTCGGCGGCGACGGACGCGTCGCGGACGCCGCGTCGTCGTCGGCGATGGTGAAGGTCGCCGTCGGGATCGCCCCGATCACCGCGCCCACCGGCGCGCTCAGCGCGAGGTCGATGGTGCGGTCGGTGTCGACCGCGGTGTTGTCGGTGATCGTCAGCGGCAGGCGGCGGCTGGTCTGGCCCGGGCTGAAGCTGAGCGGACCGGCGGCGAGGGTGTAATGCGTCCCGGCGACGGCGGTGCCGCCGGTCGCCTGGTAGGCGACCGTGACGGTCGTGGTGGAGGCGCGGTCGAGGACGACGAGCAGGGCTGGCGCCGCGTCGCGCTCCTGGCCGGACATCGCCGCGGTGGCGAAGGACACGGCGGGCAACGCCGGAGCGTCGTTGTCGGCGATGGTCAGGGTGTGGGTCGCGGGCGTGCCGACGGTGGCTGCCGGGTTGGCGGGGATCGTCAGGACGACGGTCTCGTTGCCCTCGATGCGATCGTCATCGATCGGCGTCACCACCACCGTCGCCGTCGACTGGCCCGGCGCGAAGACCAGGGACCGGGTCGACAGCGCGCGATCCACGTCGTCGGCCGTACCGCTGATCGCGAGCGCGATGACCGCTTCGGCGGCCGGCGCCGGCGACAGCGTCGCGGTGACGTTGATCGGCGATCCGCTCTCGGCGACGGTCGAGGAGGCCGCCGAGAAGGCGACGCCGGGCGTCGTCGCCGATGTCACCGTCAGTGTCGCCGCCGTTGACGTGGCGCTGCCCGCGCTGTTGGTGGCGATGCAGCGGAACGCCGCCGCGTTGTCCGCGATCACCGTCGCCGGCGTGGTGTAGCTGGCCGCGGTCGCGCCGGCGATGTTCACCGCGTTCTTCTGCCACTGATAGGTCGGCGTCGGGTTGCCGGTCGCCGTCACCGTGAACGTCGCGGTCTGGCCGACGAGCACCGACGTGTTCACCGGCTGCGCGGTGATCGCCGGCGCCGTCGCGGCCGTCACCGTGAGCGTCGCCGCGGTCGAGGTGGCGCTGCCCGCGCTGTTGGTGGCGATGCAGCGGAACGCCGCCGCGTTGTCCGCGATCACCGTCGCCGGCGTGGTGTAGCTGGCCGCGGTCGCGCCAGCGATGTTCACCGCGTTCTTCTGCCACTGATAGGTCGGCGTCGGGTTGCCGGACGCCGTCACCGTGAACGTCGCGGTCTGGCCGACGAGCACGGACTTGTTGACCGGCTGGGCGGTGATGGCTGGCGCGGTCGCGGCCGTCACCGTCAGCGTCGCCGCGGTCGAGGTGGCGCTACCGGCGCTGTTGGTGGCGATGCACCGGAACGCAGCCGCGTTGTCCGCGATCACCGTCGCCGGCGTGGTGTAGCTGGCCGTGGTCGCGCCAGCGATGTTCACCGCGTTCTTCTGCCACTGATAGGTCGGCGTCGGGTTGCCGGACGCCGTCACCGTGAACGTCGCGGTCTGGCCGACGAGCACGGACTTGTTGACCGGCTGCGCGGTGATGGCTGGCGCGGTCGCTGCCGTCACGGTGAGCGTCGCCGCGGTCGAGGTGGCGCTACCGGCACTGTTGGTGGCGATGCAGCGGAACGCAGCCGCGTTGTCCGCGATAACCGTCGCCGGCGTGGTGTAGCTGGCCGTGGTCGCGCCAGCGATGTTCACCGCGTTCTTCTGCCACTGATAGGTCGGCGTCGGGTTGCCGGACGCCGTGACCGTGAACGTCGCCGTCTGGCCGACGAGCACGGACTTGTTAACCGGCTGCGCGGTGATCGCCGGCGCGGTCGCTGCTGTCGTAACGGTGATCGCCGCGGTGCCACTCTTCCCGCCGGTCGCGGCGGTGACCGTGAACGGCCCACCGGCGGTCGCTCCCGCGGTGAACAGCCCCGCCGTCGAGATCGTCCCTCCGCCCGACGCCGTCCACGTGAACGCCGGCTGGGTCGCCAGCGCCGCGGCGAACTGGTCGCGCGCCGACGCCGCGAACGCCCGCGTACCGCCAGCCACGACCGACGCCGACGCCGGCGTCACGGCGACGGCCGACAGGGTCGCCGCGACGCTGACCGGGATCGACGAGGTGACGGTCCGTCCCTGGACGTCCGTGATCGTGCAGAGCAGCGTGTAGCCGCCGACCTTCGCGAACGTCGCCGTCGCGTTCTTCGCCGCGGAGGTCCCGTTCGGAGCGAAGGCGACCGCTGCCGGCGGCGTGCCGCTGGTCGACCACGTGTAGATCAGGGCATCCTCGCCGCCGTCATCGGCTCCGAGCACCGACAGGTTCACCGTCGTCCCCGCGACGGTCGCGAGCTGCGCGGCGGCGGTGCGCGCGACGGTCGGCGCGGCGTTGACGCGCACCTGCGCCGTGCCGCTCAGCCCGCTGCCGGTCGCGGTCACGGTGAAGGGACCGCCCGCGGTCGAACCCGCGGTGAACACGCCGGTCGAAGCGATGGCCCCGCCGCCGGAGGCGGTCCAGGCGAACGTCGCCGCAGTCGCCACGCCGAACTGGTCGAGGGTCGACGCGGTGAACGCCTGCGTGGCGCCTGGATTCACCAGCGCGGTCGCCGGCGTCACCACGATCCGGTTGGTCTTCGCGACGGTCACGGTCACCGTCGCCGAATCGACCGTGCGTCCGCCGCCATCGGTGATGCGCGCGAAGAAGCCGTAGGTGCCCGGGCGATCCACGCGCGTCAGCATGGACTTCGCCTGGTTCGTGTTCATCGGGGCGAATCCCGAGATGACCGCGCCGGTGGGAGCGGCCGTGAAGAACCAGGCGTACGACAGGCCGGCCTCGCCGGCGTCGTCGGCGCCCAGGACGGCGAGCGTGAAGTCGGTGCCGGTGACCGCCGTGGGCGTCGCCGTGGCGGCGGTGGCGATGGTCGGCGCGGCGTTCGTGCCGATGGTGACGCTCGCGGTGCCGGTCTTGCCGCCGGTCGTCGCCGTCACCGTCCACGGACCACCGGCGGTGGCGCCGGCGGTGAACACGCCGCTGGTCGCGATCGCGCCTCCGCCGCTCACCGACCACGCGATCGCCGGCTGCGTCGCGAGCGGCACGCCGAACTGCGAGCGCGCCTCGGCGCGGAAGGCCTGGGTCGTGCTCGGCGCCACGCGCGTGGTCGCCGGCAGCACGGCGAGCGTGGTCAGCGTGGCCACCACCGACACGTTGACGGTGCCGACGCTCGTCGCGGCGCCGAGCGCATCGCGGACGATGACGCCGAACTGGTAGGCGCCCGGCGCATAGAAGGTCGCCGTCAGGCGCTTGGCGGCATTGGTCCCGTTGCCCGACGCGCTCACCTGGGCGGGCGGGGCGCCGAGGATCACCCAGGTGTACGTGAGCGCCGCCTCGCCGCCGTCATCCGCCGCCGTCACGACGAGGTCGACCGTGGTCGTCGTCACCGTCGCCGCGGAGCTGCCCAGGGCGCTGACCGTGGGCGCGGCGTTGTAGGGATCCGCCGCCGTCAGGCTGACGGCGATGAGGGCGAGGACGACGACGAGCAGGTGGCGCATGACGGCTTTCTTCACTGGCTTCACGGAGCGGACGCGGGTTCATGCGACTGCAGCTGCGTCTCGACGGTGGCCGGCGGCGGAGCGTCGGCTGACAGCGGACTGCCGCCGGCCACCTCGATCACCACCGGCTCGACCATCACCGGCTGCTCGCGCGCCGGATCCGTGGGTCGCGCCGCGGCGTTACGGCAGGATGATGCGATCGAGACGAGGACGAAAAACGCTGCTAATTGTGCAAATGCGCGCATGGGGCGGCGCACTGTTGTCAAGCGGTGTACCTTTACCAGGCATTTTCAGCACCGAAGTGCTACACATCGTCGTAACTATGGTCGCTGCCTATGGCATGCGTCATGCCCGAGGCGAATGCGGGCGCGGCCAGTCGGCTTCCGGAGCGACCGACGACAGCTCTGTGGGCGCGCTGGCGCGAGCGCCGAGCACGCTCTCGCCATGGCCCAATGCCACGCGACTGCAGGCTGCGTATCCATCTCGTAGCGGTGAATAGCCATAAATAACGCTATAGACATCTCTTGTAACGCATGGATTGGCGACAACACCAGGCGTATCCAACCGTATGGTTTGTTTGAGGACGGCGCGCGCTGGCCCTCGCCACCGTTCAGCGACATCCTCTTTCCCCCAGGACGATCCATGCCTGTCCTCCGCATCTCGCTCCGCATCTCCGGCTCCGCCCTCTGCCTCGCCCTCGCCGGGCTCGCCCACGCGGCCGACGTCGGCGTGGTCACGCACGTGAAGGTGCTCTCGGACAAGGTTCCGGACGTGTCGTCGATCGATGCCTGGAAGAAGGGCTTCATCACCGACGGCATGAGCGATCAGGAGAAGGCGCTGACGTGCTGGAAGACGGTGTGGACCTTCCAGCACCAGGACAATCCGCCGGCGGAGTACCTCCAGCACGACGAGATCGTCTACGACGCGATCAAGGTCTTCAACGTCTACGGCTACGCGATGTGCGGCAACGCCGCCGCGCACCAGGTGTCGCTGGCGCGCAACCTCGGCCTCGAGGGCCGCGGCTGGGGCATCAACTGCCACAGCGTCTCCGAGATCACGTGGGACGGCGCCTGGCACATGCTCGATCCGTCGCTCATCAACTACTTCCCGAAGGCGGACGGCGCGATCGCCGGCGTGGTCGAGCTGACCGAGGCGGTGCAGGCCTGGTACAAGGACCATCCCGAATACTGGGACGGCACGACCGGCAACGACGCCAAGCTGCGCGAGCTGCACAAGGACGGCGGCTGGCAGGGCTGGCGCAAAGGCCCCGAGCTCGTCGCGCGCTGCCCGACGATCACCGATCGCGGCTGGTACGCGGCGAAGACCCACGGCTGGTACTCGACGATGCAGGAATACGACGGCGTCGGCGGCGGCACCGGCAACAAGCAGTTCCTCTACGAGTACGGCGCCTCCGAGGGCTACCAGGTCAACATCCGCCTGCGCCCGGGCGAACGCATCGTGCGCAACTGGTCGAACAAGGGTCTGCACATCAACCAGCCGGGCGGCGGACCCGGCTGCCTGACCGGAAAGATCGGCGAGGGCTCGCTCGCCTACAGCGCGGCCAACGGCGACCTCGCCAACGGCCGCGTCGGCAACGGCACGCACGCCTGGACGGTGCCGCTCGCCGACCGGCGGCTCGCCGCCGCCGCGTGGTCGCTCGACAACGTCGCCGCCGGCGACGCGAAGAAGCCGGCGCTGCGCGCCAAGGACGCCGGCAAGGACGCGGTCGTCGTGCTGCGCATGCCGTCGAGCTACGTCTACCTCTCCGGCACCGCGACCGCGCAGGCGGTGGTCGACGCCGGCGGCGCGATCGCCATCCAGTTCAGCGACAACAACGGCCTGGACTGGAAGGACGTCGCGACGATCGAGAAGAGCGGCGAGCAGGCGATCGACCTCGCGCCGTTCTGCTTCCGCCGCTACGACTACCTGCTGAAGCTCACCCTGCGCGGCGCCGGCACCGGCCTCGACGCGCTGACGCTGACCCACGACATCCAGCATTCGCAGCGGCCGCTGCCGGCGCTCGCCCAGGGCGAGAACACGCTCTCCTTCTCGGCCGGCACCGAGGACACGGTCACGGTCGAGGCGACCTCGAACGGCGGCGCGCAGGGCAAGCAGGTCACCGTCGCCGACACCCACCCGACGTACGTCAACATGGACGCCTCGCTCAAGCTCAGCAGCGGCGAAGGCTCGGTCACCATCCCGGTGACGACGCCGGCCGACATGGTGCGCCTGCGCTTCGGCGGCTTCTACCGCAACTGGAGCGACCGCGACGCGTGGGAGTACTCGGTCTCGTTCGACGACGGGAAGACCTTCCGCTCGATCTGCCAGGCGCCGAAGCAGATGGCCGGCTGCACCAAGTACGTGACGGTGTCGGACATCCCCAAGGGCACGCGCAAGGCCCTGGTGCGCTACACCGGCCGCGCCGCCGCCGCGACCATGCTGTGGAGCTACCGCATCGACGCCGACTACGTCGCCCCCGGCGCGGGCTTCACGCCGGTGAAGGTGACGTACGCGTGGAGCGAAGGCGGCGCCGAGAAGTCGGACGTGCACGTCGCGAAGCGGGCGGAGGACGCGTGGACGATCACCTGCGCGGACAAGCCGACGATGACGTCGATCACGCTCGAGCTGGCGGAGTAGCCGCGCGCATCCGACGAGCGAGGCGAGGGGGCGCTGCTTCCGCGACTGCTCCGGTCGGCGACACGCGAGCGTGGAAAACGGATGAGGGGGAAGCGCGAGATGGATGCCGGATCGTCGTCTCGCGAGGTGGCGGTCGACCCCGGCCTGAACGAGCTGCTCGCCACGCTGGACGCGGCGTTGCGCGCCCAGGTCGCGTCGCTCCTGGCCAGCGTCGACCTGCCGCGCGATCCGGAGGGGCTCGCGACCTTCGCGCTGCCCAGGTGCCAGAGCGCCGATCACGCGACGCATCAGCTCGAGCGCTGGCTCGCCGTGGCCGGATTCTTCCGCGAGCATCCGCAGGAACTGCAGTCCTTCGCCGTCACCCCAGCCGTCCTGCAGTCCGCGGTCGCGGCGGCGGTCGTGGCGTGCTACGCCCACCAGGGCGACGATGGCTGCCAGGCCGGGCTGGACATCGACGGCGTGGTCCGCCGCTACTGGAACGCCGATCTCGCGCCGGTGGTCGTCGCCGCCCTGCGCGTCGCCGCCGGAGGCCCGCATCGCGCCCTCCCGCGGACGGTCGAGCTCGCCCGGCGCAGCGCGGAGGTGATGGCGCCGCGGTTCATCGCCTACGCGCGCGGAGAGACCGTCGCCTACCGCGGACTGAACCTGATGTTCCAGGACATCGCCGGCATGGCCGAAGCCGGCGCCTACTTCGCGCGAGAGGACTGGTCGGCGGCCGCCGAGCTCGCGCGCCGGCGCGCGTTCGCGCGCCAGCACGACGAGGGGTATTTCCCCGATTCGCGCGACCCCGATCTCGCCCGGGGCCCGAGCTCGACCTACCAGGCCTACGCGTTCTTCACGCTCACCGGCCTGCTGATGCTGCATCCCGACGACGATACCGGCCGGCGGATCGCGCGCGCGCTGCGCTGGATGCTGCGCAACACGTACACCGATGGCGAGACGTTCGAGATCGTCGATGAGCGCGAGCGCTACCATCTGCATCGGCACCCGGCGGCCGCCGCGACCTTCACGCCGGTCATGGCCTATTGCCGCGGCGGGCGGCAGATGATCGCGGCGAAGCTCGCGACCGGGCTGCCGCCGGATGCGACGTCGACGGCGCGGTTCTGGCTCCTCACCTGGGCGGTGCGCGCCGCGAACCCGCGTTTCCTCGACCTGCTCGAGGAAGCCGGCGACTGGGCGGCGGCGCGACGCCGCTTCGCCCACGTCGACGCCGACCGCCGATCGGCGGCGGTGGTGTCGCAGCCGTGGACGATCACGGCGCACGGCTACCTCGCGCCGGCGTTGGCGCCGATGAGCATGTGGCACCGCGACCTGCAGCAGCACGTCGCGCTGCACCATCGCGCCGCGGGGGTGATCTTCGGTGGCGGGAACTCGCTGGCGCAGCCCGAGTTCTCGACGCTCGTCGTCGGCGCGTCCTTCCTGTGCGAGCAGGTGACGGTCGAGGACTGCGACGCGGCGATGCTGTCGATCGCGCTGCGCAACGCCGGCGCGCGGGTGCGCCTGGAATGCCGGGTGGTGTCGGAGGCCGAGTGCCGGATCACCGCCCAGGTGATCGCCGCCGCGGCCGAGCCGTCGTTCCTGCAGCTGCCGCTGTGCTTCTACGATCACCGCGAAGCGCTGTCCTGCGGCGGCGCGCGCATCACCGCCTTCGGCGAGCACCCGTGCAGCGGCTCCTTCGCCGACGCCATCGAGGTCCACGGCCGCGCCGACGCCGGTCCGTTCGTGGCGCGGATCTCCTTCAGCAGCCCGCCGTCGTACCAGTGGCCGGTCGTCCCGGTCGACGTGCGTGCACCAGGCCGACGGCCGATGCCCTTCGCCAACGCGGTCCTGCCGTTGCGGTTCGCTCTCGGCGCGGCGGGATCGCGGATCGTGGTGGGCGTCCGCGTGGATGTCGGAGCGGGACGGACCGGCGCTGAGCGACCGCAGGCGGCGCACCCGCCTCGCGCCGATGACGGCGACTGGACGGCATGATGCGATGCGCGCTGGTCCGCCACCCTCGCCTGCGACGAGCGCCATCGCCGCGCGACGTCCGCGACACGTGGCGCTCGACGCGGTCGGCTCGCGCCAAACTGGCATCGCAGGCCGCGCGGGATGAACGTCATGCGACGTGCGGACAGATCACCGGACGCGAGCCGTGCGCGGCGAGCGCCAGCACATCCGGACTGCAGCACGTTTCGGCAATGAAACGCCTTTGCGTTTCCTGTTGAGCTAACTAGCGTGCGCCCCCTCCAACATGAACCACATCCCCCTCTCGTGTTTCTCAGGCTGTCTCGTCCGCCGTTCCCACGGCTGGGTGTGGTCGGACGGATCGGTCGAGACGCGCATCACCGAGATCCCGTCGATCAACCTCGATCTGCGCACGCGCGATGAGACGCCGAGACTGGTCGAGGTGCCGATCACGCTCGCCGAATCCTTCGACGCCCTGCGCTGGGTGTTCGATGGCGTCAGCGACGGATCGTTCGACGTCGATGTCAGCAGCGGCTGCTTCCCCGCGTTGGGCCGGAAGGTCGGGACGACCGCGACCTGCCTCAGCGTGCGGCATCGGCCCGTCGCCGTCGGCGTGATGGTCGTCCTCGTCCCGCATCCACGTTGGCAGGCGTGGTGCGTGAGCTGCCCGATCGTGCCGCTCTGGCGGCCGCAGGACGAGGCCGACCTGCAGCAGCGCGCGATCGAGCTCCAGTCCTCGCGGGGCTGACGCATCGACGCACCTGCGCGGCGTCCGTCCGCCTCCGCCTCGGTACGACGGCGGACGGACGCGGTGCGCCCGTCAGGCGCGGCCGCCGAACGCGCCGGGCGTCATGCCCACCGCGCGGCGGAACACCGCGTGGAAGCGCTGGACGGTCGCGAAGCCGACCTGCGCCGCGACCTGGGTCGCCGTCCAGCGGCCGCTGGCGAGCAGGCGCCGCGCCTCGTCGACGCGCCAGGCGGTGATCGCCGCCTTCGGCGTCGTCCCGCGCGCGGAGCGGAAGATCCGGCGCAGCTGCGTCGGCGAGCAGTGCACGGCGCGCGCCAGCTGGTCGGCGGTCAGGCCGGCGGCGGCGCGCGCGCGGATCACCTCCTCGGCGCGGATCCACGTGGCCATCCAGTCGTCCGCGGTGTGCGGACGGACCGGTCCGCCGGTCGCGGCGCGCCCGGCGCGCGCCAGCGCGCCGACCAGGTCGAGGATCTCGGCGATCGGCAGGACGCGCTGCCCGTGCGCGTCGAAACCGGAGCGCGCCTCCAGCGCGAGCAGCCGCCGCCACCACGGCGCCGGCAGCGCCGTCGGCACGCTGGGCGCGCCGGCGCACCACGACGGCCGCGCGAGGAACATCAGGTTGAGCAGCCGGACCTCGCCGGTCGCCGCGCCGGTCGCCGCGCCGCCCCGGCGCGCGCGCACGCCCCAGAGGCGACCACGGCGGACGCAGACCACGTCGCCGGCGCCGGCGGGCAGCCAGCGGCGCCCGTGCAGGCATTCGACGGACCCGGCGAGCACCGCGAACACCTCGTCGACCGGGGTGCGATCCGGGCCGTAGCGCTGCTGCGCGCGCTTGTGCTTGCGATGGACGATGGCGTTGCCCTCGCGCGCGGCCTCCACGACAGCGCGCAGGACGGACGGCATCTGGTTGAAAACGATAAAAAGGCGCAGCGCGCCGGCAACGACCGCGCGGCTCCGCCGGCGATGCTCGCGCCAGGAGAGCGCCATGGCGGTCATCACGTTCATCGGCGGAGGCAGCTACGCGTGGATGCCCTCCCTGCTCGCCCGCACCGTCCGCAATCCCGGCTTCGCCGGCGACACGCTGGTCCTCATGGATCCGGACGCGGCGGCGCTGGGCGAGGTCGCCGCGCTCGGCCGCGCGCTGATCGCCGACGCCGGCGCCGATCTCGCGCTGGTCGCGACCACCGACCGCGCGCGCGCGCTCGACGGCGCCGACCACGTGGTGGTGACGATCGCGGTCGGCGGCCTCGAGGCGATGGCCGTGGATCTCGCGGTGCCCGAGCGCTTCGGCATCCACCAGACGGTCGGCGACACCGTCGGCCCCGGCGGGCTGTCGCGGGCGCTGCGCAACATCCCGGTGCTGGTCGACCTCGCGCGCGAGATGGAGCGCCGCTGCCCGCGCGCGTGGCTGCTGAACCTGTCGAATCCGCTGACGGCGCTGACCCGCGCGGTGACCCGCGAGACCTCGATCCGCGCCGCCGGGCTGTGCCAGGGCGCGGTCGAGCACGTCGCGTTCCTCGCCGGCCTGCTCGGCGAGCCGGCCGGGATGCCGCCGAACGCGTCCGTCGACTTCGTCACCGCCGGCATCGATCACTGCCCGTTCCTGCTCGAGCTGCGCGTGCGCGGCCGCGACGGCCTGGCGGAGCTCGCCGCGCGCGGCCACCGGTCGCCGGACGCGGCGACGCCCGGCGGCGGATGGGACCGCATCGTCGGCGTCGCCACCGGCGCGCGTGCCGGGTTCGCGCTGTGGGACATCCTCGGCGCGCTGCCCGGCATCGGCGACCGCCACTTCGTCGAGAACCTCGCCGGCCTGGTCGACGATCCGGCGCATCTCGCGCGCTACGGCGTCGCCCGCACCTCGATCGACGATCGCCGACGCGGGCGCGCGGCGGCGCGCGCCGCCTGCCTGCGCCTGACCGGGTCGCCGGGCGAGCTCGACGGCACGGCGTGCCACGCCCCGGTCGCCGAGGTGATCGCGGCGCTCGCCGGGCGCGGAGCGATCACCACCACGCTGAACGTCGAGAACGTCGGGCAGATCGCCGACCTGCCGCCGCGCGCCAACGTCGAGACGCTATGCCGCGTCGACGCCACCGGCGTCCACCCGCTGGCGGTCGGACGGCCGCTGCCGCGGCCGGCGCTGGCCATCCTGCACGGCCACATCCAGCGGCAGGAGGGCGTCATCGACGCCGCGCTCGCGGGCGACGAGGCGCTCGCCGCGGCGCTGCTCGCCACCGATCCGCAGCTGCGCCGGCCGGAGGACGCGCGGCCGATGCTCGCCGAGATGATCGACCGCAACCGCGTCTGGCTGCCGCGCTTCCGATCGGCCGGCGCCGCCACCACGCGCCAGGGGAGCGCATGAACGCCGCCGCCACCGCCGCGCAGCCGCGTCCCGCCATGCTGCTGACGGCGTGCTACCTGTACACCATCGACACCTACGGCTACCCGCCGTCCATCGCCGATGGCCTGCGCGCGATCGACGACCTGGCGGCGATGGGCTTCCGCTTCATCGAGCTGGAAGGCGTGGGCGAGGAGCACATCCGCGCGGTGCACGCCACGCGCGCCCGCACCCGCGATGCGCTCGAGCGGCGCGGCATGCGCTGCGTCAACTTCTGCCCGGTGCTGCGTCCGCTGATGGCGGACGACGCGGGCGAGCGGCGCGCCGCCTACGACGTCTTCCGCCTCGGCGCCGAGACCGCCGCGTTCCTCGGCGCGCCGACGGTGCACGTCGCGTCGTACCTGCCGCCAGTCGAGTTCATCGGCCCGCGCCCGTACGTCGGCGCGCTGCGCTTCGGCGAGCGCTACCAGGTGCGCATGCCGGACGCGTTCTCGTGGGCGCGCCAATGGGACGCGATCGTCGAGAGCATCCGGGCCTGCGCCGACATCGCCCACGAGCACGGGCTGACGCTGATCCTCGAGCCGCGCGTTGCCGAGATGGTCTCCGGCACGGACGCGATGCTGCGCCTGATGGACTGGGTCGAGCGCGACAACTTCCGCGCGAACTTCGACTGCGCCCACCTCAACGCGCAGAAGGAGATCCTGCCGATCTCGGCGCGGAAGCTCGCCGGGCGCATCGCCGGCGTCCACCTCGCCGACAACGACGGCACCGACAACCGCCACCTCTTCCCCGGCGACGGCAACATCGACTTCGAGGGCGTGCTGCGCGAGCTGCACCGCCAGGGATTCGCCGGCTCGCTCGGCATCGATCTGGGCAGCCTCCCGGATCTCGGGCGGCGCTTCCGGGACTGCGCCGCATGGCTGCGTGAGCGCTGCGCGGCGTGGGGCATTCCCCTCGACGGGTGAGGTGGGTCCGGGCTCAGATCCGCTGGTGCCGCCCGGTACCGTCAGCGGCGTGGCGCCCGCGGGTCCGCCGGCGCGGCGGCTGGCGCGCCAGGCGTGCGGGTTGGCGCCGAAGACGGCGCGGAACCGCCGATAGAAACGCCCGAGCCCGACGAATCGAAGCCGCGCGCGATCGCCGCGACCGGCGCATCCTCCACCACCAGCGCGCCCCGCGCGCGCGTCCAGCTCAGAACGACCACGGCGCGCCGGCACCGACGTTGCCACGGCGGCGCGGCGACGCGCCGCTGAACGTCAGGTCGACGGACGAGGCCGTATAGGCGACGGTCGGCGTCGCGACCGACGCGTTGACGAAGCTCACCGTCGCGAACGTGCCGCTGACGCTGCCGCAGGTGATCACGCTGATGGTGCCCACGCCGCTGAAGCCGGCGAGATCGACCAGCAGCGTCGACCCGCCGCCGAGCGTCAGCGCGGCGCCGCCGAGCGCGAGGCGGTCGTAGTGGGTGCCGGCGGTCGTGATGCCGGCGGCGCGGATGCTGACCGTCGGCGAGCGTGCCGCCGGCCACGGCGACGGCGCTGCCCGACTGCGCCCCGTCGACCTGCAGCGTGCCGGCCGACACCGTCGTGGTGCCGGTGTAGGTGTTGGTCCCGGTCACGATGAGCGTGCCGGATCCGACCTTGGTCAGCGTGCCGCCCGCGCCGCTGATCACGCCGGCCATGGTCGTCGACGCGTTGGACCCGCCGCAGGTGAGCGAGCCGGCGCCGAGGGCGATGGTGCCGCCGGTCGCGCCGCCGCCGGCGATCGAGCCGACGGTGTCGGTGACGCCGTTGAGGTCGAAGGCCGCTCCGGCGGCGTCGGCGAGGACGATCGCGGTGGTGTCGGCGAGACGGCCGCTGCCGGACAGCCGCAGGGTGCCGCCGGTGACCGTGGTCGCGCCCGTGTAGGTCGAGACGCCGCTCAGGGTGGTCGTGCCGGTGCCGCCGCGGGTGAGACCGCCGGTGCCGGCGATCGCGCCCGAGAACGTCGTGCTGGTCGTGCCGCCGACCGTCAGCGTCCACGATCCCAGCGTGACGCCGCCGCGGCCGGCGAGCGAGCCGATGGTCTCGGACGCGCCGTCGAGTTCGAGCGCGCCAGCGAGGGTGATGGTCTTGCGCGCGTAGACCGTCAGATCGGTCAACGAGCCGCTGGCCGTCCAGATGGTCTTGGCTGGCGTGTCGCTCGCGATGCCGGCGATCGCATAGCCCGGAGTGCCGAAGTCAGTCGCGTTGGCCCAGGCCGAGTCGTCGTAGCCGGCGGTCGTCCAGCCCGCTGGATTCGTGGTCCCGATCTTCCAGGTGGTGTCGGTGCCCGAGCGGACGCCATCCACGTTCAACTCGCCGTAGATGAACCCCGGTCCACCGGTGTTGACGGCTTTGACGGCGATGGTGTTGGTCCCGTGGTCGAGGTTGAGCGCGTACGTCGTCGCACCGAGATACGATGCCGCGACCGTGCCGAGCAGCGATCCATTGACGTAGAGCTCGTGGTTGTCGTCGGCGCTGAACAGCAGGTGCGCGTTCTGGCCGAGCAGCGTGTAGCCGGACCGGTCCCAGGTGACGCGGCCGTCGACGAGGGTGTAGGCTTGGCCGTCCATCGTCGCGCCCTCGAGGCCGAGGAGGCTGGCGGGGACCTCGAGGCGCACCCACTGCCCGGTCGCGGGCAGGTTCCCCATGTGCCGCCGGGCCGCGTCGTAGGTGAAGCCGGGCGTGGTCACCGAATTGGCGCCCCAGTAGGCGCGGTGATCCCAGTCGCCGTCGGTCGTGCGCCATTGGAGCATCACCTGGGTCGGCGGCGATGCGGGGTCGAGGTACACGTATTGGAACAGCCGCGCGCCGGTCGGAATGGTCATGGTCGCGGTGGCGCCGTAGAAGTAGTGCTGGTGGTGGCCAGCGACGTTCGCCGACTGGTGCGCGAGCGTGCCCGAATACGGCGCCGGCGAGGCGGCGACCCAGGTCCAGGAATCGTTGGTCACGTCCGTCGTCGATCCCGCCGGCAGCGCGTCGTCGAACCACACCGTGTCCTCGGCGGCGTTCGAGCTGACCAGGACGGCCCCGGCGTCCGGGATCGCCGTGCCGCCCGAAAGACGCAGGGTGCCGTTCGCGATGGTCGTCGATCCGCCATAGGTGTTCGCGCCGGACAGCGTCGTCGTCCCCGAACCGGTCTTCCACATCCCCCCGGCCCCGCCCCCTATGGCGCCGCCGAGGGCGATGGCGCCGGTAGCGGCGGTCGTCAACAGGTGCGACCCGTTGGCGATCGTCCCCGAGACCGTCAGCGTGGTGCCGCTGGCGGCGGCGAACGTGGCGGCGGAACCGAGCGTCAGCGCGTTGGCGACGGCGTTGGACCCGACGCGGTTGTCGATGCCGTACGCCGACGACACGGCGAACGCGGTGCCCGACAGCGAGAACCCGCCGGTCGTGAAGGCGATGGCCGAGAAGGCGGTGCCGTCGGCGATGTTGTTGACGTTGGTCGTCGACGTCGACCCGGCGAAGATCAACGCCCTGCCGGCGGTCGGCGCCACATCGCCGACCCAGTTCGCGCCCGTCGACCAGGTCGTGGTGCCGGCGCCGGCGCCGCCGTCCCAGGTGACGTCGCGCGTGTGGTGGACGGTGATGGTGATGAGGGAGCAGTCGATGCGGTGCGCGGCTCCGGCGCTGCTGCCCTTGGTCGTCGCATAGCCCACGCCGAAATCGCTGTCGTTGACGTCGGTCGCGGTCCACGTCCCGCCCCACAGATCGGCGGAGCCGCCGTACGTGATGGTGGCGTAGTCGGTGCCGTACTCGGTGGTGGTGTCGGCCTTGCTCGTCGCGTTGAACGTGCCGTCCGCCTTCACCAGCCGGACCGCGGAGTCGGTCGAGCCGTTGGTGGCGGTGCCGTTGCGGCGCCGGATGGTGACCGCGATGCCGGTGATCGTGGCTGTCGCCGGGATCGAGAAGCCGCAGTTCGTCGCCTTGAGGTATTTGCTCACCGTGCCGTCCACGGTGACGTTCGCGTAGATGTTGTCCGACTCGAAGCGCGCATCGCCGGCGTTCGTCCAGTCGACGGTGCCGACGGTGCCATCGCTCGCGATGGTCCTGGGGATGACCCTCACCGAGGTCGCCGTCACCGCGGCGCCGGCCGGAGTCGCGATGGCCACGAGCAGCACGGCCACCGCCAGCCAGACGCGTGCCGTCCGGGCGCGCGGGATGGGTCGAGGGGGCGGCAGATGCATCGGTCGGTGCGGAGTACTTATTCCAGCGCGCCCATTCTACTACCGGCGCGACCAGGCCGCCATCGGCGCCGCCGCGTCGGTGGCCTGCCCGGGGCGCGGCGTCCGGCAGCGGTCGCCAGTGGCAAGCCATTGTCAGTCCACAGGTTGCACCATTTCATGGCGTCATGGCGCGGTCCACATGCCGCGCCGCGGCGATCGGCCGCACTGCTCAACACGAATCATACCTATGCAGTACCTGTGGATGCCACTCATCGGAGCCGCCATGCCTGCCGTCCGCCCCCGCTTCCTCCTCCCCCTCCTGACGCTCGCAGCCGCCGCCGTGGGCGCGGACGAGGTGCGCCTCCTCCAGGGCTTCGAGGCCGGCTACCAGCCGAGCACGTACGGCGACGCGCCGGGCGCGGTCGAGCTGTCGGCGGAATGGGCCAGCGACGGCTCGTCGTCCCTGCGCATCGATCCGCAGCTGATCACCTCGGTCGAGGACCTGGCGACGTACGACTGGACCGGCAGCACGGCGCTGCGCGTGCATGCGCGCAATCCCGGCGCGACGGCGATCAACGTCAGCTTCGAGCTCTTCGACCACCAGGCGAGCGGCTACTGGGACCGCCACATCGACAGCTTCGGCGTGGCCCCGGGCGATCAGGTCATCGACATCGACATCTCCGGCCCCGGAGCGCTGTGGCGCAGCGAGGCCAACGGCCCGTACCGCGGCTCGATCAAGACCCCGATCGAGATCGGGCGCATCAAGCGCATGGCCTTCCAGAACCGCGGCGACGCGCCGCTGTTCATCGACCGCCTCGAGCTGGTGCGCGTCGAGCCGCTGACCACCGCCGGCGGATTCGCCTTCGACTTCGGCTCGGGCGGCGCGATGCCGCAGTTCATCGCGGTGGACAAGGACACCGCCTACGCCGCCGACCGCGGCTACGGCATGCTCGGCGGCGACGGCTGGACGGTCCCGACGTCGCCGTCCTACCCGACGATGATGCTCGGCGATGGCCTGACGCTGGGCACGCGCGGCTTCCGCGTCGATCTCCAGCCGCGCGCCTACGTCGGCTGGATCGCCTTCGAGCGCGGCGGCTTCTGGCAGGGCGAGCAGTGCGGCTACACCAAGGCGCTGCTCAAGGCCGGCGGCACCGTCGTCCACGAGCACGGCTTCCACCCCGACGGCGCGCACCACCTGTTCGAGGACCTCGAGATCACCGATCTCGCCGAGGTCGCCGAACGCCTGGTGTGGCCGACGCATGCCGTCGCCCGCTTCGAGTTCACCGCCGGAACCGAGAACGTCTTCACCCTCGACACGGAGGGCGCGGCCGGGACGCGCCTGCGCGTCGCCGGCCTGATCCTCGCGCCGGCGACGGCGGAGGGCCGCGCCTTCATCGACGCGCACGAGGAGCTCCAGCGCCGCGCCGTGGTGCGCACCTTCGCGCCGCAGGAGCGCGGCCGTCGCGGCGCGGGCCGCGCCGCGCCCGCCGCCGACCTGGTCGTCGAGCCGCTGGCGCCGGGCGAGCAGGTGATGCCGCGCGACTGGCCGAGCGCCGCGCCGGCGCCCACGCCGCCGACGCGCATGGCGGTCATGGGTCAGACCGTCACCGTCCACCTCGGCGTCCACGCGCGCCGCGCCGGCACCGCGGAGGTGCGCGCCCAGCCGCTGAAGGGTCCGGGCACGGCAGCCATCGCGCCGAGCATATCGCACGGCCGCTACCTGCCGACGCGCCCGTACGAGAACGGCGTCACCTGGCTGGAGGTCAACCACTACCGCCCCGAGCCGAGCTTCAGCGTCGGTCCGGAGCTCGCGCGCTCGGTGGTCGTCGAGTACGCGATCCCGCGCGACGCGGCGGCGGGCGCCTACACCTCGTCGATCACCGTCAGCGGCGTCGGCGGCAAGCCGGTGACGCTGCCGGTGCGCATCGAGGTCGCGTCGGTGCCGCTCGCCGACCTGCCGATCCCGGTCGGCGTGTTCATGAACTCGCTGCCGTTCGCCGCGGCTCCGGGGCAGGAGACGCAGTGGTGGGCGATGCAGGAGTCGGCGCTGGCCGAGCAGCTCGGCGCCGGCCTGACCGCGCTCACCGGCGGTCCCGGCCTGCGCTACGACGTCGATCCGAGCGGCGCCGTCAGCGGCGCCGACGCGGTGCGCTACGTGACGCGCGCCAAGGAGCTCGGCACCGTGCACGGCGTGTTCCCGTACGGCGGCTTCCTGCCCGGGCTCGGCGACCTGCCGGCGCCGCCGGTCCTGGCCGCCGGGCTCGCCGAGTTCGAGAAGCGCCACGGTCTGCCGCCGACCTACGTGAACTGCTACGACGAGCCGAACGAGCACTCGATGGCGGCGCACATCGAACGCGTCGCCGCCGCGACCAAGGCCGGGCTGCGCACCTGGGGCTTCACCAGCGTCCATCGCAACGACGCGACCTGGGAGAAGCTGCTCGACGCCACGTACGCGCCCGCCGTGAACACCCACGGCGCCGACGACCTGCGCCGCTACGCCGGGGAGGATCGCCGCGTGTTCGTCTACAACAACGGCCTCGACCGCTACGGCGAGGGCCTGCACCTGTGGCGCGGCATCCAGCTCGGCGCCGACGGCCGCTTCGACTGGATCGGCTTCTACACCCAGGGCTTCGCCTTCAACAACCTCGACGCGCGCGAGCCGTCGTTCCCATGCTTCCACGCGCACCGCCGCTTCGGCGTGCTCAAGACCCCGATCTGGCTCGGCGCGCGCGAAGGCCTGCTGGACGTGCGCATCCGCCTGACGCTCGAGAAGGTGGCGCCCAAGGACGATCCGGCGTTGGCGCTGTGGACGGTCGACGGCTACCGCGAGGACGGCGACGCGTGGCCCGCGTCCAGGCTCGATGGTGTGCGTGCCGAGATGCTGAAGCGGATCCTGGCGCTGGTGCGCTGACCGAGGCTCCCGGATCGCGCGCGGCGCGCGCGCGGTCCGGTCGTCCGCCGATGCGCGCGATCACCCGCGATCAGCGCCGCCCACACCCGGGACACCGCATGGACAAGGCCACCATCCGACGCGAAGTGCGTCGCCGCGCCGACGGCCACCTCGCCGACCAGCGGTTGAGCGTCGACTACTACCGCATCCGGCGCCGCATCTCCTTCCCCCTGCCGGTGCGCGGCTGGAAGCCGATGTCGGGAGCGCTGCGCGGCATCACCGCCGAGGGCTATCCCTGGCCGATCTGGCTGCTGTGGGCGCTGGAGGAGCGCGTCGACTGCCTGGGATGGGCGGCGGAATGGTTCGCCGACCGCAAGGCGCGCGCGGCGTGCGAGCGCGACCTGGCGGCGCTGGCGCGCTGGCCGGCGTGGCGGCAATACGCCAAGCCCGACCTCTCGCTGGGCCACGCCGCGCGGACGCTGCATGCGGCGACGCGGTGGCGCTGGCCGTCGCGCGCCCTGCGCACGCTGATCCACGGCGCGTTCGCGCGCATGCTCGACGACGGCCTGCCGTACAGCGACCGCTACGCCGCCCAGTGGCGCACCAAGCAGGACATCCTCGCGCTCGCCGACATCACGCCGGCGCTGCACAACATCTGGATCATCGGCACGATCGGGCTGGCCTTGGCGGCGCGCGCCATCGGCCATCCCGCGCTCGCGGCATTGGACGCGCGCCTGGCGATGGTCCACGCGGCGCTCCTGGATTCGTTCGCCAACGGCTTCAGCGAGGGCGTCTCGTACGACGGCTACACGCTCGACTTCCTCGCGCAGTGGCTGGAGGGCGTCCCGGACGAGATCCGCGCGCCGCTCGTCGCGCATCCCTGCTTCGCCAGGCCGTTCGAGGAATCCTGCTTCCTCGCCGCGCCCGGCTCGGCGCTCGATTCCGCCGAGATCGGCGACGTCGAGCCCGTGCAGATGACGTTCCATGCCACGGCGCATGCGCGCTGCCTGACGCTGGTCGACGATCCGCGCATGCGCTGGTGGCTGGCGCGCTGCGATCCGCGCCGCCTGCGCTGCGCCGCGCTGGCGCAGCTCGCGCGGGCGGGCCGGCGTCGGCGCGTGGAACGCGCTCCGGCCGCGGGCGCGCTCGACGCCGCCTACGCGCTGGTGCTGCGCAGCGGCTGGGAGGGTCGCGACCTGGCCGCGGCGATGTCGTGCGACGCGTCGCCGATGGCGCACCTGCACGACGACGCCGGTTCGATCGTGATCGGCACGCGGGGCCGCTGGCTGATCGCGGATCCCGGCTACCAGCAGTACCTGACGACCTCCGAGCGCGAGTACACGCTGGGCGTCGCCGCCCACAACGCGCCCGTCATCGACGGCCGGGCGCAGGATCGCACCGGGCTGCGCCGCTTCCGCCTCGCGCAGCAGCGCGACGTGTGCATCGCCGAGGTCGACATCACCGAGCGCTATCAACCCGAGCTCGGGCTGACGCGCGTCACGCGCACGCTGTGGCTCGCCGGTCGCGACCTGGTGGTGGTCGCCGATCGCGTCGTCGGCGCCAAGCGCTCGGTGCGCTACCACTGGCACGGCCACCCGGACGCGGGCTGGTACTGGGAGGACGGCGAGGCGCTGATCGACCTGGACGGCACCGTGCTGCGCGTGCGCACGCCGGCGCGCGCCCTGGACGAGACCATGGTCGAGCGCCTGCGCGGTTCGCGCGGACAGCTCACGCTCGCGGTCGACGTCCCGATCGGATCCGGCGTCCACTGGTGGGTGTTCTCGCTCGCCGCCCGCGACCTGCCGGTCTCGCTCGAGCGGACGCACCTGCGCGTCGGCGCGCGGCGGTTCCCGATCCCGGGCGAAGCGCGTCGCGCCGGTCCGCGCCGAGGCGGCGCATGAGCATCCGCAGCCGGCCGCGCGTCGTCGTCATCGGCGCCGGATACATCTCGTGGCTGTACCACCTGCGCAGCGTGCAGCATCTCGCCGCGCGCGGCCGCTGCACGTTCGCGGCGATCTGCGACCTCGACGCCACGCTCGCCGCCAGGGCGGCGCGCACCTTCGCCGCGCAGCGCTGGTACACCGACGTCGACACCATGCTGAGCGCCGAGAAGCCCGACGGCGTCGTGGTGATCACGCCGATCGCCGCCACCGCGCGCGTCGCCGGAGCGGTGCTGCGCCGGGGCTATCCGGTGCTCATGGAGAAGCCGCCGGGCGGCTCGTCGCGCGAGTGCCGGCAGCTCATCCGCGCGGCCGCCTCGACGCGCGCGCCGAACTGCGTGTCCTTCAATCGCCGCTTCTCGCCCGTGCTGGCGCAGGGCCGCGACGCCGTACGCGCGTACGGCCCGGTGAAGGGCGCCTCGGCGCGGATGTTCCGCCGCGGCCGGCCGGATCCGTTGTTCTTCCTGCAGACGGGGATCCACAGCCTCGACGCGCTGCGCCATCTCGGCGGCGAGATCGCGAAGGTCGCGATGGACCGTCGGGTGATGGGCACGGACCAGCGTCCCGCCTACGCGCTGATCATCACCTACGAGAACGGCGCGATGGGCACGCTCGAGGTCCGCCCCGAGGCCGGCCTCGACCTCGAGCGCTACGAGCTCTTCGGCGCCGACAGCGTCGCGATCATGCGCTCGGGCATGGGCCACCTGATCGACCGCCCCGGGAGCTGCGACGTCTACCGCGACGGCAAGGCCGTCAGGCTGCCCGATCCGCTCGCGCCGTTCCGCCGCATGGACGCCAAGCTGCACGAGGCCGCGAGCGGCGGCTTCTACGGCGCGCAGGCGCACTTCGTCGACGCCCTGCGCACCGGCGGACGGCTGTCGCCGACCGTGGAGGAGAGCCTGCGCTCGGTCGAGATCGCCGAGGCGGTGCAGGCGGGCCGCGATTGGACGGCGCGACGGGCGCGGACGCGTCGCGGTCCCCGATGACCCGTCGCCGCGCCATTGCCGCGTTCACCGGAAGCGTCACGGCCACGGCGATCAGTGCGGCCAGCGACGACGTCAGCACCCGCGACGGCGTCGCCGGTCGCATGCCCACGGACGGCATGCCGGTTCCGTGCGGACCGGCAGCGTCCGGACCGTCGCCCGCGGAGGCTCTCCACGTCATGCCCACACGCTCCTTCCTGCGCGCGGCGATCGCGGCGCTCGCGCTCACCGCCTGCCTCGGCGCCGCGGAGATCCCCAAGGACGCGTCCAAGGCCCTCGCGACCTACGATGCGAAGACCGCGGCCATCTCCGCCGACGCGGCGAAGGCCAAGGCCAAGCTGCGCAAGGCGCTGCTCCAGAAGCTCGCCGACGCGGAGGCGAAGGAGGAACGCGCCAAGCGCTTCGCCGTCGCGCGCAGCCTGAAGCAGGCGCGCGAGGAGATCGAGGCCGCCGGCGAGGAGACCGTCAAATGAAGGCACTGCGCCCGTTCGCCATCGCCCTCGCCGTCTCCCTCGCCATCTCCCTCGCCTCGCCCGCGTTCGTCCCCCTCGCCGCCGAGGAGCCGCTGCCGGACGAGATCGTCGTCCAGATCGACGCGTACGACGCGGCGGTCGCCGCCTTCGACGCGCAGACGCGCGACAAGCTCGAGAAGGAGCGCTCGGCGCTGGCGACGGCGCTGCAGCGCATCGCCGAGAAAGAGCGCAAGGCCGGCCGCGCCGACGTCGCCGATGCCGTCGACGCTGCGCTGGCGGATCGGGCGCCGGCGGGACCGGCCGGCAACCTCGCGTGGGACGACTTCGTCGCCGCCTGCCGCGTCACCTCGCAGGGCCTGGTGAAGAAGGGCGCGGGCGAGGCGCCGGGCGAGTGCTCGATCCAGGTCGGATCGTGGAGCGCGACGATCGGGAAGGGCCTCACGGTCGTCGCGCTGGTGCGCGGGAACCCGGTGCTCGAGAGCTCGTACGTCGCCGAGAGCGACCTGAATTCGCGGCTCGCCGTCGACCTCGATCGCGTGCCCGCGGGCGCGTACGTGATCATGGCGCTCAAGGGCAGCGCCGCGGGGACGAACGCCGTCCACGCGAAGTTCGACGAGGCGATCCGGCGCTGCGGCGGCAAGCACGCCTTCACCAAGGGCACGATCCGCACCGGCTACATCCTGATCGGCCGCCTCGGCGCCGAGCCCGGCAGCGCGATCGAGCTGGTCGCCGCGGATCGCGAGGCGGTGTCGCACCCGTCCGGCGCGGCCGGCAAGCCGGCGGAATGACGCGCTGGCCCGCCACCGTGCCGCTCGACCCCGCCGCAGCCGCAGCGCCCATCGCGCCGCCCGCGCTCCAGCCCAGGATGCCGTCATGACCTCGCCCGACGCCGTCCGCCGATCGCTCCTCGCCTGCCTCGCGGCGTCCGCGTGCGCCCTGCCGACGCCCGCCGCGGCGAGCGAGTACGCCGACGCGCTCGCCCTCGAGCGCGTCGAGGAGCGCGCGGGCAGCGGCGGCAACCGCGTCCTCGTGCACAAGCACCGCGCCATCGATGGCCTCGACTCGCCCGGCTACGTGGCCGCCGGCAAGGAGTACCACGTCTCGTTCGCTGTCCCCGCCGCGCATCGCGACGGCGCCGACGCGAAGCTGCCGCTGGTGCTCTCCCTGCACGGCTTCGGCGACTCGTGGGAGTCGGTCATCGGCAACGCCGCGTGGTTTCCCGACTCGTTCGTGCTGATCCCAAACGATCCGCTCGGCACCTGGTTCTACGGCTACTCCGACCAGCTGCCCGGCGGAGACCCGAACCGAGGCACGGTCGTCAACTACACCGAGCGCCGCGTGCTGGCGTACCTCGCGTGGTTCCTGGCGCGGTACCCGATCGATCCGGAGCGCGTCTTCATCGTCGGCGGCTCGATGGGCGGGACCGGCGCGACCATGCTCGCGCTGCGCTATCCGGAGCTCTTCGCCGGCGCCGACGCGCGCAAGGGCGCGACCAACCGCGAGCACTGCCACTGGCGCAGCCAGTGCGAGTCGATCTGGGGCACGGTCGCCAGCGCGGTGGCGAACAACGAGGGCGTCAACGTGTGGGACTGGCAGAACATGGCGTGGTACGCGCAGCACCACCACGCGCGCGCGACGTGGCTGCGCACGCTGCACGGCCGCGAGGATACCTCGATCACCTACCGCCAGGTCGCGGGCCCGCCCGGCGTGCGGCCGATGAGCTTCTACGCCGCGCTCGAGCGCTTCGGCATCGGCCACCACTGCATCTGGGACGGCTCGTCGCACGGCACGCGGCCGGCGCAGCCCTTCGCCGCGTATGATCACTGGGACCCGATCACCGATCCGGTCTGCTTCCTGCGCCGCGACCGCTCCTTCCCCGCCTTCAGCGCGTGCTCGGGCAACGACGATCCCGGCACCGGTGCCGGCGACGCCGTGGGCAAGGACACCGAGCTCGGCGACAACACCTACGACGGGACGCCGCAGGGCGGGCTCAACCGCCATCTGCGCTGGAGCACGGCGACCATCGTCGACGAGCCGCAGCGGTGGGCGATCGAGCTGTGCCTGACCAGCGGCCCGCACGGCCATCGCGGCGACGGCGGCGTGACCGTCGACGTCACGCCGCGCCGTGTGCAGCGCTTCGTCGTCGCGCCCGGCGCGCGCTACGACTGGACGAGCACGGGCGGCGCGTCGGGCGAGGCGCAGGCCGACGCCGAGGGGCTGCTCACGATCCGCGGCGTCCCGGTGGGCACGACCTGGACGACGCTGGCGGTCACGCCGCGGCCCTGATCCGGCACGCGCACCGCAGGGGGAACCGGAACAAATGTCGTGGCATCGCGACCGGCACGACTGGTCGTGGCGCGCGCCGATCTAGGCTCGACCGGATGCGAACGCGCATGCGGGTACGGACCGGACGACGCACCGCACGACGTCGCGGACCAGCGGCGCTGGTGCTGCTCGCGTGCGTGCTGTGTTCGACGGTGGCGGCGGTCGAGATCGAGCTGCGCGCGCCGCTGACGACCAGCGTGCGTGGCGACCAGCCGTACCGCGGCCCCGGCCAGCGCCTCGCCGCGCGCGTGATCGTTCCGGAGGACGCGCCGCACGACCTCGGCGTCGGCGCGTTCGCCGCCGACCGCTTCTCGCGCTGGTACCAGAGCGCGCGGCCAGCGGCGCTCGCGCCGGGGACCCACGAGCTGGTCTTCGAGCTCGACGGGCCGCTGGTGCGCAGCGAGCCGGCGCGCTCCGCCTGGAACGCGAACGTCGCCGGCGAGATGGACTCCGCGGGCCTGTTCTTCTGGTCGGCCTCCGCGAGCCGCGCGCGCATCGTCATCGAGTCGCTGCGCCTGGTCGACGCCGCCGCGGCGCCGCCGACGCCGTCGCTCAGCGATGTCGCGATCGACGGCCTCGACGGCCTTGCCGGCGACGGCGGCGCGATGCGCGTGCAGGCCGGCGAGCGCTGGACGGTGTCGTTGCTGCCGCGGCCATTCCCGAGCAACGCCTTCGATCCCGAGCGGTTCACGGTCGACGCGGTGGTCACGACGCCGGACGGCACCGTCGAGCGCATCCCGGGGTTCTACCTCCAGGCGATGGGCTCGAGCGATCGCGGCGACCGCGAGGTGGTCACGCCGCTCGGCGCGGGCCGCTTCTGCGTCCGCTACCGCCCGCGCCAGGCCGGCACGCATCGCATCACGCTCGAGGCGCGCTGGCATCAGCCGGATGCGGCGGTGACGCTTCCCCTGCCGCCGCTCGAGGTGACTGGCCCCGCGTGGGACGGCTTCGTCCGCGTCGATCGCCGGGACCCGCGTTTCTTCGCCAGCGGCGCCGACTTCTTCTGGCCGCTGGGGCCGAACCTGCACGCGATCACCGACCTGCGCGCGCAGGAGAAGATCGGCAACCGCCCGACGCCCGAGCGCGGCTCGTTGTCGTACCGCGCGTACCTCGAACGCCTCGCCGCCGCCGGCGGCAGCGCGACCGAGATCTGGATGAGCGCGTGGAACCTGGCCCTCGAATGGACCCCGGATCGGCCGGGCTACCACGGCCTCGGCCGCTACTCGCAGGAGAACGGCTGGCGGCTCGACCGCATCCTCGACGACGCCTGGCGGCTGGGCATCCGCGTCAACCTCGTGGTCAACAACCACGGCCAGGCGGCGCCGAGCGTCGACGGCGAGTGGGGCGACAGCCCGTACTTCCGCCGCAACGGCGGTCCGTGCGCCGACGCGTTGCAGTACTTCACCGATCCGCTGGTCCTGGCGCGGCAGGACGAGCTGCGCCGCTATCTCGTGGCGCGCTACGCCGACCATCCCGCGATCTTCGGCTGGAAGCTGTGGTCGGAGGTCAACTTCGTCGCCGCGCAGGGCGAGACGCTGCGCCGCTGGCACGAGCAGGCCGCCGCGCGCTGGCACGCCCTCGACGCCTACGGACGCGGCGTCACCACCCACTGGGCCGACGACTACCTGCTGCCCGACCGCGACATCGTGCGCCTGCCGGGCATCGATTTCGTGTGCATCGACGCCTACTACCACCCGAACCACCGCCCGCTCATGGCCGACCTGATCACGCGCAGCACGCTGGATCCGAGCCAGGGGCTCGCGCGCTTCGGCAAGCCGGTGCTGGTCAGCGAATACGGCTGCTCGTGGTTCGCGGGGCCGGGCGAGCAGATGGCGGCGGACCATGCGTCGGTGCCGTGGGCGGCGCTCGTCAGTGGGCACGCCGGCAGTCCGATGCTGTGGTGGATCGAATGGCTGGACCAGGGCGATCGGTATGAGCCGTACCGCGCGCTGTCGCGGTTCCTGGTCGGCGAGGATCTGCGCGGGAGCGACGCGGGATCGTTGGCGGTGGTGACGCGCGGGCCCGACCTGTGGGCACGCGCGTGGAAGCGGCCGGGGCGGATGCTGGGGTATGTGCTCGACAGCGCGTGGGGCTGGAAGGGTGGGGTCGGGGCGCGGCGGGAGGGCGTGCGGCTCGAGCTTGGAAGCGTCGCGGCGGGCGCGATGCGGGTCGAGTGGTGGAGCGCGGACGATGGGACGCGGATCGCGGAGCGTCGCCTCACGCACGGCGGAGGTGCGCTCGTGCTCGAGGCGCCGCCCTTCAACCGTCACCTGGCCTTCAAGCTGTCGCGGACGGATGAGGGCGGCGCGAGGGATCCGCATCCGCCGTCGCGTTGACCGCGCGGCCTGCGCGTCGCCGTCGCGTCCGGTCGCGAGCGATACGTCCGGAGACCGTTCAGAGCGCGGTCTCCCGGTCGCGTCGCTCGCCCGCGAGGACCCCGACGCGACGGACGCGCGCCGTGGCGCGGACGCTGGGACGCGTGCAGCCGTGGTATGGCGTCGACGCCGCCGGTTCGCCGCGCATCGCGCCGCGGCGCGGTGGATCCGGCGGGTGCTGGAGGGCCAACCACGACAGGGCAGTCGCCAGCGCGCGCGCCTGTCGCCGCGGCAGCGACAGGGCACGGATCTCAGCGGACGCGGGGCGCGCTGATCGCGCCCTCGGCGCGCTGCGGGCGCGTCCTGGCTGACGATCGTGGCGCTGGCGATCCTGCTGATCGTGCCGCAGCCGTCGGCGGCCGGTGCTGGCGCCATGGATCTCTCCCGGCTCGCGCTTCTCCACAGCCTCTCAGGTCGAATCGTCGCGGAAGATCGCCCCCTCCGCGACCAGGTGGAGGGTCTCCGCCTTGAAGAGGTTCATGATCGGCACCAGGGCCTCGACCCGAGCCCGGGGAAGCACGGCGCTGGCGAAGACGATCAGCGTGGCGATCGAACCATCGGCGTACGCCTTGCCGAGCCCGAACACCGTCCGAACCCCGTGCTGCTCGACGAACTCGACGGCGGGGATGATGCGACGACCTTTGTCGTCGCGGGCGGACAGCGCATCACCGACGTAGAAGAGACCGACCCAGCCCGCGCCGAGCAGGCGCTCGATGTGCGGGTCGGCATCGGCCTCCGCCTTGAGCCCGAGATCGAGGCCCATGTCCTGGAGCATCCGCGCGATCATCGGGATCGAGTCGACGAAGCTCCGGGAACTGAGCGGCGTGGCGGCGTGCCCGCGCGAGAGCCGGCGATCGCACCACTCGGGTTGCCGGCCGCACGTGCTCAGCAGCGTCAGGACGGGAGTGGCGTCGCGCATCGCGCCCTGCAGCGCCTGCCGCTCGACGACCGACCACGCCGCGCGGTGCAGCTCGGGCGGAAGACGAGCGAACGGCTGCGTGACGAAGAAGCGGGTGAGGACCGTCGTGGTGGCGAAGTCGACGCACAGGCAGCGGACGAGGGCCTGTGCGGCGTCCTCGAGCGTGCGCGCGGACCGCAGGCGCGGCCGCAGTCGGTCCTGCAGGTCGAGCACGTCGACTCGCGTCACCTCGGGCAGGGACAACACGCGCGCGGCGACCGGCGCCGCCGAACCGGGAACGACGGTCTCGACGCGCCGTCGTTCGCGGAGGGAGGCGTGGATGAGGGCGCCCCATTCACGGGCGAGGGCGACCTGGTCGGCGAACCGTCGCGCCTTCGCGTCGACCCGCGTGGCGCCGGCCGCCAGGCACGCTTTGCGGACCGCAGCGTCGATGACGCCGCTGATCATCACGACCGGAACACCGCGGAGGCCCTCCTGCGCGCGGATGTGCTTCAGGACCTCCAGACCGTTGCCGACCGAGAGCATCAGGTCGATGAGGAACATGTCCGGCGCGTCCTCGGCGGAAGCGAACGCCTGGACCAGGTCGATAGCCTCGGGCGCATCCATGGCCACGTCGACGGCGGCGTCGAGCCCGGCCTCGGAGAGCGCCTCCTTCATGGCCTCGATGTCGACGAGGTTGTTGTCGACGATCAGGACGCGCGTGGTCACGGATGTCGTCCGGACAGCGACCGCGCCGCACCAGGAGGACGGCTGTTGCGCATCACGGTTGCCGGTCCTGATCGAGGAGGGATCGCAGCCGCCCGATGATCGGCGCGAACTCGGAGAAGCGGCGGGGCTTGACGAGGTAGGCCGCCGCGCCCATCGCCTCGCAGCGGCGGCGATCGTCGGGGGACGCCGACGTCGTCAGCACCACCATCGGCAGACCACGCAAGCGGAACTCGCCCGCCACGTACGCGAGCACCTCGTGCCCGTTCATGACCGGCATGTTCAGATCGAGCACGACGACGTCGGGCCAGGTCGATCGGCTTCCCGGGACGAGGCCGCGCAGCGCGTCGATCGCGGCCCGGCCGTCCGTGACGGAACGGATGTCGGCGTCGACGCCGCCTTCCTCGAGCGCCATCGTCAGCAGCTCGATGTCGCTCGGATTGTCGTCGACGATCAGGATGGCCGGACGCGCGCTCATGAGCGCGCGTCGACCGGGCGCGGGATGGTGAAGCGGAACGTCGAGCCGCCGCCGGGGATGGATTCGACCCAGATGCGACCGCCGTGCTGCTGGACGATGCGCTTGCAGACCGCGAGCCCGATGCCGGAGCCGCTGTACTCGTCGCGGTGGTGCAGGCGCTGGAAGACGTCGAAGATCCGCTCGTAGTGCTCCGGCGCGATGCCGATCCCGTTGTCCTTCACGCCGATGGTCCAACCCGTCGGATCCTCGATCGCGTCCACCTCGATGACGGGCGAGGCCTCGCTGCGGAACTTCAGCGCGTTGCCGATGAGGTTCTGGAGCAGCGAACGGATCTTGGTCTCGTCCGCGGCGATGGTCGGCAGGTTGCCGCTGACCACGATCCGCGCACGCGCCGCCTGGACGGCCGCGTCGAGGTCGCGCAGCACGTCGTCGACGACGCGACGCAGCGACACCGGCGCCGAGGTCGTCCCGGCGTTGCCGACCCGCGAATAGCCGAGCAGGTCGTCCAGCAGCGTCTGCATCCGCGTGGCGCTGCCCATGGCCGATCCGATGAAGCGGCGCCCGCGATCGTCCAGGACGTCGCGATACCGCGCGTTGAGGAGGTCGAGGTACTGCGTCACCGTCCGCAGCGGCTCCTGCAGATCGTGCGAGCTGATGTAAGCGAACTGCTGGAGCTCCTCGTTGGCCCGCGCCAGATCGCGCGAGCGCGCTTTGACCGCGTCGAACAGCCGCGAGTTGTCGATGGCGATGGCCGCCTGCCCGGCGATGCCGACGACGAGCCGCTCGTGGCTGGCATCGAAGCGCCCGGGCTCGGGATGACCGAAGAACAGCCCGCCGTGGACCTCGCCCGAACGCGACACCACCGGCACCGCGAGGTAGCTGACCACCGGCAGATGCCCCGGCGGGAGGCCGCTGTACGGCGCGTTCAGGCCGAAGCGGGGATCCTCGCGCACGTCGGCGAGGCGGATGACGCCCTCGCCGCGGAACGTGGGGCCGAAGATCGCCGTCGCGCGCGGCAAGGGGAAGTGCGCGAACCGCTCGCGCGGCACGCCCGACAACGAGTAGAGCGTGTAGCGGGCGCCGTGGTCGTCGAGGACGTTGTAGAAGAAGGCGCCGAACTGCGCGCCGGTGCCGCTCGTGCCGGCGTCGGTGATCACCTGGACGATCTTCGCGAGGTCGAGCTCGGACGCGATGCTGGCGCCGACGCGATTGAGCGCCTCGGCCTCGGTGCGCGCCTCGGCGGTCTCCCGGTAGAGCAGGGCGTGCTCGAGCGCCATGGACACCTGCCGCGCCAGCTCGTCGCCGAAGCGCCGGTCGTCCTCGTCGTACCGGCGTCCGGACTCGCCGGTGATCAGCCCGATCGTCGCGTACAGCTCGCCGCGCACCTCCACCGGCACGATGATCGATGAGCGCAGGCCGAGGCGCGTCACCTCGGCGATGTAGTCGCGATCGGTGGTGCTCCTGGCGAGGTACGCATCGAGGTCGTCGATCAGCGCGGCGCCGCCATCGCCGACGGCGGCGACGATCGCGTCATCGGGCGGCGACGGGTACCGGCGGCGGATGTCCTGGGCGGCGGCGACGCGCGCGGCGTCGCCGTGGACGTGGCACAGGTTCTGGCGGCCGCCGTCGACGACGAGGTCGACCACGCACCAGTCGGCGATGGTCGGCACGGCGGCGTCGGCCAGGGCGCGCAGCTGCCGCCGCGGGTCGAGCGACGCGCCGAGCGCCTCGCGCGCGTCGTCGAGGAAGCGCCGGCGGGACGCGACCGCCTTGTCGGCCGTGATGTCGCGGGTCGTGCCGATGAAACGCTGCGCGGTTCCGTCGCCCGCGAACAGCACCCGCCCGGATGCCGTCAGCCAGCGCTCGTCGCCGCTGTCGAAGCGGCGCATGCGGAACTGGGCGTCGTAGCGGCCTTCGTCCTCGCCGCGCATCGCGCGATCGATCGCGGCGAGGACGTCGGTGCGGTCATCGTCGTGGATCGCGCCGATCCAGTCGGCAAAGACGATCGGGCGGTCCTCGGCGGCGCCCCAGATCGCGCGGCACGAGCGCGACCAGCGCAGCGAGCCCGTCGCCGGCACGTAGTCCCAGGTGCCGATGCCGGTCGCCTCGACCGCCAGGGACAGGCTCTGCTCGCTCTCCCGCGCCGCCGCCTCCAGCGATTCGACCCGGCGCCGGGCCTCGACCTGCGGCGTGACCTCGAGCGCGACGACGATCTGGCCGTAGATCCCGCCGTTCGCGTCGAGCAGCGGGTAGAGATTGAACGAGAAGTAGGCGAGTTCGGGCGGTGCTCCGGGGACCTTCGCGACCGGCGCCGGATACTCGCTCGCGACGTAGGGCTTGCCGCTGCGGTAGACCTCGTCGAGCACCTCGAAGAGACCGGTATCCTTCATCTCGGGCAGCGCTTCGCGCACCGGCAGCCCGACCATCGACGTCCGACCGAGCATGGCGAGGTACTTCGGATTGGCGAACTCGTAGACGTGGTCGGGGCCCCGGAAGATCGCGATGCTCGCCGGCGCCTGCATGAACATCGAATGGAGGAGCTCGCGTTCCTCGGTCAGCCGTCGCGCGTGCTGGACGCGCGCCGTCGTCTCCGACACGGTCAGGAGGATGCCGCCGACCGCCCCCGCCTCGTCCCACACCGGCGTGTAGGAGACGTCGAAAAAGGCCTCCTCGGGTTCGCCGCGGCGTTCCAGCGTGAATCGGAAGTCCTCGAAGCTCATGGCCTCGCCGGCATGCACCCGCTCCCAGAGCGGACCGATCGTGTTCCAGACCTCGTGCCAGGTCTCGCGCGCGCGTCGGCCGATCGCCGGATGCTTCTTGCCGAGGATGGGCACGTACGCGTCGTTGTAGAACTGGATGAACTCGCGACCCCAGACCAGGTACATCGGCGCGCGGCATTCGATGACGATGCGCAGCACGTTGCGCAGCGATGCCGGCCACGTGGGGATCGCCCCTATCGGCGACGTCTCCCAGTCGAAGGCGCGCATGAGCGCACCCATCGCACCGCCGCGGGCGAAGAGATCCGTCTCGGCACGGCCGGGGAGAGGGGTCGGCATTGGCAGGATGGGCATTGTCGGATCCTGGCCGATGAGGCCAGATGCCTCTGGCCCGGGTCATACGAAGGACATCGCAGATGGATGGCGTCGCCGAGGCCGATCGCTGTCGGTTGAAGCATCAGCCAAGGTCCTTGGCCACCCGGGTCGCCGCTCCTAGGGTCATCCGAGTGGCAAACGCGCAACACCTCGTCGTGGCAGTCGGCCCGCAACGCGCTGGTGGTCCTGGCGTTACGCCCAGTCGGCGCAGGGCGTGCCCCCTCCGCCTGAGAAAGCCGCACCCCGATTCGTCCAGTGGCGGCTCGTCCAAGCACGGCGCGTGGTGCGCGTGATGCCCGGACCCTGCCTGGTGATCATCGACGACAATCCGGCGGATATCGAATTGGTCGCCATCGCATTCGAGCTGAGGAGCATCGTCGTCGAGACGCTTACAGCGGTCGACGGCGAACGGGGCATCGCGCTGCTCACCCGTCTTGAAACCCAGGGACGCGTGCCGAGCCTGATCCTTCTCGACCTCAACATGCCGCGGATCACCGGCTTCGATGTCCTGGAATACATGCGCACCCGCGCCGGCCTGGCTTCCGTACCGGTGATCGTGTTCTCGAGTTCGACGTCGCCGCGCGACCGCGACCGCAGCCTCGCGCTCGGCGCACGGGAATTCATCTCCAAAGCGGTCGACCTCCAGAGCCAACTGGTCATCGTCGATCGCCTTCGGCCGTACCTCGCCGCGGCGGCACGCGGATGATGCGGATCGCCACGGCGAGCCTGCGAGCGCCGGTCCTGATGATCGTCGTCGTCGTCATCGCCGCCGGCGCGACGGCCGCCTGGTGGGCGATGAGGCACCGGAGCCTGGTCGCCGTCCGGCTGGCGGTCTCCTCCATACCGATGTCGGCGGGCATCTTCCTGGCCGAGGCGCGTGACGCGTATCGCGAGCATGGCGTCGATGTGCGCATCACCGTCTACGGCTCGGGCAAGGAAGCATTGGCCGCGGTCCTCTCGAACGAGGCGGACATCGCCACCGTCGCCCAGACGCCGCTGATGCACGCGGTCCTGGCCGGCGAACGCGTGGCGGTGTGGGCCACGATCGCGGAAGTCCAGAAGTCGCAGCGCATCGTCGCGCGTAGCGATCGCGGGATCCGCCAGGCCTCGGATCTCGACGGGAAGACCATCGCCGTGCCGCGCGGCACGAGCGCCGAGGTCTACGTCCTGAGCTACCTCCGCTACCACGGCATCGACCCGGCCCGGGTCACCATGATCGACGCCACGATCGAGTCGCTCGCCGAGAGCCTCGCTTCCGGCGCCGTCGACGCCGTCTGCGTGTGGGATCCCTACGCCTCGCGGATCCAGGAGGCGATGCCCGAAGCCACGGTGCTCGAGCAGGACTCGCTCTACCAGTTCAGCTGGAACCTCGTGGGGCGGCCCGAGCTCTCGGGAGGTCGCGCGGTCGACGGGTGCCTGGCGGCCCTCGTGGAGGTGACTCCGGATCTCCAGCGGCTCGATCCGTCGGAATTCGCCACGATCGCTGGACGCTGCGGACTCACGGCTGAACAGCTCACGGCAGCGCTGGGATCGTGCCACTACCGCATCCAGCTCGATGCCAGCCTGGCGATCGCCCTCGAATCCGACGCCGCGCACCTGTACGGCGACCAAGCCTCGCAGCGCGCCTTCGCCGACATCCTCGACGCGGGGCCGCTGCGCCGCGTCGACCCGACCGCGGCGGCGGTGGACTGGTGACGATGATCGCGAATCCCGCCCGACGCTGGGTGCTCTGGCCGATCATCCTCGTCCTCGTCAGCCTGATCGGCGGCTGGACGATCTCCACGGCCTTGCACCGGCGCGCGCAGCGGCAAGGCGACATCGTCCTGGCGACCAGCGCCATCGCCCTGTCGGCGTTCGACCTCTCGGCGTCGATGCGCAGAGGGCTCGCCGGCTCGCCGGTCGCGCTGCGCCAGATCGAGGCATCGGAGGCCGTCCTCCACCGCGAGCTGGCGAGGCTCGAAGCGATGGCGTGGGATCCGGTCGAGATCCGTTGGATGCGCTACCTCATCGGAGCGGCGATCGAATCGAGGATGACGCTGGCGGCGCCGATGGCCGAAGCGCGACGGGAATACGTGCTGAGCAACCTCCGCATCAACCTCGGCAAGCTGACGGCGAGCGCCGCGATCGCGCTCAACGGCGCGACGCACTCGCGCAGCGATGCGATCTCCACGCTGTACGTCATCTACAGCGCGACATTCGCGACCGCTCTCGCCGCGGTCGTCGCCGGCATGATCGGGTACCTGCGCCAGCAGCAGATCCGCGATCGCTACGAGCGATCGCTGCGCGACGCGAACGCCAGCCTGCGGAAGCACGCGGAGGACATGGAGCAGCTCGTCTACGCCGCCTCGCACGACCTCCGTGAGCCGCTCAGGGCCGTCCACGTCTATTCGGATCTGCTCGCCCAACGGCTGTCGCCGACCCTCGCCGAGGATTCGCGCCGTCATTTCGGGTTCGTGAAGCAGGGCACGGCGCGCATGCAGTCGCTTCTCGACGACCTGATGAAGCTGGCGTTGCTCGATCGCGACGAGACCGAGACCGCGTTCTTCCCCGCGCGCGAGGCCATCGACGAGGCGGTCGGCGCCTACCCCGGTCGTTTCAGCGAGATCGGCGGCCGCCTGGTGGTCGACGACGCGCTGCCGTCTCTCGAGGTCAACCGCTCGCGCTTCACCCAGGTCGTGCAGAACCTCGTCGGCAACGCGTTGAAGTACCGCGAGCCGTCGCGCCCGTTGGAGGTGCGCGTCAGCGTCGCCGACGACGCCGCCTCCTGGCGCTTCGCGGTGGAGGACAATGGGGTCGGCATCCCCGAGCCGCACCGCGAGAACATCTTCAAGCTGTTCCGGCGGCTGCATGGTCCCGAGATCGAAGGCACGGGCGCGGGCCTGGCGATCTGCCGCAAGATCGTCGATCGCTGGGGTGGTCGGATCTGGGTCGAAACGGCCGGGACCGTCGGCTCGCGCTTCGTCTTTACGGTCCCGAAAGAAGGCCACCCGGATCCTGAACCCTCACGAGGCTCGGATGCCGCTTCGGCAAGCGGGCGGGGCCGATAACGGCGGCTCGGCCCGCGCGGTCAAGTCATTCGTCCCAGCAGACGACGCACGCCGCGCGGAAGGAGAAGGCGTAGCGCGTATGGGGAGCGATCGACCAGGACCCATGCACCCGTCCGAGGTGATGCGCGACGTCCGGCGCTGCGGCCCGCGCCGCTCCGGTACTGGTGCCGGTGGCCGGGTCGGCGACCCAGAGACCGCCGCGGGCCACGGCCAGGAGCATGCGCGTCTCGGCATCGTCACGCGGCCGCGGTGCGCGCGCGCGCAGGTTGCGCGTGGCGATGGCCGCCTGCTGGTGCGTCCACATCCCCGGCAGGCGCGCGTACCAGCGATCGCCGTGGCGCACCGCCGCGGCGCGCAGGTCGCCGCGGGCGGCGGTGCACGCGCCGTCGCCGACGAGACCGTGGCGGCTGCGGCAGCTCTCGCGCGTACGCCGGCTCTGATCGTCGCTCATCGCCTGCTCGTCGAAGAGGAACACCAGCGGCGGTCGCCGGTCGAGCGGCGCCAGGCCGTCGAGCGGATTCGCCGTGCACACCAGGTGGGTCAACGGCAGTTCGGCGAGCGGCCCGAGATCGGCGATCCGGTTGCCGTCGCACCACAGGAGCTCGAGCTGGAGCGAGCCGGAGAGCGGCGCGAGATCGCCGATGGCGTTTTCCGAGCAGTCCAGGCTCACGAGCGGCTGGCCGGCCAGGGGCGTCGCATCGGCGATGCGATTCCGCGCGCAGTCGAGCTCGGCGAGCTCCATCCCCGCGAGCGGACCGAGATCGCGCACCAGGTTGTCGGCGAGGCACAAGGTGCGCAGCCGCGCCCCGGCGAGCGGCGACAGGTCGGAGATGCCGTTCGCGGCGCACGACAGGTGGCGCAGCGGCAGGCCCGCGAGCGGCGCGAGATCGGCGATCCGGTTGTCGTCGCAGCTCAGGCTGGTCAACGTCATGCCCGCGACGACCGCGAGGTCGGTGATGCGGTTGTGATCGCAGACGAGCTTGGTCAGCGGCACTCCGGCGAGCGGCGACAGATCGGTGATCGCGTTGGAGCTGCAATCGAGCTCGAGGAGCATCGTGTTCGCCAGCGGCGCGAGGCTGCTCAGCCCGTTGTCGGTGCATTCGAGCCGCTCCAGACGTATGCCACGGAGGCCTTCGAGGTCGGTGATGGCCAGGTCGTTGATCGAGAGCATGTGGAGATCGAGTCCCGCCAGCGGCGTCAGCGACGACACCGGGTTCATGCTGATGTGCAGCCACCGCAGCGGCATGCCCGCCAGCGGCGAGAGATCGACGATGCGATTCCCGGCGGCGCGTAGCTCCTCGAGCGGCATCCCGGCCAGCGGCGACAGGTCGACGACGCGGTTGGCGTTCATCCGCAGGCGGCGCAGCGGCATGCCGCGCAGCGGCTCCAACGAGACGATGCCGTTGGACGCGCAATCGAGGTGGTCGAGCTGCATCCCCGACAACGGCGTCAGGTCGGTGATGGCGTTGCTGGCGCAGACGAGCCGCTCGCAGTGCAGCCCCGCCAACGGCGCGAGGTCACGCACGGCGCACTCGGAGAGGTCGACCGCGACCCGGCCATCGACGAGCTCGATCCGCGCCGCTGGCCAATGCGCGCGCACCGCGGCCGCCGTCGCATCCAGCCGCAGGTGCAGCAGGCGGAGGTCCGCGGCGCGACGCGCCGCGGACCTCGCCCGCGCGACGCGGGCCGGATCGGTCGATGTCAGCGCCTCGTTGATCAGGTCCTCGGGGGCGACCAGGCGTCCGCGCTCGAGATGGCGCTCGACGACCTCGAGCACGTCGACGGTGTGCGGTTCGCCGAGGCGCCAGACCGCGACGTCGTCGATCCAGGTCTCGGCCGAGTATCCGTAGAAGCCCAGGCGACCGCGGTCCTCGTCCTCGAGCGGCACGTCGTCGTGGTGCTCGACGATCCGCCTGCCGTCGACCAGCAAGGTCAGCCGGCCGCCGATGCGCTCGGCCACGGCGCTGTAGGTGCGGTCCTCGACCAGGACGGCGCCCTTGCGCGAGCAGAGCGGCTCCCCGTCACGCAGCAGGCGGCTCAAGGTGTTGCCGCAGCCGCCGAACTGGAACAGGTAGCCGTGCGGCGACTTCCCCGATGCGAACGCCGAGCTGGCCATGAAGCAGGTCACGTCGGACAGGATCGCGCCGCGCTGCCGGCAGGTCCATTCGATCCTGAGGTCGCCGGAGAACCGCTCGCGCAGCATCGCGACCTGCGGCGTGCCGCCATCGAGCCGCAGCCGGCCGTCGACGACCGCGGCCGAACCGTTGACGACCATGAGCTCCCAGCGCTGCTCGACGTCCGGCTGGCTGAAGTCATCGCTGTAGACCAGCTGCCACTCGCGGCGCTTCTCGCGCTCGAGGCGTTGGCGTTCATCGTCCACGCGCCGCCGCTCGGCCTCCGCGGCCTCGCGTCGCGCCTGCTCGCCGCGCACCTCGGCGAGGGTGCGGTCGATATCCCGCGCGTGGACCACGGCCGCGCGACGTTCGCGTTCGAGCATGACCACCGCGCCGACGATCGCCGCGAGGGCGACGAGAATCGCCGCCGCGCCGGCGCTCCACGCGGCGCGATGTCGGCGCGCACGGCGCGCGCAGCGTTCGAGCCAGTGCGTGCGCCGCGCCGCGATCGGTTCCCCCGACAACCACGCCTCGAGATCCGCCGCCAACGCACCGGCGCTGGGATAGCGGCGCGCCGGGGATTTCTCGAGGCAGGTCAGGCAGATGGTCTCCAGATCGCGCGGTACCCCGGCGGCCAGGCGCGACGGCGGCACCGGATCGACCTCGACCACCGCGCGCATGACCTGTATCGGCGTCTCGCCGGCGAACGGTGGTCGTCCGGTGAGCATCTCGTAGAGGATCGCGCCCAGGCTGTAGACGTCCGAGCGCGGGCCGATGGCGTCGTGCCGGCCATCGGCCTGCTCGGGCGGCATGTACGCGGGCGTGCCCATCGCCTGGCCGGAACGGCTCAACGCGCTGGTGTCGGCGAGATCCTTGGCGAGACCGAAGTCCATCACCAGCGGCTGGCCGAGATTGTCGTCCGCGGCCGCCGGAGCGCTCGCCGTGGTCGAGGTCGGGCGATGGCGCGTCCGCGTCGCCGGACGCCCGCGCTCGAGCATGATGTTGGCGGGTTTGAGATCGCGGTGGATGACGCCCTGCTCGTGCGCGTAGTGCACGGCGCGGGCGACCGTTCCCAGCACCTCGGCCTTCGCGCGGTGCGTGACCGGGCGCGCGCGCAGCGCCTCGTCCAGGGTCATGCCCTCGACCAGGTCCATGACCAGGTAGTGCCGGCCGCGCTCGTGACCGACATCGTGGACCGGGATGATGTTCGGGTGGCGCAGCTTGGCCGCGTGCAGCGCCTCGCGCTGGAAGCGCTCGATGGCGTCGACCGGCGCTTCGTCCTCGCGCAGCATCACCTTCAGCGCCACATGCCGGCCGAGGCGCTGGTCGATGGCCTCCCACACCGCACCCATGCCGCCCTGGCCGATCATGCGCACGAGCTCGTAGTGGCCGAGCGTGCGACGCGGCGCTTCGACCGGCGCGGGCACCGGCTCGCTGCCATCGATCCAGGTAGCCGGGAGATCCCGCTGCTGGATAACCGTGCCTGCTGATGCCTCGTCCGGGTTCATGACTTCGGAAAGGGTACATCAGGCGCCGCGTTTCCGGTCTGGTGCCGGGTGTGCACGGGCCGTCGCACCGTCGTGCATCGACTGCGTTTCCTGGCGCATCCGCGCCGATCGACGCATCGCGCGAGCTCCGACGTTCCGTTCGCGACGGTCGCGACGGCCGTTCTGCCTCTGGCGGTTGCGCCCCGTCCAGGACGGTGCTCCGACGGTGGTCGACATGATAGGAGCGAGAGGTGCGCATGCCGACGGCATGGACGTTGTCGGGGGCGAGCGGTGTCGTCGGGAAGCACATCCGGCCGGACGCCTGCGCGTCGTCGCGACGCGTCGCGCACCGCGTGCAGCCCAGGATGCCTGCATCGGCGGTCGACGGGCGCGGACGCCGCGCCTTCACCCTGTTCGAGGTCGCGATCAGCGCGGCGCTGGTCGCCACGGCGGTCGTGACCCTGTCGCTGCTGCTGCCCGTCGGCCTGCGCGCGCAGCAGCAGGCGCGCTTCCAGCTCTACGCGGGCTGCAAGGTGCTCGAGATGCTCGACACCTTCGCCAACAGCGACTGCACGTTCACCAGCCAGCAGATCGAGGGCGAACGCAACGGGCAGAACATGCTGCCCCAGCAGTGGCCGGTCGACCTCGAGCGGATGATGATGCGCTTCCAGCTCGGCGTGCTGCCGCTGCCGAACGCCATCGCCTACCGGCTCGATTCGGACGGCGACGAGATCGGGCGCCTGCTCGCCGACGGCGGCCGGCTGTTCTACACCTCGCCGCTGCCCTACGAAGTCGGTTACCACCAGCGCGCGCAGGGCGTGTCGATGCCGGCTGACGAGATCGCCCTGGAGCGCGTGGTGCCGAGCGAGGCGCAGACGCTGGTCTTCGGCGTCGTCGGATACGCGCAGCAGAACGTCCTGCCCAACCACCCGTGCCTGGCCTGGCCGTACTCGGTGTTCTACCCGTCCGGACCGGCCACGGGCAACATGTACCAGTTCGGCGGCGGCCACCAGCAGTGGTGCGGCCCCTGGGACTGGTACAAGTACTGGGTCGAGAACCACCTCGGCATGTCGTCGACGATGCAGGACAACTTCAGGAAGATGGCCGAGGCCTGCCCGTCGTGGGAGTACAACTCAGGACTCCCCAGCAACGTCTACACGCAGGACGTGCAGCGCATCCTCGACTACATGGCCGCGGCCAAGGCGATCGTCGCGGAGCTCGGCATTCCGATGGAGGGCACCGCTCCCTACGAGGTGCCCGTGCCACCGCCCGACCTGACGCCCTTCACGACCGCCTGGTCGCCGACGAACGAGGACGTCTACCCGCCGCCGCTCAAGATCGAGGCCATCCGCTGGCTCGCCGCCGGCGCGCTGATGCGCACCGGCCGCTACCAGCGCGTCAACCTGGCGATCACCCCCGCCGACGAGCAGTGGGCCAGGGACCTGTTCGAGCGCTGCTTCCTGTGGACCCGCCGGTACGCGAGCACCAACCCGTACGACTGGGGCGCGCCGCGTCCGTTGAACCGGGCCAGCGCGTGGGACTTCCCGCTGCTGCAGTACGACCTCTTCAAGCCGCACCCGGTCGGCGACGGCACCGGCGACATGACGTGGAAGATCACCGCGCCGCGTCGCCCGACCAATTACGCCCGCGCCTACTCGGCGCCGCTCGGCGGCTTCCGGGCGGACAACAAGGCGCACATCGACGCCTCGTGGGCCACGAACGGGGGCGCCTTCGACGCGTCGCAGTGCAACCTGACGGCCTCCTTCGAGTCCGCCGAGCGCTGCCGGCAGATCGCCGTCTGGGCGGTGGATTGGCGCGCGTACGAGGACTTCGAGGAGGCGGTGAGCGGCCCCTACGACGCGAGCGTCGCCTGCATCGACTCGCGCGGCAACCTGGTCAGCTCCGAGGTCGCCCAGTTCCCGCCGGATCTGAGCCTGGCGTGGACCGATTCCACCCGGACCGCCCGCTACCAGTTCCCGACCGGCCGCGACCCGAACAACGCCGCGAACGTGGCCCGGCGGAACGACCCCGCCTGGCGCGCGCAGTACTTCGGCGTCTGGGGCGCGGACCGCAACGGCAACGAGGTCTTCGACCGCGGTCCGATGCCGCGCAGCGTGCGCCTGCGCGCCCTGCACATCGGCCGCTGGAACTTCTACGACCGCCGCCTCGTCAGCAGCCTCCGGAACTGAGTCATGAGCCGCCTGCCACGCCTGCGCGCCTTCACGCTCATCGAGCTGCTGCTCGCCATCGCGATCGGCAGCGGCATCTGCGCGACCGCGTTCGTCACCGTCCGCGTCGCCAGCCAGACCGTCGCGTCGTCGAACCGCCTGTCGGTCGAGAACCAGCTGCTCGCCACCGGCGTGCGGGCCGCGCTCGACGAGCTGGACACGTGGAAGTACTACGACGACCCGACGACCCCGGGCGGCATGCCGCTGCGCGTGCGGAAGCATCCGTTCTTCCGGTTCGAGGTGACGACGATCCGGCAGACCGAGGACTTCAACTTCGATTTCAGCCCCATCCGCCGCACCACGGAGACCTACGAGGAGTGGTGGCGGCGCGACATGCGCACGTGGTGCAATTCGGACCCGACCCAGGCCGCCTACGGCGTCCAGTCCACCGCCTCGAACGGCGACTTCGGCCTCATCGGCCACGTCGGGTACACCGACGCCACCCGCTTCAATGGCGCCGAGAAGCGCTGGCGGCACCAGTTCTGCAAGCTCGTGCCGGCGAACCTCGGCTACTACGCGCTGTTCGACTACGCGCCGCCGTCGCTCATCTACAACTACCTCGAGCCCCTGTGGGCGGGGGACATGGCGCGGACGCCGGAGGAGTACCACCAGACGGTCGAGGGCGGCATCGGGCGCCTGCGCAGCCGCGCCTGGGCCGAGGACAAGCCGACCGACTTCATCGGCATGACCATGGGCGCCTTCTTCACCGTGGTCGTGCCGGATCGCGTGCAGCGGGCCCCGTACACGGGCAACCCGGACATCAACCGCGCCTTCTGGGGCACCTGGTTCTTCTGGGACTGGGACAATCTCCAGACCGGCAAGCCGTCGGCCGACTGGCACGTCGACACCGCCTACAAGTGGTGCGACGGCCGCCTGGCGATGCTGCCGGCGCGTCCGACCTCGTGGCCCGACCTGCGGGTCAGCGTCCGGCACTTCATCTCGAACGGGCGGCAGTTCCACACCGGCACGGTCCTCGCCATCAGCCCGGTCACCGGCCAGAAGCTCAAGCTCTACCTGAGCTACACCGGGACGACGCTGCGCGGCGCGCGCCGGCTCCGCGGCCTCGACGGGGCGTGGCCGTGAGCGCCTCGTCGGCCCGCCGCGGCGCGCTGCTGGTGGTGGTCGCGGGGCTGACCGCGCTGATGGCGGCGCTCGCCTTGGCGTTCCTGGCGCGCGTGCGCGCGGACACCGCCGACTCGTACCGCCTGGGGCAGGACATCCAGGCGCGGGTGATGCTCGGCGCCGCGCTGATGTACGTGCAGGAGACGTCGCGCATCGGCTGGGACGAGGAGACCTTCGGCTGGCGCGACGTCCGCGACGGCACCGCCGGACCGCGCGGCTTCGATGGCTCGTGGCCGGCGCGGCTCGCGCCGCTCGTCCTGCGCCAGGATGGGTCGTCGGCGGTCGGCGCGCCCTACCCCGCCGTCGGCGGACGCGCGTCGCGGCATGCGATGTACGCGATGCGGCGCCCGCCCTTCGCGATCGCTTCGGACCTGGCGCCGAATCCGGTGCCGATCGCCTCGCCCGCCGATTCCGCGAGCTTCGGCCTGTCGTGGGCGCAGATCATCGGCTTCAACCGGCCGTGGCCGCAGCCGGTGGTGAACGACCCGGACCTGTTCCGCGACGGCGACCGTGCGCCGCTCAACCAGGCCGCGATCCCGTCGTGGTTCCGCGTCCACCGCTCGGGGATCGCGACGTTCGTGATCACCTGCGGCGCCGGCGCGACGCGTGGCTACCGCGACTGGGCCGAGGTCCAGGGGGACGGGGCCGAGGACGTGTTCGGATCCCGCGCGCTGTTCCTCCAGTTCCGCGGCGAGGAGTCGCTGCTGTGGTACGAGGCCGAGTGGTCCGACCACGTGACGGGCAACGCGCACCTGCACGGCCACTACGGCCGCTGGAACCAGCGTGACATCGGCTCGATCGGGCTGACCTCCGCCGAGGCGCCCAACCGGCGGCAGTTCGCCGGCACCTTCGTGTGGATCGCGCGGCTGCCGGGCGAGCCAGACACCTGGTGAGCCCGGATGCCGGCTCGCGGATGACGGAGCTCGGCCGGAAGCACATGCCTCGGGGAGCTTGCCGGTAAGCGCGCCGGGATCATCGAATCGGAGTCGCGCCTCGAGGCGATCGAGCTCGAAGACACGCGGTTCGAGGAAGGCGGCAACCGGGCCCCTTCGGGTCTCTCGTCAGCGCGACGCGGTGAAATGCACCGTGCGCGTGATCTGCGCGGGTCTCTGCCCGGTCGCATCGGGAAGCACGCGCGCCGGCTCGCCGTCGATCTCGGCATGCCCGACCACCATCGTGTCGACGCGACGAGCGGTGGCGGCGCTGCCCGCGAGGTCGAATCCGCGGCCCTGGTTGAGCCACACGCGGCGCTCGGTCAGACCGCTGAACCAACGCGCGCGGCCGGGTCCATCCGGATCGTCCGCCTCGACGATGTCGGTCGGGATCCATCCATACGCGGGCACGAAGTACTCGGCCCAGCAGCGGTAGCCGGGATCCACCTCCTTGCCGACGTTCGCCTCGCGCAGGCGGTAGCCCACCTGCAGGCGCGCCGGGATCCCGCGCGCCCGCGCGAGCGCGATGAAGAGCGAGTGCAGGTCGGTGCAGCAGCCGCCGCCCTGCTCCAGGCATGCCTCGGCGTCGCCGGGGCTGCACTTCGGCACCGACGGATCGATCGAGTAGTGGTTCACGCGATCCGCGACGGCGTCGAGCAGGAGGCGCGCCTGCGTCGCGACGTTGTCCTCGCCGCCGCAGGTCTCGTCGGCCATACGCTGGATGGCGTCATCGACGCGCATGTGCGGCGCATCGCGCCGCAGCTCGTCGGCGAAGATCCGGCGATGGCTGTCCGTTATCGGCCCCGCCATCGCCGGGTCGACCTCCACGGCTGTCGACTCGCGGCGCACGGTGAATTCGACGGTGGCGCTGAGGCTGCCGGTTCGCGGATCAGCCACCTCGACGTAGAGGAAGCGGTTGCCGTGTTCGGGCTCCGTGACGATACGCCACGCGCCGGGCCCGGGGACGACGCGGAAGTCGAGGATGTCCTGATAGCGGCTGTCGCCGGGTATGGCGATCCACCACTCGACGAGCTTGGTCCCCGGGGGGATGTCGGAAAGCACCGTCGATTGGCGTACGTGGAACGTGGCGCTGGTCGGCTTCGCGACCGCATCATCGGCCGCGAGCGCGGCGGGGCCGAAGGCCATCGATGCGGCGAGGAGCGCGAGCAGCTTCATGGAGACCTCCGTTGTTGAGCCGGCGGGTTCTGATCGCCTGTCGATGGGCGCGGGAGCATCGTTCGCCGTCACGGGTGCCGCAACATCCGCCGACGGTGGTCTCGACGGCGAGGCGTGTCGGCTGGAATCGGATCGGCGCGTCGCAGCGACGATCCGTCGCGCCGCAGCGGTTCAGCCCGCGTCGGCTGCGGAGATGCGCTCGAGCGCATGGCGCGCCGCGTCGACGACGTCGAGCTCGGATGATCCGGCAAGCTCGCGCAGGCGGGCGACCGAGCCGTGCAGGCGCAGCTCGCCGGCGACCACGATGGCCGCGATGAGGACGGAACCGTTCGCGCGCGCCAGGCGATCGACGATGATCGGGTGGTACTCGTCGGCGACCCGGCCCAGCGCCGGGATCGCCCGCAGCGCGTCAGCCTCGACGGCGCTCGGTTCGCGCAGCAGCCGGTCGATGCAGGCGCGCATCCCATCCCATCGCAGATCGGCGAGGTACGTGACCGCCCGTGAAACCACTTCGGACGACCCTGATTCCAGGCGCGGGACGAGCAGCGCGATCGCGCGCGACGTGTCCATCGCGCCATCGATCGCGAGGTTGTAGGCGAACTGCATGAGGTACGCCTGCATCGGCGAGGACTCCGCCGGATCGCCGAGCATGGATTCGACATCCCCGGCGAGCGATCGCTTGTAGGACGAGCAGAACAGGTTGTTCAGCGCCTCGTTCCGCACCCACAACGCGTACCGCTTCTCGTACGCGATGTGCAGGAGGTGCGCCGTGGTTTCCGATTGCAGCCTGCGCGCGAGCGCCTCGCGGGTGAACACATCCTCGACGGCGCCGGTCAGGATCGCCTCCTCGCTCAACGCGTAGTAGTCGATCGCGGCGGGATCCGCGGGGTGAACCACCTCCACCCGATCGATCGCCGCGGCGGCCGACGCCGGCGCGACCGCGATCGCGCCGCCGCGGTCGTCGCGCATCGCGAACGCGGCGGTGAGCGCGACGGCGCCGATGGCGGCGGCCGCGGTCGCGGCGATCCGGAAACGGGGGTCAGGGCGCATGCGTGGAACCCTCCTGGAACGCGAAGCCGCTCCACACCCTGCTCTTCGCCTGGGCCTCGGTCGCCACCGCCATGCGCGCCCCGGAGAAGTCGACCAGCACGGGCACCCCGCGATCGTCGACCCACGTCGTGCGCACGACCGCACCCAGCTCGGTGCCCTCGAATCGCGTCGTCCGCGTCGGCACGCCGGCGATCGCGAGGTCCTCCTGCCCGACGACGGCGAGGGCGCTGAGGTACGGGCTGACCCCGTCGGGCCGCAGCGTCCGGTAGTGGACGACATCGCCGACGCGGACGTCGGCGAGCAGGATCGGGAGCCAGATCGCGTAGTACTCGGGCAGGACCAGCTGATCGGCCGCTGCCATGGCCTGCGCTCCCGCGGCGTTCGTCACGCGCCATGCCGAGTCCGACGCGCGGACGCCTCCGATCTGACGCTCGCCGTTGCTGAAGAAGGCGTAGGCGTTCGGGAGATGATCCGCGAGCGGCCCGGATCCGCGCTCGCACAGGTGCCAACGCTGCTCGGGGCCCATCTCGAAGGCGGCCTCGTCGATGTAGCCGAAGGATTCGCCATCGACGACGACCGCGAAGCGCTCCGCGCCCACCACGGTGTCGCCCATCGAGAACTCGAACCAATGCGACACCGGAGCCGGGCGCTTCAGCATCGCCGCTCCCAGCTGGCGCGTGCGCTCGGGCACCAGATCGATCCGCTCGCCCGCCTTCGCCGGCAGCATCCGCGCATCGAGCCGCTTCGCCGACGTGGCGACGATGCGCGGCTCGCCGTCCGGCCGCGCGATCGCGAGGCGATGCTCGCCGTCGGCCGCGATCGCCGCCCGGAACTCCTCGACGGTGGCGACCGGTTGGTCGTCGACCATCGTTATCACGTCGAGCTCGCGGATGCCGGCGTCGCGGCCCGGCCCAGGAGACGTCGCGACGATGACGAGCCCGTCCGCGCACGGTGTGATGTTCGTCGCCGCCATGTCTCCTCCGCTCTCCGCCCCGTACGCGCGCGACGCGACGGCGAGCGCTGCGGCGATCATCATGGGGACCGTCATGGACCTCGTCACCTAGGGGCTCGACGCGGGCAGGACGGTGATCCGCGATTTCGCGACGGCGCGGATCCCGCTGATGGCGCTGTCGGGGGCGCCGTCCGGCAGGATCACGACGCGCGCCTCGCTGGAGATCGCGTATTCGACGTCGGCGGGGAACTGGTCGCGCGTCGCGAGCAGCCGTTCATCGATGGTCACGGTGATGCTCTCGGGCTCGTCGATCTGGTAGCCGGGGACGGCGGGGACGTGGACCTCGAGCAGGCGGTCGCCGAGGCGCACGACGTGTTCGGGGCGCAGCACCGGCGCGACGGTGGCGTTCCAGCCGGAGGGGCCATCGTCGTCCGAGGTGATCCCCGCGAGCAGCGCAGAGGTCTGCGCCGGATCGGTCCCGACACCCGGGAGGAACTCATCGCGCGAGATCGCTATGCGCAGCGTCCATCCGCCCGACCGGATCTCCTCCGGCCGCCGCGCGGCGATCGCCGACGACTGCAGGGTCCACAGCATCGACCGGCGGAAGATCTCGCGGGCATCGAGACCGAAGGGGGAGCCGGCGATCGGCAGCCCGAGGAAGAGCCGGTTCGCCGGGACGGTCTGCTGCTCGACGTCGCGCAGGCCGGCCTTGGTCGCCCTCAGGATGCGGTCCCACCGATCCGTCGGCCCGGCCTCGATGACCAGGTCGCCGATGCCCTGCCCGACGTCGTCGTCGAGCGACTGCACGATCAGCGGCGCGCCGGAGGAATACGTCCCGACTGGACGGCCCTCGGTGGCGAAATGGTTGTTGTCCGAGATGCGCACCGACCCGGTCGAGAGGCTCCGCCCGGGACGGCGCGCCAGGCGCAACGCGGCGTAGACGTCCGGGCGCAGCGTGAGGATCGGACTCGCCGCGTACGGCGATGGATCGAAGCCCTCGCTCGTGCCCGAGACGATCACCAGCGACGGCACGCTCCCGGCCCAGTCGGTCGGACGCACGATCTCGAGCTGCGCGCCCTCGCTTGCGACGATGTCGATCACCTCGAGCTCATCGGCGGTAAGGTTGTCGGGGTCCGCGACGACGAAGACCACGCGCGGACGCAGCAGGCTTCCGGAGAGGATCACGTCGCGCTTCTCGAAGACGATGAACATGCCGGGGCGCAGGGTCCAGACCGGCGCTCCGCCTGGATCGGCCACATCGAAGAAGTCCACGTCCTCGTGGTTCGTGAATGTGACGAAGCGCGGCGGGATGGTGTCGAACGGAGCCCTCGAGACGATCCGGAACGGCTCCCTGTTGAAGGTCGCCAGGCCGAGGTCCTGGAAGGTCCAGATCACGTACCAATCGAGGTAGACGGGGAAGAAGGATCCGTCGCCGTTGCCGAACACGAACGCGATCGAGTTCTCGTTGTTCGGCAGCAGCGCCCTGTCCAGGTTCTGGGCGGCGATGATGCGCCCGAGGCGCGTATCCACGCCGAGGAAGTTGGAGTCGCGCCAGCGCGCGATCGCGAGGTTCGGCGCTATCTGGACCGGCGTCGAGGTGCTGTCGACGGTGCGCATCGCGCCGCGCTCGAGCTCGAGCGGCGCGGGGGCGGGCATCGGCTGCTCATCGATGGCGGGCCGACCGGCGAAGCGCGCCGCGTCGGATGCGATCCCGGCGATCGCTCGCGAGTACCAGCTGCAGTTGCGCGCTCCCGAGCAGTCCTTCACGTGGATGGCGAGCTTGAGGTGTCCGGGGTTGAGCAGGCCCGACTCGCCGACGATCGCCTCCCACTCGTCCGCGCCCGGGATCGCCACCGGCCCCATGTCCGAGGGCGGGAGCGCCGACGGTCCTCCCGGTCCGCTGAAGAAGATGCGGTGGCACCCGAAGCCCTGCGGCGACACGTTGAACATCTTGTAGACCAGCATGCCCGATCCGCGGTACGGGCCCGGCTCCATGTCATCGGTCGACAGGCGCAGGTCCCTGACCCCGCCCGCGAACGTCATCTCGGCCGACTGCGCGACGAGGCGCAGGCCGAGGCCCTTGATCCATGGCTTCATGATGATCGAACCCAGCCCGGTGCGCATCGTCTCGTCGTAGCTGAAGAGGCCGTAGCGCGCGTTGTACTCGACCGAGAACGCGGCGATCGGCTCGGCCGCGATGATGTCGCCCGACGGCGTGCGGGCCACGACCGCGGCGAAATCCGTGGTGCGCGGTCGGACGGTGAACGTGCGGCGACCGTCGACGATGCCGCGATCGACGACCACGGCGTTCGCATCGTCGCTCGACGTCAGCACGATCGGGGCGTCCTGGGGCAGCACCTCGGCGACCGCCGTCCGCTCGAATTCGGTCTGGGCGGCGAGCGGCGACGGGAACCGCACCGACACCGCGATGGCATCCGACTCGGTCGAGCCGTCCGCCGACGTGAAGCGGACCGCATAGCGTCCACTGGCGTCGAATCGCACCGGGAACAGCGCGTCATGGGCCAGCTCATGCGTGATCGCGGAGCCGCCCGGATCGACGATCGTCACGATGCCCGTCTGGTCCGCGTCGAGCAGCAGGCTGTCGCCGCGGCGGAGCACGCGGGTGAAGGCCGTGTCGACGCGGGTCGGTTCCCAGGTGACGTGCGCGGAGGCGCCGCCTCCGGGCCCGGAGACGGTGACCGCGGTCGGGCCATCCGCGCGCAGCGGCGCGAAGGCGTAGAAGGCTCTGTCGCCGAGGCGCGCCACCGCGCACGACGCCCCATCGGCCCAGACGCCCACCGACTCCCAGCCCTCCCCGGTGATCGTCGCCGGCGAGGTCGTGCTGGCGCCCGGTATGCTCGGCACCGACGGGGGCGGCGACGAGCGCAGGCATGACGACGGGACGACGCTGCGGCTTTCGCCCTCGCGTTGCCAGAAGAGCCGCGCGCTGGCGAGGCCGCCGTTCTCGTAGACGTGCATGCGGATCGGCGTCGCCACGCCTTCGACGAGCGCGATCGAGCCCGACCACTCGGTGGCCGGCTGGTCCCGCCACGCGTCGACCAGCAGCCGGCCGCCGACCCACAGTCGCACGCCGTCATCGGTCCTCGTCGTCAGCACATACGTTCCCGTGCTCGGGGCGACGACCCACCCGGTCCAGCAGATCGAGAAGCGGTCGGGCGGGAGCTCGGGCGCAGGCGACCCGACCCCCCAATCGAAATCGATGGTGCCGTCGCAGCGTTCGACCATCGGCGCGCCCGAGGGCTGGAGGCCGACGTAATACCGCGCGCGCAGTCCTTCCTCGGCGGCGTCGGCACCGGCGGCGGCAACCGCGAGGAGGATGCACGCGACGGACATGGGGAAGAGGCGGCTGAGATGCATGGGATGCTCCGATGGTCGCCGACGTGGTTGGGCAGGTCGTATCGCGCGCGCCACCGCGTGAGCGAGCAATCCTCGAGAAGTCGCCGTGTTCGCGGGACCCGTAACCATCTTTGCCTCGTCAGCGCCATCGCTATCCCTGCACGCGCGGAGAACACGTGGACGTAAACGGATCGCCCCGCTGCGGATGCCGGCGACCGCAGCGCAACGGCGCGCTGCGCGGTCTCGGGCTGGCGACCACGGTCGCGACCATGTCTATGCGCCACGCGGCGAGCAGGCGGACCGACCGCGCCGCGACGCCCGGTGTCGGCCAGCGCGCACCGACGCGGCGCGAATCGCCACCGGTGCGCGGACGCATCGCTGATCGGCGATCGCTGCGGCCGCAGGCCGTCGGACCGGTGCGCCCGGCGATCGGCGACGGCGCATGACGACGCCATCGACGAGCGGCTGCGGCCCGACGCTCGCGGCGGGACCGGACGTCGTGGCACCGCATGCCATCGCGCCGACCGCGCAGGATCCGGACGCCATCATCCGCGACGCGATCGACGTCATGCGGCGCAACCTGCGTCGCCGTCCATCCATCCGCGACATCGCGGAATCGGTCGCGCTCAGCCCGTATCACTTCCTGCGGCTCTTCCGCAACCGGACCGGGATCACGCCGGGGAGGTTCCACGCGGCGTTGAAGCTCCAGGAGGCGAAGCGGCTGCTCCTCGAGACCGACCAAACCGTGGCGACGATCGCGGCGTCGCTGGGCTGCGGCAGCGTCGGCAGCTTCACCACCGCGTTCGGGCGGCATGTGGGGTGCGCGCCGGGGATCTTCCGCCAACGTTCGGCGGCGATGCGGCCCGACTGCCGGTGGCCCGTTCCGCTCGAACCATCTTCGCCGCCCAGCGGAACCGTGGCGTGCAGCCTGACCGGCGCCGTCCACGGGCCAGCGATCGTCGCCGCGTTCCCATCCCGCCTGGCGGAAGGTCCGCCGCGGGCCTGCGGGTTCGCCCACGTCCCCGGCGTCTTCGCGTTCGCGCATCCGCGCTTGTCGGCGTTGACGCTCCTCGCGATGCAACCCGGCATCGGTAGCGGTCCGGCTGAATTCGGATGGCGCCTGCCTCGCGGAACGCACGTCGGGGTGTGCGACCTCCACGCCGGCCAGAGCAGCGCGCGTATCGCCCTGCGAACCGTGCAACCGCTCGACCCGCCCGTGCTGTACGCCTTCCACGTCGCGATCGGCGCCGCGGCTGGCGTCGCATGAGCCGGCGCGTCGCGCGCGGTCGTCGCGAACGCGCCGTCGCAACCTCCCGGGTCGCCATCCCCCGCCGGCGACAGCAGCGATCCATGGCGATCTGCGGCGGCTGGGAGCACCCGTGACCCGCGCCGCCGCATGGATCACCGTCGCCGCGTGGCTCGTCGCGCTCGGCCTCGCTGCCGGCGGCCTGGCCCCGCTCGCGGCGATCTCGGCGATCAGCCTCTACGCCACCGAAGGCGACGCGTACGCCGCCGAGCGCGACGGGGTGCGTCTGTTCGGACCATCCCGCGACCTCGTCGTCGTGCGGCGCGGCCCGAGGTCGGGCGATGCCGAGCTGCGCGAGTTCCGACAGCGCGTCGTCGAGCGATGCGGCCTGGGCGATGCCCAGGTGACGACGCGTCTCGACTGCCTGCAGGCCGTCGCGCGCGACGGCAAGCTCTTCATGCGGCCGCACACCGACGCGCGCGTCATGGCGCTGTTCGGCGGCCATGACGGCGAGGTGCTGTACGTCAGCGCCGCATCCGATGCCGAGCGGAACCGCGTCTACCATGCGCTCGCCGACGACGAGTCGGTCTGGGTCACCGGGACGGCGGCAGCCGAGATCGCCCTTCTCGACGATCTCGTCAGGACCCTGGCGCTGGTCGGGCCGCTCGCGGCGTTGGCGATGACGCTGATCCTGTGGGTGGCGACGGGGTCGTCGCGCGCCGCCGCGATCGCCATCGGATGCTGCGGATCCGCGACGTTCTGCGCGATCGGGTCGATGGCGTGGATCAGCGGCGCTCCCGGGTTCTACGCCGCGGTCGCGCCGGTCGTCACGTTCGCCGCGGCGGCCGCGGACAGCATCTACCTGCTCATCGATCTCGCGCGTCAGACCGGGCCGCGTCGCATCGGCGCGCCGGTGCTTCGCGCGCTGGTCGTCGCGCATGCGACGTCGGCGCTGGGAAGCGTGTTCCTCTCCTTCTCGCCGAACCGCGCGGTCGCCGATTTCGGCCTGCAACTGACGATCGGCTCGCTGATCGCTCTCGCCGCGGCCGTCACCCTGCTGCCGGCGCTCATCCGCCTGATCGGCATCGGCGACCTGGGGCGGCGGTCGCCGATCGCTTCGGCGGAAGGCATGACGCGCGCCCTCGTCCGCCGTTGCGCGCGCGGTCCCATCGCCATCGCCTTCACGGCCGCCCTCGCGGCGCTGGCGGTCGTGGCGGTGCGGGTGCGGTTCGAGGACACCTGGTTCGACAACCTCGAACGCGAGGGGCCGGTCGTCGGCGGCGCGCGCGCCCTCGGACCCATCGGCCTCGGAGCGAATACGCTGTGCGTCGACCTCAGCTCCGGCGTCCCGCTCTACTTCCTGTCCGAGGCCGGCCTCGACGTCCTCGCGCGCGCGCAGCGCGCGGTCGGTGGATGCAGCGGCGTCGGGGCGACGCTGTCCGCGCTCGATCTGGTCGGCGACGCAGCGCTGCCGGCAGGCGGCGACGCGGCGGAGCTGTCGCCGGAGCAACGCGTGTTCCTCGCGTCCATGGCCCAGCCGTCCTTCGCCAGCCGGCTCCTGTCCGCGGACGCGCGCAGCGCGCGGCTCGTCTGCCTGTGCCCATCGATGGAGTACGGCCCGCTGTGCCGGACGCTCGACGAGGTCGTGACCGCGACCGCCTCGCTGCCGGAATCCGTCGCGGCGCGCTTCTCGGGGTCCATACCCCTCGGAAAGGAGCTCGTGCAGCTCACCGCCCGCGGCCAGCTCGTCGCCGCGCTCGCGACGTTCACGGCGACCGCGGCCATGATCATCGCCCTGTACTGGCGCGATCGACGCCTGGCCCTGTACGCGCTCCTGCCCTGCCTGCTCGCGACCGTCGCCGTCCTCGCCGTCTGCTCGGCGTTCTCGATCACCCTCGGCATCGCGGGCAGCCTCTTCGTCTCGCAGATCGCGGGGACCGGACTGGATCACAGCGTCCAGCTCATCGAGCGCCGCCGCGCTCGGGGCTCGTCCTACCGCGCGATGCTCGAGTGCCTGTCGGCGAGCGCGCTGGCGACGGCGCTGTTCTGCGTCGCCCTCGCCTGCCTGGCCACGAGCGGTCTCCGGCCGCTCGTCGATTACGCGCTGCTCTGCGGCGGCGGCATGATCCTGTGCTGGCTGTCGACGGCGGCCCTGGGCTTCGCGCTGTGGAAGGTCGGACGGCGATGATGCTCCTCATCGCCGCCGTCGCCGCCCTGACCGTTGCCGCGCCCGTCGTCGCGGCGGACCCATCGGCACGAGATTGGTACGCGCACCTCCACGCTCGCGTGAAAGCGCGCATCGCCGAGACCACGGCAGGCGGCGATGTCGATCTCTGCTTCGTCTCGAGCCGCTACTGGGGGGATGGCTCGGCCGTGGTCTCGGTGCACGCGGTCCGGCTCGCGCGCGATCGCGAGCCGACCCTGCTCGCGCTGCGCGACGACCTGAGGACGGACTCCGGTTCGGAACTCGGCATAGCCTTCCCCGGCGACCGGGCGATGCGACCGATGCTGACGCCCGTCCCGCACCCGACGCTCCCGACGGTGCCGGTGAACCACCGGACGATCTTCGGCCTGCCGGATGGACCGATCGTTCCGCTCGTCCGCGACGTCGGCGGCGCGCGCGATGCGGGCGACCGCGCCGGAGGTCCAGCGGCCGAAGCGGTGCTGCGGAACCCGTCGAAGACCATCACGTCCACCTATCGCAGCGTGGTGACGAGAGCGGATGCCGGGACCTCGTGCCATAGCGCGACGCTGGTCGATGGGGTCGCCGGCCGGTCGTACCGGATCGACCTGGAGATCGTCCGCTCGCCCCGGACGGAGCCACCGACGACGGCGATGCTGTTCGCCGCGAGCCGGGATTCGATCGATCTCCTGTTGTCCCGCTAGGCGTCGGCCCCCCGCCACCGCGTGGCGGCCGCCACGAGGCGACCCGCGCCGCATCGTGCGGTCGTCGCCAGCCCGTACGCTCAGGCCGGCATCGCGTACGGCGCTTCCTGCGCCGCCGCGAGCGGCGTGCGCCTCCGCGCGCCGATCGCCAGCAGAGCTCCGCGCGCGCAGCACACGCCGGTGAGCGCGAAGAACATGCCGAACACCACGTGCTGGCTGACCAGTGCGCCGTACGCGGCGGCGACGCCGACGCCGAACGCGATCTGCCCGCGTCGCGACGACGGCGTCGTCGCCGGGTCGGTGATCATGTAGAAGGTGAACAGCACGAAGGCGACGCCGGTCATCGGCGCGAGCGCCGCCGGCAGCGACGCGCCGGTCAGGAGGTGACGCGCGACGGCCTGGCCGGCGAAGCCGACGAGCCAGGCGAGGATCAGCGTGATGCGGCGGGTGAACAGCGCGTTGAGCAACGAGCCGCTGACCACGATCACGACCGGCAGCGCCCAATCGCCCCAGCCGGACAACGCCTCGGTGAACTGGTACGGCGGCGCGATGCTGACCCACGGCAGCAGCACCAGCGTCACGCTGATGCCGAAGTTCGACGGGTTCATCACGTGGCGCCACCGGCCACCGCTCGTCGGGACGCGCAGCAGCGCCTTCGATCCGATCGCGACCGCGGTGGCGAACACCACCGGCCACACCCTGCTGTTGGCGTAGAGCAGCATCGCGACCGCCAGGCCGGTGATGTGCGCCGCGAGCAGCGAATCGATGAACGCGCCGACGCCGTCGGCGAAGCGCGGGCGGCGCCGCGCGGCCCACGCCGACGCGGCCTCGAGCGCCAGCTCGAGCCCGTAGGCGGTGAGCAGCGCGGCCACGGGCTGCAGCCACGACTGCTCGAACCCCAGCCAGGAGTGCCCGAGCAGGTTCAGCACGGTGATGGCGATCGCGAAGCGGCGCAGCGCCGCGACCGGGCGGACCGGCGGACGGTCGACGGTCATGGCGCGCTCCCGGCGTCGAGGAGGATGGTGTGGCGGCCCGGAGCGAGTCGGCAGGCGTGGCGGTGGATGCCGCGCGCGTCGCGCCACGCGATCTCGATCGCGCGCGGCCGCGCGTCGCGGCCGAGCCCGAAGTGCGCCTGCGGCGCGCGCTTGCCCGAGTGGCCGTTGCCGCCGTCGATCCACGCGTGGCGGCTGCCGCCGTCGGCGTCCCGGACGACGACATGCGCACCGATCGCCGGGCGATGGCGCGTCGCGGCGCGACCGTCGCCGCCCGCGAGCGGCTGCAGGATGCGCAGCGTCAGGAAGGCGTTGTCCGCGCGCGTCCGGTTCAGGCAGAGCACGCTGTCCTGCCACTGCGCGGCGATCACCAGGTCGAGCCGGCCGTCGCCGTCCGCGTCGCCGATGGCGATGCCGCGCGCGACCTCGCCGATCGGCCAGCCGAGGTCGGCGGCGAGGTCGGCGTAGCGGCCGGACCCGTCCCGGGCGAAGAACGCGGTGCGCACGTCGCCCGACAACGCGTCGCCCGGCAGCAGCACCGGCCACGCGCGCGTATCGGCGACGAGGTCGTCGTTCGCGATCGCCAGCTCCTGCAGCTCCGCCCAGCGGTCGTCGTCGCCTTTCAGGAAGCCGAGCGCCTGCACGGCCTCCGCCACGCCGTCATCGTCGAAGTCGTCGAGCTTGCAGTCCCAGGCCCATGAGCTGCGCGACAGGCCGATGTCCTCGCTGACGTCGCGGTACGGAGCCTCGCCCGCCGCGAGCGCGGTCGCGCGTCCATCGCTGGCGAACAGGAAGTGGCTCTCCTCGAGCGCGAAGCGGTCGGCGATGTTGCTGACGAGGATGTCCGGCATGCCGTCGCCGTTGAGGTCGGCGAAATCGACGCCCATGCCCTTGAACGAATCGCGTCCGAGCACCTTCGAGCGCGGATCCGCCAGGCCGCGGCGTCCTTCGACCAGCGCGAAGGCGACGCGGCCAGGCCGGGAGCGGTTGTGCAGCAGGCGGTCCTGCCCGAAGTCGTTGGCGAGGTACAGCTCGGGCAGCAGGTCGCCGTCGAGGTCGCAGCAGCCGAGCGCGAGGGTCCATCCGGTCGAGCAGACCGCGGGGATCGCGTCGTCGCACGCCGCGTAGGCGATGCGCGCCGGCGCCGATGGCGCCTGCCACAGCAGCACGCGGTCGGCGCCGCCGTTGGTCGCGCGCGACATGCCGTGCTGCATCGCGAAGCGCCCGGTCCCGTCGGGATCGAGGACGCCGGAATCGTCCGGGAAGTAGTTGCCGAACACCAGGTCGAGGTGGCCGTCGCCGTCGAGGTCGGCCTGGGTCGCCGCGTTGGTGTACCAACGCGCCGTGGTGGCCACGACGTCGACGGCGACGAACGCGGCGGCGTCGAGACCATCGCCGCCGAGATCATCGCCGCCGGCGGTGCGCAGGAACGCGATCGGCGCCCGCCCCCAGTAGTAGACGAGCACGTCCGCGGCCCCGTCCTCGTCGAAGTCGCCGATCAGGCTGCCCATCGGCGCGGTGCGGTCGGCGGCGTAGGCCACGCCGCCCGGCGTCAGCGCGAACGGCCGCGACGCCGGTTCGCCCAGCGCGATGACGCTGACCGAATCCGTGCGCGGGTCGACCAGGACGCACTCGTCGTCGACGCCGTCGCCGTCGAGATCGCCGAGCGCCGCCGCGGCCCCGACGGTCGAGATCCACCCGGCGATGCCGCGCAGGTCCGGGTGCACCACGCGCACCGAGCGCGCGTCGCCCGGCGATGCGGTCGGCAGGATCGACCGCTCGAAGGCGAAGCGCGCCGCCATCGCGCGGCGCTCGTCGGGCGGCGTTTCCGGCAGCCGCGCCAGGAGGAAACCGCCGATCATCGCCGTCGCCGCCAGCAGCGGCGCGAGCGCGTGGCGCCAGCGCTCATCGGCCATGACGCAGCTCCTGGCGGTACGGCCGCAACGCCTCGAGCAGCGCGTCGGGCACCGGCACGGGCTCGGCGATCGCGCGTCCGGAGACCGGATCGGGGCGGCGGACGAGACAGGCGATGCCCTGCTCGCCCACCGCGACGGTCTCGTCGCCGCGCCGGTACACGAAGCCGAGGGTCAGCTCGTTCAGCCGCAGATCGATCAGCGCCATGCCGACGACGATCTCGTCGAAGGCGGCCACCTCGTGGTGGTAGCGGCACGACGCGTGGCGCGTCGCCAGGAACAGGCTCCCGCCGGCGACCGCGCTGGCCACCGTCGGGCAGCGTTCGCGCAGGAACGACTCGCGGCAGCGGCCCTGCCAGGCGAGGTGGTGCGCGAAGTACACGTTGCCGACCACGTTGGTCTCCTGGAAGCAGACGACGTGGCGGTAATCGAAGGTCCTCATGGCGACGCCACCGCGGCGACCAGCGATGCCCGGCCGGCGATCGCCGGCAGCGGGATCGAGGCGACGATGCGCTCGCCGCCGGCGAACAGCACGGTGCCGTCGGCGCGCCGTTCGCGGATGGTCAGCGGCGCGAAGCCCGAGGCCCTGCACTTGATGAGGCTCTCGCGCGCGGTCCACATCCGCGCGCCGGCCAGGGCCGCGGTCTCGCCGTGGCCATCGACCAGCTCGCGCCACGGCGCCGCCAGCCCGGGTCCGAGCAGGTCGATCCAGTCGGCGCGCTGGCGCGGATCCTGGTCCTGGACGTCGCAGCCGACCGGCAGCGCGCCGCGCACCGCGACGCTCAGATCCCCGCAGTGGCTGATCGACAGGTCGCCGTCGGCGTGCTCCGGCCTGCCGTCCGGACGGCGCGATGTGCGATCGGCGGCGATCGCGAGGCGGGCCAGCGCGCGGCCGCGTCGCTCCTCGCGCTCGCCGCCGGTCTCGACCGCGACCGCGATCGGCTGGGCGAAGCCGGCGTCGCGCAGCCGGCGCTCCAGCCAGATCCCCGCGAGCAGCGGATGGAGCGGGCCGTGGAACGCGGCGGCGACGCGCAGCTCGAGCCCCTCCCACGATTCGATCACCGCGCCGGCCGGGTCGAGCAGCGCGATGTCGAAGACGATGCCGTCGCCGGATCGCCCGCGCTCGCGCGCGTCGACGAAACGCGCGATCAGCCCCGGCGGCGCGCAGACGACCCGCGCCACGCGCACCGGCAGCACGACCGATCCGGGGATGCACGCCTGCACGGCGTGCAGCGCCGCGTCGCGCGCCGCCGGATCGCCGAGCAGCACAGTCTGCGGCGCCCGCGCCTCGAACCACGGACCGGCGGCCGCGTCGCCGAGCTCCGCCAGGCAATGGCCCGCGCCGAGGCGGAGGTAGCGCGCCACCCGGCGGAAGCGCCCGCCGTGGAAGAGCAGCGATCCGTAGAGATCGCGCGCCGGCTCGATCGCCAGCGCGTCGCCATCGACCGTCGCCGCCGGCGCCGCCGGCGCCGGGCCGCGGGCGCAGGTCGCGGCGACGTGCTCGACCGCGAAACCGGTGGTCGAGCTGCGGATGGCGAGACGGACGGCGCCGTCGCGGCGCAGCGCCGCGACGCGCACCGTCGCCTCGTCCGCCACGACCACCGCCTGGCGGAAGGCGACATCGGTGAACACCATCCGTTCGCCGACCGACTCCGGCAGCAGCGGCGTCGCCGCCTGGGCCATCGCCTCGAGCGCCATCACCGCCGGCAGCAGCGCCTGGCCGTCGAGGCGATGGTCACCGAGGTACGGATCGCTGGCCAGCCCGAGGCGGCAGGCGCTGACGATCTCGATGTCCGGCACGGCGACGACGGCGCGCTCGAGGAAGCGCAGCAGCGGCAGCGCCATCGTGCGATGGCGCAACGCCGGCGTCTCCGGGAAGCGCCCGCAGACGACGACGCGGTCGGGGGTCGGGCGCGACAGCAGGTCGACGAGCGCCCGGACCCCCTCGTCGGGAGCGATCGGCGTGACGCCGCGTCGCGCGAGCTCCTCGACGCGGCCCAGCCGCTCGGCCATCCCAGTCCCCGACCAGACGCTCCAGTCGATGGTCAGGACGCGGCACGACGGATGGGCTCGGCCCCAGGCCGAAATGTCCGCGGCCATGGCCTCGTTGGCGAGCGCGTAGTCGGCCTCGCCGCGCATGCCGGTGCGCGCGATGATCGAGCCGAAACCGACGACCAGGCGCAGCGCGTCCTCGTCGAGGGCGGCGAGGACGTGGCGCAGGCCGGCGACCTTCGGCGCAGCCGTCCGCGCCATGGCCGCCGCGTCGAGGTCGCGCAGCAGCCGCGGCTCGTTGCGGCCGGCGCCGTGCATGACCGCCGTGATCGCACCGGTCCGCGCCCGCGCGGCGGCCAAGGCGTGCGCCACCGCGCGCGCATCGGCGACGTCGGCGCGCGCGTACTCGGCGATCGCGCCGGTCGCGGCGATGCGCCGGAGGTTCTCGGCCAGCGCCGCGTCGGCGCCCGGTTCGGCGCGTCCAAGCAGCACCAGCCGGCAGCGCCAGCGCCGCGCGACGGCCAGGGCGCACTCGGCGGCGATGCCCTTGCCGCCTCCGGTCACGAGCAGCACGTCGTCGGGTCCGAGGGCGGCCTGGTCCGCGACCCGATCGGGCAGGACGTCGAGCACCGGCAGGCGACGCGCGCCGTCGTCGTCGTAGCGCGCATCGACGAACTCGACGGCGGCGCGCGCCTCGGCGACCACGACGTCGCCGTCCGCCGCGCGCCCGGCGGGCATCGCGAGCGCGCACACGGCCGTGTCCGGCAGCTCGGCCTGCAGCGCGCGCGACCACGCGCCGCCGTTGCCGGGGTGGATCACCACGACGCGCGCCGCCGCGCTCGCCTCGACCGCGCGGTGGGCGGCGAGCAGCAGCGACGGCGACGCGTCGGTGGCGCCGAGGATCGCGAGCACGCCCGGACCGGCGACCGTCTCGGCGAGCCGTCGGCGCAGCCGCTCGGCGTCCGCGTCGTCCTCTCCGCCGACCAGGATCCAGCGCTGTCCCGGGTCGCAGCGCGGCGTCGGCACCGCGGCGAGCGGATGGTCGATCAGTCGCTCGGTGAAGGCCGCCAGCCATCGGTCGACCCCCGCGGGCGGACCCACCGCGTCGTCGCCGGGCGCCCAGCCGGCGAGGGCGGTCGCGAGCTCGGTGACCGTCGCCTTCGCGTACTCGGTCGGCGCCGCGCTGGGCGGCAGCCCGAGATCGCGCGTCGCCGCCAGCAGCACCTGCGCCACGGCCATCGACCCGAGATGCAGGTCGGCGAGCACGCGGTGATGGCCGGCGATGCTGCCGACGGGCAGGCCCGTCCGCTCGGCGAGCAGAGCGACCAGGATCGCGAACGGATCGCGCGGGCGCACGTCATCGACCGACGGCGCCACGGCGGTCGTCGCCGGCGCGGGCGCCGGCGACGGTCCGACCACGCGTTCGCACGGGCTGACGAGGAAGTCGCCGCGCCACGCGCTCGGCAACGGCCTGGTCCAACGCCCGACGAGCGGCGCGAAGCGCACGCTGGCGCCGGCGGTCCACGCCAGGGCGACCGCGTCGAGCACGCCGCGCAGGCCGCGTCCGCCGACGTCGAGCGACGCGACCGGCAGCCGCGACCCGGCCGCGATCAGCGGCGCGAGCACGCGGCCGGCGCCGACCTCGATGACCAGGTCGGCGCGACGCGAGCACTCCTCGATGGCCTCGCGAAAGCGCACCGCGGCGACGAACTGCCGCTCGAGCACCTCCGCGATGCGATCCGACGCATCGTAGGCGCGGCCGAGCACGGAGGAGATCACCGGTCGCCGCGGCGCCCGCCACGCCGCGCACGCCAGCGCGGGACGGAAGGCATCGCGCGGCGCCGCCATCGCCGGGCTGTGGAACGCGTGCGCGACCGCCATCCGGACGGCCCCGACGCCGGCCTCCTGGGCGCGGGCGATGCCCGCCTCGATCTCGTCGGCGGCGCCGGCGAGCACGATCGAGCGGGGCGCGTTGTCGCACGCGAGGACGAGCCGGTCGCCGGCGATGCCCGCGGCATCCCCGGCGGCGATGGCGAACGCCGCCATCGCTCCGGGATCGGCGGCCGCCATCGCCGCTCCGCGCCGGGAGGCGAGCTCGACCGCCGCGCCCTCGTCGATCGCGCCCGCCCAGTGCAACGCGGTCAGCTCGCCCAGGCTGTGCCCGGTCGCGCAGTCGCCGACGATGCCGAATGCCTGGAGGATCGCGATCCCGGCCACGCCGGCGGCGACGATCGCCGGCTGGGCGAGCGCGGTGTCGCCGGCGCCGGCCGGCGCCGCCAGGCGCAGGCGCCGGGCGATCGCCGCGAGCTCGGGAAAGCGGCGCGCCTGGATCGCGTCGGGCGCGTGCGGCGCGGGCGCGCCCTGGCCGGGGAAGGCGAACGCTATGCGCGGTCGCGTCCGGACGGAGCCCATGCGCAACCCCGGACGGCCGCCGTCGGTGCGGACCGCAGCGGCGTCCAGCGCGGCCAGCACCTCGTCGAGCGATCGCGCCAGCTCGTCCGGCGAGGCCGCGACCACGGCGGCGCGCACGGCGCCATCGCCGATTTCCGCGATCAGGCGCGCCGCCAGGTCGCCGAGCTGCGAGCGCGCGAGCACCGGCACCTGCTCGCGGACGCCGCGCAGCGCGGCGCGCAAGGCGGCGACGTCGGCGCCGGCGAACACGAACAGCTCGCAGTCCTGGGCGCTGGCCGCGGCCTCGCCGCTGGAGCCCGCGGCCGGACGCGCGCCACCCGAGCCGACGCCTTCGAGCAGGGCGTGGACGTTGATGCCGCCGAAACCGAACGCGCTGACACCGGCGCGCGGCGCGGCGCCGGCGGGCCAGGTCGCCGCGTCCTCGGGGGCGCGCAAGCGCGCGTCCGGGCCGCGCAGCAGGGCGTGCGGGCGTTCGCATCCGGTCGTGGGCGGCACCGTGCGCGTGCGCACCGCCATGACCGCCTTGATGAGCCCGGCGATGCCCGCGGCGGCCTTGGTGTGGCCGATGTTGGCCTTGATCGATCCGATCGCCGCGGTGCCCGTCGCCCCGGCGCCGGTCAGCGCGCGACCCAGCGCGATGAGCTCGGCCTCGTCGCCGACCGCCGTGCCGGTGCCGTGGCCTTCGAAGAACGGGACGGTCGCGATCGAGCAGCCGGCGCGGCGGTAGCAGCGCGCGATCGCGCGCTCCTGGCCGGCGACCTCGGGCCGCACCATGCTGCCGTGGCCGTCGGAGGACATCCCCCAGCCGCGGATCAGGGCGTGCACCGGCAGCCCGCGCGCCAGCGCGTCGTCGTGGCGCATCAGCACCAGCATGCCGCAGCCCTCGCCGGGCAGGAACCCGGTCGGGCGCTCGTCGTAGACCCGCATGCCATCGACGGCGAGCGCGCCGACGCGCGAGAAGCCGACCAGCTCGAACGGGTCGATGCTGAGGTCGACGCCCCCGCACAGCGCCGCGTCCCAGTCGCCGGCGGCGAGCGCCGAGCACGCCTGGTGCACGGCGAGCAGCGACGAGGCGCACGCGCCGTCGATGGCGTAGCAGCCGCCGAGCAGGTCGAACTGGTTGCAGATGCGTCCGGCGATGGTGTTGGCGAGGCCGCCGACCAGCGACTCCTCGTCCGGCGCGCGCAACGATCCGCGGAAGGCCTCTTCGAGGCCGCGCAGCGTCGCCGCCTGGCGCGCGGGGTCGCCGCCGTGCTCGGCGAGCGCCCGCGCCGCGGCGCGCCGGACGTACGGCAGGCGCAGGCGCAGCGATTCCGCGCGCGACCAGTCGCCGACCAGGGTGTTGCCGACGACGACGCCGGTGCTGTCGCGCGGCAGGCCGCGTCCGCCCGCCAGGCCGGCGTCGGCCAGCGCCTCGTCCGCCATCGCCAGCGCCAGCCAGTGCGCCGGATCCATCGCCGCCTCGGTGGCCGCGGCGATGCGGAAGCGCTCGCGCGGGAAGGACCAGCCGTCGAGGAACGCGCCGCAGCGCACGGCGATGCCGTCGGCCTGCCCGGCATCGCCGCCGTACTCGTCCAGCGGCAGGCGCGCGCGCGGGATGCGGCGGAACGCCTGGCGCTGGCCCAGCGCGTTGCGCCACAGCTCGTCCGGAGCATCGGCCTCGGGGAACCGGCACGCCATGCCGACGATCGCGATCATGGCCGCGCCCCGGCGGCTGCCGTGAGGTCCAGCTCGGCGATCTCGTCCGGGATGAAGCGCAGGTCGAGCAGCTCGGGGATCGGGATCGGCGCGCCGAGGATGCCGGCCTCGATCGCCATGTCGCGGATCGCGGTGAACTCCTCCATGCTCGGCGTGAGCATGCGGTAGCTGACGCGATCCGGCGGCTGGGTCAGGACGTGGTGCAGGAGCTTCTCGTCCTGGCGGAAGTAGGGCGCGACCAGCCGCGCCGCCTCGAGGCGGTGGGTCTCGGCCCACGCGCCGCTGCGCGCGATGCCGCGCACCAGGTCGCGCACCGGCTCGTCGCCGACGGCGATCCGGCCGGTGGCGATGGCCTCGTCGCCCGCGGCGATCAGCCGCTCGGTCACCACCAGCACGCACGAGACGAACCCGGGCCAGATGTCCTTGGCGTGGTGCAGCACCCGACCGGTGCCGTCGAGCTCGGCGCGCGCGGCGTGCGGTTCGCCGACGAAATAGGCGTCGATCGCGCGGCTCGCCAGCGCCGCCGGCATCTCGGGCGGCGGCAGCTCGACCAGCGCGAAGTCGTCGGGCCCGATGCCCGCGTCGCGCATCAGCTTGCGCATCACCAGGTACTGGTTGCTGAACCGGCTCGGGAAGGCGATGGTCCGCCCGCGCAGGTCGGCGAGCGACCGCGCCGGGCTGTCCGTCGCCACCATGATCGTCGAGCCGTCCCGGTGGCCGAGATAGACGATGCGCACCGCGACGCCCTGCTCGCGCAGCTTCATGGCCAGCGGCGCGATCAGGAACGCCGCCTCGAGACGGCCGGACTTCATCGCCTCGACCATGGTCGGGAAATCGGTGAAGCGCTGCGAGACGAAGCGGTTCGCGGCGCTGGTGCGGGTCGTGAAGTCGGTGACCGGACAGGTGAGGTGGCAGGTCACGGGCAGGTAGCCGACGTCGATCAGGCGGACGCCGGCCTCGGACGGCGGCGCCGTCCCCATCGTCGACCGCGACCAGGCCAGCGCGGCGACGAGCAGCGCGACCACGACGACGGCGCCGGCGATTGTCTTCATGTGCCATCCTGGGCTGGGGTCTTCGGATCGCAGGCGACGCCGAGCGCGACGAGGACGCGTTCGACCAGCCGCGCGGTGGCCGGCCTGCCCGGCGGGCGCGGGCGAGGTCCGTCGCACGGCAGGTCGAGCAGCACGCGCGAGGGCCTGCCGCCGAGGGCGATCACGCGATCGGCCAGCGCCACCGCCTCCTCGATGTCGTGCGTCACCAGGACCACCGTGCGCGGCCGCCGTGCGAGGATGCGCAGGAGCTCGCCGCGCAGCGTCAGCCGCGCCAGGTAATCCAGCGCCGAGAACGGCTCGTCGAGCAGCAGGATCTCGGCGGATCCGGCCAGGGCGCGGGCGAGCTCGACCCGCTGGCGCATCCCGCCCGAGAGCTGGGCGGGATACAGGTGCGCGCTGCCCGGCAGGCCGACCAGCTCGAGCAGCGCCTCGATCTGGGCGCGGCGCGCGGCCGCGTCGACGACGTGGCGCAGGCCGAACGCGACGTTGCCGCCGATGGTCAGCCACGGCAGCAGGCCATTCTGCTGGTGGACGGTGCGCGCGCGGCCGACGACCCCGACCTGGCCGGCGGCTGGCGCCAGGCGGCGCGACCACAGGTTGAGGAGCGACGACTTGCCGCAGCCCGACGGGCCGACCAGCGCGACGAACTCGCCGGGGCGGACCGCCAGGTCGATCCCGTCGGCCACCACCGACGTTCCGTAGGCGATGCGCACGCGCTCCATCGTCAGCACGGCGTCATCCATGGACCCACCGCACCGCCGCGAGGCGGTTGAGCTGGACGAGCAGCCCATCGACGCCGACGCCGATCAGGCCGATCACGATCATCTCGACCGCCAGCAGATCGGCGCGCAGGCCGTTGCGCGCGTCCGAGATGGCGAAGCCGAGGCCGTCGCGGCCGGCGATCATCTCGGCGGCGACCACCACCACCCAGGCCATGCCGACGGCGAGGCGCACGGCGATCAGCAGGTGCGGCAGGACCGCGGGCAGGATGACCCGGGCCAGGATCGCGCAGCCGCCCATGCCGTACTCGCGCGCGATGGCGAGGTAGAGCGATGGCACGTTGAGCACGGCGGCCGAGGTGGCGAGGGTCAGCGGGAAGACCGTCGCCAGGAAGATGAGGAAGATCGCGGGCAGGTCGCCGATGCCGAACCACAGGACGGCGAACGGCATCCACGCGATCGGCGAGAGGTTGCGCGCGAAGTTGATGCTCGGCAGCGTCGCGACGCGCAGGCGGCGGCTCCAGCCGAGCGCCAGGCCCAGCGGCACCGCCACCGCCACCGCGGCGACGAAGCCCATGCCGACGCGGTACAGCGAGGCGGCGATGTCGCGCGGCAGGCGCCCGCTGGCGAGCTCCTCGACGAAGCCGCGATAGACCGCCATCGGCGACGGCAGCATCGACGGCGGCCACCACGCCGCCCACGAGGCCAGCGACCACGACGCGATGAGCGCGATCGCGACCGCCGGGGCGAGCAGCGCCTGGCGCCAGGCGCCGGCGGACGGCATCGCCGGCGCCGCGATGGATCCGCTCAGCACGCGCGCCTCGCGCCGTGGCGGCACGCGATCGCCTCGCGCGTGGCGCGGCGCCAGCGCTCGTACGCCAGCGGGTCATGCGCGCGCGGCAGGCTGTCATCGACGATCGTCGCGACGCGATCGGCATCGAGTCCGCACAGCACCTCGCCGGCCGCCGCCGACTCGCCGGTGAGGATGCCGCCGCGCAGCCGCGCCTTGATCGCGAACGCGGCACCCTGGGCGAGGTCGTCGGCCCAGGTCCCCGCCGCGGCGAGCAGCCGCCGCAGGGCGGCGTCGCCGACGCCGGCGGCGTACGTCGCGGCGAGGCCGACGCCGCTCCACAGATCGCCATGCCGTTCGCTGGCGCAGGCGCCGATCCACGCGGCGATGAGGTCCGGACGGGCGCCGCAGACGAACCACAGGCTGCGTCCAAGCCCCTGGTCGGCGACGCGCGCCGCGTACCCGGTCGATGCCAGGGGCGGCCGATGCCCGTGGGCCCGCCAGCGGAAGTAGCCGACGTGGAACCCGAGGCCGTCGTAGCACAGCCAGCGGAGCAGCGGATCGAGCGCGTCGAGGCGGCAGAAGCGGCGCCACGGCATGCGCGCCAGCGCCAGGCCGTAGCCGACGTGGGCCACGTACGGCTGCGCCGCGGCGACCTGCGCCGCGTAGCGCTCGAAGCGGCGCGCGCCGAACGGATCGAGCAGGTCGCCCAGCGCCGTCGCCATCGCCGCGCCCTCGTAGGCGAAGCCGCGCAGCGACGGCGGCCGCGCCTCGAGCAGACCGCCGACGCGATGCGCGGCCTCGTCCAGGGCGGCGTGGTAGCCGCCGAGGAAGGCGCCGCCGATGGCGTCGAGGTGGTCCTCGATCCGCGCGTCGTCGACCTGGAAGCCGCGGGTGCGGCAGGTCGCCTCGCGCGGGTGGATGCGCAGCAGGCGGCGGGGCACCAGGGCCATGGCTAGCGACCCCGCGCCGCGGCGAAGGCTTCGCCCGCCGCCGCGGCGGCGTGCGACGGCGTCGCGGGCATCAGCAGGGCGAACGCGTACACCAGCGGCGGGTCGAAGACCTCGATCGGTCGCAGGCGCAGGTCGACCCGCTGCTCGGCGCCGGCCTCGAGCCGCGACGCCGCCGATCCGACCAGCGCGCCCGCCAGCGCGTCGTCGTCGCCCGCGTCGGGCAGCAGCACGGCGAAGAGATGGCTGCGCCCGGCCGGAACCGGCGCCAGCGTGAAGCCGCCAGGCGTCGCGACCATCGCGCAGGCGTGCGGCCTGCCCTGCGGGATCGGTTCCGCGAACGCCGCCACCAGCACGTGCCCGACGCGCCCGCCCGCGTCGATCGATCCGGCGATGCGGCCCGCGCCCGGAGCCGGAACGGGGCGCGACGCCGGCGGTGGCATCGGCGCGCGGCGCCGCGACCGCGCGCGGAAGCGGCTGGGCGAGAGGCCGACGTAACGCGTGAAGGAGCTGATGAAGGTGCCCAGGCTGTCGCGGCCGACGTCGAGGCTGATCTCGGTCACCTGGCGGTCGGAGGTCAGCAGCAGGCGCTTCGCCGCCTGCAGGCGCAGCGCGCTGAGGAAGCGGTGCGGCGTGACCCCGGTCAGGCGGGCGAAGACGCGGCCGAACTGGCACGGGCTCAGGCCGGCGATGCGCGCCATCTCGGCGATCGGGAACGTGCCGTCGATCCGCGCGCGCATCTCGCCGATGACGCGCGCCACGCCAACGCGATGCGGGTCGCGATCGATCGCCATCGTGGTCATGGTGCTCGCGGAGCGCATCGATCGGTCCTCCCCCGCGCGTCGCTCGATCCCGCGGCGCGCGCGCGGGATATGCGGCGCGCCGGGGCCGCACGGGATAATCAGCGCGCGGTCGTTCGGAAAACGTTTCATGGCTCGGTTGCACGCTCGACGGCCGCGGCGTCGGCGGCGGCGAGATCCTCGCGAAGACGCGCGGCGACCGGACCCTCGATGCCGTCGAGGACGGCGACGACCTCGTCCGCCTCGGCGAGCCGCTCGTCGTCGTCGCCCCACGGCGCCCCCGCGACGGCGGCGTCGGCGTCGGCATGCCAGTGCTCGAAGCGGACGCTCGAGTCGAAGCGCTCCTGGAGATGGGTGAAGCGGACCCGCTCCGGCAGGACGCGACCGGCGAAAGCGACCGCGTCCTCCAGGCGGTACTCGCGCACCGGCTTGGAGAACTGGTCGAAATACCGGGCGGCGTGGACCATATCGCCGTCGACCCGCGCCTCGACGTGCGACAGACCGAGGCGTTTCCGCCACTCGGGGCGGCACTCGCAGCGCACGAGGACGCCGCCGGCGTCCGCGGCGATTGTGGTGAACGAGTAGCGGTCCTGCCCGAACCACCCGCGGATGTCGTCGTAGCTGAACGCGGTACCCGGCACGAGCAGGCGCAGCGCCGTGGCATCGGTGCGGTGCTTGCGCGGGCGGCCGGGCAGATGGATGGAGATCCGGTCGGGAGCGTCGCCGACGTGATCGTCGATGATCAGCGAGCGCAGGCCGCGGCGGCGCTCGGGCAGCAGGAAGATGGTGAAGAGCGCGGTGCGTTCGGCGGTCGACCGCCGCAGGCTCCAGATCAGCGAGGACACCTGGGCGCCGCGCTCCTGGGCGACGACGCTGATCCGGCTGATCAGCAGGGGCGACCGCCACGCCGCCTCGACCCGCGCCATCGCCGCCGACGCCGCGGCGTCGTGCGGCGCCGGGGCAGGAGCCGACGCCGTCCGCTCGGCTGCCTGCGGCGGTGCCGGGGACGGCGACTGCGACCGCTCCCGGCGCACGGTCGTCGCCGGTGCCTGGGCCGGCTGCGGCTCCTGCGGAGGCGAGCACGACGCCAGCACGGCCGCGACGAGCGCGATCAGGCCGCGGCCGGAACGATGCATGGCTGCGCCTTTCGGATCGCGGCGGAGGACAGGGTGGGCAGCACCAGCACGGCAAGCGCCGCGTTGATCGAGCATCCGACCAGCATCAGCAGGCCGAGCCGGGCGTTGGGCAGCAGTGACGACGCCATGAGGACCGAGAAGCCGAGACCGAGGATCGCGGCGTTGGCGAGCACGGCCGGTGCGACGCGATCGAGCGCGCGGCGCAGACCGGCTTGGTCGGCGGGTCGCGGAGGGGCGCCGAGCTCGGCCGCGACGTGGATGGCGAAATCGACGCCGACGCCGATCAGCTGCGCGCCGAACATGCTGGTCGCGACGCCCAGCGGCATGCCGACCCAGCCCATGAAGCCGTAGGTCGCGGCGGCGCTGATCCCCGCGCACGACGCCACGCCGATCGCCTGCGGCAGCGAGCGCAGGATCGCCCAGGTGAGCAGGCAGACGCCGCCCCAGGCCGTGGCCAGCGATGCCGCCTGCCCGGACACCGCGGCAGCGACGACGTCGTGTCCGACCGGGACCGCGCCGCAGATGCGCACGGCGACATCGGCGTCGCGCGCGAAATCGCGGGCGGCGACGTCGGCATCGGCGAGGAAGCGCGTGTTGGCGGCGTAGTCGTTGTCGCCGCGCCACAGCACGACCGAGGCGAACCGCCCGTCGGCCGTCACCGCCCGCCGCAGCAGGCCCGGATCGTACGACTCGGCGAGCAGCAGGCGCTCGCCGACCGACAGGGCCGAGTCGCGTGGCGGCGCGGCGACCAGATCGAGCAGCGACACCGGATGCGCCGACAGCCGGGCGAGCGCCGGATCGGCGGCAAGCCGCGCCAGGAGCGCGAGGCCCTCGTCGGCGTGGAATCGACCGTCGCGCCCGCCATCCACCAGCAGGCGCGTCGCCGAGGCGCCCCAGAACGAGCGGTTGAAGTCGCGTTCGGCCTCGACCATCGGCTCGCTCGCGGCGAAGTTCTCGGTCCACGCGTCGTGGATGCGCAACCTGCCGATGCCGGCGATGAGGATCGCGGCGACGACGATGGCGGCGGCGCACGGCAACGGGCCGGACGGGATCGCGATGCGCGCCACGCCCGCGTCCGCGTCCCCCAGCCAGCGCCGCGGCATGACGACCAGGATCGCCGGCAGGAAGACCGCCGAGAAGACGAAGCCGAAGCACATGCCGATGGAGAGGGCGAGGCCGAAGTCGGCGATCGGTCCCTGCGTCGCGAACAGGAAGGTCAGGAAGCCGACCGCGGTCGTGAGGTGGGTCGCGACGATCGACGGCAGCAGCTCGCGGTACGTCCGCTGCAGCGCGGCGACGGTCGCGAGGTCGCCCAGGTGGCGGCGCAGGCGCCCGATCAGGTAGACGTCGTCGGTGACCGCGAAGGTGGTGAGCAGCACCGGCACCATCGAGGTGAGGATCGTGATCGGCATGCCGATCAGGCCGAGCGCGCCGACGGTGGCGACGATGCACAGGCCGGCGTTCAGCAGCGGCGCGACGACTCCGGCGACGCAACGCAGGGCGATGGCCAGGATCAGCGCCATGATCGCGATGACGAGCGGGATCAGCGCCAGCAGGTCGCGCTGGACGCGCTCGGCGAGCACGATCTCGGACAGGTCCTGACCGAGCAGGCGCCGACGCCAGCCATCGTCGGGCATGGCCGCGACCGTGCGCTGGATATCGCCGACGATGCGCGTGCGGTCCCCGTCCGGATCGATCGGGATCAGCATCGTCGCGCGCTGTCCCGACGGATCGAGCAGCAGCCCGCGACCGAGGGCATGATCGCGGAGGCGCTCGCGCAGCGTCGCGGCGTCGAGCGCCGGGTCCTGGTCGCGGTACGTGACGACGCGGATCGTCGCCGCCGTCTCCAGGAGCACCGGCAGCGCGCTCGCATCCAGCACCCGGTGGGAGATGACGCCGGGCACGGCGGCGACGCGATCGTGCAGCATCGCCAGCCGCGCGAAGCCTTCGGCGTCGTCCACGCGCGGCGCGCCGGGATCCGGGCGGTCGACCAGCAGGAGGAGGTCGTTCGAGGCGCCGAACCGCGCCTCGTGCTCGCGTTCGTTCTGGACGAAGGCGCTCGACGCCGGCTGGAGGATCCGGCCGTCGGTGACGATGCGCAGGCGCGACATCCCGACCCCGGCCGCCAGCGCGATGGCGACGCACGCGGTGAGGCTGATCCACGGCCGCGCGCACACGGCGGCGATCCAGCGGTCGATCGGATGCGGGCGCGCGTTCATCAGGCGACCACGGCGAGCGGCGGCTCGCCTCGCGCGGCCAGCGCGACGCCGGTCGGCGCGCGCGGCGCGAGGAGCGCCATGAGCGGCAGGCGCGAACGCAGGGTCAAGCCGACCTGGAGGCGCAGCCGCGCCCGGCGCGTGGCGACCACGAACCCGTCCGCCACCGCGGCGACGACGCGGCGGCACAACGCGAGCGCGACGCGCTCGCCGATGCACGACCGCGGGCCGAGGCCGAACGGCAGGTAGGCTCCCGGCCGGATCTCGTCGCGTCTCGCGGGCAGGAAGCGGTCGGGCTCGAAGCGCAGGGGATCGGGCCACAGGTCCGGATCGCGGTGGACCAGGTACGGGCTGATCAGGATGTCGGTGCCGCGGGCGATGCGCAGGCCGTGGATCGCGTCGTCGACCATCGCCCGGCGCGGGATGATCCAGATCGGCGGATACAGGCGCAGGGTCTCGCGGCAGTGGCGCTCGGCGTCGTCGAGCGTCCAACGCGACCGCGGCGCCTGCCCGACCCGCTCGTCGAGCGCGGACAACGCCGCGGCGAGGGCCCAGGCGGTGGTGTCGTACCCGGCGACCAGGAAGGTCCGCAGCTGATCGATCTCGCGAGGGCCGCACTGGCCGCAACGGCCCGCGAGTCCCGTGGGCGAGGCGCCGACGTCGGCGGCCGACCGCAGCAAGCGGTCCAGGTGGACGATCACCGCGCGGCGTCGCATGACCGACCAGGGCAGGTAGCGGCGCACCTGGAACAACAGCGCGAGGTCGGCGCGCAGCGCGTCGACCAGGCGGTGCATGTGGTCGAGGCGCTCGGCGGGCCAACCGGGAAAGAAGGCCGCGGCCAGGACCGACCAGACCACGTCGGCGGCCCATCGCTCGAGATCGATCGCCTCGCCGCCGGCCGGCGTCAGGCGCGGCCGATGGCGCGCGACCGCGGCGTCGGCGAGGCGATCGACATCGTCGACGCGCTCCGCATCGAAGAAGGCGCGCAGCGCGGAGCGGTCGTGGCGCCAGGTCTCGCCCGAGCTCGTGAGCAGGCCGTCGCCGAAGACCGGACGCGTCCCGCGCAGGCCGAAACCCTTGGCGTAGCGGTCGGTGCGCTTGACCAGGACCTCGCGGACGATCGCCGGCTGACGGATGAAGATGAAGCGCCTCCCGCCCGCGCGCACGGCGACGACCGGTCCGCGCGCACCGGCCCGCTCGAGGACGCGCAGCGGATCGCGGGCGATCCGCCAGATGAGTCGAGGATGGAATGACACGGTGTTTGCGGCGTCGCGGGCGGCGACGCGGCGCAGAGTCGCGCGAGCGGCATGGCGTCAATCCGGCTCCACCGCTGCGAGCTCTGGCATGTACAAGGGCGCGCGCGCCCGCCGACCGCTGACGCGAGCGGGCGCCGACGCGGATGCGGCCTGAGACGCCCGGATCCGGGGTGGACGACGCGACGACCACGCGCTCGGAACACGATGCTCGTTGCGGAGAAGCCGAGCGCTGAGGCGCGGCTAGGGTGCGCGCCTCACGTCAACGACACCCCGTCTGGAGATGCCATGCTGTCACAGCGTCTGCTCATCGCGGCTTCCGCGCTCCTCCTGCTCGCGGCGGCATCGTCGCCCTCGGCGGCGGTCCAACCCTTCAGCATCGAGCTGCCGATCCTCGATCGGGTGTACCAGGCCGATCCCGTCGCCGGACGGGTGCGCGCGGCCCTGATCATGCGGCCGCTCGTGCCCGGGCTCGAGCTCGTCATCCAGTCGGTCACCCCGAACGTCACCTTCGACGGCGGCGTGCAGGAGCTGCGCGTCCCGACCTCGCGGTTCAACATCGGCCCCGAGGAGGACAGCGGCATCTTCATCTACACCGTCGACGTCGGCGCGCGCGGTAGCGCCGCGATCGGCACGCCGGTCTGCCACTCGGTCACGATCCTCTCGCCGGAGGGCGACGTCCTCTACCAGACGAACGTCAATCCGGCGTTCCCCGGCGATATCGCGGGAACGCCGCGCGGCCATTGCGGCAAGAAGTGCAGCCTCGCCAGCACCTTCGCCCCGGCCGTGACGGCGATCAGCCACAACCGCCTTCCGGGACGGTCCGGCGCGCTCCTGGCGGACGCCGGTCCCCGCACGGATGGCGCGACGGATCTCCGCTCGGACGGCCACAGCGTCTTCGGCCTGGCGGATCTGGGACCGGCCTTCGACGTCCTGTTCGCGGGCAACAACAGCAACGCCGAGTACATCCGCATCAACCCGCGGATGGAAGCCATCGTCTGGAACGAGAACGACCTCGAGTCGGTCGATGATCCCCGCTTCGGCCGGGTCGACGTGTCCCTGCGCAACGCCGATCCCGAGCTGAACGACGGCAAGCGTTCGATCGCGTATGTCACTTCAGCGGACGAGAGCGGGACGTCGTTCTTCCCCGCGTCGATGCGGATCTACTTCTTCCAGAAGATGGTCTTCAACGACCTCGGGATCACCGTCTTCAACAAGGACGCCTTCATCCTCGACAACGACCAGCCGGTGACGGCGATCCCGCCGCGCTACATGGAGTACCGCAGCCCGCGGCCGACGCCGTTCTACGACATCGCCGATCCGGACGGCGAGCCGCTGCTCATCCGCCGGACCATCGTGACGCTCAACGACCTGCGCTTCGCGGTCGTCTCCGGGCGGTTCGCGGCCAACGCCGTGCCGCTGGTGGTCGGCGATCCGGGCGCGCTCACACCCGCCGACCAGCAGCTGGTCGACCGGCTGACGTCCCTGGGCTACGAGCCGCTGCCGACCGACGACGACGCGCCCGTCATCCCGCCAGCACGCGTCAGCGGCATCCTCATCGCCGGATCGGCGACCAGCGTCGGTGCGGCGATCGACAGCGGCAGCGCGCCGATCATGTACCTCGACCCCGCGCTCGCCGACGGCGTCGGACTCGACCGCTACCTCGGAGCCGCCGTGGTCGAGGGCCAGGACCGCATCGCCGCCAACCCGGCCGAACTCGACCACTACATCTACGTCGAGTCGGGCCTGACGACGACGCCCCTGGAGGTCGCGCCGGCGCCCGCCGCGTTCGATGCGATGGCATTCGAGCTCGGCATCGTGCGCGGCCGCCTCCTGGCCACGGCCGACACCCGCGAGGCGTGGCTCGCCCTGATCACCTTCGCCCCGGCGGGAAGCCGCGACCGGACCGGCCGCATCCTGCCGGCGCACCGCTCGTTCTTCGGCCTGGCGCGGGAAGGACTGGACGCGCTGGACGACAACGGTCGCGCGCTGTTCGACAACCTGCTGCGCTACACCTTCCAGCATCGCGGGACGGTCCGAGCGGGCGCGCCGGCGCTGCGCAGCGGCCAGCTGACGTTCGACATCACCCTCGACCGCGCGACCTGGGCGGCCGATCTCGGCACGCCGAGCGAATCGACCACCGCGCTGATCCAGTCGCTGCGCGCCACGACCACGCGCCTGCTCGGCTGGAACCGCACGGTGCAGCCCGCCCTGCGGCCCGAGCACATCCAGCGCATCGACGACCGCACGGTCAGGGTCCAGGTGCCGGCGATCTGGTATTACCTGACGCTCGCGCCGGAGGAGATCTCGCTCGAGGTGCCCGGCGCCGCGACGTCGATGCCGTCGGATCCGATCCACACCAGCGCGACCATGGTCATCCGTCCCGGACTGTTCGGCGGGTTCTCAGGCCGGTGAGCGTGCGCATCCGCGCCGCCCATCCGGGGGCGGCGCGCGATCAGCGCGGACATCACGCCGGTGACGTGCCATCGAACGGGCCGACACCGGCCCTCCAATGCGCGAGGGCGGGGAGAGCGTCTCGCGACGCTCTCCCTGCCCTCGCGCATTGCCGAGCGGCGGGCGCGCATCCCTGCCGACGATCGCGCCGCGTCCTCGGCCGATCGCTGACGCGAGCGCGGTGCGCGATGATCGTTGCGAAGAAGCGGAGCGCGGTCGCGTGCCTAGGGTGCCCGCCGCACATCAGCGACAACCGCCTGGAGATGTCATGCTGTCTCAGCGCCTGCTCATCGCCGCCTCCGCCCTCCTCACGCTCTCGGCCGCCTGGTCGCCGGCGATGGCGACCGAGGCCTTCAGCATCGAGCTGCCCATCCTCGATCACGCGTACCAGGTCGATCCGGTCGCCGGACGGGCGCGCGCCGCGCTGATCATGCGGCCGCTCGTGCCCGGCCTCGAGGTCGTCATCCAATCCGTCACCAGCAACGTCACCTTCGACGGCGGCGCGCAGGAGCTGCGCGTCCCGACCTCGCAGTTCAACATCGGCCCCGAGGAGACCAGCGGCATCCTGATCTACACCGTCGACGTCGGCGCGCGCGGCAGCGACGCGATCGGTCTGCCGCTCTGCCACTCGGTCACCATCCTCTCGCCGGAAGGCGAGATCCTCTTCCAGACCAACGTCAATCCGCCGTTCCCCGACCCCGGGGTGCTGCTCGCGCGCGGCAAGTGCGGCAAGAAGTGCAGCAGGAGCGTCCATGCGCCAGCCGTCGACACGATCGGCGACCGCGATCTGCCCAGCCCGTCCGGAACGCTGCTGGCCGACGCCGGTCCTCGCCTGGACGCGGGCGGCGATGTCCGGTCGGACGGCCACCGGGTGTTCGGCCTCGACGATCTCGGGCCGGAGTTCGAGCTCCTGTTCGCGGGCAACAACAGCAACGCCGAGTACATCCGCGTCAACCCGCGCATGGAGGCCATCGTCTGGAACGAGAACGACCTCGAGACGGTCGATGATCCCCGCTTCGGACGCGTCGACGTGTCCCTGCGCAACGCCGATCCGGCGCTGAACGACGGCAAGCGCTCGATCGCCTACATCACCGCGTCGGATCCGACCGGGGCGTCGTTCTTCCCGGCCGCGATGCGGATCTACTTCTTCCAGAAGATGGTGTTCAACGACCTCGGGATCACGCTCTTCAACAAGGAGGCCTTCATCCTCGACAGCGACCGGCCGGTGACCGAGATCCCGCCGCGCTACATGGAATACCACAGCCCGCGGCCGACGCCGTTCCACGACATCGCCGATCCGGACGGGCCGCCGCTGCTCATCCGCCGCACGATCGTGACGCTCAACGACCTGCGCATGGCGATCGCCTCCGGTCCCTTCGCCGCCAACGCCGTGCCGCTCGTGGTCGGCGATCCGGGCGCTCTCACCACCGCCGACCAGCAGCTCGTCGATCGCCTGACGGCGCTGGGTTACGAGCCGCTGCCGACCGACGACGATGCGCCCGTCATCCCGGCGGCGCGGGTCAGCGGCATCCTGGTCGCCGGTTCGGCGACCAGCGTCGGCCCCGCGATCGACAGCGGCAGCGCGCCGATCATGTACCTCAACCCCGCGCTCGCCAACGGCGTCGGACTCGACCGCTACCTCGGCCCGGCGGTGGTCGAGGGCCAGGACCGCATCGACGTCAACACCGCCGAGTTCGACCACTACGTCTACGTCGAGTCCGGCCTCGGGGCGACGCCGTTGCCGGTCGCGCCGGCGCCGGTGGCGTTCGACGCGATGGAGTTCGAGCTCGGGATCATCCGCGGCAACCTCCTCGCCGCGGTCGACACCCGCGAAGCGTGGCTCGCGCTCATGACCGTCGCCACCGCCGGAAGCCGCGACTCCACCGGCCGGATCCTGCCGGCGCATCGCTCGTTCTTCGGCCTGGCGCGCGACGGGCTCGGCGCGCTCGACGACAACGGCCGCGCCCTGTTCGACAACCTGCTGCGCTACACCTTCCAGCATCGCGGCACCGTCCTGGCGGGCGCGCCGGCGCTGCGCAGCGGCCGCCTGACCTTCACCATCACCCTCGAGCGCGCGAGCTGGGCCGCGGACCTCGGCACGCCGAGCGAATCGACCGCCGCGCTGATCCAGTCGCTGCGCGCGACGACCACGCGCCTGCTCGGCTGGAACCGCACGGTGCAGCCCGCGCTGCGGCCGGAGCACATCCAGCGGATCGACGACCGCACGGTCCGGGTCCAGGTGCCGGCGATCTGGTACTACCTGACGCTGGCGCCCGAGGAGATCACCCTGGAGGTTCCGGGAGCGGCGACCTCGATCCCGTCCGATCCCATCCATACCACCGCGACCATGGTCATCCGTCCGGGCCTGTTCGGCGGCCTGGGAGGGCTGTAACCATGCGCGTCCGCCCCGCCTCCCTGCCCATTCTCATCCTCGCCGCGCTGCTGCTCGCCCTCGGCGGCATCGTCCTGCTGCGCAGTCCGACGACGACGATCGAGCCGACGCCGCTGAGCGTCATCGCCACGCTCGACGGACGCCGGGCGCTGATCGCCGACATCACGCCGGCGACACGCCATGAATACGCCGGCTCGGATGTCCGCGACTGGATGAGGACCTACGGCGCCGATCCGGCGCGGCGGGCGGCGATCCGCGAGGTCCTGACGGCGATGCCCGGCGACGAGCTCGCGCTGGTCGTCGCCGACGAGCATCAGGACCTGTGGACGCTCAACGAGTCGCTCAACGTCTGGGCGCAGCGACGGCTCCAGCCCGACCTCGCCGAGATGGTCACGGCGCGGCTCGCGGCGGAGTCGAACGAGGATCGACGCGGCTACCTGCTCCAGCATCTGGTCGTACGCGTGCAGCGGCTTCCGGCCGGCGACTCCCGCCGGCTGGCCGCGCGCGAGCAGGTGCACCGCGAGGCGCTCGCGGGACGCGGAGCCGCGCTGCGCGCACGCGCCGTCATGTACGGCGACCTGCTGGCGGACGAGCGCGTCGTGGATATCTGCCGGGCGATCATGCGCGAGGAGGATCCCGACGACCTGGTCCTCAACGTCGCCGTGCGCATCCTCGGCAAACACCGCGACCCCGGCGCGCTCGCCCGCGTCCGCGAGCTGGCCGAACGCGGGCGGCCTGGCCTGAGCCGGCTCGCCGCTATCTTCGTGCTCGGAGACCTCGGCCATGACGATGCCGCGCCTTTGCTCGATCGCCTGGCGCTGGACCCGGATCCCGCCGTCGCCGAAGCGGCGCGCAGCGCGCGCGCGCGGCTGCGGACGCTGTGACCGCCGAGCGTTCCTGGCGATGGGCGCGCTGGCCGCGGTCGTGCTCGGCGCGTGCGACCGTCCGCGCGACGCCGGAGAGGCAGGCATGACGGCGACGACCGACTGGTACGACTTCGCGATCGCGGGCACGAAGGTCGGCTTCACCGCCATCCTGCGCGGCGATGCCGCTGCGCAGGTCGCGACCACCTATTCGTACACGCGGTTCACGATGGAGGACGAGGAGATCGAATCGCGGTTCTTCTACACCAGCCCCGCCGGCGACCGCGCGCGCTGGCTGTCGTTCGGCACCGTGCCCGAGGACGGCGTCTCCATCGAGTTCCGCCGCGCGGGCGGCGCGCTCGTCGCGGTCGACGATGACCGCGTGGTCCTGGCGCAGATACCCGAGGACGCGTACCCGACCCAGGCGTACGAGCTCGTGCTGGAACGCCTCGAGCTGCGCACCGGCCGGACCATCGCCTACACGGCGCTGTCCGACGGCGACGGCGCGGTGATCGGCCGATCCGAGATGCGTGTCGGCGAGGCGGTGGACGATCCCGGCTTCGGCCGCGTCCACCTGGTCCTCGAGACCATGAACGGCCAGCGCGGACGGCGCTTCTGGGTCGCCGGCGACCGCCGCGTCGTCCAGATCGACTGGAACGGGCCGATCTCGCGCCTCGGGAAGCAGGCGGAGGTCCTCGCCGGATTGCCGCAGCGTTGGGGCGACATCTCGTCCATCAGACCGTTCTTCCCCTGAGCACGGAGAGCCGATGGCGCCGCGGAGTCCGTACATCGGTGGTCCGGTCTTCGACTACGTCCTCATCATCTTCGCGCCGCTCGTGAGCCTGCTCATCGGCCTCGCCATCCGCGACACGTCGCTGACGCGCATCGACCATCGGCTCGGCCTGCCGCCGCACCTGTTCGCCGTCGAGGTGATCAGTTTCGCCCACCTCTTCCTGGTCTTCCTGCGCAGCCATGGCCGGGGCGAGATCTTCGCCCGGCATCCGCTGCGCTTCACCGTGGCGCCGATCCTCCTGGTCGCGCTGCTGTCGTTGTCGCTGCCAGCGCTGCTCGTCGCCCTGGTCCTGCTGTCCTGGTGGGACCAGTACCACCAGTGCATGCAGAATTTCGGCCTCGGCCGGATCTACGACGCGAAGGCCGGCATCGCGAGCGACGCCTTCCGCCGCCACGACCTCGTGCTCAACGTCTGCATTTACCTCGGACCGCTCATCGCCGGCAGCGCGCTGATCGACCACCTCGTGGACTTCGAGAACTTCGCCCTGATCGGCATGGTCGATCTGGCGCAGCTCCCGACCCGCGCCGCGAAATCGTCGTTCCTCGCCCATGCGTCGCTGGCCACCGGCGTGCTGTCGGCGGCCTACGTCGCGTACTACCTCGTCGCGATGCGGCGCCGGTTCAACCGCGGCGAGCCGATCTCGCGCGAAAAAGTCATGCTGATCCTGGCGACCTCGACGTGCTCGATCATCGCGTGGCGCGACAACAGCTTCAGCATCGGCATCTTCATCACGTCGCTCTACCACGCCGTGCAGTACTTCGCGCTGGTGTGGACGACCGAGCATCGCCGCCTGCTCGGGGCGATGCGCCTGCCCGACACGGCGATGGCGAAGTCCTTCCTGCTCGGCGTCTTCCTCGCCGTCCCGCTGGGCCTGGGCCTGCTCTGCGAATCGCACCGCGCGGTGTCCATCGCCAACCAGACCACGATCGCCCTGATCGTCAGCCTCGGCCTGCTCCACTTCTGGTTCGACGGCTTCGTCTGGTCGGTCGGTCGCCGGCAGGTGGCGTGAGCGGACGCCCGATCGTCGGGGCGCGGGCGACGGCCGGGTAGCGGCGACGCGCCGCCGCCCATCGGCGGCGTGGGCTCGATGCGGACCCGACGCGAGCGGACGCGGAGCAGACCAGTTGAAACTTCATCCGCCGCCGATTGAGCGCGCCGCCCCGGTCGAGTCCCTGCGCCTCCGGAGATCGCCATGCCGCACCCACGTCGCCTGCTCGTCGCCGTCGTCGTCCTCGTCGCGTGCGTCGCACCAGCACCCGCTGACGCGGCGACGGTCGCGACCACGGCGCACGCGGCCCTGCGCGAGCTGGTGGCGCACCATCGCCTCGACCCCCTGCTGGCGTCGCGTCACCATGCGCTGCTGGCCGTCGCGCAGGAGCGCGCGATCGCGGCGCTGGGTCATCGCAACGCCAGCGCGCGCCAGCAGCGCGAGGCCGTGCTCGGCGCGTCCGCGGGGATGCTGATGGCGCTGTTCTCGCCAGCCGCGGCGCCCGTCGCGCGCGGCGCATCGCCCCTGGCGATCGGCCTCGCGGCGGCTCGGGACGTGCTCGCCGAACGGGCGGGCGATGGTCACGACCTGGCGTGGGATGGCGTGCTGCCGACGGGTCCTGGCCTCTGGTATTCCAGCGCGAACCCGCCGGCGGCCCCGCTGCGGCCGCGATGGTCGCAGACCGACGCGTGGTTCCTCGACAGCGACGAGCGCTTCCTGCCCCCGCCGCCGCCCGCCTACGGCTCCAGCGAATTCGTGGCCGCGCTCGCCGAGGTGCGGGCGATCTCCGATACGCGGACCCCCGAGCAGCTCGCCATCGCGCAGCGTTGGGGCGATGGCCCGGGGACGCCGACGCCGCCCGGGCACTGGAACGCGATCGCCTGCGCGCTCATCGACGAGGCGTGCCATGACGAGGGCGAGGCCGCCGCGGCCCTGTCGCTCGTGCAGCGCGCGGTCATGGACGCCGGCATCTGCGTCTGGCACGCCAAGTACGCCTACTGCCTGGCGAGGCCGCCGCAGGCGGATCCGGCGATCACGACACCGATCGGTCTGCCGAACTTTCCCGCCTACACCTCCGGTCACGCCGGCTTCTCCGGCGCAGCCTCCGAGGTGCTCGCCTACCTCTTCCCCGAGCGCGCCGGCGATCTGCGCGCGATGGCGGAGGAGGCTGCGGCATCGCGCGTCATCGCCGGCATCCACTACCGGTTCGACGGTGAGTGGGGACTGTGGCAGGGACGCCAGGTCGCGGAGGCGGCCATCGCCGCCGCGGTGCCGGTCGCGTGCCACTGAGGCGGCCTGAAAACATGGCGACGCCGTGGGTCCACGCGTAGATCGGCTTCGCGCCCGCGGCGCTGATCAGGTTGTAGGCGAGGTCGGTCATGGGAGGCTCGTAAGGGACGATGGTAGTCGCGTGGGAACAGGTTGGACCGGTGGAGAAGCGAACCCTGTGGAGAAGCATCGTGATGGCGGAACGGGAGGGAGTCGAACCCCCAAGGCTCATCGCTCAGCGGTTTTCGGGACCGCGGCCGTCGCCAATCGGCTTGCCGTTCCATGAGATGGTCCGAGAGGCGGGATTCGGACCCGCACTGACCTGGGTTTGAGCCAGGCGCCTCTGCCGTTGGGCTACTCTCGGATGGCGGAAGGAGTGGGAGTCGAACCCACAAGGCGGCGTCTGCCGCTCGCTCAGGTAGCAACCGAGTGCCGTCGCCGGTCGGCTCGCCCTTCCAGATGGTGCGGATGACAGGATTCGAACCTGCACTGGCCACGCTCTCGACGTGGCGCCTCTGCCGGTTGGGCTACATCCGCCTGAAGCACAGGAACGGCCCTCGGTCGGTCCCACCGGGCGGATCGTCTCCCCGGGGGCAGCGCCGAAGGCGCGTTCCTTGGGGGCGGAGACCGCCCCCAAGAAAGTGCGCGCGGGAGGATTCGAACCTCCAACACCGTCGTTCTGAGCGACGTGCCTCTGCCATTTGGGCTACGCACGCGAAAGAGAGCCGACCGTGTTCGTCCCCCAAGGGGAGGCTTCGCGCTGTCCACGCGGCCGGCGTCAGGACCTCACGCCGCCCACAGCGTGATGCCGTTGCGACGCAGACAGTCCATCCAGGTCGAGCGCTCCCGGTTGCGCACCACGCGCAGCAGGCAGCGGATCTTCTCATCCTCGGTCAACGCCCGAGGACGCGACAGCAGCGGCATGCCGGCCTCATCGGGCGTGCGCGCGTCCTTGCGCGTGTTGCACGCGACGCACGAGGCCACGACGTTGGCGAGGGTGTCGGCCCCGCCGCGACTCCGCGGGACCACGTGGTCACGCGTACCGGTGTTCATGCTGATCCGGCCAGCGCAGTACTGGCAACGGAAGCCGTCACGGATGAACACCGCCTTGCGGGTCGGCGAGTCGAACATCCGACGACGTCGCGCTGTGCGCACCTGGTAGCGCATGACCACGACGGCCGGCATCTGGAAGCGCTCGCGGGCGCTGCGCACGACGTCGGGGTAGTTTTCGAGCGGCGTCGCCTTGCCGGCGATGACGAGCGACAGTGCGTCGATCCAACGCTCCTCGATCGTCAGGAACTCATAGCTGGCATTCAACACCATGCAGCGCGTCATGACGATCCTTTCTCGTTGGTGCCCATCCGGGGAATCGAAGCCGACGGTCGGCCCCCGCCGGTCAC
>DASPLE010000155.1:0-24539 GCA_035627695.1 Planctomycetota bacterium
TTCATGGTCTTGCCCTTCTGGCGCGCGTCTTCTTTCTCGGCCGAGCCGTCCTCGGCCGCGTTGAAGTCGGTCTGCGCACGCAGGCCTCCGATCGAGCCGCCGAGCAACAGACCGATGCCAGCGCCGCCGACCCCGAGCATCACCGCACCGCCGATCACCAACCCGCGACCGGGCTTGTCGTCGCCGACCGGCAGCGGCTCGGTGTTCGGCTCGGTCTCGGTCTCGGTCTCGGTCTCGGTCTCCGTCTCCGTCTCGGTCTCCGTCTCCGTCTCGGTCTCCGTCTCCGTCTCCGTCTCGGTCTCGGTCTCGGTCTCCGTCTCGGTCTCGGTGGCGGTCTCCGAGTGCGTCTCGGTCTCGCTGTCAGACTCCGTCTCCGTGTGCGAGCCGGTCTCGTCACTGAAGCGGTCGTCGCGGAATCTGCTCGGCTGCCCGCCCATGACGTGCACGTAGGCGAGCGAAGGCGAGGCGAGCAGGAGCAGGCCGAGCACGAAGGCGACAGGCTTGGGAATGGTCATCGGGAGGGCCTCTGGGCGTGGCTGGAGAACGGGATCGGACGACGAGCGAAGTGGTCAGGTGCGCGGTGCGGCCGCGAGGCCGTCCACGGCTTGGCGTGCGGAGATCGGCGCGAGCGCCATGGCGGGGACCGGGTCATCCGCTCACCGGCCCCCGAGGATTCGGCGTGCATCGATGCCGGGGATCGTCACCGCGACGGTCGGTCGCCGATCGCGCCCGGGCGACGCCCGATCGGTCGATGCCGATCGCGCCGCCTTCACCGCAGGTTGCGATCGCGATCGATCCTCGGCGGAGGTCGCGACGGCGTGCGGACGGTAGGTGAACAACCGCGTCCGCTTCGCCGGCCGTTCCGAGAGATCCGGACGCGACTTCTGCTGGTAGAGCATGAGGTCGAGCCGCGCGATCGCCTGGGTGGGATCGTCCGCCGTCGCACGACGCCACTCCTCGCAGAGGTAGCGCGCGTACCATTCGCGTCCTCGCGCGCTGCGCCGGATGTACTCGCGGTACTTGATCCAGCGCATCCCCTCGCGCTCGGTGAAGGAGCGCGCAGGCGCCCGGAACGCCGGCTCGCCATCGGCGCGCGCCAGATCGACCTCGCGGCCATCCTGCAAGCGCGCGGGGATCGAGATCCACCGATTGCTGGTCGGCGGCTTCGCGGCGAACATCCGCCAGCGCTGGTCGAGCTTGACGAGACGCAGCAGCGCGCCGGCGGGCTCCGGGACGAGCCACGGCACCTGCCGCGGCGCCAACGTGCGGATGTTCCACAGCCCGACGAGGACCAGGAGGATCACGACCGTCGCATCGCCACCCCAGGCGATCCAGCCGCGGCCGCGCGAAGCGGCCAGCGGTCGACCGTCGGCCGGAGCGAAGGCCTCCTGGCCGAGCGCATCCGCATGGCGCGATGCCGCGAACCATCGCGCCATGCGGTCCAGGCAACCAGCCGGCAGGAACGGGATCCACGCCACGACGCTGACCAGCGGGAAGATCCCGAGGTGCAGGGTCGCGGCCATGGCCAGGTGCATGGCGACGAACGCGACGACCGCCGCGGCGCGGAACCAGTCGCGCCGCCAGGGCACGAAGAGCAGCAGCGGACCGAACAACTCGAGGTGCAGCGCGGCGAACGAGAGCAGACGCAGCAGTCCGGGCCACGCGAGGCCCGACGCGCCCAGCGGGGTCGCGTATTCGCTCTGGAAGAGGTAGACCAGCGCCGTGCCGTCCTGGGTCCACACCGGGTGCGATTTGAAGACGCCGGTGCACCAGTAGACCAGGCAGACCTGCAGCATCAGCGCCGCGGTCGCCGGCGAGGCGATGGCGCGCCGCGGCGCCGCGGGCCGCCGGCGCGAGTCGAGCGACCACCGTCCGCCCAGCGGCACGAACATCGCCCAGAAGAGGAGGCAGCGCAGCATCGTGTCGGCGCCGAGCAGGACGAACGGGTTGCGGTTGTGCAGCGACAGGAGCAGGGCCCACGTCGCGATCGTAGCCGACCGCGTCCGATACCCGAGCAGCAGGCACGCTGCGCAGGCCGCGGCGAGCGCGAAGAGGATCGCCTGACCCACCCACGATCCGGTCATCAGGTGGATCGAGAATTCCCACGGTCGATTGGCGAGCGCGAGCCACGCCTGGCGCGGCAGGACGCCGGCGTCGGTGTAGTGCGCCTGCAGATCCATGGCGCGAAGCGCCAGATCGATCAGAACCGTCGCGGCGATGCCGATACGGAAGGCCGCCAGAGCGCGCTGATCGAGCCCGAAGATCCGCGCGGCCGCGGCGGAGAGCCGGGATCCGGAGCGATGCTCATCCGATCGTGGCATCGTGGTCATGACGCCGTGCTCCGTGCGCCGAGACCCGCGTGAGGCGGCGCGTTATCACCCCCATCGCGCGAACCGGGATCGTCCATCCGCCCCGTCGATCGCGCCGCCAGCGATCCCGCCCAGGTCGCCGCGGCGAGGACGATCAGGCAGCCGTCGAATGGGATGCGGTACCGCGGATCGCCGATGAACACGAACGCCGCGAGCGCGATGCCCGCTACCGGCGCTGCCAGGACGAGTTCCGAGAACGCGTCGCCCGCACGACGCCGGCGCAGCGCGCGCAGCACGGCATATCCCGCGGGCGCCACGACCAGCAGCAGGAAGAGGTTCTCGGCCAGGACCATCAACGGCCGTTCGGCGGTGTTCGACGACGGCCACGGCACGGTTCCCCAGAACAGCACGAACACATGCCCGACCGACTCGACCGCTGCTTCGACCGGGTGTGCCGCGATCCACTCCCACGCCGTTTCGCGGCATCGTTCGCCGTCGTACGGTCCGAAGGGCAGCGTGACGGCGCGCCGGTACCCGCGCTGGCCCGAGGCCGGGCACGCGAACGCGGTCCGCAGGTCGCGCTCGCGATCGACGAACCGGAAGAGCCGCACGTCGCCCGAATGGCCCTGCATGAAATTCAGCGAACCATTGGTCGAGATCAGCGTGAACCGCCCGGCGGCGCTGGTGTTGCGCGCGGCGATCGGGCCGATCACCGCCGCCAGCGCCAGACCGATGACGGCGGCGTGCGACCAGAAGCGCGGCACGCGCCAGTTGCCGCGATCCAACGCGCCATGCACGGCGACCAGCAGCGCCGGGAGCAGCACGACGCTCTTGAAGGCGGCAGCGAGACCGAGGAGCAGGCCAGCCAGCGCGCACCGCCACGCGGGCGCCCGCTCCGGATCACGCAGCCACGGCAGCGCGGCCAGCAGCGCGAGCAGGAGCAGCAGGGTGAACGGGTTCTCGGCGAGGAAGTATCCGGCGTAGGCGACCGACTGGAAATGCAGGCTGGCGATGATCGCCGCCACGCACGCGACCACGCGCCCGTAGAGCGCGTGCGCGAGGGCCGCGATGGCGATCGGGATGGCCAGCGCGATAGCCAGCTGCGCATGCACCGCCAGCGTCCAGCTTCCGCCACCGAGCGCGTGCAGCAGGGCGAGGAACACCTCGTTGCCCGGTGGGTAGATGGTGTCGCCGATATGCGGCTGGTAGGCCGGATCGAACACGCGCAGCGCCCGCCGGCAGTAGCCGGCCATGTCCGACCACATGTACTCGGTGGGGCGGTGCAGCACGAGCACGTGCAGGCAACGCCAGAGGGCGCCGAGCGCGAAGATCGACAACGCGAGCAGGCCGATGCCGCCGAGCGCGTCGGGATCGGCGGCGCGCGCCGGCGGCGATGCGCTGGCTGCGACGTCACCGCCGCGCGCAGTCGCGCGCGACATGGCATCGTCGGCAGATGCGAGACCGAAGGCCGCGCGCACCCGCAGTCCGGCATGCCGCACCCGGACCACCTCGCCGCGGGGATCCGGCCTCACGGGCGCACCGGCGCTGGTCGGGAGCGATGCGCGCGCTCCGCTCCGGTTGCATGTCGCGCACGAAACGGCACGTGCGCAATCGCGTGCTTCATGGTCCGCCTGCTTCGGAGCGAACTACGGACGCGAAGCCCGAGCGGATTGCCGTGATTCGGCCCACCGCTCGGCGCGGCGCAGACACATGCCCGTCCAGTCGCGTTGCACGCGACGGAATGGAACCGCAGCACGCCTTCGTCGATCGACATGCGGCCTCACGCTGCACCCGTCGCGGGGCAGGATTGCATTCATCATTGACGTCGAACTCCGCCTCCACGAGAGGCGACCCAGCGGCGACGATCCGCGCTCACCTGGAAGACGAAGCCGCCCGCGGATGTGCACCGGGAATCCAGGCCGCGCTGTTCGCGGACGGCCGGGATCCTCAGTGCTGCACCCGTGTCCACACCGCACGATCAGGCATGGCGCAGCGCCGGCGACCGCCCGGGTGATCCGCGCGCGGCCGCTTCGGGAGCGCGCGATCGATGCGACACGGATCCCCCGCGTCTGGTCTCGACGAGGCCTCACCCGCGCACGAGCGCGTTCGCGTCCTGACGCGCGGGGACACCCGCGCCGACTCCCGCAAGGCGCCGCGTAGCGTCAGGGGACGGCGACGCCGAGGCTGCGCACGCGCGCCGCGGTCTTCTCCAGCCGTTCCCAGGCGCTGCGCACGACCGGATCGTCCGCCGCGGCGACGTGCGCGTCGGCGTAGCCGGGGATGATGCGCGCGCCGCGCTGATCGTCGTTGGCCTTGCTCGCCTGCACGAGCTCGGCGTTCTGGCGCTCGATCTCGACCAGCAGGCGCAGGCGTTCGTCGCGGCCCGCCTGCGGCATCAGCGCGTCGACCAGCTCGTGCGCCAGCTCGCTCGAGCCCGGGATCTCGACGTGGCCCTCGGCCTCGGCGAGCAGGATGCGCAGCGCGTAGCGCTTCATGGCGCGCCCGTAGTAGTCGATCGCCTCGAGACGCGCCGACTCGCGCAGGAAGTTCTTGCCGAGCCCCTCGATGTCCTCGTCGATGTACACGCTCTTGGTGGCGCGCGGCGCGGTCAGCCGGTCGTACGCCGTCTTGATCAGGCGCATGATCTGCGGACGCAGCACCTTGTAGTCGATGACGTGGCGGCGGCTCTTGTCGCGCGCGTGGAACTTGCTCTCGGTGCGGACCAGGCCGTAGGCGTTGGCGAACAGCGTCCACGCCGGGACGATCTCGTTGTAGGCGCGCGGCACGCGGCCCTCGTCGTCCTTGCCCAGCGGCTCGGCCGGGATGGTGATCAGGCTGAAGGGGAAGCGCACCTTCTGCGGCAGCGTGCTGGTGCCCAGGCCGACCACCGAATACGGCGCCTCGCTGAAATCCGACGGGAAGCGGATCGCGCAGCCCAGGCCGAACCAGCAGCCCTCGCCCGGCCAGACCTCCTGGTCCGGCGCGCGGCTGGTGTGGTTCGATCCGACCATCGCGCCGTAGGCGATGTTGCCCTTGCCCTCCGGCCAGTACGCGGCGATCAGCAGGCTCTGGTGGTGGAAGCCGACGAACGGTCCGACCAGGCTCGCCGTCACCTCGCCCTTGCCGATCGTGGTGTTCGGACCGATCAGGCTCTGCTCGACCGAGGCGTGCTCGTCGACCGCGCTGTGCTCGAGCAGGACGCTGCGTCGGACGATGGCGCTGCCAGAGACCACGACCCCCCACTGCAGGACGGAATCGGCGACCGACGCGCCGCCGCCGACGCGCGTGACCTCGTCCGCCGACGAGAACACGGCGACGTTGCTCAATTCGAGCGCGTGGTCGATCACCGCCGACGGTCCGATGAAGCAGTCGTGCAGGCGCTCGATGTGGCGGACGCGGGCCCGCCGCCGGATCCAGCTGACCGGGCTCTCGATGGCCTTGGCGTAGCGTTCGACGGCGGCGCGCACCGCTGCGACGCCGGCGCGGTCGGCGCGGTCGCGCACGACCAGCGCCGCCTGGTCGACCGTGACCTCGGCCCACAGCGGCAGCTCGCGGCCGCCGACCTCGCACGCCAGCTTCAGCTCCTGGCCGCAGCCGAACCGCGCGGCGCCGGAGCAGGTGATCGAGCCGACGTCGAACACCAGCGCCTCGCGCTCGATGATGACGTTGGCGGCGAAGCGCACGTTCTCGAGCAGGCAGTCGTTGCCGACCTGGCAGTTGATCAGCGTGCAGTTGTAGATGCCGGTCGCGAGCTTCACGCCCGGCAGCACCTCGACCTCGCCGACGAAGCGGCCGAGGACGCACGCGCCCTTGAGGTGGCTGCGCCGGACGCGGAAGGCGTCGAAGTCCTGCGCGACGGTGACCAGCGCCCAGTCGTCGGCGCGGCAGCCGCGGTCCTCCATGACCGCGATCTCCTCCTTCGACAGCGCGCGCGTCAGCAGGCCGAGGACGTTGTCGTGGCGCTTCTGCACCTGGCGCGCGGCGTCGATCAGCTCGCTCTGCTCGCCGATGGACTTGGCCACCGCCGTGAGATCGGCCGGGTGCGGGCCCGAGACCTTGTGCGCGTGCAGGACGGTGGTGTCGGTCATGGTGCTGGGGAACGTAACCGGCGTCCCCGGCGACGGGCAAGTGGGGATCGCCCCGGGAGCGGAAGACCGCAAGCCCGCAGCGCGGGGTCGATGCCGGATCGACCGCCGGCTACGCGACCGGCAGGCGCGCCTCGTCGGTGTCCAGGCGCGCGCCCGCATCCTGGTCGATGATGACCTGGAGATCGGGGTGCGACTGCAGGAGCGTCGCGGGGACGCTCGGGCCGGCGCGGCCGGCGACGAAGCGGTGGACGATGTCCGCCTTGCCGAGGCCGACCGCGGTGATGATCACGCGCTTGGCTTCGAGGATCGACGCCAGGCCCATCGACAGCGCCTGCGATGGCGTCTCGTCGAGATTGCGGAAGCGCTCGCCGCCCGACACCGCGGCCAGCGTCGACGGCGTCAGCTCGACCACGCGCGTGCGGCTGCGCGGCGAGGACCCGGGCTCGTTGAGTCCGACGTGGCCGTTGTGGCCCAGACCGAGGACGACCAGGTCGAGCCCGCCGCGCGCCTGCAGCAGCCAGTCGTAGGCCTTGCACTCGGCTTCGATGTCCGCCGCGTCGCCGCGCGGGACGAAGGTCTGCTCCGCCGGCAGGTCGACCTGGCGGAACAGGTGGTAGTTCATGATGTAGCGCGTGCTGCGCGGATCCGACGGCGCCAGGCCGACGAACTCGTCGGTATTGAAGGTCGTGACGTGACGGAAGCTGAAGCCGCCCTGCTGGTGGAACTGGCGGACCAGTTCGTTGTAGCACGCCAGGCTGGTGTTGCCGCACGCCAGACCGAGTCGCAGACGCGGGTTGTCGCGGATCGCCGCGGCCATGATCCCGGCCAGCTTCTCGCCGGCGGCGTCGCGGTTGTCGCAGATGTGCAGTCTCATGGCGGCGCCATCCGGAGGCGGTGAGGCTAACGCAGGCGGGGTGGGACTCCAGTCCGCGCGCGACTGGAGAAGCCCGTACCGATCAAACGCCGACGGCCGCCGGAATGACCGGCGGCCGTCGGGGACATCACGAGACGGGACGGGCCGGATGGCCTCAGATCCCCTTCTTCACCATGTGCTTGAGCAGATCGACGACGCGGTTGCTGTAGCCCCACTCGTTGTCGTACCAGCTCACCAGCTTGAAGAAGTTCTTGTTCAGCTCGATCGACGAGCTCGCGTCGTAGATCGACGAGCGCGTGTCGTGGGTGAAGTCGGTCGAGACCACCTCTTCATCCGTGTAGCCGAGGATGCCCTTGAGGCTGGTCTCGGACGCCTTCTTGATCACCGCGTTGATGTCCTTCAGCGACGTTTCCTTCTCGGTCTTGAAGGTCAGATCGACGACCGAGACCGTCGGCGTCGGGACGCGGAAGGACATGCCGGTCAGCTTGCCCTTCACCTGCGGCAGCACGAGCCCGACCGCCTTGGCCGCGCCGGTCGTCGACGGGATGATGTTGGCCGCCGCGGTGCGGCCGCCCTTCCAGTCCTTCTTCGACGGGCCGTCGACGGTCTTCTGCGTCGCCGTGTAGGCGTGGATCGTGGTCATCAGGCCTTCGGTCAGGCCGAGGCCCGCGTCGAGCACCGCCTTCACGAGCGGCGCCAGGCAGTTGGTGGTGCAGCTCGCGTTCGAGACGATCTGGTGCTTGGCCGGATCGTATTCGTTCTCGTTGACGCCGCAGACCATGGTCTTCACGCCGTCGCCCGATGCCGGAGCCGAGATCACCACGCGCTTGGCGCCGGCGGTGATGTGCAGCCGCGCCTTGTCCTCGGAGGTGAACAGGCCGGTCGACTCGATGACGATGTCGACGCCGAGGTCCTTCCACGGCCAGTTGTCGCGGCAGGCCAGGACCTTGATGTCCTTGCCGTTGACGACGAGCACGTCGTCCTCGGGGACGTCGGGCTTGCTCTTCTTCGAGCTGACCGTGCCGGTGAATTTGCCCTGGGTCGAGTCGTACTTCACCAGGTAGGCGAGATTGTCGGCCGGGACGAGATCGTTGACCGCGACGACGTCGAAGTCCTTGCCGAGCAGGCCCTGCTCGACGATGGCGCGGAAGACCAGGCGACCGATACGACCGAAACCATTGATGGCGATACGGACAGGCATGCACGTTCCTCGAAGGAGGCACGACCGTCGGAAACGCCCGTGGGCGACGTCTCGGCGCGGCCGCGCCGGATGAATGGAGCGCGGAGCCTAAGGTCATGGTCTTCTTTGCAAGACCACCCAGACGTGGCGACACCGGTCGGCACAGGCGCCTGTGCGGTGGAGGCGAGGAGCGGCACGGCGACACGGCGAGGCGAGCGGCGCGATCATGGACGTCGCAGCTCGCAGCTCGCAGCGCGAAGCTCGCAGCTCGCAGCTCGCAGCACGCAGCTCGCAGCGCGAAGCTCGCAGCTCGCAGCTCGCAGCTCGCAGCACGCAGCCCGAAGCCCGAGCCCGAAGCCCGATGCTCGCAGCGCGATGCTCGCAGCCCGATGACGCGACGCGGCAGCGACGATGAAAACGATCGCGCCGCGTTCCGGATGGAACGCGGCGCGGAGACGATCAGCCGAGGCGACCAGCGGCGTGGGCCGCGATCACGCCATCTTGATGTTGCGCACCTTGGGCAGGTTGGTGACGCCCTTCTCGGGCGTCCAGCGGCCTTCACCCTTCAAGCGCTCGATGCGCTCGGCGCGGGTGAGGACGTTGCGGTGCTTGGTCATGCCGCCCTTGCCAACGAAACTGCCATGCATGCTCATGAGGACCTCTGCGTAGGGCGCGCAAGGTTATGGGGCGAAGGAGATGGGCAAGCCGGAAGGCGGGGGACGGGAGCGGCTCAGCCGGTCAGCGGCTTGGCTTCCGTCGCGACGTGGCCGTCCGCGTGGCCGTTGCCGTTCACATGCCCATTGCCGTTGGCGTGGCCGTTCATCGCGACCGCGCCGTTGGCGTGCGCCTTGCCGTTCGCCTGAGCGGTGCCATTCGTCTGCGCGCTCGCAGCGGCGTGCGCGACGCGATGGGCTTCCTGGATCCGGCCCTTGATGCTGGCCTCGAGATGCTCGGCGGCCCACGCGACCAGGCGATGGGCGCGCGTCTCCTGCGCGGGCAGCAGGTCGCGGGCGCGCACCAGTCCCTCGCTCATCGGCGCCTTGTCGTGAAACAGCGCGCGGAAGACGTCCTTGAGCACGCGGATCTCGTCGTCCGGGACGCCGTCGCGGCGCAGGCCGACGATGTTCAGGCTGCGGACCTCGGCGGGATGGCCGTCGACGATGCAGTACGGCGGCGCGTCATAGCGCACGCCGCTCATCGCGCCGATGAAGGTCAGCTCGCCGATGGTCGCGAAGTGGTGGACGCCGCACATGCCGCTGATGGTCGCGCGACGGCCGACGACGACGTGGCCGGCCAGCTGGCTGTTGTTGCCCAGGACGACGCGATCGCCCAGGCGGCAGTCGTGGGCGACGTGCGCGCCGGCCATGACCAGGCAGTCGTCGCCGAGCGACGTCAGCATGCCGCCGCCGGCGGTGCCCTTGCTGATGGTCACGTACTCGTGGATCCGGCAGTTGGCGCCGATGCGCACCTCGCTGTCCTCGCCCCGGAACTTCAGGTCCTGGGGATCGGAGGCGATGACGCAGTTCGGGAACAGGATCGAGCCGCGGCCGATGGTCGTGCGGCCGTAGACGGTCACGTGGTTGCGCAGCTCGACGCCGGCTTCGACCACGACCTTGCCCCGGAGGCAGCAGAACGGACCGATCGATGCGTCGGGATGGACCGAGGCTTCGGGGTCGACAACCGCCAAGGGATGGATCGCCATAGGCCCGTGCCTTCCGTGTCTTTACCGGCTGGGCCGGAGGGTACGCAGCGTCGAAAAAGGTTTCAAGAAGCTTAATCATTGTCTGACATCGAATTGTGGGCAGCGTACGTCGATGCCGCGTCGCATGGCCCTCACCGGCCACCCGCACACCTACGCGCTCGAGGTCCGGACGACCCTCGACCTGCCGCTGCTTGCGGGGGACGGCGACGCCGAGGCGATCCTCGTCGAGCTCGAACGCGTGCGCCTCGCCTTCGACGCGCGGTGCTTCGCCTTCGCGGTCGCGCCCGCGTGCCTGCGCCTCGTCCTCAGCCACCGCGCCGCCGGCAGCGATGACGACGCCGGCCTGCGCGCACGCTGGCTCGCGGCCGGCGGTGGCGACATCCCCGCCGAGCGGCTCTACGCGCGCCTGACCAGCCTCTCCGGATTCATGCAGACCCTGCTGCAGCGCACGACGCGAGCGTGCAACCGGCGGCACGGCAGCCGCGGCAGCCGCTGGGCGGCACGCTACCGCTCGTGCCTGCTCGCCGACGACACGGCGACGCTGGCCGCGATCGCCTGGGCCGAGCGCACGGCGCCTGGCTGGGCGCTGGTCTCGAGCCGGGACCAGCACGAGACCAGGCCGACGCCGGGCACGCCGGTGACGCTGTCGGCGCCGCCGCTGGTCGCCGGTCCCGACGGCGAGCTGCTGCCGACCGGCGACGCGCCGCCGGGGCTGATGCCGCCCGGCTCCGACGAGCGCCAGGCGTGGCTGGATCGCTTCTGCGACGCCCTCGGCCCGGTCGCCATCGCCGCGTACGGCGAGGCCATCGCCCATGGCTGGGCGCTCGGCAAGCCGGAGAGCCTCGCCGAGTGCATCTCCCGCCTCGGCCGCGTCGGCGGTCGCGGGCGCAGCCGCGTCGCGCGCGATCTGGCGGATGAGCTGGGGCTGTGCGGGGTCTGGGGGTGAGCCGGCACGACGCAGCCCACGAAGCCCGCCGCGTCCCCGCGTTGTGCGTCGTCCTCGACGCGCTGCGATGCGCCGGTGCAGCCGATCCCCTTCGCCGACATCGCCGCGTGGTGCGCGGCCGAGGGCCTGACCGCGCTCGCGACCATCGATCCGCCGGAGCGGCTCGATCCGGCCGGCCTCGACCTGATGCTCGCCGATGGCGTCGGCGACATGGTCTGGCTCGAGAAGACGCGCGACATCCGGCTCGACCCGCGCGCGCTCGAACCGGCGGCGCGCTCGCTGGTCGCGGTGGCGCTGCCGTACCAGCCGGAACCGCGCGACGACGGCCTGCGCCGCTCGCGCTACGTCGCCGGCAAGGACTACCACGCCATCCTGCGCGAGAAGCTCGGGCGGATCGGGCGAAGGATCGCGACGACCCGCGATCCGATCTGGCTGACGCGCGCCTGCGTCGATTCGGCGCCGATCAACGAACGCACGCTGGCGCGGCTCGCCGGCCTGGGCTGGATCGGCAGGAACGCGCTGGTGATCGCTCCGGACGCCGGCAGCTGGCGCTTCCTCGGCATGCTGCTGAGCGAAGCCCCGATCGAGATCCGCGTCGGACCGCATGGCGAGGACCGCTGCGGCCGCTGCGACGCGTGCGAGCGCCGCTGTCCGACGCGGGCGCTGGTCGGCCGGCGCGTGCTGTCGGAACGCTGCATCAGCTACCTGACCATCGAGCACGCCGGCGTGGTCCCGCGCGAGCTGGCCGAGCGCTTCGAGGGCTGGTGGTTCGGCTGCGATCTCTGCCAGGAGGTCTGCCCGTGGAACCGCTTCGCGCCCCCTGCCGGCGATGTGCGCCTGGGCGGCAGCGAGCGCGACGCCGACCTGCTCGCCGTGGGCGCCGCCGATTTCGACCTGCGCTTCGCCGGGCGCGGCGTTCGCCGCATCGGTTACGAACGCTTCCGCCGCAACCTGCTGATCGCCTTGTGGAGCCTCGGGCGACGCGACGAGTGCCGCCCGATCCTGGCCGAGGGCCTGTCCCTGGTCGTCGACCAGGCGCGCGAGCTCGGCCTCGTGCCTTGAACCCGCCCCGGCCTACAACCCCGGTCATGCGCGTGGTGGTGAACGACCAGCCGACCGAGCTGCCCGACGGGGCGACCATCGTCGACCTCCTCGCCCGCCTCGACCTGCCCGGGACGAGGGTCGCGGTGGAGGTCAACCGCGCCCTGGTGCGCCGCGCCGACCATGCCCAGACCCGTCTCAGCCAGGACGATCGCATCGAAATCGTCACCCTGGTCGGAGGAGGCTGATGCATCAGGAGTTGCAGCGCCGTCGCCGGATTGGTCTTATGTCCGGATCGCCGGGTGCGACAGCGTCTGGTCGGTGATAGGCATCCCCATGGACTCCCGCCAACGCATCGTTCAACGCTCGGTCGACGGCGAGCTCGGCGCCGCCGAGAACGCCGCCCTGACCCACCTGCTGGCATCCGACGCCGATGCGCGCGCCACCGCGCGCCGCATGGAAGGCCTCGACCGCCTGCTACGCGCCGACGCCGCGCGCGTGGCCCGCGACGAGGCCGCCGACGACCTCCTGGTCTCGCGCATCTGCAACCACCTGCCGGCCGGCGCGCCGCTGCGGCAGAAGCAGGTCCGGGTCTACGACATCGCCTTCGCCGGCATCGCGCTGACCGCGGTCGCGCTGTTCTACGGCCTGGTCGGCAGCATGCGCGACCTGCTGCCGCTGACCTCGCTGGCGATCATCAGCCTGATCGCCGGCACGCTGCTGGTCGGCCTGGCCAGCCCGCTGCGCAAGGCCGAGACCAGCGTGTTCAGCCGCGTCATGCGCAAGCGCATGAACGTCGGCGACGGCGACCTGATGGTCTACCGCGTCACCGGCATCGCGATCGTCATCGGCGCGATCTGGCTGCTGAGCGAGATCGCCTGACGCCCACCGCGCGCTAAGGCGCGTGCCGCGCCCGACGTAAGCATCGTTGTCATCGCCCGCGCATCGCGCGGGCGATGTCGTTTTCAGGCGCGGTGCGGCCGCCGCCGCTTGACTCGCGCCGTCCATGCTTCCGCGTCACCGAGGTCTGGCGGGCGTCGCGCCATGGGTACGCTCGCGACCTTTCCATGCAGTGGTTGGCAACCTGGCGGCGTCGGCTGCGCGGAACACCCGCGCAGCGCGGCATGACCATCGCGGTCATCGAGGGCGCGCTCGTCGGCGGCTTCATCGCCTACATCGAGGCGTGGATGGTGCCCGTGCTGCTCAAGGGCACCGGCAATCCCGGGCACGCCATCGGCTGGCTCAACATCGTCCCGCTGTTCGCGCTGCTGGCGCTGTCGCCGTTCGCGCCGCGCATCATCGCCGCGCTCGGCGGCAACAAGCGCACGGCGATCACCTGCGCGAGCGTGCAGGTCGTCGGCCTGGCGCTGCTCGCGATCCCGCTCATGTACCACGACGCGGCGTGGTCGGCGAGCAGCGCGCTGGCGCTCGCGATCATCATCAACCTCGTCGGCGCCATCGCCGGCCCGGCCTACTTCGGCTGGATGGGCGATCTCATCCCGCGCTCGATCCGCGGCCGCTACTGGTCGAACCGCATGCGCGTGCTGATCGGCTTCAAGCTGGCCTTCGCGGCGCTGTTCGCCTGGCTGTTCGCGGTCGGCGAGAACCTGGTCGGCGTGCACGCGAGCCTGCTGGCGATCCTCGGCATCGGCGTCCTCAGCCGCGCGGCCAGCATCTGGCTGCTGGTCAAGCAGCCGATCGCGGCGCCGCGGCGCACGACGCGCTCGCGCGAGCTCGAGGCGGCGGCGCCGGCGCCCGGCTTCGTCCAGGCGATGTGGCGCACCGACCTGGGTCGCTGGACGGCGGTGTGGGCGACGCTGCATTTCGGCGTGATGATCGCGGGGCCGTTCTTCGGTCCGTACATGCTCGCCGACGCGCCGGCGGGACTCGACCTGCTCGATCCCGACGACGGCCGCACCTGGCGCTACAGCCTGCTGCTGTGGACCAGCAACGTCGTGCGCCTGGCGATGCTCCCCACCATGGGCCGCATGGTCGACCGCTACGGCCCCGGGGCCGTGCTGCGCATCGCCGTCATCGGGATCATGATCGTGCCGCTGGTCTGGGCGTGGACGACGTCGCTGGCGCTGCTGATGGTGGTCGAGGTGGCCAGCGGCATCGCCTGGTGCGCCGCCGAGAGCGCGGTCGGCGTGCTGCTGCTGTCGGCGCACCGCAACGCCGCGGTGCGCGCGCGCCTGATCGCCTTCCACCAGATGCCGGTCGGCGGCGTGGCGATGATCGCGACCTGGATGGGCATGGAGCTGATGCGGGGCGGCACGCTGCCCGAGCTCAGCGGCAGCGAGTACCGCTACCTGTTCGTGCTGACCATGCTGCTGCGCCTGCCGGCGGTGTTCCTCGCCTGGCGCCTGCTGCCGGGCATCGCCATGCCGATGCCGAGCGAATGGTTAGGCGTGTGGCGCCTGATCCCCGGCATCCAGCCGACGCTGACCCTGTCGCGCGGCGTCATCCGCTTCTTCCGCCGGCCGGACGCGTCCTGATCAGCGGCTGCTCCGCTTGCCGGTGTCCGGGCGCCGGCTTACCGTGCGCTCAGGTATGAGCGAACGCGCCGACTCCTCCGCTTCCGCATCGCCTTCGCCGGCGGCGCTGCGCCATGTGCGCCGCGCCGTGCTCGACATGGCGGCGTACACGCCGGGCGAGCAGGTGAACTCGTGCATCAAGCTCAACACCAACGAATGCCCGTGGGGACCGTCGCCGGCGGTGAAGGCGGTGCTGGCCGGGGTCGCCGACGATTCGCTGCGCCTCTACCCCGATCCCGTCAGCCGCGCGCTGCGCGCCGCCGCGGCCTCGGCGTTCGGCGTCTCGCCCGACCAGGTGCTCGCCGGGAACGGCTCGGACGATTGCCTGACGGTCATCTACCGGGCGTTCCTCGCGCCGGGTGAACGCGTCGCCTGCGCCTGGCCGACCTATGGCCTGTACGACACGCTCGCGTCGATCCAGGGCGCCGAGCTGGTCGCGGTCGATTACCGCATCGCCGCCGCCGACTGGACGCTGCCGAGCGTGCTCGCGCGGCAGTCCGCGAAGGTGGTGATCGTCGCCAACCCGAACAATCCGTCGGCGACGCTCACCCCCGCGGCCGAGCTGCGCCGCCTGGCCGAGCAGCAGGACGGCATCCTGGTGGTCGACGAGGCGTACATGGATTTCGCCGACGCCGGGGGCGCGCGCGAGTCGATGATCCCGTACCTCGACCAGCACCCGAACCTCATCGTCCTGCGCACCTTCTCGAAGAGCTACAGCCTGGCGGGCGCGCGCCTCGGGCTGCTCTTCGCCGCGCCGGCGCTCGTCGCGCAGCTGGGCAAGGTCAAGGACAGCTACAACGTCAACGCGATCACCCAGGCGCTCGGCACCGCGGCGCTGGACGATCGCCAGTACCACCTCGACCAGGTCCGGCGCACGGTCATGGAGCGTCGTCGGCTGGAGACCGAGCTCGCGAAGCTCGGCTGGAGCTGGCCGGCCTCGCACGCCAACTTCCTGCTCTGCCAGGTCGGCGCCGATGCCCCGCGCATCTATCGCGAGCTGAAGGAGCGCCGCGTGCTGGTGCGCTGGTGGGACAAGCCGGCGCTGCGCGAGAAGCTGCGCATCACGGTCGGCACGCCGGAGAACGACGACCTGCTGCTCAAGCACCTGCGCGAGCTCGTGCGCGCATGACGGATCACCGCGCGCGAGCGCTGACCGTGCTCGGCGCCACCGGTTCGATCGGCGTCAACACGCTCAAGGTCGCGGCGCATCTCGGCATCCCCGTGCACGCCGTCACCGCGAACGGCAAGGCGGTCGAGCTCGCGGCGCTGGCGCGCGAGGCGCGCGCGAAGATCGCGGTGGTCGCCGACGAGAAGGCGCTGCCCGCGCTGCGCGACGCGCTCGCGGGCAGCGGCATCCGCGCCGCCGCTGGCGTCGACGCATTGGAGGAGGTCGCCGCCGCGCCCGAGACCGGCGCCGTGGTCACCGCGATCGTCGGCGCGGCCGGGCTGAAGGCGACGGTCGCCGCGGTGCGCGCCGGCAAGCGCTGCTGCATCGCCAACAAGGAGCCGCTGGTCATGGCCGGGCGGCTGATCACGCGCCTCGCCGCGCAGCACGGCGCCGAGATCCTGCCGGTCGACAGCGAGCACTCGGCGATCTTCCAGTGCCTCGAGGGCCACCGCGGCGACGCGGTGACCAAGCTGATCCTCACCGGCAGCGGCGGGCCGCTGCGCACCGTGCGCGACCTCGAGGCCGTGACCTGCGCGCAGGCGCTGAAGCATCCGACCTGGACGATGGGACCGAAGATCACCATCGACTCGGCGACGCTGATGAACAAGAGCCTCGAGATCATCGAGGCGCGCTGGCTGTTCGCGATCGAGGTCGATCGCATCGAGGTGCTGATCCACCCGCAGAGCGTCGTGCACAGCATGGTCCACTACGGCGACGGCTCGGTGATGGCGCAGCTCGGCCGGCCGGACATGCGCACGCCGATCCAGTACGCGCTGACCTGGCCGCGCCACGTCGACGGTCCGGTCGCCGCGCCCGATTTCGCCTCGCTCGGCGCGCTGACCTTCGAGGCGCCGGATCCGCTGCGCTTCCCGTCGCTGACCATGGCCTACGAGGCGGCGCGCGCCGACGGCGTCGCGCCGACGGTGATGAACGCGGCCAACGAGATGGCGGTCGCGCGCTTCCTCGCCGGCTGCGGACGCTTCACCGACATCTTCCGCACCGTCGAGCGCGCCCTGGCTCGCGCGCCGCGCTGCGTCGACCCGGGCATCGACGACATCATCGCCGCGGACGCCGACGTCCGCGCCAGCCTGGCGTAGGGCGCATGCCGGCGCGCATCCTGCTGCTCGGCAAGCAGCCGCTCAAACGGCGGCTGGCCGCCGGCGATCTCGAACGCATGGCCCGGCGCGGCGCGATGGATCCGGCGGTCATCGAGTCGGCGGCGGCCAACCACGAGCTGGCCCTGGCCGCGGTGCGCGCCGCCTGCGCCGGCCACCACCTGGTCGAGAAGACCGTGGCGGAGGTCGCGGCCATCGACGCCGACGACGTCGATCTGATCGTCACCGCCGGCGGCGATGGCACGGTGTTCACCGCCAACGCGTTGGCCGCCGATCGGCCGATGATCACGATCAATTCGGATCCGGACCGCTCGATCGGCCACTTCACGCGCTGCCTGGCCGACGAGTTCAGCGAACGCTTCGCCGACTGGCTGGCGGGGCGCACCGCGCTCGAACGCCTGCCGCGCCTGGTCGCGCGCGTGCTCGACGACGGCAGCGAGCGGCGGATCCTCAACGACTGCCTGTTCACCAGCTCGCACCCGGCGGCGATCACGCGCTACCTGCTCGAGGTCGATGGCCAGCGCGAGTTCCAGGAGTCGTCGGGCGTGTGGATCGCGACCGCGGCGGGATCGACCGGCGGCATCCGCAGCGCGGGACTCATGCCGCCGCTCATGCCGCAGCAGGACGCGCTGCTCTACAAGGTGCGCGAGCCGTTCCCCGGCCGGCGCCTGTCGACCCTCGTCGAAGGCCGCCAGGAACCGCCGCGCGGCCTGCGCCTGACCAGCGCCATGGCCGGGGTGGAGCTCTACATCGACGGCCCCCACCAGGCCGTGCCGCTCAAGCCCGGCGGCTCGGTCGAGTTCGGCGCCTGCGCCCAGCCGCTGCGCCTGGTCGTCGCCCGCTAGGCCTGCCAGGTTTGACGGAGGCGGCGCGCGGCGACAAGGATCGCAGCCCATGCCTCTGAGCCACGCCAGCCGTGATGCCGAGCCGCCGGATCCGGCGGTCGAGCCGCATGCCGACGAGGCCGACGTCGTGCGCGCGCCGAGGCTCGTCGCCGCCGAGGATGACGTCGCCCGGATGCGCCGCGTGGTCGCTCGCCACGGCGAGGCGACCACCGCCAGCGAGCAGCAACCCGCCGATCCGGACATCGCACGTCATCACAGCATCATCGAGGGCGCCGCGCCGGTGCGCCTGGCGCGCCTGGCGCCGGCGTGGGACGAGGCGCGGCCGAAGCCCAGCGAGATGGGGGCGTGGACGTGGAGCGACGGCGCCTGGCAGGCCACGGCGCCGCGCGACGGCATCGCGCCGCCGGAGTGGACGCGGCCGGGGATCGACGGCGGCGAGATGACGCTGCGCCTGCCGCTCGACAAGGCGCTGATGCTCTCCCTCGACATGACCGAGGGCGCGTCGAGCGAGCACGTCTCGCCTGGCGTCGCCGCGGCGGTGGCGGCGGCGATCGGACGCGGCGAGCTGGCGCAGGCGCGGGCGATCGGCGATGTGGTGCCGTTGATGGAGCAGATGACGGCGAGCAGGACGCTCGATGTGCGGACCGGTGAGGCGGCGTTGGCCGCGCGCGATGGGGTGCCGGAGCGGGTCCTGGCGGCGAAGGTCGATACGCGGCCGTCGGCGCACTTCGCGTTCGATGGGACGAGGAATCACGGGTTGTCCGAGACGAACTTCGGCGGGACGAACGTGTTCGCGACCCATCTGCTCCTGAGCCGCAACGCTCAAGGCGAGGAGAATCCGCATGCGCATTACTACGCGGGGCCGGGCAATGACATCGAGAATGGATTGGTTGGCCACATCGTTGGCGGAGCCACTGGCATCGGCGGAGGTTCAGCGCTCGATCGCGCGCTTGAAGATCTGAAGAGGGACTACGCAGACGGCATCCGCGTCGTCGACATCACCGGATTCAGCCGCGGCGCAGCGCTCGCACCAGAGTTCATGCAACGCGCAATCGAATGGCAGAATGCGGAGCGGAAGGCAGGCAAGACCGTCGACCCCATCGAGTTCCGCTTCGTGGGGCTTTATGACATGGTGCCTGCCACCGGCTACGCCAAGAACGATATCAACTTCGGCCTGCGCTTCGATGTGCCAGACGGCGAATACAGCCCCAAGCACGTCGTCCACGTCATCGCCGGCGCGGAAAACCGTGACGCATTCCAGGTGAAGGACATCGGATCAGTCTACGATGACAACTTGGCAAAACCGATCTTGAACGCAGCGCATTCGGACGCGGGCGGCGGGTACAGGCACAAGGGGATCTCTAACATCGTCCTTCATCACATGCTCGAGCAGATGCAACGCACCGGAGTGCCGATCGACTCGCTCGAGCGACGCGTCGCTAGAGGCGACGCGTCCCTCGTCGAGTTCGTGCATCAAGACCCGTACATGATCCCGCACCGCGAGCAGTCGGTCCTCTACACGCAGATCGACAGACGATTGCCACGCGACATCACTCGACACGTCACACTCGGCGACGACTGGACTCCACCCTCGATAGTCCGCGTCGAGGTGGAACCACCGCGTTCACCAAAAGGCGGCATTGCAGAACGGAATGAGGCGCTCAGGGTCTTCAGCCGAAAGTTCGCAGATTCACGCGAGACGAAGGACCAAGACCATGACTACCAGCGCTACGGCCTCGACGAGATCCCATGAATGGCTCATCGTTACGGCGCTCACTTTCGTCGCCTTGTTGGGTGGCGGATGCCAGCGCACCAAGACCGCCGGCGAACACATCGTCGTGCTTGAGAATCGATCGAACGAGATCGTGATGTGCGATCGCATGGCGTTCGATGGTTCGGTCGTCGGCGGTGTCGTCGGAACACTCAAACCCGGCGATGTAAATACCGATCACTACCACACGTGGCAGATCACCGAGCGGGTCGACGTCCTCGCCGGCATCTATCCCAACGACGGGACACTCGGCACCGAGAAGTTCGATCGGAAGCGCATCGACAGGCGCACCCTCTCCTGCGATGTCCTCACGCACATGTCGCGCAGCGACCGCCAGCTGCTGTGGTTCATCGTCAATCCGGACCTGACCCTGCGCGTCGTCGTCCTCCCCGGCGACCGGTTCGCCGCGATGGAGAAATCCGGCGAGCGTCCCGAGTAGACCGCCTCACCGCGCCCGCATCGCCCTCGGTATCAGCGCCACCTGCCACAGCAGCGTCAGCGCCGTGCCAACGACCATGAACACGCCGAGCCCGAACATCGCGTGCGTCGACGGCGCGCTCGCGCTCGTCGCCCAGGCGCTGAGGAACAGCCCGGCGATCAGCGGGCCGGAGGTGTTGCCGATGCCGATGCAGGTCTCGTGCAGGCCGGCGGCGCGCGCCGCTCCGTCCGGCAGGCGCAGCGAGTAGTAGAGGCTGCCGACGTAGACCGCGCCGAAGCCCGAGCCGATCATCGCCGTCGCGAGCATCAACGCCGGCGTCGCCAGCGTCCCGGTCATCGCCAGCGCGAGGAACACCAGCGAGCCGATCAGGATGCCGAGCTGCAGCGCCCACAGCCGCCACGGCCGCAGCACCCAGCCCCCCCACTGGCCGAGCAGCGTGAACATGCCGACGTAGCCCAGCGGATACGCGGCCATGATCATGCTCGACGTGCGGCGCAGCGCGGCGTCGGTCAGGCCGGCGGCGCGCAACGTCTGCTCGACCTGCGAGAGCATGCCCATGCCCGCGGTGCAGCCGAGCAGGATGGCGATGCGCGCCATGAAGGTCAGGCGCTTGAGCGCCGGATGCGGCGCGCGGTCGCCGTGCGGCGCCGGCGGCTGCGCGGGCAGGCGCAGGTAGGGCGCGAGGCAGAGGAACTGCACGACGCACGACGCTGCCGCGGCGAGGAACAGCGACCACAACGGCAGATCCGCCATCAGCGCGGCGCAGACGAATCCGAGGAAGATGCCGCTCGCCCAGCCGAGGTTGTAGCGGTTGACCTTGGCGTGCAGCGGCGCCGCGACGGCGGCTCCGGGGCGCGCGCCTTCCGCGTCCGAGAACAGGCCGGCGCAGCCCGGGAAATAGATCGCCGTGCCGCCGATCGACAGCACGAGGCCGACCAGGACGGGCACCGGCTCGCTGGTCGCCAGCGCGAGCACGCAGCCCGCTCCGGCGATCAGCGTGCCGGCGACGCACGCGACGCCGCGGCCGAAGCGATCGGCGACGCGCCCGCCGAGCGCGGCGGTCGCGGCGTAGGCGAAGTTCGCCAGGGCGAGCGCCAGTCCGGTCTGCAGGCTGGTCCAGCCGCGCTCGCTCCACAGCGAGGTCGCGCCCTTGATGACGATGAAGGCCTGGAAGTTGGCGAGGGCGTTGCACGCCTGGAGCAGCAGCAGCGGCGGTGGGCGCATGGGTCCGGGGAGGCTGGGTGCACGCGGACGGGAAGCCAGACGCCAGACGTCGGCGAGGCCGAGGCGCGAGGGGTGAGGCCCGGAGCTCGAAGCTCGAAGCTCGAAGCCCGAAGCCCGAAGCCCGAAGCCCGAGCTGGCCCGCAGCGCCCATCCAGGCCTGCGCCGATCCGGTTCGCCCCCGCCGCGCCCGGACGATTCGCCCGCGTGTGGTCATCCGCGACAGTAAGACCGCCGTCGGGTACCGTTACCCGGCTGGAGCCACCCATGTCCCCACGTCCGCGCGCCGTCCTCCTCCTGATCCTCGCCGCCGCCCTCGGCGCCGCCGACACGTCGGCCTCGCTCCAGGACTTCGAGCAGGACTTCGAGGTCAACAAGTGGGGCGACGGCCCCGGCGACGTCGCGCTGTCGTCGGAGTGGAAATCCGACGGGCGGCGCTCGCTGCGCATCGATCCGGGGCTGATGTCCGCGCTCGACACGCTCGCCCTCAAGGACTGGAGCGGCTACACCCACCTGCGCCTGCATGTCCACAACCCGGGGACGCAGGCGATCGCCATCGGCTTCGAGCTGCAGGATCAGCACACCACCTTCCACGAACGCCACCAGAACGGCTTCGGCGTGCTGCCCGGCGACTCGGTGATCGAGCTCAGCTTCACCGGCGGCCTGTGGCGCGGCGAGGAGAACCGGCCCTATCGCGGGAAGATCAAGACGCCGATCGACGTCGCGCGCATCACCCGCCTCTCGCTGACCAACAACGGGGCGTCGCCGGTGTTCGTCGATCAGATCGAGGTGGTCGCGGTGGCGCCGATCGCGTGCGCGGGCGCCTTCGCCTTCGACTTCGCCAAGCAGGGCGCGCAGGGCATGGGCCAGTTCATCCGCATCGACCAGCACAACCGCTATGCGCCCGACGCCGGCTTCGGCCTGCTCGCGGCCGCCGTCGGGCCGTTCCTCGGCGCGATGTCGTACCCGACGCCGATGCTCGGTTCGGGCTTCGGCATCCCCGAGGAGGGCTTCCGCGTCGATCTCACGGGCGGCAGGCACATCGGCCTGATCGCCTTCGAGCGCGGCGGCTTCTGGGGCGGCGACGAACGCTGCGCCTACGACCGCATGCGGCTGAAGGTCGACGGAGCGGTGGTGCACGAGCACGCGTTCAGCGCCGCGGGCGTGTTCTTCGACTTCCAGGACACCGAGATCATCGATGGCGCGCAGATCGCCGACAAGCTGATCTGGCCGGCGCACGCCATCCACGAGTTCTCGTTCACCGCCAAGGCCGGCGCCAACGTCTTCACGACCGAGACCGACAACGGCGTCTTCCTGCCGCTGCGCGTCGCCGGCCTGCTGGTCGCGCCGGACAACGCCGACGGCCGGCGCTTCATCGCCGAGCACGTCGCGCTGCAGCGCAAGACCATCGCCACGACCTTCGCGGTGCAGGATCGCGGCCGCCGCGGCGACGACCGCGCCGCCCCGACGAAGGACCTGATGTGGCAGGCGATGGCGACGGGCGAACAGGCGTCACCGCGCGACTGGCCGCGCAAGGACGCCCCCGCGACGCTCGCCAAGCAGTACGCGGTGGCGGGCCAGCGCGTCGCCGTCCAGCTCGGCGTCTTCGCGCGCGCGGATGCGACGGTGACGATCGCCGGCGGCGAGCTGAAGGGACCGGGCCCCCTGCCGGCGCCGAAGGTCGCGCACGGCCGCTACCTGCCGAACCGGCCGTACGGCACCGGCGCCGTGTGGCTCGAGATCCACCACTTCCATCCGCTGCCGACCTTCGCCGTCGGTCCCGACCTCGCGCGCGCGGTGCTGATCGACTACGACGTGCCGACGGACGCCAAGCCCGGCGACTACCGGGGCTCGGTGACGCTGAAGGCCGGCGCGACGACGATCGAGGTCCCGATCGCGCTGACCGTGGTCGACGTGACGCTGCCGCGCGTGCCGATCCCCGTCGGCATGCTGATGAACGCCGCGCCGTTCACCGCGCAGGACCTGGGCGACGAGGCCGCGTGGTGGCGCATCCAGGAGAGCCTGCTCGACGAGCAGTGCCGCGCGGGACTGACCGCGGTGTCGGGCGGGGACGGCCTCGGCTTCGAGCTGGTCGGCGGCAAGCTCGTCAACGACGCGACGCGCCGCTATCTCGGACTCTGCAAGGAACGCGGCGTGCTGGCGGCGGTCGCGTACGGCGGCTTCCTGCCCGGCGGCAAGTACTTCGCCGGCGACTGGAACGAGCTGGCCGCGGCCGCGAAGGCGGTCGAAGCCGAGTTCGGCATCGCGCTGTACTGCAACATGTACGACGAGCCCGGCACCGACGACGAGAAGCGCGCGGTGATCGAGCGCCTCGTCGCCGCCACCGGCGCTGGCCTGAAGACCATCGGTTTCACCAGCGCGCACTGGGGCGACGAGCTGTGGGAGCGGATCGTCGCCACCAGCACGGTCCCGGCGCTCAACATCCACTCGGCCGAGGACCTGGCGCGGATCACCGCCGCCGGCAACCACGCCTGGGCCTACAACAACGGGAGCGACCGCTACGGCTTCGGCATCAAGCTGTGGCGTCAGATGCGGCGCGAAGCGCTCGAGGGCCGCGTCGAGTGGATCGGCACCTTCGTCCAGGGCTTCGCCTTCCACAACCTCGACGGCCGCGAGCCGTCGGACTGCAAGTTCCATTGCCACCGCGAGCTCGGCGCCCTGCCGACGCCGGGCTGGCTGTCGGCGCGCGAAGGCCTGATGGATCTGCGCCTGCGGCTCGCGCTCGAGGCCGCGGTGCCCGCCGACGACCCGGCGCTGGCGGCATGGCCGCTGCAGCCGGCGCTCAACGAGAAGGGCTACGACTGGCCGGAGGCGGCGAACTGGAACGAGGAGCGCATGCAGCAGGCGCGCGTGACGATGCTCGAACGCCTGGCGACGGTGAAGCGCTGAGCGCGGCGCATCGCTTCGGGCTTCGGGCTTCGCGCTTCGCGCTTTCGCGCTTTCGCGCTTTCGCTTCGAGAGAGCCTCGAGCATCAGCGGCGACGACCTCGCCTGATCAGCCCGCCGCGCCGATCCGGGTGATGCGCTCGAAGTCGATCTTCCTGCCGGCGATCGACAGCTTGATCGCGCCGTTGTCGTTCTCGACCGCGGTGACCAGCCCCTCGACCTTGGTGCCGTCGTCGTCGACGAAGCCGGCGCGCCGGCCGATCAGGCCCTGCGCGAGCTCGGCGAGATAGCGCGTGTCGTGGCTGCCGGGCTGGACCTGGCGGACGTTGTCGATGGCGTAGTGCTTGCCCTCGATCTCGACGTAGACGACCTCGTTGTGCACGCGGAACGCGTCGACCT
>DASPLE010000156.1:0-45059 GCA_035627695.1 Planctomycetota bacterium
CCGAGCCCGGACCAGCGGCGCCACCGGCAGCGCCCTAGCGCGTCAGCCCGCGGTCAACCGGCGGATCCGGTCGTCGAGCGCCGCCTGGTCCTGCGTGAAGGACGCCAGCCCGGCGATGTTGAGCAGCGTGTCGATCGCCAGCTCGCCGTCGGCGATGCGATCGGACCACGCCGAGTGCTTCGGGATCTTGCCGTCGGCGCGGATGCGATCGCGATCGGCCTCCGACAGCGTCGGGAACAGGTCGCCGCAGCCGCACTCCTGCGCGCGCTCGACCAGGCCGTCGGCCGTGGCCGGCACCGACTCGTCGAGGCTCTCGACCAGCGCCTCGATCTCGTCCGAGACCTCCCACAGCGTGTCGGCGCGGATCGCCTTCTCGGTGAACGCGTCGCTGAAGCGCGTCGCGTACTTCTTTTCGCGCAGGTCGACGAAGCGGCCGTCGAGCTCCTTCTCGGCCGCCGCGGCGACCGCCGTCGGCATGGTGAAGACGTCGATGCCGGCGAGGTCGCGCACCTGCCCGGCATCGCGCAGGCTGGCGGCGATCTGCAGCGTCGGCTCGTCGTGGTTCGCGCCCGCGCGCTCGACCTCGGCCTGGCTCGCGAGCGCGGTCCGCTCACCGACCAGCTTGCCGTCGCCGAGCTTGTTGTCGGCGATGTACGCGCCGAGGCGTCCGAGGAAGACGTTGACGTAGCTGGGCCGCGCGAACGCCGTGGCCAGGTAGTTGTGCCGCGCGCTGAATCCCAGGGTGAAGTTGACGGGCACGCCAGCGGCGCGCAGCTCGCGCGTGGCGAGCAGGCCCGACGCCGTCAGCGGCACCTTGACGATGAAGTGCTCCGGGCAGAGGTGGAAGTAGCGCTTGCCGTAGAACACCGCCGCCTCGACATCATCGGCCATCGCGGTGTGCAGCTCGACGCTGACCCGCGCATCGAAGCGGTCGACCAGGCGCAGGGCGTGCACGGCGTTGAGCACGAAGGCGATCTCGATCACGCGCTGGCTTTCATCGAGATCGGTCAGCTCGTGCGCGGTCTCGCTGATGAACGCGTCGTACGTGCCCTTCTGCACCTCCTTGTTGAGCAGGGAGTTGTTGGTCGTCAGCGCGCTGAACTCGTCGCACCACAGCTGGGAGGCCGCGTCGATGTCGCCCGTGTCCAGCCACAGCTCGCTGCCGGTCTCGGTCAGGGCGCTCCAGAACGGCGAGCTGCGCGAGGCGACCCGGCGCGACGCGTCGCGCGGATAGGCGGCGACCAGGGCGTCGACGCGGTCGGCGACGTCGCTGCTGACGACTCCGGCGTTGATGGCGTTGCGCTTGGGCGTGGTCGACATGGGAGACCTCGTTCTTCGGTGACCCTGTCGCGACCCCGGCGGGTACAAGGACGGAACCCCCGACGACGAACACCCACGCGGCCCAGCGGCCACGCGGGTGTCGTCGTCGCGGAACCGCTGGTTACTGACGCTTCGCGCGCTCGTTCCGGTCCTTCGTCTCCATCCGGTCGCCCTCGATCTGCTCGGCGCTCTTGCCCAGATGCTCGAACTGGTGCTTGAGCCCGAGCGCGTTCGGCCGGTCGTTCAGCAGCGGGCGGTCGTCGGGATCCGCCGGCTTGCCGCGGCTGGTCGCGTCGGTCGTCACGGGCGACTGGTCGACGTCGTCCCAGGCGGTGTCGCGCCCGCGACCACGGTCATCGATCCTGGCGATGCCATCGCGACGCGCCGCGTCGAGATAGGCCTCCGGGTCGCGCCGGACCGCCTCGGCGCAGGTGTCGTGCGAGCACACCCCCAGCGCGACCAGTTCGGTGTTCCGACCGGTCGAGTCGCTGACGACGATCGGGTCGCGCGTCGTGTCGACCATCATGCCGTCGACCGGGCAGATGGTGTTGATCGGCTGTCCGAGGTCCGCGGCGACGGCCATCGCCGGAGCCAGGACCAGGAGCAGCCATGCATATATCCTCATAGGAGTCCTCTCATTCAGATGCCATCGCATCACCGGCATTGTCGCCGAGGCGATCGCATCGACAGAGATGGAGCGGACCCGCTCTACATCGGCGCTGCCGTCCGGCGCCTTCGCGACGCTGGCGGGCGAGGACCCGAGCATACATTGCAGCCCCATGGTACCCGTGTCCGTCCGCGCGCTGACCGTCCGTTATGGCACGACGACGGTGCTCGACGCCATCGACTGCGACATCGCCGCCGGCGAGCTGTTCTTCCTGCTCGGTCCGAGCGGTTGCGGCAAGACCACGCTGCTGCGCGCGATCGGCGGATTCGTCGCTCCCGCCGCCGGCAGCATCCGCTTCGGCGACCAGGACGTGAGCAGCGAGCCGGCCGAGAAGCGCGGCATCGGCATGGTCTTCCAGCACTACGCGCTGTGGCCGCACCGCGACGTCGCCGGCAACGTCGCCTTCGGGCTCGAGGTCCAGGGCGTGCCCGCCGCGGAGCGGCATCGGCGCGTGGACGAGGCGCTGGCGTCGGTCGAGCTGCCCGGTTTCGCCGCGCGCAAGGTCGCCGAGCTCTCCGGTGGCCAGCAGCAGCGCGTCGCGCTCGCGCGCGCCCTGGTCGTGCGCCCACGCGTGCTGCTGCTCGACGAGCCGCTCTCCAACCTCGACACGCGCCTGCGCCACGCGATGCGCAGCACCATCCGCCGGGTGTGCAAGCAGGCGGGCGTGACGGCGATCTACGTGACCCACGACCAGCACGAGGCGCTCGCGACCGCCGACCGCATCGGCGTGCTCTCCGGCGGGCGGCTGGTGCAGGTGGACACGCCGCGCGCGCTGTTCGAGCGCCCGGCGACGCGCGCGGTCGCCGAGTTCCTCGGCGCCACCAACCTGCTGCCCGGGCGGGTCGTCGCCGACGACGCGGTCGAGTGCGCGCTGGGCCGACTGGTCACCGACGCCATCCCCGCGGGCGTCGCCGTCGGCGCCGACGTCGTCCTCTGCCTGCGTCCGGAGCGCGTGCGCGTCGATGAATCCGGAGTGAACCGCTTCGCGACGACGCTGGTCGAGAGCCAGTTCTTCGGCGCCAGCGCCGAGCTGACGCTGGCGGTCGGCGATCAGCGCCTGGTCGCGCACGAGGCGGCGCCCCGCCAGCGACGCACCGGCGACTCCATCGACGTGGCGATCGATCCCGCCGACGTGGTGGTGCTCAAGCCATGAGCCGCTGGCTCGCGCTGGCGGCGGTCGTCGCCCTGGTCGCCGCGCCGTGGCTGATGGCGCGCCCGCCCGAGGCGCCGCCCGCCGACGCCAGGCGCCTGATCGTGCTGACGCCGCACAACGAATACGTCCGCCTCGAATTCGAGCGCGCCTTCGCCGCCTGGTCCCGACGCGAGCTCGGCCAGGCGGTCGCGATCGACTGGCGCACCGGCGGCACCTCCGACCTCGCCAAGCTGGTCGACGGCCAGTTCAAGGCGGCGGCGAAGCGCGAGCTGCGGGTCGATCTCGGCGCCGCCGACGCGGCGGTCGCGGGCCAGGCGAAGGAGGCGCTGGCGGCCTCGACGCTGGGCATCGGCGCCGACCTGTTCTTCGGCGGCGGCTCGCGCGAGCTCGGCCAGCTCGCCGACAAGGGCTACCTGGTCGACGCCGGCATCGCCGCGCTCGAGCCGGCGTGGTTCGCCGACGGCGCGATCCCGGCGCGCATCGGCAACGAGGCGCTCTACGACGCGAAGGGTCGCTGGTACGGCGTGTCGCTGTCGAGCTTCGGCGTCTGCGGCAACGTCGACCGCTGCGCCGAGATCGGCATCGCCACGCCGATCGCGTGGACCGATCTCGGCGATCCGCGGCTGGTCGGCCAGGTGTCGATCGGCGATCCGACCAAGTCGGGATCGATCGCGGCGTGCTACGAGATGATCGTCCACAGCCGGATGACGGCCGCCGGCGGCGCCGACGCCGAGGCGCTCGACGCCGGTTGGCGCGACGGGCTGACCCTGGTCAAGCGCATCGTCGCCAACGCGCGCTCGGTCAACGACGGCGCCGGCCGCGTGGTGCGCGATGTCGCGCGCGGCGAGGCCGCGGCAGGCATGGTGATCTCGACCTACGGGCGGCTCGAGGCGGAATGGAGCGCGCGCGAATCCGGCGGACGCGAGCGGCTGGTGTTCCGCGAGCCCGAGGACGGCACGTCGATCTCGCCCGATCCGATCGGCCTCATGCAGGGCGCGCCGAACCGCGATCTCGCCGTCGCCTGCATCCGCTTCGCGCTGTCGCCGGAGTGGCAGCGCGTGCTGTGCTACCGCCTGGGCGTCGACGGCGGTCCGGCCCGCCATGCGCTGCGCAACCTGCCGGTGCACCGCGCGCTGTACGGCGCCGCCCATCGCGCGATGCGCAGCGATCCCGACGCCGATCCGTACGCGCTCGCCGGCCGGTTCCAGTACCGCAAGGAGTGGACCGGGCGGCACTTCGCGCTGATCCGCAGCCTCATCAAGGCGGTCGCCCTCGACCCGCGCCCCGAGCTCGAGTCGGCGTGGAAGGCGATCGTCGCCGCCGGCGGTCCCGACGCGGTGCCCGAGGCGATGGCCGAGTTCGCCTGGCTGCCCTTCGCCTACCGCGACGCCGACGAGGCCAAGAAGCCGCCGAGCGACGATCCCCTGGCGATGCGCGTACGCCTGCGCGAGTGGAGCGAGGAGGCGCGCCGGCGCTACGCCGCCGCCGAGCGCCTGGCGAAGGCGGCGACGCGATGAGGTGGGCGGTCTACATCGCGGTCGCCACCTTCCTGGCCGTCGCCTTCGTCGCACCGGTGCTCGCCAGCCTCGCCGCCGGCCTGCACGTGCCGACGCTGATCGAGACCGTGCGCGATCCGCTGCACCGCGAGGGCCTGGTCAACGCGTTGGCGATCGCCGTGGTCACCACGGCGATGACCATGGTCATCGCCGTGCCGCTGGCGTGGATCGGCGCGCGGCGCCGCTTCACCGGCATGCGCCTGGCGGAGGGGCTGCTGCTCGCGCCGCTGATCCTGCCGCCGTTCGTCGGCGCGCTGGGCGTCGCCCAGGTCTTCGGCCACTACGGCGCGCTCAACACCGGGCTGGCGCACCTCGGCCTGATCGACGTCGCGCATCCGCCCGACTGGCTGGGCGAGCACCGCTTCGTCGCGGTGTGCATCCTCGAGGCGCTGCACCTCTACCCGTTCCTCTACCTGACGGTCGTCACCGCGCTGCGCCGCGTCGATCTCGAGCTGCTCGAAGCCGCGCGCGCCCTCGGCGCGGCGCCGTGGCGCGTGGCGCTGCGCGTCGTCCTGCCGCTGGTGCGTCCGGGGCTCTTCGCCGGCGGTGCGGTGGTGTTCGTGTGGTCGTTCACCGAGCTCGGCACGCCGCTGATGCTCGGCTACGAGCGCTGCACGCCGGTGCAGATCTTCCACGGCCTGAACGAGCTGTCCTCGTCGCGCGTGCCGTTCGCGCTGGTGGTGGTGATGCTCGCCGTCGCCGCCGGCATCTACTGGATCGGCCGCGGCGCGCTCGGGCGCGGCGCGCTGCATGCCGGCAAGGGCGCGTCGCGCACCGCCGCGACCGACGTGCGCGGCTGGCGCGCGGTCGCCGCCTGGATCCCGTTCGCGGTGGTGATCGCCGCCGCGACCTTCCCGCACGCCGCGGTCGCGGCGCTGGCGGTGGCCGGGGACTGGTACGGCAGCGTGCTGCCGCGCTCGTGGACCACGGCGCACGTCGAGGAGGCGCTGGCGCATCCGCTGGTGGTGCCGGGCGTGCTCAACAGCCTGCGCTACGCGGCGGCGGCGACCGTCCTCGGCCTGGTGGTCGGCACCGCGGTGGCGTGGATCACCGAACGCTGGAAGCCGCCGGGCTGGCGCGTGCTCGACGCGGTGGCGATGCTTCCGCTCGCGGTGCCCGGCATCGTCCTGGCGTTCGGCTACCTCGGCCTGGTGCTGGGATCGAAGACCCTCGAGGCGTGGCTGAGCCCGGTGCGCGATCCGACCGTGCTGCTGATCATCGCCTACGCGGTTCGCCGCCTGCCGCACGTCGTGCGCAGCGCCGCCGCCGGATTCCAGCAGGCGCCGGTGCAGCTCGAGGAGGCCGCCGCCGCGCTCGGCGCCGGACCGGCGACGCGCCTGCGCCGCATCACCCTGCCGCTGATCGCCGGCAACCTCGCCGCCGGAGCGTTGCTGACGTTCAGCTTCTCCATGCTCGAGGTCGCCGACTCGCTGGTGCTGGCGCAGAAGCGCGAGTTCTATCCGGTCACCAAGGTGATCTACGAGCTCGCCGGCGTGATCGGCGCGGGCCCGTCGATCGCCTGCGCCTTCGCGGTGTGGGCGATGCTCTTCCTCGCCGCCGCGCTGGTCTCGGCGAACGCCTTCCTCGGGACCAGGTCCGGGTCGCTGCTGCGCGATTGAGGCTCATTTCCGCTTCGGCAGGTCGTGCACCAGCGCGTAGCGGTCGTACACCTGCAGCGTCAGGCAGCAGTAGGCGGTGCTGAGCAGGCGCCCCGTGCCATGCCCGGGGAACTTGGTGCCGGCGAAGTCCCAGCTGCCGTCGAAGCAGCCGTCGCCGCGCTGGTGCGCGATCAGCAGGGGGGCGAAGCGGGCGTTCCAGCGCTCGAAGCGCTTCTCGCCGGCCTGGAACATCGCCAGGGTGTTGTAGTAGAGGTAGTAGGTGTTCGTCGGCCAGGCGGTCGGCGTCTGGTGCCTCTCGATGTGGTTGCACAGGCTTTCGAGCATGGGATCGCCGCCGGTCGCGCCGAGGAACACGGCGCACAGCGCGCCGACCGGCGCGAGGTCGTGCGCGTCCGCTCCGGGCTTGCCGATCTCGACCGCGCCGGTGGTCGCGTTCCACACGTAGGGGAACGAGCTCGTGCCGGTGTACGGATCGAGCTTCGCGTGGTGCGGATTCGCGGCCTGCCACGCGCCGACCAGCCACCGCTTGGCGCCGACCATGCCGTCGCCGACGTCCAGGTCGGCCGCGGCCGCGCTCTTCAGCGCCATCACGTTCCAGCCGGAGACCGAGGCATCGTTGCGCTCCGGATTCGGCTGCACGTAGTCCCACACGAGCCCATAGCCATCCGCGCGCGCCTGACGCGCGAGGATCACGTCGACGCCGCGCTGCGCCGGCTCGCGCAGGCGCTTGTCGCGCGACATCGCGTAGGCCTCGGCGATCGCCATGGTCGCGACGGCGTGCTCGTAGTTGCGTCCGCCCCACACGCCATCGGCGCCCTGGTTGGCGACCAGCCACTCGATCGCCTGCGCGATGACCTTGCGGTACTGGCCGCCGCCGACGCGGTGGGTGTAGCCGGCGCTGTTGAAGCACATCAGCGCGTAGGCGGTGCACGCGACGTCGCCAGAGATGCCGACGTGCTCGGTGCCGGGCTCGCAGCGCCCGCCGTCGGCGCAGTTGAGCTGGTAGCCGTCGACATCCCACCGGCCGTCGGGGCTCTGGTGGCGCTTGAACCAGCGCAGGGCGCGGTCGACGCGTTCAATCGTCACCGGTGTCCCGCGCGGTCGGAAGGTGCAGCGGGTCGTGCTGGTGAGCACACGCGATCCGCCTCCGCCGCCGCGCTGCCCGAGCAGACCCTTGGCGCCTGATCCGGCGCCGATCGCCATGAACGCGCCCTCGCCGCCGGTCTCCATCTCGGCGATCGCCTCCTCGCGACCCTTGGCGTTGTCCTGCGCGCCGTCGTCCTCGGTGCTGGCGATCTGCTCATCGTCGATGACGACGAGATCGCTGTGCGGGGCGTCGACCTCCGCCGGCTCCGTCACGATGTGCGCCGTCGGCTCGTCGCTCGGCAGCGCCCCGTGCGTCGGCGGCGGATCGATCGGCGGCGGCGGATCGATCATCGTCAGCGGGATGATCGGCGCCTCCTCCTCGTGCGTCGTGGTGAGGAAGACGACCAGACTGAAGATCGCGAGGATCGCCACGTGGGTGACCGCGCTGATCATCCACGCCGGCATCGCGGCGGTCTTCGGCGTCTCGGCAACGGATGCGTCCATGGCTGATCTCCTGCGAGGATCAACGCACGTGCCCGCGGTGGTTCATGCGCTCGTGGAGGGGTTCGCGTGGTGCAAACGCGAAGCCGGGCGGGAGCGCTCGCTCCCGCCCGGCCGCGGCGTCGACGTCATCGACCGGGAGCGCTCACCACTCGCGCTTGGGCTTCTCCTTGCCCTCGCGCTGCGCCGTGGCGCCGGCGTAGTGGTATGAGGCCTCGAGCGCGAGGCAGCAGTAGGCGGTGCTGAGCAGGCGCCCGGTCTGGTGCCCGTGGAACTTCGTCCCCGCGAAGTCCCAGCTGCCGTCGAAGCAGCTCTCCTCGGTGCGTTGCGCCTTCACCAGGATGTCGCGCGTCGTGCTGTTCCAGCGCTTGAACCGCTCGCCGTCGCACTGCGCCAGCGCCAGCGAGTCGTAGTACAGGTAGTAGGTGTTCACCGGCCACGCCTTCGGCTGCTGGTAGCGCTCGATGTGGTTGCACAGCGTCTCGAGCATGATGTCGCCCTTCTTGTGGCCGAGGAAGACCGCGCACAGCGCGCCGACCGCGGCCATGTCGTGCGAGTCCGCGCCGGGCGCGCCGATCTGGAACTTCCCGGTGAGCGCATCCCAGGTGTAGGGGAACGAGGTCGTGTCCTTGTACGGGTCGAGCGTGGCGTGCTGCGGATTCGCCGCCGTCCACGCCTTCAGCAGCCAGTTCTTGGCTCCGGCCATCCCGTCGCCCACGTCGATGCCCGCGGCCATCGCGCTCTTGAGGGCCATCACGTTCCAGCCCGATACCGACGCGTCGTTGCGCGCCGGATTCGGCTGCACGTAGTCCCAGCCCAGCCCGTAGCCGCCGGCCGCCTCCTTGGCCTGGCGGTCGAGGATGATCTTCACCGCCCTGGTCACCGGTTCGCGCAGGCGCGGATCGTTCGAGATGCCGTAGGCGTCGGCGGCGGCGAGCGTGGCGATGGCGTGCTCGTAGTTGCGTTCGCCCCACAGGCCGTCGGCGTTCTGGTTCGCGATCAGCCAGTCGACGCCCTTGCGCACCGTATCGCGGTACCTGCTGGGCATGCGCTGGTCGTAGCCGTGGCTGAGGAAGCACATCAGCGCGTAGCCGGTGCAGGCGATGTCGCCGGCCCTGCCGGTGTTCTCGGTGCCGGGCTCGCAGCGACCGCCGTCGGCGCAGTTCGCCTGGTAGCCGTCGACGTCCCAGCGGCCGTCGGGGCTCTGGTGGCGCTTGAACCAACGCAGCGCGCGCTCGACGGACTTCTCGGCGCCGTGCGTGGTCAGGCCGCGCCCGATCGCGCGGCGCACGCCGCCGCCGTTGGGATCGCCCCAGATGCCCTTGCTGTTCGATCCGACGCCGATCGCCATGAAGAAGCCGTCATCGGTGGCGAGCATCATGTCCGAGACCGCGTTGGGATCGCCGAGCGGGACCTCGGCCTCCTTGTCCTCCTCGCTCTGCGGCTCCAGGTCATCGAGCTCGAGCTCGGTCTCCGGACTGGCCGGGCCCTCGTCGGCGAACTCGACATTGATCACCGGCTCGTCGGGGCGCGGCGGCGGATCCATGTCGTTCCTCGGGTCGACTTCCGGGATCGGCGGCATGGCCGTCGGGTTGAACGGCGGGATGTCGGGCTCGCCATGCGTCGCGATGAACACCACCAGGCTGAATACGCCCAGGATGACGCCGTGCGTGATCGCGCTGATCAGCCACGCGGGCGTCGCGGCGCGGGTGGTCGCGACGGCGACCTCCTCGACGATCGGAACGGCGACGATCTCGTTGGCGGCGTCATGTGCCATGCGTGGCTCCTGCACGGACCAACGCGGCCTGGCATGCATGGTTCGCGGGCGGGAAACGCGCTGAACCAAGGGCACCGGGGGGCGTTGGTCCTCTTCCGCCCGCCGCTCATTCGCGCAGGCGGCTGCGGATTGGATCGATCGCCGGCGGCTCGTCGCCCGGCAGCAGCGGTTCCAGAAGCGACAGATGGTTCCCGTGCAGCACGACGTGATCGGCGACGTGGTCGAGCCGCGTCGATTCCACCGACACCGCGCCGTCGCCGGTCCCGTCCGACAGCGCGGCCAGCCCTTCGCGCCACGCCTGCGCCGCGGCGTCGTCGTCGACCCAGTCGCGCCACCAGTCGACGGCGTCGGCCAGCGCCCGCGCGTCGAGCGGGCTGGCGTCGCCGGCGATGATCGTCACGCGCACGTCGCGCGGCGCCGGCTCGGCCGCGAGCGCGCGCAGCAGGTCGCTGCCCGGAAGCAGGTCGGCCGCCGCCGCGCCGTCGCCGTCGAGCCAGCCGCCGCCGAGTTCGGCGCGGCCGGTGAACAGGCGGACGACCTGCTCGCGCGCCTCGCCCAGCGCGCGCAGCCGCGCGAGCTCCGAACCATGGTTGGGCGTCGCGACCATGATCAGGCGGTCGATGGCCGGCAGACCCGCGCGCGCCGCGCCCGCATCGGCGTAACGCGCATCGTCGGCGATCAGCGCGCGGCAGACCAGCCCGCCCATGCTGTGCGCGATCAGGTCGACGCGCCGCACGCCGCGCCGCGCGAGATCGCCCAGCACGGCGGCGACCGCATCCGCCGAGCGCGCGACCGCCTGGTCATTGGCGTAGTGGATCTCGGCGACGGCGTGGCCGTCAGCGACCAGCGCCGGGATCAGCGCGCGCCAGATCGTCCCCGGCTCGTCCAGCCCGTGGACCAGCACGATCACGCGCTCCGGCAGGGGGTCGCTGGAGCCGTGGAGGGTGACCGGCTCCTCCGCGCGGACGCCCGTCGCGACCACGCATGACAGGATCACGTGGATGATCGCGCGTCGCATCAGCCGTCCTCCATCGCCTGCGCGATCGCCAGACGGTCCTCGCCGCCCGCGGCGCGCAGCGCGCTCACCACCCGGGCGCGACGTCCCGGGGAGTGGTTCTGGCTCAGCTTGGACTTGCCATCGACGCGCTCGCCGTCGATGCGGAACCAGACCGTGGCCTGGCGCAGCCGGTCGAAGACCGCCGCCGACAGGCCCGCCCACCACTGCGCCGCGAGGGGGTCGTGCTCGGCGCCGAGGCGCTCGAACCACGCGCGCTCGGCCTGCGCATCGTCGATCACGGTGAGTGGACCGGCGACGTGGACCGCCTGGTAGTTCCAGGTCGGCACGGTGTCCGGTTCGCCGTACCACGCCGCCGAGATGTAGGCGTGCGGGCCGCGGAACACGGCGAGCGCGCGCGATGCCCGCCAGATCGGGTTGGCGCGCGCGACGTGGCCATGCAGCACGATGCGGCCGCCGTCGGCGGTCGGCTGGCGGTCGACGAGCAGCGGCACGTGCGCCGCCTGATCGCCGCCGCCCGGATCGGCGACGACGACCGCGAACGGGTGCGCGCGCATCAGGGCGGTCATCCGGGCGGGATCGCTCACGGCGAAGTGGCTGGGCAGGTACATGGCTGGGGTCCTGACATGCAGCGACCCGTTGCATCGGCAACGGGTCGCGCGCGGAACGGTCGGTGACGCGGGTGGTCAGCGGACGGGACGCGGGCGATACCATCGACGACGTCGCGCGTTCATGACGGCCAGCGTCGTCGCGGTCGGGCGGCGGTCAACCGCGGCGCGCGCGTGCCGCGGCGGCGATGGGCGCTAGCGTGCCGGCGTGCCGTCCATCGCCGACAACCTGGCCGCGGTCCGCGCCGAGATCGCCAGCGCCTGCGCGCGCGCCGGCCGCGATCCGCGCGAGGTGCGCCTGATCGCGGTGACCAAGGAGCAGGGGCCGGAGGTGCTGTCCGCGCTGGCGGCGGCCGGCTGCGTCGACTGCGGCGAGAACCGCGTCGACCACCTCGCGGTCATGCGCGCCGCGGCGGCGGCCGGGACGCGCTTCCACGCGATCGGCCGCGTGCAGTCGCGCCAGCTCGGCGAGATCGCGGAGCTCGCCGACTGCCTGCACAGCCTGCACGACATCGACCACGTCGCGAAGCTGGCGCGCGCCTGCGCGCAGCGCTCCCGCCGCCTCGCGGTCTTCATCCAGGCGAACGTCGCCGACGACCCCGCCAAGGCGGGTGCGGATCCGGCAGCGCTGCCGGCGTTCATCGATCGCGTGCGCGCCCAAGCCGACCTCGAGCTGGTCGGCCTGATGACCATGGCGCCGCTGGTCGACGGTCCCGCGGCCGTGGACGCCGCCCGCCGTGCCTTCGCCGCGCTGCGCGATCTCGCGCGGCGTCACGCCCTGCCGCGGCTGAGCATGGGCATGTCCGAGGACTTCGCCGTCGCGGTCGAGGAAGGCGCGACCGACGTGCGCATCGGCCGCCGGCTGTTCCGATGAGCGGCGCCGCCGCGCTGGCGCACGACGCGCGCGCGCTCGCCCTGGGGCAGGCGCTGGCCGCTGTCGCCCCGGCGATCCAGCTGCGGTTCAACCGCAACCGCGGCACGTTGATCTCGTTGCGCGGCGAACGCCATGCGCCGCGGTTGAGCCTGCACGTCGCGCTGCTCGAGCATCCGGCGGCGCTCGCCGAGCTGCCGGAATGGCTGCGCCGCAACGGACGCGGGCACTGGCCCGGCATCAAGGCGGGGATCGAGGCGGTCCTCGCCGCCCGGACCGACATGCGTGCGAGCGATGCCCCGCCGATCGCCGACGACATCCGCGCGCTGCCGCGCCTCGGTGGCCCGCTCGACCTCTCCGCTCTGTTCACGCGTGTCCACCGCACGTGGTTCGCGCACCTGCCGCCACCGCCGGTGACGTGGGCGCGAAACGGCCCGCTGCGCCAGCGCCACATCCGCTTCGGCTGCTACCGTCGTCGGCCGACGCCGCTGGTGTCGCTGCACCCCAAGCTCGACCAGCCGTGGATCGCCTGGTGCTTCGTCGAGCACGTGCTGTTCCACGAGCTCTGCCACCACGCGCAGGCCTGCGCGCCGGTGCGCGGCGAGAATCCGCACAGCGCGCGCTTCAAGGCCTGGGAGCGGCGCTATCCGCTCCACGCGATGGCGCGGCGGTGGGAGCGCGCGTATCTGCAGCACGTGCTCGGCGGCTCGACGCCGCCCGAGTGACGTCCGCGACCGGGCCGCGAGGGGGGCTGCGCTCCCAGGCATCCGGACCCCCTTCGTTCCACGTCCTCCTGACGGTGATCGCCGCTCGCCTTCGCTGAGCACCCGTCCGACAGGATTGATCCCCGGGCTCGCGGTACGGGTCGGCGTCGGCATGGACACGTCTCTGTTCCAGCCGAATCGCGGTCTCACCCATGTGCCTGGATCGGGGTGTCACCCATGTGCCCGGGTCGCGGTGTCACCCATGTTCCCGGGTCGCGGCGTCACCCATGTGCCCGGATCCCATGTGCCCGGGTCGCGGCGTCACCCATGTGCCCAGATCGCGCCATGTGCCACCTCGCTCGGCCGGACCGGACCGCGATTGCCCGGGTTCTGCACAAAACTCCGAATCAGCGGTCCATGCCGCTCTCTGGGCATTCTTGTGAATACATAATGTATATTATCGGACATCGTGATTTGGTACGCATAGGGCAAGAGTATGGACGCAACTCTGGCGATGGCGAGCGCTTGGAGTGCCGGTGCGTCGCTTCAGGCGAGCTATTCGCTAGTTTACCGCCGCGCCCCGGCGCAACGCTTGAACCGCCTCGGCGCGCTTAAGGGCTTGCGCTGGGCGCGCCGTCCTCAGTAGTGGTAACCTCTGTGAGCGACATGCCCGACGAGCCCGAAACTCTTGACGCTCCACCGAATGCACCGGACCTGCCGGAGCACCTGCCGTTGTCGCTGTCGCTCGTCGTCTGTGAGCGTGCGTATCAAGCGCAGAACGGCCTCTGGGTTCCCGCTGGCACCTTCAACTACCTGATCACCAAGGTGAAGGAGTTGAACCTCGATGCGTCGGGTTGGGTCCTTCCGTCTCTTGCCATCTACTACCGGCTTCAGTGGGACCGTGAGAAGACGTTCCAACTGCTGTTCGTCTACCGCATCGTCTCGGTGAACGGGCACCCGCGGAACTCAGCCCAGAGCGTCGCCCGCGCGGATTTTTCGCTGACGACAGCGAGCAAGTTCTTCGCTGATGGTGGTATCCAGATCCCGGCGGTTGCGATCGCGACCTCTAAGGGCGAGGCACAGTCGGGTCAGAAGGATCACGAAGTCGTCTTCCAAGTCGAAGCGTGGGGGAACGGCAAGCTGCTGGCTTACCAACTCGTCACTCTGAAGCATGAAGTCGCCGGCAACCAGAAGGCGAAGACATGAGCCGCGCTTCTGCGCAGCTGTTGGTCAAGGATGCGGGCGTGACCGCACCTTCCCCTCGTCAAGTCTCTGGATCTAGGCGCCGGCCGAAGGTCATCGAGGCGGCGAAGTTCGGCGTGCCGGAAAATCTGGATCGCACTTCGACGAGCTCCATGCACCGCGTTGTGATCTTCGAGCTCGGTACCCTGTCGGACGAGTCGCAGCTGGCGGTGTCGTGGGCTCCAATGGAGATAAAGGACAGAACGCGAACTGTCACCCATGCCGTTCGCCCTGCGGCAACCGCTCAGGAACGAGCCGCGGCAAGAGCGTCGCGCGCGGGTGAGAGCCTCGCCATGCGTGTCCGACGGTGGAATACTGAGCTGGATGAGCGCGCGTGCACGTTTCAGATTTTCTCCGCGTTCAACCGCTTGCTCTCAGAGAGCAACGCCGCTGCCTGTGATCATGCGTTGAGCTCACTGACGGGAGACCCGCTAAAGGCGACTGTGTCGTTAGCGATCCTCTCTATCACGCTCAGGGCGAAGTCGGAACTGGTGCATCGCGCGAGGTTCCTTGAGGCTACACAGGCGGCCCTTCGATCGGAACGGACGACGGTCGAAGCCGACGCACTGCTCGCTGGCCTCGTCTAGCGCCCGATCGATCGGCCTTCGATGACAGATGACGCTGCTGACACCACCGATCTTGCCGCCGAACGCTGCCTACCCGTCCTAAATCCGCCCTCGGATCTGCTAGGCGACGTGGGCCTTCTATGCCGCGTCCTCCCGTCAGGAACGCACGCGGGCATCGTCTACCGTGCCGTCAGTGGCATCCGCATGCTGCACCTGGCTGGGCACTGCATTCTGCGCGATGACCCGCATAGATTTGCAAAGAGCGCATGCGTTGCCGCCCCTGCGTTCCCGCGAGAGCGCCAACTGATGGTCGCAGCGATGTGTCAACTGATCGCTGAATGCCATCCGCAGGTGCCATACAGTTTGAGGCATAGCCGGACAACGGGCTTCAGTCTGCAGACGGGAGAGTTGAAGCTTGGACCGGGCCAGACGGGCCTCACTTGTGCGACATTCGTCGCTGCCGTCTTCGAATCCGTCGGTCTACCGTTGGTCGACATCGACGACTGGGTCGTCCGCGAGGGAGACGTCCAGCGCCAGCACGAGTTGGTGAAAGTCCTCCGCATCGCAGATGCTCCCGCTTCGCACATCGCGCTCGTCGAGAAGGAGATTGGAAGCGTGCGGGTTCGCCCGGAGGAGGTCGCAGGCTCCGCGCTCGTCAAGACCCCCTGCTCAATGCGCTCTGCGGAGTTCGCAGCATCGCATATCCTCAGGGTCGCTGCTGGTTGATCGGTTGCTAGGCAACCCGACGACGCGGTGAGCGTTCGTCCAAGAGCGAGACAACAAGCGCAAGCGCGTCCTCTCTAGCCTGCGTTGCGCGCGACGGCTGCCACGGTCCGCCCGTTGCGCCGGTCGTCATCGCTCCCGCTCCCTCGAGAAGCAATGACTCGATCCGGGCTATGCATCCCGCTGTCATCCGTCCTAATTGAATGAGATCGGTGTGGAGTGATGCCGCGCGGGGGGTCCATTTCCAAGTGCCAGAACGCAGCGTGCAATTCGCGGACGACAACGCCTTCCACACGGGACTGAGGCCATCTCTCCTGCGGCGTGTCGAAGTGCCACCACCGTGACGGACATTCTCAACGTAGTGCTTCCAGAGCTCACGCTCTGCTCCGCACATGTCCGCCAGCGTGCGCATGCCGTGCGATCGAAGCCAGATGCCCCCAAATCGCACTTCCGCACGCCATACTCGGATGCCGGGCTGCCAGCCAAATTGTCTCCAGATCGGCTCCATCCACGTAAGCTTTCCGGTCTTCTCCGCCTCTGCGGTCTTCAGATAGACTTTCAGCTCACGGCACTCGCTACGGCTACTTCCAAGGTACAGGGTGGGGTGTTCTGCTCCAAACTGCCGACGATCCTCAGTGATGTAGTCTCCTCCACTCGTGACGTCTCCGCTGCGCCGCGCCCGCGATGCGAAGCGGTGCAGGTCTCCAGGGGCCCAATCATATCCCCAATGATCAACGCAGAGGTCAATCCGGTTTGGCTTCACTTCGACGTCACCTGGTGCCGTGTCGAGAAGGCCGCGTCCAGCTTCTAGATTGGCAAGGGACCGCAGAATCCAACGAACCACGTCAGCGGCTCCTTGGCCTCGCCCACGCGCCTGCCAAAGGACAGAGCTCCCGATCATCAGCAGAAACGAACGCTGGCCATCCCGCGACTTCTCGCGAACTCTCCGCACTTCGCCGACGAGCAGCCGAACGTCTTTCCATTCCCCGACACCATCGATGCGCCAACGATACGAAGCGAACCCTGCTAGAGTGCCCCGGTGAAAGACCCAGCAGACGTCCGGCGGCGGCGGCTCCTTCGCATACGGTACGACGACACGCTCCACACCGTCGACGTTGGTGCGGTAGTGAGCTCGCCTCGGATCGCTTTCGCTCTTTCCGCATACCACTCGCGCCCACTCCATCAGCGCGGCATCGAAAGTGACGTACACGGTATCACAGACGACCGGCAGGCAGACAACACCGGATGCTGAAGGCTTTGCCTCATGGTCGGTGGCCGCTGGTGGGGGCGTGTTACTAGAACGCCCCCCTTCCATGATCGACGGTGCTGGCAACGGCCAGTCGTCGCGCATCGCGCGCGCCGCGCCGTGACCGAGGTCATCGGGGCCTCCGCCTGCGTTCGTTGCGCACGGTGCGCCGTTATCTAAAGTCCGATCGCGAATGCCGCCGGTGTCCATGTGACATCGGTCCTTTCCCCTCAGCAGGGTTTGGTGTTCTCGTTGGGCCCCTCGGTGACAGCCGGGGGGCTCACTTTTTGATGTGACTCAGGCTGCGCGTTTCACATCAGCGCCATCCTGGTTGTCGAAGACGTCGTAATCGGTCGCGAGCGGCGCGCGTACTCGCGCACAGACGATCATCCCTGCGCGATGGCGCCCGTTGTCGTCAGTGGTGACGCCGCAGAGCGCGCACTCGTATTGCAGAGTTGGACGGCGCAGGCGATTGATGAAGAAGCCGATCCGGCGCCAGCGATGCCGCGACCGCCATGGCTTCGCCACCTTGAGGACGTACCCAGCGATCATGGCGACCTATCGCGTAGGGCGTCGACCAGGATGCGTGTGCACGCCGTGTTGATGCAGCAGCGAGCTTCCTCAGCGAGGCGACGTGCGATGCGCTCCTGGTCTTCGTTCAGCCTGATCTGATGACGGTACCGCTTCGCAGAACGCGCGCGCCTCGGGGTCTCACCAACAGAGAGGGTTGGCAGGGGATCGCCTACCGTTCCCTCTCCGTCGGAGCCGCCCGTCGTTGGGTATGCGGATGCCGCAGGAGGCACCCCGTCAAGGTCCCCCCCCCGCTACGCGGGGCCCCTCCCTCCGGGCGGATCCACCTTGACGGGGCCCCACCTCCTGCGGCGCGGTGCTGGGAACGACGGGCGGCTCCGACGGAGAGGGAACGGCAGGCTCGCGCCGCTCCACATGCGGATCTGCATCGGATCGCACACCGTGCGCGCCTGGTGAAGCGCGTCCGACAGTGCGCACGGAAGCGTCGCGCCCCGCCCATTGCTGGGCGGGGGCCCCCGCCACTTCCGCGCACACTGTCGGCGGCGCCTTGAACGCTGGCATCAGCTGACGAAGGCGCTTGAGAACGCTCATTCCCGTACCTCATCCAGAAATTCAGGCGCGAAGCGCAGCACAGCCGACCCATCAGGTCCGATGGCAAGACTCGCACCTTGAGCGACAGCCTCGTTCAGCGCATCGCGATCCGCCTCTGGTAGACGTGCGCTCATGCGTTGGAGAGCGCGTAGCTCTTCACGTGCGGAGGCGCGGCGAAGTCTTCTGGATTGGCTCATGGTTGCGTCGCTGGATTATCTGTTCGCGTCTTCCCAAGCCTCGTACTCGTCGACCAGGTGCTTCGGGAGCTTGATCCAACCGCCGCGATGCAGCCAGAGGACCGTGCGGCGGTCTGGGCTACCGCCGTGCTCCGCGACGTGCTCCATGACACCGTGGGCATCTTCCTCCTCTCCGAGGCCGCGGTGCACCAACTGACCGAGGAGCTTGCTTCGCGTCATGTTGAGCTTCGTGGCAAGCGCATCGATCCGCTTCACGGTCTTCACTGAGAGGACCGCCTGGACGACGAGGTTCTTCTTTGACACCGCTCCCATGGAGCCTCCCTAGCTTGGTATAGCTTATTAAGCCTCTTACCAAGCTGCGCCCACCCTGCAAGTGCGTGGCACGAGGAAGGCATGCACTGATGCAACCGCGATGGCGACCGTTCTCGTCAGTCGACGCGACGCAGAACACGCATTGGTAGAGCATCGACCAGCGATCGAGGCGGTTTCGGTACTTCCCGACGATCAGCCATCGGTGCTTCCAGACGAACGGCCGAAGCGTTCGTAGTGGAGGCTGCGCGCTTTGAAGCGTCGCGACCGGAACCTGCGCTTCTCGCGTAAGTGCTTGTGGCAGCTCACTGTATATTATCGGACATCATGAGTGGTGACCTCCGCCGGCTGTCCGCGCGCTACGCCAAGCGCCCAGGGACGCTCCTCCCCGGCGTCGCTCCGGGGCCTTCCTCCACTCAGCCCATGCCACGAGGTGACCGGGCGGAGGCGCACCCGTCCTACCGGAACGCCTCACAGGGTTCTCCTCGGGGCCGGGCGGATGTCGCGCAGGCGCTCGCTCAAACCGCATCGCGGGACGGGGTGTCCATCTCACCCACGATCACCGGTCGGCGCCAAGCGGCCGAAGCCCGCTCAATAGAGCGGCGGGAAGCCCACGCCGACACCGGCGCGCTGGCGCTTGAGGACGTGGATGTCGATCTGCCCGGCGGTGCCGTAGTCGACCGAGACGACCCACAGGTTCGGATTGTTGATCGTCTGCACCTTGTCGAACACACCCGACGGCGCGCCGGTGAAGGTCAGCGCGCCGCTGGCAGTGCCGGCGGCAACGAGCCCGGCCAGGTCGACGACGAGGATCGAGGCTCCGCCCAGCGTCAGCGCCCCGCCCGCCGTCGCGCAGTCGAGGCGATCGTAGGCGCCGGCGCCGTAACCGGTGACGCGCAGGTAGGTCGTGACCCCTTGCGACACGTCCGCCGAAGCGGCCTCGAGCGTGTCGCAGGCGCCGACCGTGCCGGGCCTGATCTCGGCGGTGGTCCCGAGGGTGCCGCTGATCGCGCCGACCATGCCGTCGCCACGCAACGCGCCGCCGGTCACGATCGTGGCGCTGGCGGCCTGCGTCCCGGTCGCACGCACCGTCCCCGCGAGCACGCTCGTGGCGCCGGTGAAGGTGTTGGCGGCGGACAGCGTGAGCGTCCCGGCCGCGCTCTTGGTCAGCGTCCCCGCGCCGCTGATCACGCCGCCGAGCGTGGTGTCGCCGGCGCCGTCAACGGCGACATCGTGCCCGCCGTTGGCGATCGTGCCACTCGCCGTCAGCGTCGCCCCCGCATCCGCGCTGAAGGCGATCGAGGACGACGCCGTCACCGGCAGCGCGCAGGTGTTGCTCCCGATGTGGTTGCGCACGCCCGCATCGAGAGCGATGGCGTTGCCACCGACGGTGAACCCGCTCGCGGCGAAGATGATCGCGTTGAACGACGCTCCGGCCGCGTAGTCGTTGGTCGGCGTCAGCCGCGACGCGCCGGAGAACACCAGGTTGTCGCCGGTACCCGGGGCGAGGTCGCCGACCCAGTTCGCCGCGGTCGACCAGTCGTCGTCGGCCCCTCCGCCATCCCACGTCGCCGAGGCCTCGGCGGCGAGAGCAGCGGCGAGGGCCGCGTCGCCGGTCGAGTAGACGCGCAGCAGGTCGATCGATCCTTCGAAGCGGCCGATCTGCGGCTGCTGACCGGTCGTGCTGATGCTGGCCGGCGAGTTGAACGGAATGGTCGGCTGGGCGGCGCCGTTCTTGTAGATCGTGCCGGCGCTCGTCCCGGAATCGAAGTCGAAGAACAGGTGCACCCACTGGTTCAACGGGAAGAACGAATCCGGCGCGGCGGATACGCGGATGCCGCGCACGGCGCCGGGCGCGCTGTCGACGATCAATGCGATCGAGTTGCCGCCGTCGACGTCGTAGCTCTCGATGTACCAGCCGTCGCCGTCGTGATTCGCGTTGCCGACCCCCTTCGACCACATGAAGAAGTTGGCCTTTCCGGCCCAACTCGTCGAGCGCTTGACCCACAGCGAGACGCCGAGGTGCGCGGGCTCGAGCGTCGGCGACGCTGGGATGGTGACGTAGCTCGTGTCGTCGGAATGCAGCGACCCGGAGGTCCAACCGCCGTTGGGCTCCCAGGTGAAGCCGCTCGTGAACGAACCGTGCAGGCCATTGCCGCTGGTGTCGGTGACGGTGGTGCCGGCGGTGGCATCGAACTTGTACTCGAGCGCGCACGGTGCGACCGTGATGCGCACAGCGGTCGGCGTGTAGCTGACCAGGCCCCAGCCGTTGGTGATCTGCACCGAGGCGAACCGCCCGCTGACGCTGCCGGCGGTGCACAGCTCGATCGTGCCGCTGCCGGTCAGGCCGGCGCAGTCGACGCTCAGCGTCGAGCCGCCGCCGAGCGTGAGCGCGCCCGCGCCGCAGTTCAGCTGATCGTGGTCGGCCAGTCCGGCGATCCGGATGGCGACGCTGGGCGCCGTGCCGCCCGACAGGCTGACCGCGCCGGTTGTCAGCGTGCCGCGGGCGCCGGCCGACCCCGGAGCGATCGTCCCCCCGGCGCCGCCGGCCGTGATCGCTGCCACGGTACCCGTGCCGCGCAGCGTGCCACCGTTGAGCGCGATCGCGCTCGGCGTCGCGATGGCGAACGTCGACGCGTCGAGCGTCCCCGAGCTCAACGTCAACGTGCCAGCGGTCGTCAGATTCGAGCCGAGCGCGAAGGTGGTGTTCCCGCCGGTGTCCGCGATCGTCAGATGGTTGTAGTCGGTGGCGCCGAAATCCTTCAGCGGGATGGTCTCGGTCAGGCCGCGACCGCGGTATTCGACGGTGCCGGTGTCGATGTCGAGGTTGGTGATACCGGTGAGCGTCTCGCTGCCGGCGAGGCGGATGAGGGCGTTGTTGACGATCGAGCCGGCGCTGAGCGTCAGGTTCTGCTGATTGAGGTCGAAGGTGCCGGCGGTGACGGTCACGCCGGCGGTGGTCATCGCGCTGCCGGTCAGGCGCTTCACCGCGCCGACGGCGTCGATGACCAGCGCCTCGATGCTCTTGTTGAGCATGTCGATCGTCTGCGTTCCGCCGGCGGTGCCGCCCAGCGTGATCGTTCCGCTACCCTTGTTCCAGATGATCGGCACGACGACCTCGCGCATCGCGACGTCGCCGTGCACGATGATGTCGGGATTGTTGGTGTTGTTGTGGAACGTGTAGTCGACGAAGGGCGAAGTGAGAATCGCCGTCTCGAACAGGAGGTCGCCGGTGAAGGTGTAGGTGCCGGCCCGCCACCGGAAGTAGTTGGTGAACGAGGCGGAGAACCAGGTCAGTTCCGCATCGTATCGAGCGGCCGCGATGTTGGCGTTGTGCTGCTGCGATAACCACAGGATCCCGTTGTCGATCACGCCGCCCTGGGCGACTATCGCGGCGCCGAACGGCAACTGCAGGTAGCCGCCGGCGCCGGTGATGCGCCCAGCGGAGCCATCGCCGCCGACCCCCAGAACCGTCAGGTTCGGGCTGCCGCCGCCGATCGTCATGAACTGTCCGGACGGGATGGTGACGGTACCGCCGATCGTCACGACGCCGGTGGTCAGCACGCCGCGTGACAGCGTGATCGAGGCACCGTTCGGAACGGTGAACGCTCCGGTGCCAGCGAAGTCCCTCACCCGCACGATCGATCCGACGCCATTGAAAATCATCGTCGATGCGGCGCCCGTCCAGGTCGTGACGTTGAAGTAGTCCAGGTCGCCGGTGAAGGTCCACGTCGCCGCGCCAGGGCTCACGGCGAGGTTGCTCATCGTCGTATCGCCGAGGATGGTGAAGTCCCGCGCCGCGGTCGCGTTGTCGAAGGCGCCGGCGCCGGGCGCGAGCGTGAGGTCGCCATCGATCCAGATGTGGTCGACCGCCGGCTGCAGCGTCCCCGCCCCGGTGAACGACACGTGGTGGAAGCGCTTGCCGACCGCGGTCCCGCCGCTCTCGATCTGCTGGATGGTGCCGACGCCGGCGGTGAACGTCACGGCGCCGGTGCCCGGGACGAACGTGCCGCCCGTATTGCTCCAACTCCCTGACACGGAGAACGCGCCCACGGGCGCGGTGAACGAGCCGCCCATCAGCATGAGCGTGGTCGTGCTCAGGGCGCCGGTGCTGGCGATGAAGACGCCATCCTGCTGGTAGAAGCCCGACGCGCCGATGACGACATCGTCGCCCGGGTCGACGGCGAGGGTCGAGGTGTAGCCGCTGACGAGGCGCAGGCCGTCGACGTCCACCGCCGCGTCGATCACGCACGCGGCGTCATTGCCGCCGTCGAACTCGGCGATATCCGCCGGCCCTGGCGCCGTGGTGTCGGCTGGTCCGGTCGACGAGACCGTGCTCCAGTTCAGGTCGTTGGCGAACGAGCCGCCGGCAGGGCCGATCCAGTACTTGCGCGGACCGACGACGAACCAGTTGACCGTGTTGCCGGAATCGAGCGAGGCGGTGGGCGCGATCGGCGCCACCGCGAGGTTATCCGCGTCCGCCACATCGAGCCGCGACGCGGTGACGGCGCCCTGCGGATCGATCAGCCAGCGCGTCGTCGCGACCGTGCTGCGCAGGCGCAGCCGCACGCCCAGTGACGCTGACAGGGTCAGCGCGCCGGCGACGGTCTGGGTCGATCCCGCCTCGATCGAGAGCGTCGAAAGCGCAGTCGCGCTCTTGGTCAGGTTAAAGAATGTCGAACTCCCGGTCAGCGTCTGCGTGACGCCGGTCAGGGCGATGGTGCCACCGTTGTGGGTGAACGTGCCGCCAGCGAGCAGGCAGTCGCCGGCGACCGTGAGGGTCGTCGCAGGCGCGACCAGGGTCGCCGTGCCGAGCGTGAGCGTGCCCGCGACGGTCGTCGCCGCGCTCATGGTGAAGGCGCCGCCCCCCGTGAAGGTCAGATGGTTGAAGGACTGGCCGCCCGAGGCAATGGCGTTGCCGACGCCGGCGTTGGTCAGGCTGATGGTGCCCGAATTGTGCGTGAAAGTGCCCGCGATCGTCCAGTTCCCGCCGACCATGACGTTCGCCGCGGGCACGCGGAAGCTGCCGCGGTTGGTGACGGCGACGCTACCCGCGACCGAAAGTGTGCCGGCGTTCGCCGACGCGTCGAACGTGACGATGTTGGCCGCGCCGCCGCTCCAGCCGACGGTCAGGTCGCCAGCGACGGTGATCGCGCCTCCGGAGCTGACGGTGTTGGTGTTGCTCGCGCTCGTCGTGCGGATGCCGAGGTGGTGGTAGGCGTACGGCGTCACCGTCACCGCCGCCGTCGCGCCGTTGTAGGCGACGGTCGAGCCGGTCGTGGTGAGGGATCCCTGCGCCGCGATGACGAGCGGCGTGCCGGTGCCGGAGAGCGTCAGCGTCCGCGTCGCGATGTCGAAGGCGTCCACCGCGGAAGAACCGGCGCTGCCGATGGTGAGGAGGGACGAGGTGAGGTTTCCGAGTGCCGTGTAGGTCGTGGCGACGCCGTCGGCGTCCGTGCCGACCTCCAGGCGATTGTAGGTCGCCGCGGCGACGTTGGTCGGCCCGGTGCCGACGTAGCGCACCGTCGACGTGCCTCCCGAGAACGCGGACAAGGTCGCATGCGCCAGCACCAGCGGCGTGCCGCTCCCGGTCAGCGTCAAGGTGAACGACGATGCGGCGAGCGTGTCGATCCCGGCGACGGTGGCCGGGTTGCCGACGGTGCAGACGTTGGCGACCGTGACGTTGCCGGCGAGCGTGTAGGTGGTCGCGGTCGCGTTGACCACGGTCCCGATACCCAGGTTGTAGAAGGTGGTCGACGGGATGTTGGTCGCCGCCGCCGAGGTGGTCGAGGTCCAGTTGACCGTCGACGTCGAAGCGATGAAGGCGCCCTGCGCGGTGATCACGAACGCCGTGCCGGACGTCGAGATCGACAGCGTGCGATTCGACGCGTCGAGCGAATCGACCGCGGTCGACGCGGCATTGCCGATGGTCAACGCGTTTGAGACGGCAGTGTCGGCGATCAGCGTGTAGGTGACCGCGTTGGCGTCGGCGGCGCTGCCGAGGGTGAGACGGTAGTAGGAGCCGCCGGCGACGTTGGTGGCCGCGGTGCCCGCGTAGTTGACCGTCGAGGTGTTGCCGGTGTACGACCCGCGCGCGGTCAGGACCATGGGCGTCCCGGAGGCCGTCAGCGTCAGGATGCGGCTGCCGCCGTTGAGCGCGTCGGTGCTGGTCGAAGCCGCGTTGCCGACCGTCACCACGTTCGTCACCGTCGTGTCGCCGCCGAGGGTGAAGTTGACGCCGGCGCCGACATCGACGGCAGTACCGACCCCCAGGTTGTAGTAGGTGGTGCCCGTCACCGCCGTCGCCGCGGTCGCCGTGTAGTTCACCGTCGATGTCGACGGGGTGAACGCGCCTTGGGCGGTGATGGTGAACGGCGCGGCGCCGGCCAGCGTCAGCGTGCGGTTCGACGCGTCGAGGGTGTCGACCGCGTTCGAGGTCGTGTTGCCCACCGTCAGGAGCGTCGAGACCGTCGTATCTCCGAGCAGGGTGTACGTGACGGCGCTGGTGTCGCCGACCGCGCCGACGCCGAGATTGCCGTACGTGCCGGCGGCGATGTTGGTCGCGGCGAGGCCGGCGTAGGTGACGCCTCCGGTGGCCGTCGTGGCGACGGCGCCGTTCGCCGTGAGCACCAAGGGCGTGCCCGAACCGTTGAGCGTCAGGGTAATCGCCGCGGCCACGGACAGCGAATCGCTGTTGGTCGATCCGGCATTGCCGACCGCGACCGTATTCAGGACGGTGGTCGCCGCCGTCATCGAATAGGTGACGTTGTTGCTGTCGCTCGCGGCGCCGAGCGAGAGGTCGTAGTACGTCGCTCCGGCGACCGCGACCGTGGCGGCGGCGGCCCCACCCGTATAGCGCACGCTGGACGTCCCGGCGCTGAACGCCCCGAAGCTCGCCGTGATGATCAGCGGCAGGGTCGCACCGCTGAGCGTCAACGTGTGACCGCCGGCGGCGAGCGTGTCGATGGCGGTCGAGGCGATGCCGATCGTCAACCGGTTCGCCACGGTCGTCGCGCCCGCGAGCGTGTAGGTGACCGCCGCGCCATCGGCGATGCCTCCGACCGCCAGCAGGTGGTAGGTCAGCGGAGCCACGGTGGTCGCGGCGGTGCCGTTGTACTGCACCGTCGATGTCCCGGGGGTGAAGGAGCCGTTGGCGACCATGAACGGGGTTCCCGACCCGTTCAGGTTCAGCGTGACGCCGCCTGGGTTGAGCACATCGCCGAGCGTGGACCCCGCATTGCCGACCGTGAGGACGCCGGTGACGTTGGTCACGCTGCCCATGACGTAGGTGACCGCGTTGACGTCGATCGCCGTTCCGAGGCCGAGGTTGTGGAACGTCGTGACGTTCGTGGGCAGGTTCACCGTGCCGCCATTTGCGCCACCGGTGTAGTTGATGGTCGACGTGCCGGCGCTGAAGGTGCCGTTGTTGATGAACGGTGTTCCCGCGCCGGTGAGCGTGACGACGTGGGACCCGGCGCTCAGGATGGCGCTGGCGTTGATGGTCAGCGAGCTCGAGACCGTGCTGTCGGCGGCGAGCACGGTCGTGCCGGTGCTGGCGGTGAGGCTGGAGAACGCGGCGCCGCCATTGTCGATGACGCAGGACTGCCCCGTGCCGGGAGCGCCGACGACGGCGAAGGCGTTGGGCGTGAACGTGCCGCCGGTGCGCGACCAGCTGCTGGTCACGGATATCTGGCCGCCCGCGCTCAGGATGCCGCCGCTCATCGCGAGCGTCGCGACGGTCATCGTTCCCGAGCCCGTGGTGAACGTCCCGCCCGTCAGAGAGAAGGACGCCGCGAAGGTCTTGGTGCTCCCGTCGCCGGTGAAGGTGCCGCCGTCCTGCGACCAGCTGTTCGCGGTCACGGCGACGGATTGGGTGATCGTCGCCGAATACGCGCTGGTGATGGTCACGCTGCCGACGTTGGCGGCGGTCGTCGCGATGCTGCAGCCGTACGGGCTGGCATCGAACAGCACCGCATTGGTGGCGTCCGGGACGCCCGCCGGCGACCAGTGGGCCGCGTTGTTCCACGTGCCGGCGCCAGGGCCTGGAGGAGCCCACGTCTTGGTGACGAGGGCCGTCACCACCAGGTTCACTTCCCTCGGCGTGGCGGCGTTGTCGACGACGATGGTGCCGGCGTAGCCCGCGGGCATGCGCCCGATGGTGAGGACCACGTCGGTGATCGCTCCGACGCTGGTCAACAAGGTGTACGTCCCGGCACCGAAGCCGGCGAGTCCGTTGACCTGCAGGACGCCGTCGAGCGTCAGCGCGCCGCCGACGACGCAGCGATCGCCGGAGCCCGGAGCGGCGAGATCGTAGGCGAGGACCGATGTGGTCGTGGCCGCTATTACCAGGTTGCCGCCCACGCTCAGCGTTCCGGCGCTGCCGCTGGCGCTGCCGGGCGCGAGGCGCCCGCCGCTGCTCACCGTCACGTTGCCGTTGATCGTGCCGCTGCCGCCGATGGTCGCCGCGCTGGCGACGGTCACCGCGCTGCTCGCGTGGGTCGACCCGTCGACCCGCAGGGTGCCGCCGCTGAGCGTCGTCACGCCGGTGTAGGCGTTCGTCCCGCTCAGCGTCAGCGTGCCGGCGCCGCTCTTGACCAGGCTTCCGCCGCCGCTGACCACGCCGGCGTAGGTCTCGGTCGCCGTGCTCGCGATGGTCAGGGTGCCGGCGCCGAGCGCGACATCGCCGCCGCTCGGGCCGCCACCGCTCAGGCCGCCGATGGTATCGCTGAAGCCATTGAGCTCGAGCGCCGCGCCGGCGGCATCGGTGATCGTCACGACCGTATTGGGAAGCACGTTGTTGGCGCCGAGACGAACCGCGCCGGCCGCCACGGTCGTCCCGCCGCTCCAGCTCCCCGCGCCGGAAAGGACGAGGGTTCCCGCTCCGGTCTTGGTCACCCCGCCGTAGCCCGAGATGGCGCCGCTGAGCGTGAACGTCCCGGCGGCCGCCGTGTTGACGCCGACGATGACGTCGCTGCCGATGGTGATCGCGCCGGACATCGACGACGGCGATTGCGAACAGGTCAGCGTCCCCGCGCCGCCGACGCCGGTGCCGAACAGGGATACCGCCTTGGCCGGTATGGCGACGCCGGCGGGCGGGTCGGAGGTGTAGAGGCCGGCGACGCCGCCCGTACCGGGGAAGCCGATGTCGAGCGTGCCGCCGTCGTACACCACCACGCGGCCGGCGCTGGTGCCGAGCGCATTGTTGTGCCCGGCGCGCAAGGTGCCGCCCGCGATGTTGATGTTGCCGGTGTACGCCGAGTAGTTCGCGACCTGGTTCATCACTCCGGTGGCGCTGGAGAAGGTCAGCGGTCCGCAGGTCAGCGTCGCCGCCACGTCGTACATCGCGACCGTGCCGCCCGAGGCGAGGATGATCACGCCTTCATTGGCGGCCGCGCCGAAGCTGAGGTTGTTCGCGGCGGGCCGTACGAGACCTGTCCCGCGCAGGTAGATGTTGTCGACGGTCAGGCCGAACGCCCCGCTGAAGCCGGTGCACTCGGCGAGGTCGTCGCCGGTGATCACCAGCGATGAGATGGTCTTGGCGGCGTTCAGCGACACCTGCAGGCCGGATGCGACATCGACGTGATCGCCGGCGGCAGGGCCGGTGCCGGCGCCGAGACCCCACGTCGCCGGGGTGATCCACGAGCCGTCCGTGGTCGCAGTGAACTGGGTACCGGTACCGCGCTGCACGATGCCGCTCGCGAGGTCGTACCAGGCGACCTGCGGCACCGCCTGCTCGACCACCGCCCAGCGCATGAGCCCGACTGCCTGACCCGGGAACAACAGGAATCCGTAGGGGCTCGCGCCGCGATTGAACGCGAAGGTCGCCGAGTTCGAGCGCGTGCACCCGGCGCTCGCGGTCAGCGTCGGGCTGCCGCCGACCGCGGTGAAGGCGATCGCGCTGTGGCCCTTGGTGAAGGCCATCGTGGCGATGGTCTCGCTGCGCACCGCGTTCGCCGTCCAGGTCAGCGAGCCAGCGCGCATGGTCAACGTGCCGGCGTCCGCGAGGCGATCGGCGCTGGTCGATGTCGCATCGATGTCGAGCGTCGCACCCGACTCGACCACCACCGATGTCGATGTGGCGATCGCGCCATTGGCGCCGGAGAGACGTAGCGTGCCCGCCGATATCGTCGTCGTGCCGGTGTAGCCGTTGGCCGCCGACACCACGAGCACGCCGGCGCCGGTCTTCGTCAGCCCGGCCGAACCGCCGATCGCGCTCGCCATCGTGCCGGTGACGCCGGTCGCCACCGTTATCGTCGCCGCGCCGCCGAGCGTGATGGTGAAGCCGCCCGCGACGGTGCCGGCGGCGCTGTAGGCGATGACCGAGACCGCCTCGTTCTGCGTCAGCGTGATGGTGTGCGCGCCGATCGACACCGAGTCGCCCGCCACGGGGACGCCGTTCGGCGACCACGTCGTCGCGACGTTCCAGTCGCCATCCCCGGCGCTGGCGTAGCTCGCTCCCCAGCACGGCGCGCAGACGCTCGCCACCACGATGACCACGCAGGCGATCAGCCGCGCCGAGGGGCGCTGGCAGCGCCACGCATTCCGTCGCAAACAGGATCGCGTAAGGGGCATAAGCCGATGTAAGCTTACATCAGGCTGCGCCCGGAGGCCTCGCTTCCAGGCCCGGACCGCATTGGAACGAACGCGCTCCTCGGCCGGCCAAATCGCGTCGCATGGCGCAAGGGGCGCAAGGGCATTGCCGCGACCGGCCCAGCGCTGCGGTGCTAGCCGGTCTTGGATGCCCGGGCATCACTCGGCGAGACGCGACCTCGCCGACAACCCGAGATGGCACGCCGTCCTCGAGCGCCGGGTCGCGCTGTACGGGTCGGCGGGTCTCGGACGGTGACGGCGTCAGCCGCAGGCTTCGCCGCGCGACCGCTCATCCCATCGCCCGCGGGCCGACACCGACGCGCTGGCGTCGGTCGGCCGGCGACCTCACGCAGCCGAGAGGCGCGCGCCGACGCACGACGCCAGCGACCCGCGCAGGTCGCGCAGCGACCCGTCGATCCGGCTCAAGCCGCGGCCGCCGCGATAGCGGCAGGCGCCGACGCGCGGGCCGTACTCGCGGTAGACGTTGACCGACCAGCCGGCGGAATCGCGGCCGAGCATGGCGAGGTAGCGGACGCCATCGTGCTTGAAGGGGATCTCGTACATGTCTGGTCAGCGTGCGCATCGGGCGCTTGCCGCAAAGACTCGGTGGGGAGGTTCCCACAAGATCGCCCCCCTTCAGCGACCCATCACAGCAGCGGCTCGAGCACCGCGATCGCCGCAAGGATGTCGGTGCGCTGCTGTGGTCCCGAGATCTCGCGCTCGATCGTGACGCGGCCGTTGAACCCGTGCTTCTTCAGATCCGGGATGAGGCGCGCGAAGTCGACCTTGCCGCGGCCGATCGCCTGCTCGTGGCCCAGCTCGCGGCCGTTCGTCGGATAGCTGCCGTCCTTGGCGTGCAGGCCCTTCACCCAGCGGCCGAAGACCTCGAGCGCGTCGATCGGGTTGCCCTTGCCGTAGAGGATCAGGTTCGCCGGGTCGAGGTTGATGCCGAGGTTCGCGGCGCCGATGTCCTCGATCGTGCGCAGCAGCGCGACCGGCGTCTCCTGGCCGGTCTCGAACCAGAACTCGATGCCCTCGGCGGCGCAGGTCGCGGCGAGGTCCTTCAGCGCGGCGACCACGGCGACGTAGTCCGGATGCGACGGATCCTCGGGGATGAAGCCGACGTGCGTGGTCATCGACGGCGCGCCGATCGCGCGGGCGAAGCCGGCCATGCGCTTGTAGTCGGCCAGGCGCACGCTGCGCGTCGCCGCCGGGACCAGGCCGATGGTCGAGGGGCCCTTGATGAAGTTCCAGGCCGCCTCGCCGCGGTGCCCGGCCCAGAAGCTGCTGACCTCGATGCCGGTCCGCGCGACGGCGTCGCGCACCAGCGCGGCCAGGGCGGGGCTCAGGATGTCGGGCTGCCAGCAGCACAGCTGGCACGTGCGCAGGCCGACGTCGGCGACCTGGCGGAAGGAGTCCTCGACCTTCTCGCTGAGGTTGACGATCAGGCCGAGTTCGAGCGGTGCGGGCATGGCGGGACGTTCGTCCGCCATCGGCCCCGGCAAGCGGCGCGCCGACCGCGCATGGCGCATTCGGTCCAGCATCCGACCCCTACCGTCCGTCCCACGGATGGGTAGATCCCTGCAACCATGAAGATCGCCATCGCCTCGGATCACGCCGGCTTCCGCTACAAGGAGGCCATCAAGGTCCACCTCGCGAAGGGCGGACACCAGGTCGTCGACTTCGGCACCGACTCCGCCGAATCGTGCGACTATCCGAAGTTCATCCGCCCGGCCGCCGAGGCGGTGGCGCGCGGCGAGTGCGAGCGGGCGATCGTGCTCGGCGGTTCCGGCAACGGCGAGGCGATCGTCGCCAACCGCGTCCGCGGCGTGCGCTGCGCGCTGTGCTGGTCGGTCGAGACCGCGAAGCTGGGACGCAGCCACAACGACGCCAACGCCCTGTCGATCGGCGAGCGTCAGGTGAGCGAGGAGCTGGCGCTGCAGATCGTGCAGACCTGGCTGGACACGCCCTTCGAGGGCGGCCGCCACCTCAATCGGATCCGCCAGATCGATGGGTGAACGACGCTAAAATACGGGCTTTTCGACGCGCTTGACGAAAGCGGCGAAAACTCGCAGCCCTTTCGTACGTCGTTCAAGCTGATGGCGTTGCGGCCGGAACCCGCTTTCGGTCCGTCATGCTGCACGCCGTTTCCGCCCGCATTCGCCCGCATTCGCCCCATATCTGGAGCCCCCATGCCCACCCCCGAGTTCCGTGAATCGACCGCGACCATCGCCAAGAAGAACGATCGGATCCGTGCGGCGACGCCCGCCGAGATCAACGCGCGGATCGACAAGGACACCGAGATGCGGGTGTGGTGGCACGCCACCCGTTCGCGCGACGACCTGGCCAAGCGCCAGCAGGAGCTGGACCGCGAGCCCTGCATCGAGCGCGTGCTGTCGGAGAACGTCTCGCTGCTCGCGTTGACCGGCAGCCTGCTGGGCACGCCGCACGCGACCGGCAAGGACGCCCTGCAGATGCTGCGCCGCCTGCATGTGCGCACGACCAGCGAGATCGAGGCCGAGCGCCATGCGCTGAAGGTCCTCGAGGGGTACTTCGCGCAGGTCAGCCAGGCCGCCCAGGCGGACGTCGGCGAAGCCGCGCTCGCCCGCTGACGCCGCTGGCGACACCGGTGGATGCGGCGAGCATCCCCGGCGTGCGCTGGGCAATCGTCGTCCTGTTCCTCCTCCATGGCGCGATCGGCGCGGTCGAGCCGCCGTCGTTGTCGCTCGAGACCGACCTGCCCGCCGGCGCCACGCCCGCGGGCGAGGCCTGGCGGGTGCGCGTGCGCGTCTCGGCGCGCGAACCGACGCCGATGCGCCTGCGCCTGGCGTTCACCGGCCGCGAGGCCGCGAGCGAACGCGTCCTCGACCTCACCGGCGAACCAGAGTTCGCGCTGACCGTGTCGCAGGCGCTGCCGCCGGGTCCGTGCACCCTGCGCGCGACCCTGTCCGACGCATCGGGCGTGGTCGCCGAACGGACGCTGGGCGATCGCCTGCCGCCGGCGGATCCGCTCGCGCGCATCGCCGCCCACGACCTGGCGGTGTACGAATCGGCGGCGACGCCGTTCGTGTGGATCGCCGCGCGTTCGCCGACCGTATGCCTGGCGCATGGCCTCGCGGCGAGCGGTCTCGGCGCGCCGACGATGGTCTGGGCGCCGCTGGCCGAGGGCGTGCGCGGCTTCGCCCCGGGCAGCGCGGTCTGGGGAGGCGACCTGGTCGAGAGCTGGCTGCTGCTCTCGTTCGCCGGCGCCGACGGCTGGGATCGCCTGCCCGGCTCGCCCTATCCGCTCGACATCGCGCTGCTGATCGTCCTCGAACGCCGGCCGACCGGCGTCGCCCTGACCGGCGACGGGCTGCGCCTCGCCTGGAGCGAGCGCGCCGGCCGCGTCGCCGTGGCGCCGCTCGCCGGCACCGCGCTGCGCCGCGCGGCCGACACGACCCGTTGGCAGGGTCGGCCGCCGCGCGCGACCATCGCCACCTGCCGCCGCCTGGCGGCGCGCGCGCGGGCGCTGCCGCTCGGCCTGGTCGAGGACTGGCGCATCGATCCGATCCGCGACGTCGTCGCGCTGCGCACGCGCGTGGAGTGGTGGTCGTTCCACGACGAGTGGGGGCAGGCGCCGCGCTACTCGGCGCCGATCGATCCGCTCCTGGCGCTGGCCGCGCGCAGCCGCGCCCCGTTCGTCTCGATCGTCGGCGACGTCGTCGACCACGAATACCCCCTGGCGACCGGTGCCTGGAGCGGCATCGACGGCGCCGCCGAGTCGGTGGTCGAGCTGCGCGGCCTGCTCGCGCACGTCCATCGCGTCCCCCTGCCCGCGCGCGCGCCGCTCGACGATCCGCTGCTCGGCGCCGCGCGCGCGGCGCTGGCTCGGCAGGTGCGCGGGTGGAACGCATCGCCGGCGCTCGATGAGGTCGCTCCGCTCGCCGCGCTGGCGGCCTACGCGGATGTCGACACGGCGCGGCGTCTCGCCGGCGCCGCGGCGTCGGCGGTGGCCGCCATGCTCGGCGCGCCGCCGACCGATCCGCCGGCCGCGGCGCAGGCGCTGATCGAATGCGAGCGCGTCGCGCCGCTGGTCGACGCCCGGCTGTTCACCGGTCACCGCGCGGCGCTGGCGGCGCTGGCGCGGCATGCCCTGGGTCCCCCGCGCTGGGGCGCCGCCGGTCTGAGCACGGCCGATGGCGCCACGGGCGACGTGCGCCTCGGCGCCGCGATCGCCGCCGCGCGCCTCGCCTGGCGCGCCGGCGACGACGCGGCCTGGCGCCGGCATTCGTGGTGGTCCGCGAAGCAGCTCGCCGCGCGCTGGGCGGCGGTCGAGGCGTACCCGCGCTGGCTCTCCCAGCGCGATCTGTGGGCGGGCCTGATCGGCGATCATCGCCTGGTGGTGCGCGACCTCGGCGGCGAGGTGCGCGTCGCCGACGCCGAGCACGGCTGGATGGTGCCGCACGACGCGCTCGCCTACCTCGCGCCCGGTCCCGCCAATCTCGGCCTGCAGCCGGGTCGGCCGCCGTTCGTCGGCGATGCCGCGGCGCAGGCGCTGCCCTTCGCCATCGAGAGCTGCGCCGACTGGCTGACCCTGCTGATCGACGATCTGCCGCGCCGCCGCCAGGGCGACGACTGGCACCGCGCCGCGTTCGCGAACCAGTCGGCGCTGCCGCCGCCTCCCGAGGTGCCACCGCCGGTGGCGCCGCTGCTCGAGCCCGGCTTCGGACCGGAGCCACGGCTGGATCTGCACGATGCCCTGGCGGCGGTCCCTGCCGCCGACCGCCGCCGCCGGGCGCTGGCGCTGGCCGAGGCGAACGGCGGCGTCGCCGGACGCGAGTGGCCGATCATCCTCGCCGGTCTCGACACCGAGCGCTCCCCGCTGTGGCAGGCGGATGCGGCCCCGCCCCGCGCCGATGAACGCTTCGTCAACGGCATCCACCGCGCCAACGCCGAGCAGGTCGGATCGCCGGTGTTCGCGATCGACGCGCCCACCGCTGGCTGGCCGACCCTGGGCTGGATGGCGCCGAGCGCGCCGCAGCGCCGCGACGGCGTGCCGCCGTTGCCGCTCTGCCCGATCGCTCCCGACACCGAGGTCGGCAGCATCGCCGGCTCCTGGATCCGGGTCGACGCGCACCTGCGCGCGTGGTGCGGCGATGTCGCCACCGCGGCCGGCGACGATGGCGCGCGCGACGCGGCGATCGCCGCCGAGGCCGCGCTGCCCTGGGCGATGTCCGGGCCGCTGGCCGCGGCGGCCGCCGGACCGCTGCCGGCGATCGCGGACTGGACGCCGGTGACCGCCGTCGACCAGGTCATCGCCGTCGGCGAGACCGGCCGCGTGCTGCGCCGGAGGATCCGCAGCGGCGAGGCCCGCGATGCCATCCTGGCCATCGGCAGCGACCGCGACGTGGCGGTGTACGTCGACGGCATCTGCGTCCACCGCCACCTCGTCCGCCGCCCCCTGCGCAGCGACGACGATCGCGTAGCCATATCGTTGGCGCAGGGTTGGACGACGCTCGAAATCTGGCTGCCAGAGGGCGGCGCCGTCGCCGCGCGCGTCGCTGACGCGACCCTGGCTCCGCTCGTCGGCAGCGAGATCGCTGCACCCTGAGACGACGGCGCGCGCAGCGCGTTCAAGCGCGGCCTGGCTGATCGCTCATCGCGGTTCCCGTTACCTAGGATCCGGCTCACTGCGAGACCGACATGACCTGGAATGGCGACATCGTGCTGTTCGATGGCGGATGCGAGCGCTGCGACCGCGCCGTGCGGTTCCTCATCGCCCACGACCGGCGCGGTCGTTTCCGCTACGCCCCGCAGGCTTCCCATCTCGGTCGCGCCCTGCGCGCGCGCCACGGCATGAGCGACGCGCAGGATGAATGCGTCGCGCTGATCGGCGCCGACGGGGTCGCGCGCGGCTCGACCGCCGTGCTGCGCATCGCCCGCCGCCTGGGGTGGCCCTGGTGCCTGGGCTACGCGCTGATCGCCGTTCCCCGGCCGGTGCGCGATCTCGTGGTGCGCGCGCTCACGCGCGGGCCGGCGCCTGCCGTCAGACCGGCCGCCGCCGCTCCGGCGGGGTCGAAGCGCATCCTGGTGTGAACGGCCTCATCGGCGCGGCGGCTGACGTACGACTGGTACCGGCGCGAGGCGGTCGGCGACGCGCTGGCTGTCAGCCCCGTCCCGCCAGCCAGGTGTCCAGCCGGGCAGCTGCCATCGCCACGACCTCGTCGGGCAGCTCGTCGCCGTAGGCGCCGAGGTGCGCATCGCAATTCGTCGCGCCCGCCTCGCGCGCCGGATCGAGCGCGGCGTCCAGCACCTCGATGGCGTGCACCGCCGGACCGGCGCTGCCGGCGCTCAGGCCGACGGCGCAGGGCGGCAGGCTGGCGACGACCTCGTCGAGCGTCACGTCGAGCGTGGCGAGCTCCTCGGGGATGGCGCAGCCGACGCGCGGCGCGTGCAGCCACACCGCGCCGACGCGCTGGTCGGCCAGCGCCAGCCAGGCCACGCTCTCGGCGCCCAGATCGATGCCGACGGCGCCGATCGTCAGGCCGGCGGCGCGATCGTGATCCATGACCGCGGCGACGGCGTTGAGCAGGTCGGCGACGTCTGCGGCGAGGTCGCCGACGCAGGTCTCGGCCAGCACCACCAGGCCGTGGCGCGCCAGGCCGACCGCGGCGGCGACCGCCTGCGCCTGGTGCGGAGCGACCACCAGCACCGCCGGCCAGGCGCCGCCGCCCGCTGGCCGCGCGATCAGTCCGCGCCGCAGGCCCGATAGCGCCGCCCAGGTCACCGGCTGGCGGCGGACGCCGCCGCGGACCTCGGCCTCGCCGGCGACCGCGAGCCCGTGCTCCGGCGACGCCGCCGAAGCCAGGGCGGCCACCGCCGCGCGCCGTCGCCATGCATCCAGGGGCATCGTTTGCGATCCTGCGCACGCGGCGCATGCGTCCATGGCGGATCGGCTCGGGATTTGAGGTCGCGTCATGGACCGTTACAGCCAGGAACGATGGCACGCCCCTCCGCCGCCGCCGGCAATCCCTTCGCGCCGCGCGACTACGGCCGGCTCGAGACGCTGAGCCCGCGCGTCCACCTCTGGCGCAACATCGTCAACAGCTCGGTGTTCGTCGGCGAGCGCGGCATCGCGGTGTTCGACACGCAGGTCAACCACGCCCTGGCGCGCCGGCTGCGCGCGCATCTCGAGCGCACGTTCGCCAAGCCGATCCTCTACGCGGTCAACACCCACTACCACTGGGACCACACCAACGGCAACGCTGTCTTCAAGGAGGTCGGCGCGACCATCGTCGCCAGCCGCCGCACCGCCGTCGCGATGGTCGAGCGCGCGCCGCGCCAGAAGGGCTTCCTCGCCAGCCGCGGCTTCGACCTCGGGCCGGATCCGCTGCAGCCGGACGTCTACGCCGAGGATCTCGCGCGCATCGACCTCGGCGGCCTGACCATCGAGCTGGTGCACGGCTTGGACGCCGAGACCGCCGATCCGACCATCGCCTGGTGCGCCGCCGAGCGCGTCGCGGTCGCCGGCGACACGGTGATGACCGGCAGCTTCCCGATCTTCGGCCAACCGAGCCAGCGCGAGGGCCTCGAGGACGCCGGCTGGCTGGCGGCGCTCGATCAGCTGCGCGCCTTCAAGCCCGAGGCGATCCTGCCCGGCCACGGCCCGGTGGCGCGCGACGCCGAGATGCAGCTGCTCGAACGCATCTGCCGCTACTTCCTCGACGAGGTGGCGAAGCACCGCGCCGCCGGACGCGATCTCGCCGAGACCATGCGCGTCATGGAGGACGAGATGCCGGCGTGGCTGACGCGCATCCCGGTGGTCTGGGGCACTCCGCGCTACGCCATCCTGCGCGCCTGGGCCGGGCTCGCCGATCTCGGCCAGCCGGGCTGGCAGCACGTCAAGCCGAGCGCGATCCCGCGCGATGCCGCCGCGCTCACGCGCGCGCCGCGCGGCGACGCGGCGGCGTGGCGCGAGGCCATCGCCCAGGTCACGGAGGGCGGCGACGTCGCCGGCGCGGTCAGCCTGGCCGAGGCCGCGTGCGCCGCGCATCCCGGATCGCCCGAGCTGCTGACGACGCTCGCCGCGACGCTCATCGCCGCCAGCCGCGGCGTCGAGTCGGTGCTCGAGAAGGGCGACTGCTTCGACGCGGCGCGCGCCGCGCTCGACGCGGCGCTGCGCATCGATCCGGGCTACGGGCCGGCGCTGCTGCAGCTCGGGCAGTTCTTCACCATGATGGCGTTCCGCAACGGCGACGATCCGCGCCACGGCGAGAGCCTGCTCGAGAAGGCCAGCGCCGACCCGCGCCTGAGCCGCCGCCAGCGCGCCGAGGTCGCCTTCTACCGCGGCATCGCCGCCCGCGCGCGCGGCGACGAGCTCGACGCGAAGCGCCGCTTCGGCGAGGCGCTGGCCGCCGATGCGGGCTACCACCCGGCGATGCTCGCGACGATGGGCTGACGGCGCGTGGACACCGCCGACTTCGACTACGACCTTCCGCCCGAGCTCATCGCCCAGCACCCGGTCGAGCCGCGCGACGCGGCGCGCCTGATGGTCTGCGTCGGCGCGGCGCCGCCCGAGCACGCGTGCGTCGCCGACCTCGGGCGCTTCCTGCGCGCCGGCGATCTGCTGGTCGTCAACCGCACGCGCGTCTTCCCGGCGCGCCTCGACGGGCGCAAGGACACCGGCGGCGAGGTCGAGGTCCTGCTGGTCCAGCGCGAGGGCGACGCCCCCGACGGCGGCGAACGCTGGCGCGCCTTCGTGCGCGGACGGGTGAGGGTCGGCACGTGCATCGCCATCGCCGACAGCGTCGCGACGGTCAGCGCCTGCGACGACGCCGACCGCGTCCTCGACTTCCCCCGCGGCGTCGCGGTGCTGGCCCTGGCCGAGCGGCACGGCCACGTCCCCCTGCCGCCGTACATCCGCCGCGCCGACGAGGCCGGCGACCGCGAGCGGTATCAGACGGTGTTCGCCGACCGGCCGGGCTCGGTCGCCGCGCCGACGGCGGCGCTGCACCTGACCACGGCGCTCATCGACCGCCTGGTCGCGCAGGGCGTCGAGCTGGCGCGCGTCGACCTCGCCATCGGCCCCGGCACCTTCAAGCCGGTCCAGAGCGAGCGCATCGAAGACCACCCGATCCACGCCGAGCGCGGCGAGTGCCCGGCCGAGACCGTCGCCGCCATCGCCCGCTGCCGCGCGCGCGGCGGGCGGGTCGTCGCGGTCGGCACGACCGTGGTCCGCACGCTCGAGTCCGCGGCCCGGCAGCCCGGCGGCCTGGCCGCCTGGGCGGGCTGGACCCGCCTCTACCTGCACCCGCCCGAGCGCCTGCGCGTGGTCGACGCCCTGCTGACCAACTTCCATCTGCCGCGCTCGACCCTGCTGATGCTGGTCAGCTGCCTGACCGGCGTCGATCGGCTGCTCGCCCTGTACGCCGCCGCGATCGCCGAGCGCTACCGCTTCTTCAGTTATGGCGACGCGATGCTGATCCTGCCGCAGCCCGCGGAGCCATCGGTTCCGGCGCCGTAAGCCGTTCCGGCGGGCCGTTTTAGCGGCCATGGGCGCCGAGTAGGCACTTGCGCCCGCCGCGACCTCCCTACCGTGTTCCGCCTCACGCACGGAGCTGTCATGTCGCACGTCTGTTATTTCACTGGCAAGAAGACCTCGTCGGGCTGGACGCGTTCCGAGAAGGGCCGGCGCAAGGACGGCGGCGTGGGCAACAAGATCAAGGGCCGCACCAAGCGCATGGTGAAGCCGAACCTCAAGAAGCTGCGCCTCCTGGTCGACGGCGAGGTCAAGAGCGTGTGGATCAGCGCGCGCGCCATCAAGAAGGGCTTCGCGGTCAAGCCGCTGCGCGCGTCGGTGCTCGCCTCGCAGGCCGCGGCGAAGACCGCCGCCGACGCCAAGACCAAGCCCAAGGCCTGATCGTCGCTCCGCGCGCGAGCGCGGCACGCGGCGCCATGGCGGAATGGCTACGCAGCGGATTGCAAATCCGTATATCCCGGTTCGATTCCGGGTGGCGCCTCCAATGCAGGACCCCGGCGGAAGCCGGGGTCTTTGCTTTGGTGGCGTCGTCCGCCGGTCAGTCGTCCGCGCTCATCGGAGCGTCGCCGCCGAGGAGCTTGCGCCGGAGGATCCGTTCCACGGCTTCGGTCAGCGTCGCGTCGAGCGGCTCGCCATCGCGCGCCTGCGCGTCGCGCGCACGCCGATACGTCACGGTGATCGGGCTGACCGCGGGTCCGTTCCTGCTGCTGGGCTCCATCGGTCCATCTCCTGCGGGGTCGCGATTGTACCCCATGGAGCGGTCCGCGGGCAAGCGGCTGATCCTCGCGCCGCGCGAGCGCGCCGCGGAGTCGCGGCGACGCCGCGGCACCGATCATGCCTGATCGCCGCGCGGGCTGGCGACGGCGCACGAGCCGTTCAGTTGACCGCGCGCCACAAGCTGATCGGACCATGAGCGATGTACTCGCGGAGCCTGAGCGCGAGCTCGGCGAATCCTTCGGCGGTCGTGGGCGTTCCCTCGAAGGCGCACGCGCCGCGTTCGCGGCACAGATGACGCGTCACCTCGTTGTCATGCGTCGACAGCATCACGATCGGCGTCCGCGGCGCGCGCGCGATCAGTTCCGGCATGAGGTCGTAGCCGGTCTCCTTGCGCAGGACCAGATCGAGGACGATGAGATCGAAGCTGCCGCGATCCATGAGGTGCGCCGCGTCGGCGCCGCACGATGCGACGATCACCTGCGCCGATGGCAACGCGTCGCGGAACGCGCGGCGCAGCTGATTCGCGGTCAACGGATCGTCGTGGATGACCAGGATGCAATTCGTGGTTTTGTTCATGGGGGGCACACTCATGTGCACCTCGACGACGATCGCAAGCGCTTGCCGCGGCAGCTTCGCCACGTCACCGGATCCTGTGAAGTTCGGCGGAAAACTAGGCGTCGATCATCGCCGATCGCCGCTCGTGGCGGCGTCCGTTCGAGCGTTGTCCGAGCGCTTGGCTCCGTCGCGCTCGAGTCCGTCGACGACGTAGCGGCGTCGCGATGCAGCTTCGAACATCAATTCGCCGAGTTGGTGGCGGGCGCTCGGTCATCGCGCCCGGCCGATGCGCGTCGCGACGGCTGATGACGCGCAGCGAGGAGCGCGCACACACGACTCGGGTGACGACGAGACGCCCATCGTCGATTCGCCGCGTCCCTCCTCCTCGCGACGATCAGCGGAGAAAGGCGCGTCGAACGCGAGCACGAGCACGGCGGAAAGCAGTGCATCGGTGCCGCCTGATTCAACCAGATGAAGGATGGCCGTTCGTGTATTGAATTCGCGATAGGTCGCGCCTTCGTCCGCAGGCAATACGCGTTGATGTTCACGAAGGGTCTCGCACAACTCCGCACCTCCTCGGAGCCCACACGTGAAGCGACTGCGACGCGAAGACATCGTTCCTCGATGGGAGATCCGCGTGCGCATCCGCAGCGGTTGGCACTCCGCTATGCGCCGTCCGCGCTTCAGGCCGCTGCGGCGGCTCTGGCAGCGCGCCGTGCCGATGCGTGGGCCGATCCGGGCACGCTGAAGCGCGCGGCGCGCGGCGTCACGTGACGCGCGCTACGGCACCATCACGGCGGCGCCCGCTCCGAGCTGGACGAACCACGCCATCCGCATCCGACGTCGATAGGCGAGGAAGTCCGCGCGCTCCTCGTCGGTCACCAGGGGCTCGAGCGCGCAGAGGACGCGGACGGCCGTGCCATAGCTGTGCGTGTCGAGGGCGGCGCAGAGCTGCGCCTCCAGCTGTCGACGTGAACCGCTGGCGATCGGGTCTCCGCTCACATGGCCTCCTTGCGCGATGTCCCCGGGTGGACGACACGTGACAGCGGGATCATCCCCAGCGGTGCAGCGACTATCCGACGCAGACTCATAGGTCCGTCGCGTCACGAGACAAACTGTTCGCCGACCCTCTTCCGCGGAAGATGCGCGATCCCGCGTTCTGGGCTGTCGATCGCGCGAAGTCCCCGGCCTCGGCGGACCGCAGCGCCGGCGCACGGCTCCGACCTGCCAACGGCAGCCCGGGCCGTCTCGGCGGCGTCCGCGCCGCCGATTGCGACGACGCATGCGAGGCTCCTGGGAGGCGTGCCGGTGTGGTCTACGCGCGGGTGCGGACAACCCGGAGGGCTGCAACCTGAACCATCAGATCCGGCCTGCCGGCGTCGCCGTTCCGCACCGACGACTGGCCTCGACGCGGTCGGGCAATGCCGAGCCGGCGGATCGCGGACGGAGCGCTTGCTGAGCGTCATCGACATCAGCCAACGCTAGGACGGCGCCGGCGCGCCGCGGAGACTGGCGCGATGCCACGCATCGCCTGCTCGACGCTGCACCTCACCCACCGGCCGCTCGTCGACGCCCTCGAGCACGTCGCGCGGCTCGGCTTCACCGCTTGGGAGCTGCCGATGCGCGGCGACGGGGTCTGGCAGGGCCACGTCGATCCGGCGCGGCTGCTGGACGATCCCGACCACCGCGCGATGGTGCGCGCCGCGGCGGCGCGGTTCCCGGAGCTGCGCTGCGTCGGCGCTGGCTTCGAGATCGCCCACGACGCGCCCCTGGCGCGCGAGAGCGCGCAGTTCGCCGCCGCGTGCGCGCTGCTGCGCGAGCTCGGCGCGTCCGGCATCGGCATCTTCCTGTTCGATGGCCAGCCGGTGGCATCGCGCGAGCGCCATGCCGCGCTGCGCGCGATCGCCACCGCGCACGGCCTGGAGCTGTCCGTCGAGACCCACCTCGGCACGGCGACGCAGGATCCGGCCCGCGCGCGCGGGCTGGCGGCGGAGCTGGACCTGCGGCTGTGCGTCGACTTCTCGCACTGGGTCGGCCAGGGCATCGAGCCCGACGCCTTCGGCGACCTGATCCCGCGCGCCGCCCACATCCAGGTGCGGGGCTGCGCCGCCGGCGCGGTCGAGCAGGGCGTCGACGATGAGGCGCAGGTCGCCGCGCTCGCGCGCCGCGTGCGCGCCTGCACGCCCGCGGGCTACGCGGGCTGGTACGCCATCGAGTACATCGATCGCGCGCGCGACTGGGACCGCTCGATCGCGCGCTGCCGCGAGGCGATCGGACGCGCCGCGACCGGGCGTGGCGAGGCGGCGCGCAGCTGATCGCCCGAGCCCGCGGCGTCCGATCCTCAGGCCGCCGATGCCGCGGCGCGACGCGCGCGGGGACCGAGCAGCGAGGCGCGCATGGTCGCGACCAGCCCGCACGCGATCGCGATGCCCGTCATCAGCGATTCGATGAACCGGGTGTAGGCCGGGAATCCGGTCGGTTTGATCAGGCAGGTGCGGATGCCGACCTCGCGCAGGCGCTTCTCGAGCGCCGCGGCCGGGCCGACCGACGACATGACGACGCGCCGGATGCCGGCATGCCGTCCCGCGTGCAGCTCGGCGAGCAGCGGCCAGGATCCGTCGCCGGGCATGTTCAGATCGATGAGGATCAGCTCCGGCAGCAGGCCGGCGGCCTCGAGGCTGGCGAGGACGCGCATCGCCTCGGGTCCGCTCGCGGCGGCATGGAAATCCGGTGGCACGGCGTGCTCGCCGAACGCCAGTTCGAGGAGCTCCAGCTCGGCGGGGCTGTCATCGACGACGAGCACGCGTCTGACCATGCCGCGAGTGGACGTCGCGCTCCGCCGCGCGCAATGGAACCCGCGGCACGCGCGTTCGCCGAAGCGAAAACGCGGCGCTCCTCACGCTGACGGGTCGTGAGCTGCGCCATCCGAGCCGTCCCCGCCCAGCACGTACGCCGCTTCGACCGACAGCGTCGCCGAGCCGAACTCGACCAGGACCACGCCGACGAGCTTCAGCGGCGCGAAGCGCTCGAGCACCGGGCCGAACCGCCCGTACGCCTCGGGGAACCACACCGTCTCCGCGAGGCCCCCTTCGTCCTCGATGGTGACGAACGCCATCGGCACGTGCTTCGGCGCGGGCAGCGGCCGTCCGGCACTGTCGACGAGATAGGTCGCGACCACCGGCTTGCGCGTGAGGTTGATGCCGACGATCTCCAGGCGCTTGCCCTTGTTCGCGGCGACGATGTCGGCGCAGCGCCAGCGGCGGAAGGGCAGCCGCCACAGCGCCAGCAGGTGCGCGTCGGGCAGGAAGCCGAGCACGCCGTGCTGGCGCCAGCGGCGATCCATCTCGGTGAGGTCCTTCAGCGGCAGCGCCGGCGGATCGGCCAGCGCCTCGTCGAAGCCGATCGCCTGCTGACCGCCGCGCAGGTCGCGGTGGCCGTCGCGCACCGCGACGCCGCACAGCCAGCGGCGCTGCGCCGCGTTCAGGTCCGGAGCCAGCGCGTCGAGCGCGCCGGACAGGCAGAGCGCCATGAGATCGTCGGCCGCGATGGCGCAGCGGACGTGGAAGTCGCGGATGCCCGCGAACGGACGGCACGCGCGCTCGCGCTCGATCCGCGCGGCGGTGTCGCCGCCGATGCCCTTCACCAGCTGGAAGCCGACGCGCAATGCGCCGGGGCCTTCGCGTCGGGTCTTCCAGGTCGAGGCCAGGACGCACGGCGCGCGCACCTCGACGCCCAGGCGGCGCGCCTCCTCGATGTACGCGGCGGCGTGGTAGTAGCCGCCCTCGTTGGCGATGACGCGCGCCATGAAGCAGGCGGGGTGGTGCGCCTTGAGCCACGCGCACTGGAACGAGACCACCGCGTAGCTCGCCGAGTGCGCCTTGGTGAACGAGTAGCCGGCGAAGGACGAGATCATCGACCAGACCTTCTCGATGACGTCGTCGCCGACGCCGCGCTCGCGGCAGCCGCGCACGAACGCCGACGCCAGCTCCTGCAGGCGCTGCGCGGTGTCCGAGCGGCCGAGCGCCTTGCGTAGGCGGTTGGCGTCCTTCGACGCGAAGCCGGCCAGCTCCTGCGACGCGAGCATCACGTCCTCCTGGTACGACAGCACGCCGAAGCTCTCGCTGAGCAGCTTCTCGAGCGCGGGATGCGGGAACCACTCGCGGCGCTGGTCCTCGGGGACCCTGTTCCCGTTCTTCCGCCACGCGTGGTAGCGCTCGACGTAGGTCGCGATGAACGGCCCGGCGGCCGGGCGGATGATGCTGCTGTGCACGACCAGGCGGTCGAAGTCGCCGCTGCCGACCTTGGCCTGGAGCTGGCGCATCGCCGGGCTCTCGATGTAGAAGCAGCCCATCGTGCCGCCGCTGGCGATGATCCGGCGCGTCGACGGATCGTGCACCGGATCCCACTTCACCTCGTCGATGGTCACGCCGTCCTCGATCAGGTCGGCGAGGCAGTCGCGCACCACCGCCAGGCTGCGGTTGCCGAGGATGTCGATCTTGACGAAACCCATGGCCTCGGCGCCGTCCTTCTCCCAGGCGATGGTCGGGACGTGGACGCCGTCGATCGCCTTGGCCGCGGGATGCACCGGCACCAGCTCGCGCACCGGGCGGTCGGTGACGACCAGCCCGCCGCAGTGCAGGCCGAGATGGCGCGGCGCTCCGGCGATGGCGTCGGCCGCGGCGACGATCGCCGGCCACGGCTCGACCAGCTGCGCGCGCCCGCCGTACGCCTGGGCCTCGTGGATCTTCTGGCGCACCGCCGAGATCGCGCCGTCGCCCTGGCCGAAGGCGCGGCCGGCCTCGCGCAGCGCCGCCCAGCGGTGCATGCACTGGTGGGTCGCGACCATCGCCGTGCGCTCGCGGCCGTAGCGCGCGAACGCGGTGGCGAAGATCTGGTCGCGCTCGTCCCACGGGAAATCGATGTCGATGTCCGGCGGGTCGGTGCGCTCGGGCGCGAGGAAGCGCTCGAACAGCAGGTGGTAGCGCACCGGGTCGACGTTGGTCAGGCCGAGCGCGTAGACCACGATGCTCGACGCGGCCGAGCCGCGCCCGCAGGTGCGTCGCCCGCGCGCCAGCTCCCACACCGTCAGGATGTAGCCGGCGAAGTCCTTGGCGCGGATGACGTCGAGCTCGCGCGCGAGGCGGTCCAGGACTTCGCGGCCCGGCGCGTCGCCGTAGCGCCAGCGGATGCCGGCGCGCGCGGCCTCGGCGAGCACCGCGTGCGAATCCTCGCCGGGGCGCGACGGCATGTGCAGGGGCGGCGGATCGCCGCCCGGGACGAAGCGCAGGCGGTGCGCGAGATCCTCGGCGGCGTCGAGCTGGTCCTCGTAGCCGGCGTAGCTCGCGCGCAGACCCGCGAGATCGATCAGCGCGTTGCCGCCGCCGCCCGCGCCGAGGCC
>DASPLE010000157.1:0-38636 GCA_035627695.1 Planctomycetota bacterium
TCCTCAAGGTCGAGCTCAACCGCTCGCTGCCGACCATCGAGGCCAGCGACAGCGATCGCCTGGCGATCGGTGATGTCGTGCTGGCGCTCGGCAATCCCTTCGGCATCGGCCCGACGGTCAGCCTGGGCATCGTCAGCGCGACCGGCCGCGGCATGGGCTCGGCCGATCTCGAGGACTACGTCCAGACCGACGCCCCGATCAACCTCGGCTGCTCGGGTGGAGCGCTGGTCGACGCCCACGGGCGGCTGGTGGGCATCAACACCGCGATCTTCAGCCCGCGCGGCACCAACATCGGCATCGGCTTCGCGATCTCGTCGAACCTCGCCATGGCGATCGGCGAGCGCCTGATCGCCGAGGGCAAGATCGACCGCGTCCGCCTCGGCGTCACGGTGCGCGCGCCGACACGCGAGGAGGTGCAGGCGCGCAGCCTCGACCACGCGCGGGGCAGCCACGTCGAGCGCGTCGACCACGACACCCCCGCCGCCGAGGCCGGCATGCAGCCCGGCGACCTGGTCCTCGCCGTCGACGGCGTCGCGGTGCGTTCGCCCCAGCACCTGCAGCTGCTGGTCGCCATCCACCGCCCCGGCGATGGCGTCGAGCTCACCCTGCTGCGCGGCGGCGAACCGGTGCGGCTGCGCGCCGAGCTGGTGGCCCCGCCGCCGCCGGCGCTGCTCGGCGGCGACGCGGCGGCCGCGGCCGCCGAGGGCGAAGGACGCATGCGCGCGGTGAAGACGGCATTCAAGCTCTGAGCTTCGAGCAGAGCTTCGAGCTTCGAGCTTCGAGCTTCGAGCTTCGAGCTTCGAGGCGGACTCAGCGCGCCGGCAGCGCGCAGAACGCGCGCGCCATGCGCATCGTCGCGGCGTTCTCCGGGCCGGCTGCCGAGATCTGCGCGGCGAGATCCTTCTGCGCCGGCGCCAGGATCGGCTTGGGCGGCATGAACGACGCGAAGGCGGTGACGAAGGCCTCGTGGGCCCGCGCCGCCTTGACGTAGAGGTCGTCCTTCGCGAGCGCCGAGAGCACGGCGGTGAACTGCGCCGCCTTCTCGTGCTTGCCGAGCTGCGCCGATCCCAGGCGCGCATAATACGCGGCCAGCATCGGATCGCTCTCGCGCAGGCTTTCGACCAGGCCCGCCAGGTCCTCGATCCGGCCGGCGATGCGGCCGCGCAGATCCATCAGCCGGACGCGATCGGACTCGGCGGTCTTCGGCTCGTCGATCAGCTTGTCGAGGCCGTTGAGCGCCGCGCCGAAGGCATGCGCGTTGGCCGCCGCGACCCACTTCGCCGCCGGGCCGTCGGCGAAATCCGCCGGATGCACGAACGGCGCGAGGGCGATCTCGCTGCGCGCGAAGACCTCGCTCGACGCCGCGACCTCCGCGATCTTCAGCTCATGGCCCTTGTCCCACAGCGAGAGGTAGACGTCCTGGCAGCCGTTCTTCTTCGCCGCCTGCAGCAGGAGCTGCTGCATCAGGTCGCGCGCGTACTGGCTCGCGGTCATCTGCTCGCCGTGCTCCCACTCCTTGATGCCCAGGCCGATGAACCAGCTCAGGCCGCCGCCTTCCGGCGGCGTGCCGCGGAATTCGGTGGAATACAGCGAGACGTGGCTGAACGGGAACGCCGGGCTCGGTTCCTTCCCCGCCGCCACCCACTGCGCGACCGCCACTCCGCCCTGCGAGAAGGCGGCGAGGATGCCGCGCCCGGGGATGATGCGCGGATAGTCGGCGATGACCTGGGCGCAGGCGATGCGCGCCGCCTTGATCTTGCCCGAGGTGTCCTGGCGGTAGTCGCCGTCCTTGAAGGCGAGATTGATGCCGACGAGGTTGTGGCGCTTGAGCGCCGGCTCCTCGAACTCGCGCCAGGTCTCGTCCTTCTCCTTCGCGCCTTCGGAGCCGAAGTAGACGTGCAGGCCGGCCGGCCGCTCCGCGTCGTAGAACTTCGCGTTGACGTTGTAGCTCGCGCCGGGGATGCCGGTCTGGACGTGGTAGGCGTCGAGCTTGCCCTTGTTGGCCGACGGCGCGACCACCAGCGGCACGTCCTTCGCCGCCGCGGCGAGGACGGCGATGGTGACGGCGAGCAGGGCGAGCGGGCGCGTCGCGGCGGCGTGGATCGGCATGGCTGGAGACCTCGCCGGGCAGGGTAGGGGGCGTGCCGGCGCCGCCCACGGGTATCTCCACGCATTGACGGTCCGCGCGTCGCCCGCGCGCCACACCGGAATCGCCGAGCGCAGCGGCGGCCGTCATCGATCGAGGGCGGCCGCCAGCGCCGCGACCACGCGCGCGTTGCCGTGCGCGTCCTTGACCGCGATGCGCAGGGTCCGGTCGCCGAACGCCGGCGAGAGGTTGGCGAGATCGCGGACGAAGACGTCGCGCGCGCGGATGCGCCCGACGATCGTCGCCGCGTCCGGCAGCCACGGCGCGAGACGTACGAGCACCAGGTTGATGTCGCTGCCCTCGACGCCCAGGCCGTCGACATGGCGCAGCGCGGTGACCAGCGCGCGGCGCAGGCGGTGCGTGCGCTGCCACGCGGTCCGGTAGTAGCTGGGATCGCTCAGCGCCGCGCAGGCGGCGACCTGGCTCGGCAGGCCGACCGCCCACGGCGGGGTCAGCGCGCGCACGCGCGCGACCAGCGCCCGATCCGCCGTCAGGTACGCGGCCCGCGCGCCGCTGAGCGCGTACGCCTTCGACAGCGACTTGCACACGACGAGGTTGTCGCGCGTCGCCGCCAGGCGTTCGAGCGACTCGTCGTCGCCGACATAGCCGATGTACGCCTCGTCGATCCAGAAGCGCGTCCGCGGAGCCGCCGCGACCGCCGCCGCCAGCTCGCGGCGCGGCAGGTGGCGCCCGGTCGGGTTGTTCGGATTGACCACGATCGCCAGATCGTGCCCCGACGCGGCGGCGGCGAGCGCGCCCGGGTCGATGCGCCAGCCCTCGGCGCGGCTGAGCGGGAAGCGCGTGACGCGGCAGCCGACGACGTGGGTCAGCACGTGCGCGTATTCGCCGTAGCTGGGATCGGGCAGCAGCACGCGCGAGCGCGGCGTCAGCCAGGCCTGGAAGCAGCGGAAGATGAGGTCGGACGATCCCGCGCCGACGGCGATCGCGTCGGGATCGAGGCCGCGCGCCCCGGCGATGGTCGCGACCAGCCCCTCGGCCTGCGTGGGCGGCGAGGTGCGCAGCAGCCACGGCAGCGCCTCGGTCAGCGCGGCGCTGACCACCGGCGACGGATCGAACCACGCGTCGAGCACATCGGCGGCGACCACCGCATGCCGCCGCGACAGGTCGCGGAAGTCGCTGCCGATGGCGTCGAAGAACGCGCCCCCGTGATAGCAGGGCGCGGTGGCCGGCCGGTCGCCGACGCGCGGAGCGGGTGCGCTGACGAGATCGCTCATGGGGGCCTCCGGCGCCGGTTATGGCGGCGGACGGCCGATTGCAAACGATCGTTAACTAATCTTCGGACCGCGGTCGCCGCCGGGCGTTCATTCCAGGGTGAACCACTGCACCTCGACGCGGCGATTGAGCTCCGGCTGGCCGCCGAGCGGCTCCTCCCAGCCGCGGCCGACCATCTCGAGGCGAGCCGGGTCGACCTTGAGCTCGTTGACCAGCTGCGCGCGCACCGCCGCGGCGCGCTGCTTCGACAGCTCCATCGCCTTGAGCGCCATCGAGCGCACCAGCTGGTCGCCGCCCTGGGCCTGGAAGTCGCCGCGCTGGGTGTCATCGACGTGACCGCGCAGCAGCACCATCGAGCCGGGGCTGACCTGGAGGAACGAGCGGATGCTCTTGAGCCACTCGAGGTTCCTCGCGTCGCTCATGTCGAGCACCGCCGAGTTCGGCTGGAAGAGGAAGCGGATGTCCTTCGACAGCAGCTGCGAGCCCTCGATCGCGCTGGCGGTGCTGCTCTTGATCGGCGCGATGGCGAGCTTCTCCCCTTTGAAGTGGCCGGCCGCGTCCAGCGCCTTGAGGGCGGTGTAGTCGATGAAGCGCTCGGCATCGATCGGGTCGGTGATGATGCCCGGCCCGTAGGCCAGCACCGACGACTGGTAGATGCCGCCGAAGCTGCCGGCGGAGTCGATCGTGCCGGAGAAGAAGGCGAGGTTCTCGGGCAGGTTCGAGAGGTGCACGCGCGTAAGCTCGTCGGCGGCGTCGGCTTCGCTCCACGCCTCGCCGCCGGGCACCGACAGCGAGGTCGCGATCAGCTTGAGCCAGGGTTTGGGGTCGGTGCGGACCAGGCGGTTGCCGTGCAGCAGTCCGTGGACCAGCCCCTGGACCTTCTTCGGCTGCGCCGCGGCGAAGCCTTTGTTCACCACCAGCACGTCGGCGATGATCAGCAGGTTCTTGTTCGTGGTCAGGATGCGCGCGCGACCTCCCGACGCCTCGACGACCTCGTCGGTCTTCGGCGCCCAGGTCACGCAACCGGCCAGGCGCGGCTGCGGCCGCTCCAGCTCCGACGCGAACAGGTCGCCCGCCGCGAAGGCGTCGGCGCAGAACACCAGGCCGACCTCGTCCGGCTTCGGCGCGATGCCGAGCGCGTCGAGCATGACGACCTTCAGACCGGCCTCCTGCGCGAGGTAGCGGATGAAGAACTCGCTCTCGTTGTGCTGCGCGCACGCCAGCACCTTGCCCTTGAGCTCGTTGACGTTGCGGATCGCGCTCTGCACGACGACGCCGTCGGCGCCGCGCGAGAACGCGATCTGCGCGGGCACGACGGCCTGGAACTGCCTGCCGAGCACGGCGAGGACGTCGGCGGTGGTCGCGGCGGCGGCGAAGCGGCCGTTGTTCAGCTCGGACCAGTTCTCGGTCTCGCTGAGCGACAGCTTGACCTGGAAGCCGTACTCCTTGGCGAAGAACGACTCGGGATTCGGCGCCATGCCGCCGTTGGCGACGATCAGGCCGGCATAGCCGGCGTATTCGCTGATGTCGACCTCGATGACGTCGCCCTTGGGCTCATACGCCAGCGCCGGGGCGAGCTGCGGGATGCCGGCCTTCACCTCCACCAGGGCGGTCGCGTCCGGCGCTTCCCCCGATTCGGTGGTGCCGCCCCCCGCGCCAGCCGCCGTCGATGGCGCGGTTCCGCCATCCGTCGGTGCGGCATCGCCCTTCATGACCACCCACGCGCCCAGCGCGACGAGGCCGAGGACCAGGAGGATGGTGACGATGGCGCCGGCGGCGCCGCCGTGACGCGGATGACGGATGGGATTCATGACGGCTCCTCGGCCTGGGGGACGCGACGTTTGGGGGCGCCGATCAGGGCGCTCGGCGACGGCGGCTCGGACAGCAGATCGTCGACCTCGCCGAGCAGCTGGCGCTGCTCCGCGATCCAGCGGCTCGATTCGCCGAGCGTGTCGCCGAGCGCGTCGATGGTGCGCGACACGCCGCCGGCGTCGTGCGCCAGCAGCGCCTGCTCGCGGATCAGCTCGACCTGCTGGCGCAGGCGCTCGAGCTCGGCGTCCAGGTAGGCGAGCTTGTCGCCGGCCTCGCGCTGGCGGGCGGCGCGGTCGCGCACGATCTCGATCTGGCCCTCGAGGCTGCGCTTGAGCTCGTCGCTGGCGGCCGCGTCGCGGCTGCGCTCCAGCTCGGTGATGCGGCGATCGAGCCCGCGCGCGTCGGCGTCGCGGACGACGCGGCGGATCGCGGTGCGCGCGGCCAGCAGGCGCAGCTGCACCCAGGCCAGGCGCGCCAGGCCCTTGGCCTGCTCGTCGGCCGCAGAGCCGTCGCTGGCCGCCTGGTGCGCGACGATCTCGCGGCAGCGGGCGACGAAGGATTCGTGCGCGGCGCGATCCTCGGGCTCGATCTGCCCGAGCAGCCGCGCGCGCTTCGCCGCCCACTCGAGCTCGTTGTCGACGGTCGCGCCGTCGAGCGTGGCGCGGAAGCGCTCGCTCGACGCCAGCGCGTAGAGGTAGCCGATCTCCAGGCCGAGGCCGACCAGCCAGAACCCCGGGTTGACCACGCCGAGCAGGCCGAAGGCGCCGAGCATGATCCAGTTCGGCGGCACCAGCAGGCCCCACGGCCGGGCGTTGAACGCCGCGCTCAGCGTGCGCGCGAATCCCGGTTTCATGCGTCGCTCGCGGGCATCGCGCGACGGTCGCCAGGCGCGGGTCGGAGTAAAGCCGGGGGAGGGTACCTGGTCTCACGCCCGCGCGGGCTGGAGGGCCTCGCGGCGCCGCGCCAGCCGGCGGTCGCGGCGCAGGCCGCCGCGGAACGCCGCCTTCCTCAGGCCGAGATCCTCGGCGACCTCGTCGCTGGCCCACTCGCCCGACAGCGCCCCGCCCTCCATGTAGCCCTGGGCGTCGAGGCAGGTGTGCTCGCCGCAGAAGTGCAGGTTGCCGACGCGCTCCCCTTCGGATCCGGCGAAGGCGGTGTACTGACCGGGCTTGTACGACGAGTAGCTGCCGCGCACCCACGGCTGCTCGTGCCAGGCCATGCGCACGCTCGCGCCGGTCGCCGCCGCGCGCGCGCCGGGGAAGACGCGTTCGAAGTCCGCGAGGAAGGCCTTCGCCTGGCTGTCGGCGCTGCCCGCGGCGATGTCGCGCGCGTGCTGCCCGCCGGTGAAGTTGGTGACGATGCCGGCGTCGCCGGGCTGCATGCGGCTGGTGTCCCAGGTGTTCTGGAACGGCAGGTCGGTGAACACCTGGCCGTCCGAGCCGGCGGCGCGCCACAGTCGGTTCGTGAACCCGACCATCAGCTTGGTGTTGGCGCCGTAGCCGATCTGGGCGATCGCGCGCAGCTTGGCGACGGGCAGCTCGACCTGCACGTCGAGGCCGCGCAGGATCGAGAACGGGATCGCCATGACGACGTGCTCGTAGTCGGCCTCGCGGCCGTTCGCGAACGACAGGCGGTGCGTCCCGTCGGCGCGCGCGGCGATGCGCTCCAGCGCGTGGTCGAGGCGCACCTGCGCGCCATCGAGGCCGGCGGCGAGGCGGCTGGTGAACACGTCGTTGCCGTCGGCGGCATGGAAGCGCTCGTCCGATTCGCCGAACAGCGCCAGGTTCTCGGCCTCGCTGTCGATCATCATCAGCAGGTTGAGGACGTTGCACTCGTCGGGCTCGAGGCCGAACTCGATGGTGTAGGCGACCTCGACGACGGTGCGCATCGGTCCCTGAGCGCCGATCTGGTCGAGCCACTGGCGCAGCGAGAGCTTGTCGAGCGCCTCGCCGCCGTTGGGGTCGGCATGGGTCACGCCGGCCTCGGGATCCTTCAGCGTCGCCAGTGCCTCGTCGACCGCGGCGGCGATCGGCGCCAGGCCGAGGACCATCTCCTCGCGGCCGAGCTTCCTCCCGCCCACGTACCCGACCATGCCGTCGAGTCCGGTGTCCTCGGCGTAGTCGTGCAGGCGGATGTCGAGCTCGGCGGCCAGGCGGTGCATGGTCTCGTGCCCGGTGTCGATGAGCTCGCCGCCGAGCTCGCACGGCAGCGGCGCGAACGTGCGGCGATCGCTGATGATGCGCCCGCCGAGGCGCTTGCCCGCGTCGTAGAGGTCGGCGCGCACGCCGAGCTTGGCGAGCCGGTGCGCGCAGTGCAGGCCGGCGATGCCGCCGCCGACGATCGCCACCGACGCGCTCCGCTCGGCCGCGCGCGCCACCGCAGCCCGGCAGCGCCGCCACCGCCGCCGCGCCCGCCACGCCCGCGAGCAGGCGCCGACGCGTCAGCGCGCCCTGCATCCGCTGGCTCGCGAGCAGGTCCGCGATGGGCGCGCCGCTGAGGTGCGACCGGCGATGGGTCGCGAGCGCGGCGGCGAGGCGGGCGAAGAGCAGCGAACGGGCCATGGGTTCTCCGATGCCGCAACGTAGGACGCGGCCGCGCGTCGCAAGACGGGCGGTGGTCGGCATGGACGCGCTTCGGGCTCGGACTTCGGGCTGCGAGCTTCGACCTTCGAGCTTCGAGCGCTCAGACCGTCGCCGGCGCCGCGGCGTCCCGATCCTCGCTCGCCACGCCGCACAGCCGGCGCAGATCGTCGAGCACCAGATAGCTCGTCGGCACGAGGATCAGCGAGATCACCGTCGAGAACACGCCGCCGAAGCCGAGCGACACCGCCATCGGCACCAGGAACTGCGCCTGCACCTCCTGCCGTCCGGCGAGGATCACCGGCACCAGGCCGATGAACGTCGTCGCCGAGGTCAGCAGGATCGGCCGGAACCTGCGCGCTCCCGCCTGGCGTATCGCCTGCGCCAGCGGCACGCCCGCGGCGCGCGCCGCGTTGACGAAGTCGACCAGGACGATCGAGTCGTTGACGACCACGCCGGACAGCGCGACGACGCCGCAGATCGACAGGATCGTCAGGTCGAGCCCCATCACCGCGTGCCCGAGCACCGCCCCGATCACGCCGAACGGGATCGCGCCCATGATCACCAGCGGCAGGATGTACGAGCGGAACGAGACCGCGATCACCACGTAGATCAGCACCAGCGAGCCGGCGAAGCCGATCAGCAGCGGCATCATCGATTCCTGCTGCTCGCGCGCCTCGCCCTCCATGTCGAAGGAGACGCCGGGGAACCCGCGCAGGATCTCGGGCAGCGCGGTCCTCTGCAGCGCCGCGTTGATCTCGCTGGTCCGCGCCAGCGCCGGATCGACGCCCGCCTTGACGTTGACGATGCGCTCGCGCTCGGCGCGCGAGATCAGCGTGTAGCCCTCGCCGGCGACGACCTCGGCGACCTCGGACAGCGGCAGCGACTGACCATCGACGCGGATGCGCATCTGGTCGAGATCGCCCAGCGCGCGGCGCTCGGCCTCGGGATAGCGCACCATCACCTTGACCTCGTCGCGGCCGCGCTGCACGCGCTGCGCCTCCTCGCCGTAGAACGCCTGGCGCACCTGGCGCGCGAGGTCGGCCTCGCGCAGGCCGAGCGCTTCCGCCTCCGGCTTGAGCCCGAGCACCAGCTCGCGCTTGCCGCTGGCGTGGGTGTCGGTGATCGAGTGCACGCCGGCGATGGTCGCCAGGCGCGCCTTGATCGCGTTGGCGGCGGCGACCAGCACGGGCATGTCGTGGCCGGAGAGCTGGATGTTGATCGCCTCGCCGGCGCTGGCGACGGCCGAGCTGAAGGTCAGCTCGCGCGCCTCCGGCACCGGCCCGGTGAGCGTGCGCCAGCGCTGCTCGACCTCGCGCGTGGTGACCGCGCGCTCCTGGGTCGGGCGCAGCGCCATGACCAGCTCGCCGATGTTGGCGCCGCTGCCGCCGGCGCCGCGGTCGCGCTGGCCGCGCATCGGCTGCGAGCCGATCGTGACCAGCAGGTGCGACACGGCGGCGCCGGGGCCGCCGGTCTCGTCCTGGACCTTCAGCGCCGCGGCCTCGATGCGCCGCGCGAGCGACTCGGACTGCTGCTTCGACGCGCCGGGCGGCAGCGAGTAGCTGACGATGATGTGGTCGCCTTCCACCTCCGGGAAGAAGCTCCAGCCGACGATGCCGCTGGCGACCATGCCGCCGGTCACCACCACCAGCGCGGTGAACGCCGCCAGCGTGGTGTAGCGCCACGCCAGGCAGCGCTCGAGCAGCGGCTGGTAGACGGTGGCGACGAAGCGCTGCAGCCCGCCGTTCATGCCGTCCTGCACGCGGCCCCAGCGCTGCGTGCACCACGCGATCGCCGGGCCGAAGCCGAGGCGCTGCAGGAGCGAGCCGGTGAACGACGGATGCGACAGGTGCGCCGGCAGCGCGAGCTGGGTCTCGATCAGCGAGAACAGCAGGGTCGTCACGCAGATGATCGGGATGACGCGGAAGATCTTCCCCATGAAGCCTTCGATGAACATCATCGGCATGAAGGCGATCACCGCGGTGAGCACGGCGACCGTCACCGGCAGGGCGACCTCGAGCGTGCCCTTCTTCGCCGCCTCGCCCGGCGGCAGGCCGCGCGCCTGCCAGGTGTGCACGTTCTCGCCGATGACGATCGCGTCGTCGACGACGATGCCGAGCACCAGGATGAACGAGAACAGCGAGATCATGTTGATCGTCACGTCGAGCGACGGCATCAGCATCAGGCAGCCGAAGAACGACACAGGGATGCCGACCGAGACCCAGAAGGCGAGCTTGAAGCGCAGGAACAGCGCGAGCACGAGGAAGACCAGGAAGAAGCCCTGCACCGCGTTGTTGACCAGCAGGTCGATGCGCCCGCGCAGGAAGGTCGAGAAGTCGTTCCAGACCGTCAGCGTGACGCCGGCCGGCATGCCGTCCCTGGCGCGCGCGACGTAGTCGCGCACCGTCGCCGCCAGCGTCAGCGCGTTCTGGTCGCCGACGCGGTAGACCTTCACCACCACCGACGGCTGGCCGTCGAAGCGCGCCGCCTCGTCGACCTCGGCGAAGGCGTCGCGCACGTGCGCGACATCGCCGACCGTCACGCGCACGCCGTCGGCGCGCGTGATCAGCGGCAGCACGGCGAAGTCGTCGCCGCGGTAGGCCTGGCCGCGCGTGCGCAGCAGCACGTCGCCGGCGCTCGTGGTGATGTCGCCGGCCGGCACGTCGAGCGAGCCCTGGCGCACCGCCAGCGCCACCTGGTCGAAGGTCAGGCCGTGACGGCGCAGCGCCGCCTCGGAGACCTCGATGGCGACCTCGTCCGGCCGCGCCGCGTGCAGCTCGACCTGCGACACGCCGGGCAGGTTGGCGATCTCGTCGCGGACGCGCTCGCCCGCCTCCTTCAGCGCGCGCTCGCCGACATCGCCGGAGACCGCGACGTTGATCAGCTCGCTGCGGTGGATGGTCTCCTCGATCGTCGGCTGCTCGGCCTCCTCCGGGAAGGTGTCGATCGCGTCGACGCGGGTCTTGACCTCGTCGAGCACCTTGCGCACGTCGTAGCCCGAGCGCACGTGCACGGCGACCGAGCCCATGCCTTCGCGCGCCGTCGCGTACAGGCGCTTGATGCCTTCGATGTCGTGGACCTTCTCCTCGATCTTGATCAGGACGCCGCGCTCGACCTCCTCGGGCGACGCTCCGGGATACGGCACGGCGATCGCGACGATGTCCACGCTCAGCTCGGGGAAGACCTCGACGGTCTGCCGGCCGAGCGAGAACCAGCCGCCGGCGACCACCAGGATGGTCAGCAGCATGGACGCGACGGCGTTGTCCGCGAACCAGGCGATGATGCCCTTCATGGCGCGCCTTCGACCGCGAGGCCGGCGTCCTCGGCGACGCGCACCGCGGTGCCGTCGGTCAGGCCGTCGCTGACCGTCAGGCACAGCCGCTCGTCGCCCGGGATCGTCGGCGCGCAGATCACGCGCTCGCGTTCGCGGCGCAGCACCTCGACCGCGCGCCGGCGCGCCACGCCGGCGCGGTCGACGGTGACGACCGTGCCGTCGTCGTGCAGGAGGTGGCGCGGGATCGCCAGCGCCTCCGGCAGCGACCGGCCGGTGATCGCGACGCGCACGAACAGGCCGGGCACCAGCGGCGGATCGGCGGCGAAGGGCCGGTCGACGCGCACGATCAGCGCGACGGTCTGCGTCCGGTCGTCGACCGCGCCGGCGGCGCGCACGACGCGGCCGTTCCAGGAGCGCGGCGCGCCGGCGAACAGCGCGCTGAGCTCGGCCGCCGGCCCGGGGCCGCCGGCGAGCGCCTCGTCGAAGTCTGCGGCGATGCCCAGGGCGGCGAGATCGTCGTCGGGGACCGCCAGCGCGACCTCGACGGCGTCGTCGCCGTGCACCCGCGCCAGCGCCGCGCCGCGGGCGACCAGCTGCCCCGGTTCGACCAGCCGTTCACGCACGCGGCCGTCGATCGCCGCGGCGACCTCGGTGCGCGCGAGGTCGAGCCGCGCCTGCTCCACCTGCGCGGCGGCGCCGGCGACGCGCGCGCGGGCCGCCGCCAGCTGCGGCTCGCGCCGGACCAGCGCCGTCGCCTCCCCCTGGCCGAGGCGCTGCCATTCGCGCGTCGCCTGCTCGGCGTTCGCCTCCTCCTGCGCGACGGCGAGGCGGGCGTTGGCGGCGTCGACCTCGGCGCGCGCCAGCGCCAGCTCGTGATCCCGCCGGTCGAGCCGCACCAGCACCTCGCCGGCCGTGAAGCGGCCACCGGTCTCGAGCGCCGGCGACACCCAGACGCAGCGGCCGCCGACCTCGGCCGCGAGGTCATGGGCATGGCGCGCACGCGTCGCCCCGAAGCCCTGCACCGACAGCGTGATCGGCTCGGCGGCGAGGCTGGCGACGTGGACCAGCGGACGACGATCCTCGGCGGGCAGCGGCTGGGCCTGCGGCTTGAGCATCACCAGCGCGACGGCGATGCCGAGCGCGACGGCGACGACGACGAACGGCGCGACGATCTTGGCGATCACGGCTTCTCCTTGGACGCCAGCGGTTCGCCCGCGAGCGCCAGATGCAGGTCGATGCGGCCGATGACGCGATCCAGGCGCGCGGCGACCGCCTCGCTCTCGGCCTCGAGCGCGCCGCGGCGGGCGCTGAGCGCGGCGAGCGCGTCGCCGCTGCCGCCGGCGAAGCGCTCGTCCGCCGAACGCGAGAGCTCCGCGGCCTCGCCGAGCACGGCGTCCTGCGCCGCGGCGCGCTCGGCGAGGTGGACCTGGGCGGCGAGCGCGTCCTCGATCTCGGCGAGCGCGCGCAGCGTCGCGATGGCGAAGCCCTCGTAGGCGACGCGCGACTCGGCGTCGCTGAGCACGACGTTGGCGCGCAGCGCGCCGCCCTGCCAGATCGGCTGCAGCAGGTTGCCGCCGATCGACCAGATGCGGAAGTCGCCGTCGAGCAGCTCGGCGAGATCCGAGCTGGAGGTGCCGCCCGAGGCGGTCAGCGACAGGCGCGGGTAGAGGTTCGCGCGCGCCGCGGCGACGCGCCGGTCGGCGGCGCGCATGCGGCGCTCGGCGGCGTGCACGTCGGGCCGCCGCGCGATCGCCTCGGCCGGGATGCCGGCGGCGATCGGCGCCAGCGGCTCCGGCAGCGCGGTCGCGGCGAGGCCGGAGCCGGGCACGCGGCCGAGCAGCAGCTCGACCTGACGCGCCGCCTCGCCGGCGCGGCGGCGGCTGCGCGAGAGCACGTCGTTGGCGCGCGCCTGGGCGGTGGACAGCTCGCGCACCCGCTCGGCGTCGATCAGGCCGGCGCGGTAGCGCTCGTCGGCGATCTGGCGCGCCGCCTTCAGCTCGTCGACCAGCGTGGACTGCAGCGCCGCCTGGCGCTGCGCCGCACCGGCGGCGAACCACGCCTTCGCGAGCTGCCCCGCGATCGAGAGCCGCGCCGCGGCGAGGTCGGCGAGCGCGGCCTCGGCGTCGTGCGTCGCCGCCTCGCGCCCGCGGCGCAGGCGGCCCCAGACGTCCAGCTCCCAGCTGATCTGCAGGCCGACACCGTAGGTCGTGCCGTAGCTGACCAGCGGCTCGTCGTCGTCCCCGCCGAAGATGCTGCCGAAGCCGGTGCCGAGGTTGCGCCGCGACCGTTCCGCCTGCGCGGTTCCGGAGAGCGCCGGCGCGAGCTCGGCGCCGGCGATGACGGCGCGCGCCAGCGCCGCATCGAGCCGCGCGGTCGCCTGCGCCAGATCGCGGTTGGCGGCGAGCGCCTCGTCGACCAGCGCCGGCAGCGCCTCGTCGCCGAGCGACGCGATCCAGCCATCGTCGACCGCGCCGGCCTGCGCGGTCGACGTCCACGCGGCCGGCGCGGTCGGCTGCGGCGCGCGCGGGGCGCCTCCCGGCCCGCAGCCGGCGAGCGCGAGCAGCAGGATCGGCAGGGCGCGCCTCATGCCGGACCTCCACGCGGCGCGCGCATCCCGGCGACGATGAACTGGATGAGGCGCGGCAGGAGCTGATCGAGATCGCCGCCGTCGATGCGCCCGCCCGAGATCAGCCGGGTGCGCTGGTGCGACGCCAGCGCGTGCGCCACCGCGCCGAACGCGAAGCTCGCGCGCCAGACCACGTCGTCGGCGTCGAGGTGCGGCAGCGCGGCCTGGAGCGCGGCGAGGAAACGCGTCGACACCGCCTTGAACTGGGTGGTGAACACCGTGCCCAGGGCTTCGATCGGCTCGATCTGGCAGCGGTTGAAGAAGCGCAGGAACGGTTCGCACTCGCGGCCGACCCTGATCAGCGGCGTGACGAGCGCCGCGACGACCACGTCGACCGGCGCCGGCGCGGGAGCGGCCTCGGCCTGGGCGCGATCGAGCAGCGCCAGGCGCTCGGCGTTGAGCGGGCCGACGCGGCGCTCGAAGACCGCCTGCACCAGGCCGTCCTTCGAGCCGAAGTGGTAGTTCACCGCGGCCAGGTTGACCTGCGCGACCGAGGTCACCGCGCGCATCGAGGTGGCCTCGAAGCCGTGTTCGGCGAACAGCGTTTCGGCTGCATCCAGGATGCGCTCGCGGGTGTCGCCTCTGGCCGGGTCGGGAGAATTCATACGTCCGTTTGATTTAAACGGTCGTTCGTTTGAGTCAAGCCCGCCATGGATCCAGCGTGAGCGACGGCAGCGGCTCCTGGCCAGGAATCGCAGCGACGGGGGGATCGGATGCGTGCCGCGGGCGCCGCCGCATGCATGGGCGTCAGGCGACGTCCGACGCACCGACCAGGCGCGCCGGTGGCGGCGACGGGCGTCGACACCAGGCGCCGATCGCCGGCTTCGCGATGAGCGACGCGGGCCCCCGATCCGCGATGCTCGTATTCTCCAAGCGCAGGTTTCTCCCGTCCAACGACGCCGGCGGTCGAGGGACACGATGCGATCATGACCAGCGCCAGCGCGATCGATCCTCCGAGACCCCTGACCGATGCCGAGGCCGCGACCTTCGCCGCCGATGGCGTCCTCGTCGCGCGCGGGCTGCTCGCCGATGCCGACCTGGCGCCGGTGCGCGACGAGCTGGCCGCCGCGATCGACCGGCGCGCGGTCGCGCTGCACGCCGAGGGCGCGCTGCGCGAGATGCACCGCGACGCGCCGTTCGCGACGCGCTTCGGCCTGCTGATGGCGCAGACGCCCCGCATCCAGGACGGCTTCGACGTCGAGCCGCTGCGCGGGCGCGAGATGTTCCGCTTCTTCTCGACGCCGCGCCTGCTCGACGCGCTCGAGCGGCTGATCGGCCCCGAGATCAGCTGCAATCCGATCGCGCACATCCGCGCCAAGCCGCCGCAGGCGCAGACGGCGGACGACGTGAAGGGATACTTCAGCGTGCCGTGGCACCAGGATTCGGGCGTCACGCTCGCGGAGGCCGACGCCTCCGAGATCGTCACGGTCTGGTTGCCGCTGACCGAGGCGACCGAGGAGATGGGCTGCCTCCAGGTGCTGCCGGGCGCGCATCGGCTCGGCCACCTGCCCCACGACCGCGTCGCCGGCTACGGCACGACCATCCGCGCCGACCGGCTGCCGCGCATCGCGCCGCGCAAGCTGCCGGTGCGCGGCGGCGACGTGGTGTTCATGCACCGCCACTGTCCGCACCACTCGACGCCGAACCGTTCGCAGCGCTGCCGGTGGAGCCTCGATCTGCGCTTCCAGCGCACCGGCGACCACAACGGCCGGCCGTGGCAGCCCGACGTCGTCGTGCGCTCGCGCCGCGACCCCGCGTCGGCGATGACCTCGTACGAGCGCTGGTGCGGGCTGTGGGACGAGTGCCTGGCTAAGCCGGGCGGCGGCCGCATCGAGCATCGCCTGGCGTCGACGTGACGACCATCGTCGGCGACGGGCGCTACCGCTACGCCTGGGATGGCGGCTGGCTGAAGCTGCCGCCCGGCATCGCCCTCGGCCACACGCACGGCATCGTCCGGGCGCGCGATGGGCGCTGCGTCGTCTTCAACCAGTCGCGCGACGCGATCATCATCGTCGACGCCGACGGGCGCTACCTCGGCTCGTGGGGGTCGGAGTTCGCCGCCGGCGCGCACGGCCTGACGATCGTCGCCGAGGGCGACGGCGACGCGCTGTGGCTGACCGACCACCGCCGCGCGATCGTCAGCAAGCGCACGCTCGACGGCGTGGAGCTGATGCGCCTGCCGGTGCCACGCCTCGGCGACCTCTACGCGAATGCCGACGAGTACCAGCCGACCGAGGCCGCGGTCGCCGATGACGGCACGATCTTCGTCGCGGACGGCTACGGGAAGCACTGGATCCACCGCTTCGCCGCCGACGGCGCGTACCTCGACAGCTTCGGCGGCGCCGTCGAGCGCGGTTTCAGCCGCTGCCGGATGTGGGAGGATCCGGGCCGGCTCGAGCAGCCGCACGGCCTGCGCGTCATCGGCGGCGAGCTGGTGGTCGCCGACCGCCGGCGCAACCGCCTGCAGGTGTTCTCGCTCGCCGGCGAGCATCGGCGCTTCATCCACGGTGTCCGCTATCCCTGCAGCGTCGTGGAGGGACCCGGCGGCGAGCTGATCGTGCCCGACCTCTACTCGTGCGTGCACATCCTGTCGGCGGAGGGCGCGCCGCTGGCGCGGATCGGCGACGACCCGCACGCGTGGGACCGCCCGGGATGGCCCGACCTCGACGCGGCGACGTGGCGGGACGGACGCTTCGTCGCGCCGCACGCGGTGTGGGCGGATCCCGGCGGCGACCTGATCGTCGCCGAATGGACCCCGCGCGGCCGCGTGATCCGGCTCGCGCGCCTCGCCTGATGCCGCGCGATCCGCGCTGGCACTGGCGGGCCGCCAGCCGCACCATCGCGCCATGCGCCGACTGCTCTCGCTGTTCTGGGGTCGGGAGGAACCGGGCACCGCCCTGGTCGCCGGCCTGCTCGCCGGCTTCATCTTCGGCGTCGCCGCGGTCGGCGCGAACGAGCGCTACCGCATCATCGAGGTGCTGACCTTCACCGCCGGCGGCAAGGTGCCGGCGATGGCCAAGCCGATGACGCCGCCGCCGCCCGGCAAACGCTGGGTCCAGGTCCTGACGACCGGCTACTGCGCGTGCGAGATCTGCTGCGCGGGCAGCGCCGACGGGCTGACGGCGATCAACCGCAAGGTCTCCGAATATCCGTTCGGCTACGCGGTCGCCGACTTCGGCATCCTGCCGAAGAAGTACCCGCTCGAGATCCCGGGCTACGGCTACGCCGAGGTCGACGACACCGGCGGCGACATGCGCAAGAACGCCAAGCAGGGTGTCGTCCACCTCGACCTGCGCCACCGCGACCACCAGGTCGCGCGGCAATGGGGCCGCCGCCTGATCTGGCTGGCGCTGCCCGAGGACAGCGGCGCCGCGCGCCTGGCGGCACAGGCCGACCAGGCGCGCGGCGCGCAGTGAAGCGCGTTCAGCGCGCGACCTCGAGCTGATCGTCGACGTTGCCGGCGCCGGCGATCTTCTCCGCCGTCGCCTTGATCTTGGTCTTCTCGTCGGTGCTCTTCACCGGTCCGCGCAGGGTGACCTTGCCGCCGTTGGTGATGATCTTGACGTTCTTCGCCGTCTGCGAGAGCGCGTCGTCGCCGACCACGGCCTTGCGGATGCCCGCGGTGGTGGCGATGTCGGCGCTGTTCTCCGCCTGGTTGATCGGCGTCAGCGCGCCGTCGTTCTGATCGCGCTTGTTGACGGCGGTGTTGTCGGGTGCCTTGCCCTCGGCGGCGGCGGTCGGTGGCGTCGACGTCGTGGTCGACGGGGACGACGCCTGATCGCCGCACCCGGCGGCGATCAGGATGGCGAGGGCGGCGGCGACGGTGGTGATGCGCTGCATGGTGCCGCCCGTCACTTCTTGCTCGGGACGTCGGCTTCGGCGGCGACGCCGATGTCGTGCGCGCCGGCCACGCCGAAGATCTCCTTCACCTTGCTGGCGCGGTCGCGGCCGTCGGTGTGGACGGAGATCAGGATGCCGCCCTCGGTGATCTTGCCTTCGTAGCGCTTGGCTTCGTATTCCGGGATGCCGAGGCCGATCAGCGCGCCGGTCAGGCCGCCGACCGCCGCGCCGACCGCCGCGCCGCTGAGCGCCGCGAGGATCGGACCAGCCGCGATCAGCGGTCCGACGCCGGGGATCGCGAGCATGCCGATGCCGGCCAGCCAGCCGAACGTCCCGCCGACCACGCCGCCGGTGCCGGCGCCGGCCGCCGCCCCTTCGGGCGCCTTGGTGCTGTGCTCGTGGGCGAAGTCCTTCGTCCCGCGCTTGTCGGGGAACAGCACCGAGATGTCATTGCTGCTGAAGCCGGCGACCTTGAGCTGGTTGACGATGCTCTCGGCCTGGGCGTGGGAGGTCGAGATGCAGAACACTGATTTGGACATGAGCCGCTCCTGTGGTGTGGGCGCCGATGCGGCGCGACGCACAGGTTAGCAGCGATGACGGGGCTCCGCGGGCTCGAGCGCCAGGCTTGAACGTCCGCGCAGACCACTCGCAGCAGCGGCGTGTGGACACGCGCGCAGCGCGAGGACCGAGCGCGGCGACGCCGGCGTCACCGCCGTGCCGACGCCGCGCTGGAACGGCAGGTCCCTCTACTCGGCGTCGCCGGCGGCGGCTTCGCCTTCCTTCGGCATGATCTTCTTCAGGCGCTCGACGAACGGCGTCGCCACCTTCTCGAGCGCGGCCTTGATGCGAACGCCGCGCTGCTCGGTCATGCGCACGCCCAGCTTCTCGGCCATCTCGGCGAGACCGAGCTGGGCCGGGTTGCCCGGACCGGTCAAGAGATCGTGCAGCAGCTTCGCGGCCGCCTGCTTGTCAGTCAGACTCATGGAGCGACTCCTCGCCCCGAATGAGAGGGACGCGGGGCGCCACGTCCACTGGCAGCCGGGTTGTCCAAGGTGTCGTCGGCGGACTTGCGCCACCATCGCCATGCGACAGGATCGCCAGCCGCATGTTCGCCTCCCTCGCTATTGCTGCCAGCGCCACGGCCACCAAGGCCGTATCGGCCGCGTCCAGCTAGGACGAGGAAGCAGCCTGTTCTCCCCTCAGCGGGGCGGCCTTCCTCCGAAGGCCGCCCCGCTTTCGTTTTGGCCCCTGCCCGATGTCCCGTCGTCACCCCGACCAGAAGGAAATTCCATGAAGCCCGTATCGATCGCCGGTCTCGCCGCCGCCCACATCGCCGCCGCCGCCCGCCGCCATCCCTTGCCGGAACCACGCACATGACACCCGCCCCCTCCGCCCGCGACCGCGATCACGAGCTGGTCGCCATCGCCCTCGCCACGCTGCGCGCCGACCGCGCCACGGGCGCCGACTACCGGCCCGACGACCTCCCCCTGATCACCGCCTGGCGCAGCTGCGCCGACACCCTGCCGCGGGTCGCCCCGCTGGCGCGCAGCGCGCTCGCCGCCTGGCTGGCCGATCACGTCGGGGACCTGAATGACCTCATCGACCGCGCGCGACGCGGCTGCGGACCGACGCCCTTCCTCGACGAGGTCGAGCGGACGTTGGCCACGTACGCCTGAGTCGTCGACATGGACAGCGACGGCGGCGGCGCCTAGCGTCGGGGTCATGATCCCGCGATGCGGCGCCGCCGCCGTGATCCTCATCCTCGCCGGGTGCGCCCGGTCCGCTCCACCGACCGCGCCGCCGGTCGACACCAGCGAGCGCGTGCTGCTGCTCGAGGACTTCGAGGACGACGCGCTGTGGTCGATCGACGCGGCCGCCAACCACGCCGCGCTGCGCGCCGACGACGCGCACGCGACGCACGGCGCGTTGGCCCTGGGTGCCGAGGTCGCCGACAACGGCCGCGGCAAGCTCATCCTGCGCAAGGAGGTCGACGACGACTTCAGCCGCGTGCGCCGCGTGCTGATCGACGCGCATCTCGGCGCCGGCGCCGGCGAGCTCCAGCTGGCGCTGCGCAGCCGCCAGGGGACGCAGTTCGAGTTCGCGCGCATCGCGCTCGAGCCGGGCATGAACCGGGACCTCGCCTTCGATCTGACCAAGGGCGCGCTCACCAGCGGCGCCTGGGAGCAGTGGCTGAAGGAGCGCGCCCAGGTCGAGCGCCTGGTCATCCACTGGCACGGCACGGGCCCGGCGTCGCTCGCGCTCGACCACCTGCGGGCGCTCGCCATCGGTCCGGTGCGGCGACGCGTGACGCCGACCATCGTCCGCGTCGCGACGGCTCCCGACCGGGTCGGGCTGCGCCGCCGCTTCGCGGTCGAGATCGAGCTGGCGCGCCCGGCGACGCCGACCATCGCCGGCGATCGTTCGTTCGCGCACGCCAACGACGTGCGCCTGCGCCTGCGCGCGCCCGACGGGCAGCGGCTGGAGGTACGCGGCTTCGCCACCGGCGTGACCAGCGAGCACGGCGGGGCGACCTGGACCTACGACGCGCGCTTCGTGCCGCGCCAGGCCGGCGAGTGGCGCTGGCAGCTGCTGGTCGGCGACGGCATCGGCTCGATCGCCACGCCGCCGGAGTCGTTCGTCTGCGATCCCGCCGATCGCGGTCGCGGCATGGTCGGCATCGACGCCGCCGATCCGCGCTGGCTGAGCGACGAGGACGGGAACTTCGTCTATCCGATCGGCATGAACGTCGCCTGGGCCGGCGACTACGCGCCGTACTTCGCGGCGCTGGCCGAGGCCGGCGCCGACACCGCGCGGGTGTGGATCTGCCCGTGGAACCACCCGCTCGACAAGGACCGCCGTTTCGATCCGCCCGACTTCGCCAACGCGGCCGCGATCGACGCGATGTTCGCGCAGGCCGAGCTGCACGGCATCCGCGTGGTCCTGGTCATGCAGTTCCACGGCGCGCTGACCTGGGACTGGGCGCGCAACCCGTGGAACAAGGCCAACGGCGGCCCGTGCGCCGACGCGCGCGAGTTCTGGACGAACGGCGACGCGCGCGACCGCTTCCGCCGCTACCTCGACTACGCCGTCGCGCGCTGGTCGCATTCGCCGTCGCTGCTCGCGTGGGAGCTCATCAACGAGGCCGACCTCTGTCCCGCCGGCGACCCGCGGCACATCGTCGAGTGGCACCGCGCGATGGCGGCGCACGTCCGCTGGGCCGACCCCTACGACCACCTCATCACCGCCAGCGTCGCGCACAGCGGCAACCTGCGCGAGCTGTGGGCGGTCGAGGACATCGATCTCGTCCAGCCGCATCGCTACGGCGGCGACCTCGGCGGTCATCTCGATGAGGCGGCGGCGCTGGCGCGCGGCCGCAAGCCGGCGCTGCTCGGCGAATTCGGCCGCGGCTGGGAGGCGAAGGACGATCAGGCCGACGGCGAGGGTCGCCTGATGCGCCAGGCGCTGTGGCTGGGATGGCTGGGCGACGCGTGCGGCGCGCCGCTGCCGTGGTGGTGGGACACCCATCTCGAGCGCCAGGATCTGATCGCGACCTTCTCGCCGCTCGCGCGGTTCGTGGCGGGCGAGGATCGCCGCGGACGCCGCTTCGCGCGCGTTTCGGTCGAGGGGCCGGGCTGGGTCATGGATGCCGCCGTCGCCGCGGATGTCGCGTACGCCTACTGGCACGACCCGGTGGCCGTCGCCGAGCCGCGCGCCGCCGCGCTGGCATCGCTGACCGACGAGCGCGATGCGGTGAGCCTGTCGCCCGTGCTGCCCGGCGCCTGGCGCATCGAATGGTGGAACGTCGGCGATCCGGCGGCGACGGCGGAGGTCTCGCAGGTAGCGGTCGGCGCCGATGCGACGCTGCGCCTCGCGCCCGGGGTGCGGGCCGGGGATGTCGCGCTGAAGGCGCGCCGCATCGACGCCGAGGCGGAGGTCACGGTCGAGCCGCGCTGAGCCCGAGCCGCGCCGACGTCAGGCGCCGTCGGGACGCGCGGCGCCGGGGCGCATCAGCAGCAGCGTCGCGCGCGATTCGTCCTCGTCGCGCTTGGTGAACGCGCCGGGAGCGAGCGCCTGGCGACGCGCGCGCTCGACCTTCGCGCTGACGATCGCGCCCGGCGGGAATCCGCTCTCGGCGCTCGGCTTGAAACCGACGCCCATGCGCACGGCCTCGCCGAGCACCAGGTCGAAGAGCCCGGCCTCGGAATCGGTCATCGTCCGGTCGACCGCCGTCGACATGCCGGTGTCGAGACCCAGCGTCGCGCGCCAGCGGCGGCGACGCCGGCACGAGCGGCCGACATCGCCGGCGAGCAGCCGGTTGATCACCGCGACCTCGCAGCCGACGAAGTACTCGAAGCGGTCTCGCGCGTTCCAGAAGCGGCGCAGGCCGGTGGTCGCGAAATCCGGGCACCAGTCGGCGAACGCGCGCCGCGTCCACAGCTGGTCGACGACCTCGCCTTCGACCACGTCGTCGATGACGAACGTCGCCCACTCGGCGGCGACGCGCGCGCGCAGCGCGTCGAGGCGGTGCATGTCGCGGCGCAGCTGCTCGTTGAGCACGCCGAAGACCGACAGGACGTCGGCGCGCGCCGCCAGCGTCGCCAGCGGCCCCGCGCCGCTCACCAGGCCGGCGAGGACGCGCGGCTTGGCGCCGCCGGCGAGCGCGCCCATCATCGTGCCGAGCATGCGCTCGATGATGGCGGTCAGCGCCAGCACCACGCCGCGATCGGACTCGGCGCGGAAGAAATCGGGCGAGCGATAGAGGTCGGCCTCGGTGACCGAGGCGCCCGGCCCGTCGGATTCGATGACGATGTCCATGGCGAGGTCCGGGGAGTCCCGTGGCGAAGGTACGCGGGTCCTCCGCCGCCGACAACCCAACTCGCCTCGCGCCGCGGCGGGTGTCAGCACGTGCGTCTGACGCGTCGCGTAAGCCTTTGGCCGCACGCGCGGCCTGCCGATCTGGCGATGCAACACCTGACACGCTTGGACCGCGCGAGCGCCGCTGCAGCATGCGGACCACCCACGCGGAGAGCGCACGATGTTCGCCAACCTGTCCTGCGGCGCGATCGGCCATGCGGTCGCCTATGAACGCGAGATCGAGCTCGCCAGCGCCAACGGCTTCGCCGGCGTCGACCTGAACGTCGACTGGGCGCTCAAGGCCGGCGCGGCGGCGACGCGCGCCGCGGTCGAGGGCGCGAAGCTGCGCTTCGGCGGCTTCGGGCTGAGCGTGCGCTGGCGCGAGGCCGACAGCGAGCGCGACTTCGCCGACAGCCTGGAGGGCTTCACCCGCGCGTGCCGCATCGCCGCCGATCTGGGCGTGACGCGCTGCACCACCTGGGTGATGCCGTGCTCGCAGACGCTGACCTATCGCCAGCACGTGGCGCTGGTGGTGCCGCGCCTGCGCGCGGCGGCGCAGATCCTCGGCGGCTTCGGCCAGCGCCTCGGGCTCGAGTTCATCGGCCCGCGCTCGCTGCGCGCTGCGACGCCGCACGCCTTCGTCCACACCATGGACGGCATGCGCGCGCTGGCGACGGCGATCGGCCCGAACGTCGGCCTGCTGCTCGATTCGTGGCACTGGCACACGGCGCAGGCCTCGCCGCGCGACATCGCCCAGCTCGATCCGGCGGACGTGGTCTACGTCCACCTCAACGACGCGCCGGCCGGCGTCGCGATCGACGACCTGAAGGACAACCAGCGCGAGCTGCCGACGGCGACCGGCGTCATCGACCTCGCCGGCTTCTTCGCGGCGCTGCGCGCGCTGAAGTACGACGGGCCGGTGACGATCGAGCCGTTCAACGCGGCGCTGCGCGCGCTGCCGGTCGAGGCGGCGGTCGCGCAGACGAAGGCGGCGCTCGATCGCGCCCTGAAGGCGACGTGATCGCCGCCGCGCCGCGGCGTCACTTCACCAGCGCGCGCGCCGCCTCGGCGTAATAGCCGTCGGGGTTCTTGGCGACGAACTTGTCGACCGCGGCGCGCTTGGCGGGGTCCTTGAGCTGTCCGAGCTTGGCCTGCAGCGCGGCGAACTCCTTGCCGACCTTCCAGGCGGGGTCGGCCTTGAAGGTCTTGGCGACCGTCGCGAACTCCTCGCTCGCGGCGTTGCCGGAGAGCGCCTTGTCGGTGGCTTCGGCGACGGCGTGCGCGCCGTAGAGGTCGCCGGCCTCGACCTTCTCGGCCATGGTCGCGCGCTGCGCCCCGATCCACTCGTCGAGCGCGCCGGTCGCCTGCACGGCCTCGCCGCGCTCGTCGTCCTTGCCGTCCTCGACCAGCTTGGCGAGCGTGGTCAGCGCCGAGCCGACCTTCCCGGCGGCGGCCTGCGCCTGCGCCTTGGCGACGCGGTTGGCCTTCGACGGGGTCTCGAACACCGGCATCGCGATCGCCGCCGCGCCGCCCGACGTCAGGCGCACGCGCTTGAGCGGCTCGGCGAGGACCGATTCGTCAAGCCCGCCCGGATGCCCGTGCCAGACGATCACGCCGTCGGGATCGATGACGAAGACGTGCGGGATGCCGGTCACGCCCCACGAGCCGCCGATCTCGGTGCCGATCGAGATCGGATAGGTCATCTTCTTGTCGGCGATGAACTGCTCGAGGCCCTTGCTGCTGGCGTCGGTGTGGCCGACCACGACCAGGCCCTTGCTGGCGAACTTGTCGTGCAGCTGCTGCATGTGCGGGATGGCGGCGACGCACGGGCCGCACCAGGTCGCCCAGAAATCGACGAGCACGACCTTGCCGCGCAGGCCGGCGATGGTGATCGCCGCGCCATCGGGCGTGTTCAGCGACTTGGTGCTGCTCAGCTCGGGCGACGCGGCGCCGACGTCCGCAGTGGCGGCGTCGAGGCGCGCCACGGCGGCGATGACGGTCACGGCGAGGATCAGGGCGAGGCGTCGCATGGGGGCTCCAGTCGGTGGGCGAGGTCTAACCGACGGCGGTGGGGGCGGAAGCCGTCATCCAGGCAAGGTCGGCCCGGCCGTACATGTTCGGCGACGCGAACGCCCTCGTCGGTTCCCGGTCGTTAGGCTCGCGCCATGGCCCTCTCCGCATCACCCGTCGACTGCACGATCCCCGTGATGCTGCGGTGGTGGAATGGGCGCACGACCGCCTACCGCTATGAGCCGGAGCGCGACGGAGCGCTGGCTCCGGAGCTGACCTACGACCGCGGCGACGTCGTCGGCCATTTCCGCTTCAAGCGCATGCAGGACGGGGTGTTCGTCTTCGCGCAGGTGCACTGACCGGGGCCGCCGCTGAGCCGGCGCGGCGCAGCCGATCAGCCGGCGCGGCGCAGCAGCTCCGCCTCCAGCCAGCCCCCGCGGCACCCGGCCGCGCGCAGTCCGGCCGCGATGGCGGGCACCGACTTCATCAGCGTCCACGGCATGCCGGTGCGCAGGTTCTCGATGGCGATGACGATCGGCCCGTTGTCGAGCCCGAACCAGCGGTTCGAGAACCAACCGTGGCCGCCGCACGAGCGGTTGAAGCCGCTGACCAGCCCGTAGCGGCCGAGCAGCTGCGGATGGCGACGCAGCATCGACTCGAGCGTCGCCATGCACAGCTCGGGCGCGAACGGCAGCGACGCCGCCACCGCCCATGGGTTGATCGTGCCGTCGTCGAAGCCGAACGGCGCGCCACGCGCGTAATAGCCCTCGAACTGGACGCGCTCGCCGGCGCGCATGCCGGCGAAATAGCCGGGGCCATCGCCGGCGGTGAAGCCCCAGGTGAACGCGTCGTAGCCGACGAATCCTTCCGGATTGCGCGCGGCGTAGCGGCTCTGCGCCAGCGTCGCGCGGCGGGTGTTCTCGGCGAAATCGCTGCCGCGCGACGCCAGGTAGCCGTCGGCGACGCCCTCGAGGTCGAGCCACAGGTGCGAATACTGGTGGATGAACAACGGCGCCGCGTGCAGGCGGTCCAGCCCGTCGTGGTCGAGCCAGGCATGCGCGCGCGTGGCCGCGAGCCAGCTCGACGCCGGCACCGAGCGCGTCGGCGAGCCGATCGCCAGCGCGTACATCACCAGCGCCTCGGTCCAGCCCGTGTAGCGGTGCGGGATCATGCCGCGCTCGGGCGTCCAGCCGTGGGCGAGCGCCGGCGCGTCGCCATCGCGTCCACGATGGTCGAGCGCGTGCCGCCAATCGACGCGGCGCTGGATCGCGTCGACCAGTTCGCGCAGCTCGCGCTCCTCGGCGCCATCGCCGGCGAAGTACGCCGCGGCGCACAGCAGCCCGGCGAGCAGCAGCGCGGTGTCGATGGTCGAGACCTCGCAGTCCCACATCCGCCGGCGGGTGTCCATGCGCAGGAAGTGGTAGAAGAAGCCGCGGCTGCCGATCGCCTCCGGGCCCTCGCCCTGCGCGCCGTGCGCGAAGAAGCGCGCCGCGCGCAGGCAGCGGCCCAAGGCCTCGCCGCGCGTCATCCAGCCGCGCTCGACGCCGATCGGATAGGCGGTGAGGGCGAAGCCGACCGCCGCGATCGAGCACGGCGCGCCGCGGCGCGAGTTGTCGGCGACCAGCCCGGTCGCCGGATCGGCCTCGCGAACGAAGTAGGCGAAGGCCAGGCGCTGGAGGTCGTCGAGCAGCACGGCGTCGCGGTCGGGCATGTCAGGCGAGTCTACGCCGCGGTCGATCGACGACCACGCCGTGCAGCGCCGATGCAAGCGATGCGCCGGGGTCGTGGGCCGTGCCGCCCGAGGACGGCAGACGCCGCATCGCTGGGTGATCCAATCGTTTGCATCGTTTCGCATCCAATGCTTGAAATAGCGAATAGGCCCACGACAGTCCGAACAACAAACGTTTGATCAATGACGACGATGACCCTCGCCCAGCTCGGCCGCCTGCTCGGCCTCGACACCTCGACCGTGTCGTTGGCGCTGCGCGAGAGTCCCCGCGTCGCGGCGGCGACGCGCCAGCGCGTCCGCGAGGCGGCGCGCATCCACGACTACCGGCCGAACCTGGCCGCGCGTCAGCTCGTCGGTCGGGGTCGTCCCCAGCTGATCGGCCTGGTCATGCCGGACGCGCTCAACAGCCTGGCCAGCCAGGTCGTCGCGCGCACCGCCCGGCGCTTGGCTGAACTGGCGCAGGGCGAAGGGCTCGCGCTGACCATCGCCCCGGCCAGCGCCATCGCCGACGACGATCGCCCGGGCCTGCGCCCCGACGGGCTGTTCGTCTGGGGCGACGTTCCGGCGGAACAGGCGCGGGCGCTGGCGCGCCGCCGCCCGGTCGTGGTGCTCGATCCGAACCATCCCAGCTACCGCGGGTACGGCGGGCACGCGATCGCGCTCGACAACGCCGGCGTCGGCGCGCTGCTCGCGCGGCATCTCGCCGCACGCGGCGCGCGCCGCCTGCTGATCGTCCGCTACCGTGGCGACCATCTCCAGCACCAGGACCGCTGGGACGGCGCACGCGCGGCGTGGATCGCCGACCACGCGGTGACCAGCGTCTCGATGGCGTACGAGGACGAGCTCGACGACGCGCACCTGGGGGCGTTCATCGGCGGACGCGACGGCGCCATCCTCTGCTCGGGCGACACCACCGCGCTGGTCCTGCTGCGCCGACTGCAGCGCCTGGGCCTGCGCGCTCCGGAGGACGTGCGCCTGGCCGGCGTCGATGGCGACGACACCGGCCGGATCTTCGGCCTGACCTCGGCGCGCTTCGCCAGCGAGGCGCTCGCCGAGGCCGCGTTCGCGACGCTGCGCGAGCAGCTCGCCGGCGGCGAGCCGCCGCCCGTCGTCCCCCTGCCGTTCACCCTGCTGCCCGGCGACACGACCTGAACCCCGCCAGCGAGACGACCATGCCCGTCATCAGCGACGCCCACATCGCCACCTATCGCCGCCAGGGCTTCGCCGTGGTGCCCGGCTTCCTGCCGCGCGAGGAGGTGGAGCGCGTGCGCGAGGGCTACCACGCGCTGTTCGCGCCGACCTTCGCGGACTACGCCGCCGGCCGGCGGCCGGATCGCGAGCAGGCGCTGTTCCCATGGGACCATTCGGCGATGAACCGGCTGACGCTGCATCCCGAGATCATCTCCGCCGCCGAGCGCATCATCGGCACGCCGGCGGTGCGCCTGAGCGACTGCGACATCAACGTGCGCTACGCCGGCGAGGGCCACCAGGAGCACGTCCACGTCGACCACGGCAACAACACGCTCGGTCCGGTGCGCGCCGAGGACCATGGCAACATCACCTTCGTGACGCTGCTCAGCGACGTGCTGCCGGGCATGTCGCCGACCCGGCTGTTCCCGTGGGGCAGGCCGGATTCCGAGGCGGTCGACATGGTGCTGCCGGCCGGGTCGCTGTTCCTCTATTCGACCCACACCACGCGCCACACCGTGACGCCGTTCACCGCGCCGACCGGCATGCGCGCGGCGATGTGGATCATGTACTGCCGCCAGGACCAGCCGTGGGACTGCGCGCGGCCGTTCACCTACAAGTGGTGCGGAGGGCACAAGGACGCGGCGATCAGGCGCGTCATCGCCGAGGCGACGCCGCGCCAGCTGGAGATGCTCGGGTTCCCGGCGCCGGGCGCGGCGCTGTGGACCGAGGCGTTCATCCGCGGCATGGCCGATCGCTATCCGGGATTCGACACCACCCCGTATCGCGCGGCACTCGAGCGTCGCGGGCTGGTCGCCGCCACCTGACGCAGGCTCTGCCGACGCGGCGCGGCGCGCGGCCGCACGCACGCCTCGGCTGCACAAGGCCAGGCTGTCGGCGCTCCCGCGGCGAGCGGGCGCCGGGATGCTCCCGCCCATGCCCGAACTGCCCGAGGTCGAGGTCTTCCGTCGCCTCGCCGAGCGCGGCGCGCTCAAGCGGCCGGTGGTCGCGGTGCGCGCGACGGCGGCGACGCGGATCCTCGACGAGATGTCACTGAAGTCGCTGCGCGGAGCGCTGATCGGCAAGGCCTTCACCGGCACCGATCGCCACGGCAAGCACCTGCTGCTGCGCATCGCCCGCGACGGCGTGCTCGGCATGCACTTCGGCCTGACCGGCGAGCTGGTCGCCGGCGCCGGCGAGCCGCCGGCGAAGGCGCGGCTGAGCGTCCTGCTCACCGGCGACCACCACCTGGCCGTGATCGATCCACGGCAGTTCGGGCGGGTGTCCCTGGCTCAGGACGCGCAGGCGTACCGCGCCGCGCACGCCCTCGGGCCCGACGCGCTGGCGGTCGAGCGCGGAGAATTCACGACGGCGCTCGGTCGGCGACGCGGAGCGCTGAAGGCCGCGCTCATGGACCAGTCGCTGATCGCGGGGGTCGGCAACGTCTACGCCGACGAGATCCTCTTCCAGTCGGGCCTGCATCCGCAGCGCAGCGTCGCCTCGCTCGACGAGCGCGAACGCATCGTCCTGCATCGCAACCTCCACACCGTGCTCGCGCGCGCGATCGAGCACGATGCCGACCCGGCGGCGCTGCCGCAGGGCTGGCTGCTGCCGGCGCGCAAGGCCGGCGGTGATTGCCCACGCTGCGCCACCCGCCTCGCGAGCGGCTCCGTGGGCGGCCGCACGACGTACTGGTGTCCCGGGTGCCAGGCCTCGCGGTAGGGCTCTGCGCTCGCGGCCGCGCCCGCGAGGCGTCCTGACCCCGTCGCAGGCGCACGCGCCGCGTGGTCGCGCCGCGCTGTCCGCCTCGTTCGATCGCCCTCGCACGCGTGTCGTTATGGGTTCCAGGTTGGGCGCTTCCGGCTTCGTCTGCTCAGCCCAGGCTGCGCGCCATGCCCCACACCATCCTCCATGTCGATGACAACCTCGCCGACCGCGAGATCCTGCGCGAGGCGCTGGCCGAATCCGGGGTCGAGGCCGAGCTGCAATCGGTGTCGTCGCAGGCCCAGGCGCTGCGTTTCGTCGATCGCGAGGGCGAGTTCGCCAAGGCCGCCGAGCCGGCGGCGATCCTGCTCGACCTGAGCATGCCGGGTCCCGATGGCCGCGAGCTGATGCTGCGCCTGCGCACGAGCGACCTGCACAAGCGCATCCCGCTGATCGTGCTCACCGCCTCGGCCAGCAGCCGCGACCAGCACGACGGCGAGGAGCTGGCGGACGCCTACTGGCGCAAGCCGGACACCTACGCCGGCCTCGTCACCCTGCTGCGCGACGGCCTGCCGAAGGTGCTCGGCCAGCCGTCGACGAAGGCCAGCCGCTCGCGCGCCGGGCGCTGACGGCGTCGAGGCCGCGGCAGCGAGGACGCACGACCAGGCGCCCGATCACTTCGCGACGCGCGTATAGACCAGCTCCATCGCCAACGCTTCGGTGCCGCCTTCGGGCGTGTGGTGGCTGGTGCAGATCAGCTTGTCGGCCGATTCGAGCGCCACGACGGTGCGCATGTCGAGCGGGCCACCGGTCATCGGGCAGTGCTCCACGCGGTTGCGGTAGGTGATCGTCTTCCCGCCGTCGTCGCTCTCGCCCACCATGTGCGCCATCGAGGTGGAGAAGCTGTCGCACCAGGTGGCGACGTACTTCTTCTCCAGCGTGTCGTAGCCGCTGAGGCCGAAGCCGATGAAGGCCTGGCCCATCATGTCGCCCTGATAGTCCTGCCGCACCCACCGGCCGTCGAGCATGGCGCTGAACGTCGCCGTGCCCTTCGAGATCATCGGCGGCGCTCCCGGCGCCATGTACATCGTCGACTCGACGGTCCACTCGCCGATCCACCGCTTCAACGCCTCGTGCTCGGCGCCGGTCGTGGTCATCACCGCGATGGCCTTCTCGATGTCGGCTCCCGCGGCCGCGCCCGCATCGGCTGCGCGCAGGGACAGCGGCGCCAGCGCGCTCGCGGCGGCGAATGCCAGGATGGTGAACGCGCTGCGCATCGATGTCTCCGGAGGTGCGACCGCGCATGCTGTCGCGGTGTCGAACGCGTCAAGCATCCACGCTGTCCGATCGGACACGCGCTTGCCGACGACGGTCAGCGCGACACAACTCGCCCACCGCCGCACCCGCGGCATCACCCCGGAATCCATCCATGACCGTCCTGTCCCGCTTCGCCGCGACCATGCTCGCGACCGCCGTCATCGCCTGCGCGCAGGCCAGCGATCTTCCCGATCACGCCACCGTGCAGGCCGCGCTGCGCACCATCGTGGCCGAGCAGAACGGCGGCTTTGGCCTGCAGATGTGGGCGACGCTGGTCGACCGCGACGGCACCGTCCAGGTGGTCGCGATGTCCGGCACCGACCGCGGCGACCAGTGGCCCGGCAGCCGCGTGATCTCGGCGCAGAAGGCCTACACCGCCAACGCCTTCAGCCTGCCCGGCCTGGCGCTGTCGACCGCCAACCTCTACAGCGCGGTCCAGCCCGGCGGCAGCCTGTTCGGCCTGCAGCACTCCAACCCGGTCGACGCGAAGACCGCGTACGACGGCAAGGCCGAGACCTTCGGCACCGACAAGGACGCGCTGGTCGGCAAGCGCGTCGGCGGCGTCAACGTCTTCGGCGGCGGCCTCGGGCTGTACAACTCGGCGGGCAAGCTGGTCGGCGGCATCGGCCTGTCCGGCGATTCGTCGGTCGCCGACCACGTCATCGCCTGGAAGCTGCGCAAGGCGCTCGCGCTCGACTTCATCCCGGGCGGCATCAGCACGACCGGCGACGACAACATGGTGATCGACATCGCGGACGGGAAGAGCGCCAGCGGCTGGGGACACCCGGAGACCAAGGCCGAGGCGACGACGATCGTCAACGCCCTGCCGACCTCGCACCCGGTCTCCAAGAAGAAGTGACCGCTGGCCGATGATGACGCGCGGCCCGGCGGCGTGCCGGGCCGCGCACCCGTCAGACCCGTACTGGAGTCGATGCATGCGTCACCTCGTCACCCTGCTGATCGCGCTCGCCCTGGTCCGGGGCCTGGGCGCGCACGAGCACGAGGACCACGCCGTCGTCCCGGAGACCGAGCACGCCGCGGACGCCGCCCAGGCGTTCGACGGGCCCCGCGAGAGCAAGGGCATCGCCAAGATCGAGCCGCTCGCATCGCTCGACCTGACCCAGGATTTCCCCGAACTGAAGGGCCGCCGCCTGCGCGCCCGCGTCATCCATCTCGATCCCGGCGCCGTGGTCGCGGTCCACGAGCACCAGCAGCGACCGGGCATCGCCTACGTCCTCGAAGGCGAAGTCGTCGAACGCCGCAACGACACGGATCAGCCGATCGTGCACGGGGTCGGCTCGTTCGCGATCGAGCATACCGGCGTCGTGCACTGGTGGACGAACGCGACCGGCACGCCGGCGCGAGCGCTGGTCGTCGACATCGTGCCCGAGTAGCCGTCCTGCATCGACGATCGAGCCTCGAGCCTCGAGCGTCGAGCTTCGAGCGTCGAGCTTCGAGCGTCGAGCGTCGAGCTCGCTCAGACCTGCGGCGCGCGGATCCGCAGCGCGCGCTTGAGCCCGGCGAAGCGGACGCAGAAGCCCCAGTTGCCCGCGTGCTGCGTGATCTTGAGCAGCAGCCGATTGGCGCCGGCCTTCAGACGCACCGGAACGCGTTCCTGGTCGGGCGCGACGCCGCGCATCGCGTCGAGCTTCGCCAGCACCCGATCGCCGTTGAGCCACGCCGCGACGCCGTCGTCGGAACCGACCAGCAGTTCGACGCGCTGGGCCGCGGGCGATTCGATCTCGACGCAGGCGTAGGCGAAGCACTGCTGGTTCGGCCCGAAGACGCCCTGGAGGTTGTCGCCCGGAGTGGCGATATCGATCTCGCGCGACTGCCACGCGCCCGGCAGCGCCGCGCCCGGCACCGAACAGCCCGCTTCGCCGTCCAGGGCGTCGCGCGCCCAGGGCGCGGGCAGCGGCCCGGCGAGAGCCCAGCGCGGGATGAAGTCGGAGTCGGCCACGACGTCGCCGGCGACCGAGCGCGGGAACAGGCGCAGGCGCACCGTCCGCCGACCGCGCGACTGCAACGGCCCGCGCTGGCCGTCGAGCGCCGCGGCCATGCGCGCGCCGATGCGCAGCGCCGCGCGGTTCTCGAACCAGGCGCCATCGGTGCCATCGAGCGCGATCTCGCGCCAGCACTGGAAGAACGCGCGCGCCTTGGCGTCGACGAAGCGGCGCAGCGACTGCGCGGCGCGCACCGACGGATGGTCCCACAAGGTGCCCAGTTCGATGCCGCCCGCGAAGTCGGCGGCGTCGCGCTCGGCGCGGAAGCCGCCGCTGCGCACCTGCCAGGCCCCGGCGTCGAGGCCGCGCACGACCAGGCGGATGCTCGCGAAGTCCTCGATCATCGGCAGGTGCGGCAGGATCCTGCGCGCATCGGGCTCGACGTAGAACGGCAGCTGATCGAGCTCGACCTCGATCGTGATGCCGTCCTCGTCGTGCTCGAGCCGGACCTTGCCGTCCGCGCACCGGCCCGTGCGGCGGTGCGCATCGATCACGATCTCGCGGCGCCATGGCGGCACGCCGAGGGCCTGCAGGAGGCCGTAGGCCATGACCAGGTGCCCGGCGGGCTCGGGATGGAAGCCGTCCTGCGCCATGGTGAACCCGGGCACCGACGACTTGGCGCGCGCGTCGACCTCGTTCATCAGCTCGTGCAGATCGACGCACGGCAGCTTCTCGCGCTTCGCCACCGCCAGCACGCGATCGGCCAGGACGCGCAGCCCGCGGCGGTTGTAGTCGACGCGTTCGAGGTTCGGGTTGACCACGACGTCGGCGAACCCCGGCGTCATCAGCACCACGCGCACGCGCGCCTTCTTCAGGCGCCGCACGATCTCGCCCAGGCCCTCGGCGAAGGTCTGCGCGATCGCCGCGGTCGGCGGGCAGTAGCCGCCGTCGTTCATCCCCAGGCAGATCGTCACCAGCGTCGGCTTGAGCGCGATCACGTCGCGCTCGAGGCGCACCAGCGCCTTGCCGACCGTGTCGCCGCCCCAACCGACGTTGACGAACTCGAGGCCGAGCTCCGGGTAGCGCGTCGCGAGGTAGGCCTCGACCTGGTTGGTGTACAGCTGCTGATCGGTGATCGAGTCGCCGAGGAAGACGATCCGGTCGTGTTTGCGGATCTGCAGCGAGGCGCGCGCCATGGGAGGCTCCAGGGCGGGATTCAATCGTGTGCACCACGCGATTCCAGGAAAGGGACGATGCGGGGGGCCCAGCCTTCGAGCTTCGCGCTTCGCGCTTCGAGCCTCGAGCCTCGAGCCTCGAGCCTCGAGCCTCGAGCCTCGAGCCTCCAGCCGAGCTACGCCTGGTCGCCCAACCGCACCAGCCATGGTTGGGCGCGCCAAGCCCCGGGCGTCAGCCCGAAGTGGCTGCGGAACGCGCGGCAGAAGTAGTTGGCGCCGGCGAAGCCGCAGCGCCGGGCGACCTCCTCGAGACCGCGATTGCCGTCGCGCAGATCGCGCTGCGCCTGGCGCAGGCGATGCTGCACCAGGTAGGCCTTGGGCGCGACCCCGGTCGCGGCGACGAAGGTCCGCGCCAGGTGCTCGCGCGAACAGCCGAGCTCGCGCGCCAGCGCGGCGACGTCGAAGTCCGCGCGCAGCCCCTTGCGCCGGATCAGGCCGATCGCGCGACCGACGAGCGGCGAGGTCGTCACGCGCGTGCGCGTCAGCGTCGACCCGATCGTCATCAGCACCTCGTAGAGGCGCGCCGACGCGACGTAGCGGTCCACGAGCATGCCGGCGGCGTGCTCGTGCGCGATCGCCAGCATCTGCGCGGCGACCGCGTTGTCGGCGCCCAGATCGATCACCGGCCCGTGCGCGGCGCGCACCATCTGCCAGAGCCTGAGCGCCGTCGGCCCCTGCAGGTCGAGCCACACCTGCTCGTACGGCTCGCGCGCGTGCGACGGGTAGCCGTAGCGGAAGTCGCCCGGCATGACGTCGAAGAACGCGCGGCCCGGCGTGAGCGGCGTCGCGCGGCCGGCGCGTTCGTAGAAGCCCTCGCCCGCGAGCGTCAGCTGCAGCCCGAGGTGGGGATCGTCGCGCTTGCGGCAGTCGTAGAAGTATCCGGTCTCGCGGGTGATGGTCTCGTGCCCGGAACCCACCAGCCAGATCAGCGGCTCGTCGGTGCGCGCCCACGGCTGCTCGACGCGCAGGTCGGTCACGATGGTGGTCAGGCGCATGGCATCACGAACGTACTATCATCCTCACCCCATTGCCATGGATAGCCGTGTTCGACGGTCAATCTGCGATTCATAGCCCGGCCAGCGACCATCACGTAAGCCTGACCGGCACCTAGGAGCATCCATGTCCAGCACCACCGCCCGCGGCCCGGTCATCGCCTTCGTCGGGGGAGGAAGCGCCAAGTTCGTGTCCGAGGTCGTGCGCGACATCTTCACCTATCCCGCGCTCGCCGGCAGCCGGATCCGGCTGATGGACGTCGACCCGGAGCGCCTGTCGCGCGGGCGTCGCATCGTCGAGAAGCTGATCAACGAGTTCCAGGTGCCCGCGACCGTCGAGGCCACGCTCGACCGCCGCGCCGCCGTCGCCGGCGCGGACGTGGTCGTGGTCACCATCATGGTCGGCGGCTTCAAGCACTACGAGTCGGACGCGCGCATCCCGATGCGCTACGGCGTGCTGCCGACGGTCGGCGACACCATCGGACCCGGCGGCGTCTTCCGCCTCGTCCGCACCGCGCCGGTGCTGCATGGCCTGGCGCAGGATCTCGCCGAGCTGGCGCCGGACGCCTGGGTTCTGAACTACGCGAATCCCATGGCGATGAACACCTGGACGCTGATCGCCGCGGGCCACCGCCGCACGATCGGCCTCTGCCACAGCATCCAGGGCATGTACCGCGCCCTCGCCGACTGGGCGGGCGTGCCTGCGGACGAGGTGCGCTTCACCGCCGCCGGCATCAACCACGTCAACTTCTACCTCTCGCTGACCCACAACGGCCGCGACCTGTATCCCGCCGTGCTCGCCGCCGAGCAGGCGGTGCTGGAGAAGCATCCCAACGAGAAGGTCCGCTTCGAGCTGCTGCGCCGCCTCGGCCACTTCCCGGCGGAGGGCGCCGAGCACCAGAGCGAGTACTACGGCTGGTTCCGCAAGGATCAGCGCCGCGCCGACGAGCTGGCGTCCGAGACCATGTGGGGCTTCCGCTTCGACTCGGAGGTCAACCAGTGGCTGCGCGACCACGTCGATGCGCAGATATCCGGGGAGAAGCCAATCTGCCGCACGCGCGGCCACGAATACGGCTCCGGCATCGTCAACGCGCTGGTCTCGGGCGAGGCGATGTCCTTCTACGGCAACGTCCGCAACGACGACCTCATCGATAACCTGCCTCGCGGGTCGGTGGTCGAGGTGCCGTGCCTCGCCGACGCCAACGGCGTCTTCCCGTGCCGCATGGGGCGCATCCCGACCCAGCTCGCCGCGGTGATGACGCCGCACGTGCACGTGCACGAACTCGCCGTCGAGGGCGTGCGCCGCAAGAGCCGCGATCTGATCCGCATGGCGATCCAGGCCGATCCGCTGACCCAGGCGGTCTGCACGCTGCCGCAGATCGAGGCGATGGTCGACGACCTGTTCGTCGAGAACGCGGCCTACGTCGGCGACTGGCCGACGCGGCGCTCCGCGGTCGCGGTCGGGGGCTGATCAGCCCTCGTCGCGCTCGGCGTCCTCGTCGAAGCGCGGCGCCTCGCCCTCGGGGATGAAGCCGAGCGAGCGGCACCACCGCTGGGCCTCGTCACGGGTCTGGAACACGCGTTCCGGCACATCCGGCACGTTGCCGTTGGGCTCGGCGTGCCAGCCGTCGGCGCGCAGGACGATGCGGTAGGCGATGGTATCCATCGGGGCGATCTCCAGCCCGCCATCGTACGCGGACGCCACCGCGCCTAGAACTGCGCGGGGCATGCGCGTACGCCGCCGCCGGCGCCGCCCGATGTCGTCAATTCGCCGGCCGGGGCCGGGACGGCACGCACGCCAGCAACGCGCGGCAGGCGGCGGCGGCATCGGCGTTGACCGCCTGCCATTCATCACGCAGCGGCTTGGTCGGCGCTGGCATCAGGGCGGCGATCGGATCGGCGATGGTCGACACCGGCGGCAGCGGCGCTCGTGACGCCGGCGCGACCGCGGGCGGATGCGCGGTCAGCACGGGGGCGGTCGCGCCCTCGGGATCGGCGCGCATGACCAGCGCGGCGATCGCGAGGACGGCGGCGAGAGCGGGGATGAGCGGCCACCACGACCGCGGCGACGACACCGGTTCGCGGCGCTCGCGCGGCGTCGCCTGCACGGCGGCGATCACGCCCTGGACGAGGTCGGCGGGCGCGCGGGAGGGCGTGGCCGCGGCGTCGGCGCGCAGGCGTTGTTCGATCTGGCTCATGGTCGGACGGCTGGTCATGGCGCATGTCCTGCGGCGAGGCCGGCGGCGGCGCCGTCGGCGGTGACGAGCTTGGCGAGCCTGGCGCGGGCGCGATGGACGATCACCCGGGCGTGCAGCGAGGTGACGCCGAGGACCTGCGCCACGCCGCGCATGTCCTGCTCCTCGGCGTAGTACAGCCACAGCGCGTGGTAGTCGCGCTCGGCCAGGTTCTCGCGCGCGACCGCCCACAACCCGGCCGGGCGCGCGTCGTCGGCCTCGCCGGGCTGGGCGGCGGCGCCGACCGCGTCCTCGGCCAGCGGCACGTGCGGGCGGCGCGATTCGCGCGCGCGCAGGTTGAGCGCCAGGCGGTGGGCGATGGTGTAGAGCCAGGTCGAGAAGGCGTACTTCGGGTCGAAGCGGTCGAGCGCCCGCCACGCGCGCAGGAAGGTCTCCTGGACCAGGTCGCGCGCGTCCTCGGCGCCGACGCCGCGCGCGCTGAGGAAACGGAACAGCCGGTCGGCGTACAGGCGGACCAGCTCGGCGAACGCGCGTTCGTCGCCGGCCTGGGCCTGGGCGACGAGCGCGCGCGGATCGTCGGTCACGGCGGCCGTCACCTCAGCGCTCCGGCACCGCCGCCGGCGCCGTCGGGGTCACCTTGCCCTGCAGGTCGGGATGCTGGCGCAGCGTCCCGACCGGGCAGCTCGCGCTCAGGCGCACGGTGCGGTCGGCGGCGGCGACCCGCAGGCTGGCGACCAGCGCCGCCCCGACCGGGTCGGCCTTCGGATCGCTGCTCAGCTGAGCCAGGGCGAGCAGGCCGTTGGCCAGCTTGGTCAGCTGCTCGGCGCTGGCGGCGTCGGTCGCGGTCAGGGCGACCTCGGCGACCAGCGCGCCGTCCTTCTCCGCCAGCGTCGCCCAGCCCGCCTGCACGTTCTTGAACGCGGCCGCGTCGTTCTTGCCGGCGGTCAGCGCGGCGAGGTCCTCCGCCTGGGCCCAGGCGATGACGCCCGGCCCGGCAATGGTCGGCGGGCTGAAACGCGGCGCGCGATTGCCGATGGCGTCGATCGCCTGCTTCAGCGCCGGCTCTCCCGAGGTGAAGGCGAGCAGGTCGCTGCCGAGGAACGCGGCGAACACGAACGGCTTGCCCGGCTTGTCCTGGTCGCGCCAGCGGTGGACCCCGACGCCGCCGTGGTCGCTCAGGGCGTAGCCATCGACCGCGCGGACGAGGGTGACGAGGCGGTTCTGGTCGAAGCGTCCCTGCAGGAACAGCACCGCCTGCTGCTCGCCGGGTCCAGAGCCCGCGACCGCGGCCGAGACCAGATCCTTCAGCGGATCGAATCCGGTGATGGCGGTCAGCGCGGCCATCTTCGCCGACACGTCCGGCGAGGCGAGCACGTCGCGCACCAGGCGGCCGAACTCCCCGGCGAAGGCGGTGGTGCCGTCCACGTGCACGAACCACTGGGTGTCGGCCGGCAGCTGGCCGAGGTCCATCGCCGGGGCCCGCGCGACGAGGGTGGCGGACAGGGCGAGGACGCTGGCGGCGGCGAGGGCGATGCGGCGCATGGGGGCTTCCTCGGAAGGGTATACTCGTTCTACCGGCACGCGCAGTCGGGTTACAGCTGCGGGATATCCGGCCTGCGTGCGCAACCTTTGCACTCGTACCGGGCGGCCCTGGGCGACGGCGCTTACGATGCGTGCCGGGAGAAGCGTCATGGCCCTGCCGCACCGCATCATCCGTCACCTGGACGAGGTCTGGCTGGTCGAGGGCCTCGAGGACGAGGTCGACATCCCCTTCGCCACCGCCGACGAGGCCGTCGCGTGGTGCCGTGAGCACGGCTTCGAGCCCGAGGTCGACGCCGAGGACGATCTGCACGCCGGTCATGCGCGCGATGGCGCGCGCGACGTGATGCCGGACGTCGAGCGCGACCCGTCGCCGCGCTGACGGGACTCCGGCGACTCAGCCGCGTGTCAGGCCGGCGA
>DASPLE010000158.1:0-182294 GCA_035627695.1 Planctomycetota bacterium
TACCCTGGTCACTCGCCACGCCGGCGCATGGCGCCCGGCGCTTGCGCTGGCCGCGCGCGCGGGCGTCGCGCAGGTCGCCGCCGAGGTCCGTCGGATCGATCGCTGAGGTTCCTTCCAGGCATCGCCGCGCCGGGCTGATCGTGGCATGGCGGCGCCGAGGGCTACCGTCGGGTCATGCCTGGTCCCGCGTTCGAGCTGACCCACGACGAGGACCGCTGGCAGCGCGCGCGCGACGCGCTGCGCCTGGAATGCGCGCACGCGCGCTGCACGCGCTTCGTCGCGCCGCACCTCGGGCGCAACGCGATCCCGTACCACCGGCTGTTCCTGGTGCCGAGCGCCTCCGCGCGCGGCAGCCGCGTCGTCGACGAGCGCGCGCGGCGCGAGTGGTCGTTGGCGCCGGGCACCGCGCTGCTGCTGCCGGCGCGGCGGCTGTACCGCTTCGACTTCGCCGCCGGGCTGCTGCTGGTCGGCTTCCATTTCCGCCTCGCCGGTCCGGGCGGCATCGACGTGCTCGACGGCGCGCTCGGCGTCGCGCACGCCACCGGGCACGCCGACGACGCCGATCGCGCCGCCGAGGCCGTCGCGCTGCGCACGCCGGCGGCATGGCTGACGGCGGAGGGGGTGCTGCGCCTGCACCTCGGCCGCGGTCTCGCCGCCTCGTGGAGCGAGATCGAGCGCGCCACCGCCGCGGCGCGCCGCTGGCAGCCGGCGATCGCGCGGCTCGAGGCGGCGCCGCCCGGCGGCGCCGACATCGCCCGCCTGGCCAGCGCCGTCGGCATCAGCCGCCAGCACTTCACCCGCCGCTTCCGCGCCGACTTCGGCTGCACGCCGCGCGCCTGGCACCAGCGCCAGCTCGCGCGGCGCGTCGTCGACCGCCTGCTCGCCGACGACGCGCCGCTGGACGAGGTCGCCGACGGCTTCGGCTTCAGCGACGCGTTCGCGTTCTCGCGCTTCGTCCTGCGCGCCACCGGCATGCGCCCGAGCCGCTGGCGGCAGCTGGGGCCGTCGCCGGCGTGACGACCAGGCCCTCGACCCGTCCCGGTTCCAGGCCACCGTCGACGTCGTGCTGACGATCCTCGCGGCCAAGCTGATCCTCGCTCCGGTGCTGATCGCCCTGGTGACGCTCGCGGGGCGGCGCTGGGGACCGGAGGCGGCCGGCTGGCTCGCCGGCATCCCGATCACCGGCGGCCCGATCCTGCTGTTCATCGCCATCGAGCAGGGCGAGCCGTTCGCCGCCAGCACCGCGACCGCGGCGCTCTTCGGCCTGGTCGCCTTCTGCGCGCATTGCCTCGCCTTCGCCTGGGTCGCGTCGCGCCTGCGCTGGTGGGCGGCGCTGCCGGTCGGGTGGGCGGCGTATTTCGCGGTCGGCTGGCCGCTGACCCGCTGGCATCCGCCGACGCTGATCGCGGCGCTGGCCGGCGGCGCCGCGCTCATCGCGACCGCGCTGCTGCTGCCGCGCCCGCGCTCGGCGCACGTCCACGTCGCGGCGCCGTGGTGGGAGCTCCTGCTGCGCATGGCCGCGATCGCCGCGGTGGTGCTGACGGTGACCGGCCTCGCCCACTGGCTGGGCGTGGGCTGGAGCGGCGTGCTCACGGTGTTCCCGACCGGGGCGACCGTGCTCGGCGCGTTCGCGCTCGTCCAGGGCGGCACCGACGCGGTGGCGCGGACGCTGCGCGGCATGCAGTACGGCATGCTCTGCCTGACCGGCTTCTTCGCGACGCTCGCGTTCGGCCTCGAGCGCTACGGCATCGCGGCGACGTTCTCGCTCGCCATGGCCGTCGCCCTCGCCGGCCAGGCGCTGACCCTGGTGATCGTGCGCCTCGCCCGCCGCCTGACCGTCAACGCGCGGCCAGCCGCAAGCTGACCTCGCCGACGACGCGGGTCTCGCGCGTCGGGTCGTCGCGGTCGACCAGCCAGATCGGCTCGCCGGCGGCGATCCGCGCGACCAGCTCGTCGCCGTCGCGCGTCCACGCCACCGCGACGTGGTCGCCCCGCCCCGCCACCGGCACGCGGCCCTCGGCGCGGGTCAGCGACCCCGGGCGCGGGTCGAGGATGAAACGCCGCGCGCCGAGGTCGAAACGCGGCGTGAGGCCGAGCACGTAGCGCGTCAGCTGCCAGGTCGGCGCGCCCGACCATTGATGGCAGTGGCTCCAGCGCGGATCGAACACCTCCATCCACGTCGTCCAGCCCTGCGCCAGGCCCCAGCCCCAGCAGCGGCGGAACTGGTCGAGCGCGATGTCGGCCGCGCCGTGAGCGAACAGGCCAGGAAAGGCGTGGTGCGCGAAGTACGGCGTCGCCAGCCGACGCTCGGCCACGCCGGGATCCGCCAGGCGCGGCGCCGCCGGATCGTACGGGAAGCAGCCGTGCAGATGCCGCTCGATCGCCGCGATGCAGCGCGCGATCTCCGCGCCCGTGACGAGGTCGTTGGCCAGCGCCAGGGCGGCGACGTGGTAGCCGTGCGCGTCCCAGTCGATGCCGTCGCTCGTGCGGCGCGCGGCGAGCGACGCGCGCACCACCGCGGTGGCCTCGGCCGCCACCGTTGCCGCGCCGGCGCGATCAGCCTCGGCGCCGAGCGCGCCGCACCACTCGCCGTAGGCGCGCGCCGCCGCGACCAGGTGCAGGTGCAGCGCCAGGTCGACGCCCGGCGCCGGCACATAGCCCCAGTCGATGAACGACCAGGCGAGCGCGCCGAGGCGCTCGCCGATGTTGGCGGCGAACAGCGCGAAGCAGCGCCGCGCCGCCGGCAGCAGGCGTGACAGCAGCTCGCGGTCGCCGGTCAGGCGGTGGTGGTCGCGCACCGCGACGTACCAGTGCATCGCGTACGTCGACGCCGCGGCGAGATCGCCGGGCGGCAGGCTGTTGAGCAGCCCGTCGGCGCGGGCGCATTCGGCGGCGAGGACGAGGCCGCGCCGGCACAGGCGCAGGTCGGCGTACGCCGCCGCGGCGATCGGCAGCGCCACCGCCGCGTCGCCGAGCCACGCGCCGCGCTCGCGCGTCGGGTTGTCGACCACCGCGTCCTCGGCGCAGGCGCGGTAGGTGTCGACGCCCACCGCCCAGCAGCGCGTCAGCAGCGCGTCGTCGCACGCGAACGCGCCCTCCGGTTCGCCGTGGTAGCCGCGGTCGATGAAGCGTTCGTCGACGAAGCGGATCCGCGCCGGATCGCCGCGCACGTGCACCTCCAGCCAGCGGCCGCCCTTGGGCGTCAGCGGCAGGACCTGCTGCGCGCCGCCGGCGAGCACCCAGCGGTCGAGGTTGCAGCTCGGGGCGAGCGACAGGGTGATCACCGGCGCGACGCGCCCATCGGTGAGCTGCTCGGCGAGGCCTGCCTCGACCACCGAGCCGGCCGGCGCTTCGATGACCAGGCACGGCACGCCGAGACGGACGCGACCGAGATCGTAGCGTCGCCAGACCCCCTGCGCCGGCAGCGTCGGGGCGAGATCGCGCAGCAGGAAACGCAGCGGCGGGTCGTCGGCCTCGTAGCCGTAGCGGTCGGCATAGGTGCCCGACGCCGACGGCGTCAGCGCGATCGGCGTCGCGCGCGGCGGCGGCGCGTCGGCGCCCGGCGGCAGCGCCACCGGCGACGCGGCAACCGCCTCCCAGGCGGCGTCGACGAAGCCGGCGCGGCGCCACGCGTCGTCGAACGCGCGCGTGTCGCGCCATTCGCTCCATCCGAGCTGCGGATTGATCCGGCGCAGCGCGCGGGCGTAGCCCGCGCATGGCGCGGTCCGCCACGCGGCAGGGAACGGCTGGCCGTCCGCGCTCAGCTCGACGTGCGCGAACGGCGCGCACGCGAGGAGCATCCGCGTCTCGATGCCGACGTGATGCAGCTGCAGCGCGATCACGTGCGCGCCGGGCCCCAGGCGCGCGGCGAAGACGTCGTGCACCGGCCGCCCGTTCGGATGACGCGTCGGCCCGTGCCCGATCAGGACGTCGTCGACCCACAGCCCGTACCAGCTCGCGCCGGCGACGCGCAGCTCGACCAGCGCCGCGCGCGCGAGCGTGATGACGGCGCGGAAGGCGCGGTAGGAGTCGGCGGGGACATCATCGACCGGTGACCAGCGCATCGCCCGACCCTAGGTCGGCGACGGCTGGCGGCGATAGGACGCTCGCCGCCTCGGCTAGGATGATGCGGCTCAGCGCGCGCCGCCGGCCGACTCGCGCCACTCCCAGGCCGCGAGCAGGTCGTCGACGCTCTGCCGCCGCCGCGCCAGGCGCGCGACGCCGTGGTCGATCGCGACCTCGGCCGGCAGCGGGCGCAGGTTGTAGGTGCTGGCCATGGCCAAGCCGTAGGCCCCGGCGTCGCGGATCGCCAGGACGTCGCCCAGCTCGGGCATCGGCAGCTGGCGGTCGCGCGCGAAGACGTCGCCGCTCTCGCAGATGTTGCCGACCACGTCGATCACCGCCGGGACCGCGTGCGGCCGCGTGAGGTTCTCGATGCGGTGGTACGCGTCGTACATGCACGGCCGGATCAGGTGGTTGAAGCCGGTGTCGCAGCCGACGTAGGTGCGGCCGGCGCCATCGGACGAGTCCGGATTGCGCTTCACGCTGGTGACCGTGGTGAGGAGCGTGCCGGCCTCGGCGACCAGGAAGCGCCCGGGTTCGAGACGCAGCTCGAGCGGCCGGCCGTAGGCCCGGCAGAAGTCGGCCATCAGCGCGCTGGCGGCGGCGCCGAGCGCCGGGAGATCCACCGCCCGTTCCTCGGGCCGGTACGGGATGCCGATGCCGCCGCCGAAGTCGACGAAGCGCAGGTGCGGCAGGCGCCGGCCGACGTCGAGGATCACGTCCATGGCGCGGACGAAGGCGTCGGCGTCGAGCGAGCCCGAGCCGATGTGCATGTGGCAGCCGACCACGCGCAGACCGGTGCCCGCCTCGACCGCCAGCACCTCGTCCACCTGGCTGTGGTGCACGCCGAACTTCGAGGCCGCGCCGGCGGTGTGGATCTTGGCGTGGGCGCCGGCGCCGACGTCGGGATTGAAGCGCACGGCGCATTCGCGCACGCCGGCGGCGGCGAGGCGGCGCAGGCGGTCGAGGCTGCCGGCGCAGATCACCACGCCCTGGCGCACCGCCTCCGCCTGCTCGGCGTCGGTCATGTTGTTCTCGGTGTAGAGCACGCGCTCGGGCGCGACGCCGAGCCGCAGCGCCATCGCCACCTCGCCCGGCGCGACCGCGTCGATGCCGAAGCCCTCGCCGACGATCGCGCCCGCGACCGCCGGGCAGGCGTTGGCCTTGATCGCGTAGAGCGGCTGGAACGGGCGGTAGGTGACCGCCGCCTTGAGCGCGCGCGCGCGCGCCCGGACGACGTCGAGGTCGTAGACGTAGAGCGGCGAGCCGAAGCGGGCGATCAGGTCGTGCGGATCGAGGGTCATGGCAGGCCTACGACCATAGGCGTCGAGCGTGACGCTCAACCGTCCGCCATGGCTGCGCGGGGGCGCGTCGGACCCCCGGCGCTGGTGCGCCTGCCGCGCCCATGCCATGCTCGATCATGGCCACCGCCGATCGCCTCGACGCCGACCGCTGGGACCGCGTCGGCGCCTCGATCATCCACGCCGACTGCTACCCCTGCGCGCGCGAATGGTCCATCCCGGCGAAGCGCATCGACGGCGACGGGCTGTTCCTGATCTGGCACGGGCTCGGCTGGGTCGAGCAGGACGGCGAGCGGCGCGAGGCGCGGCCGCACGACCTGTTCGTGCTCAAGCGCGGCCAGCGCCTCGCCGCCGGGCACGATCCGCGGCGGCCGGTGACCGTGCTGTCGGTCGGCTTCCGCCTGCGCGACGAGGGCGGCGGCGACGGGCTGCGGCCGCACGCGCTGCCCGACCGCCTGCGCCTGCCGCGTCCGCGCGCGGCGACGTTCCAGACGCTGTTCACCGACCTGATCGGGCTGCACGGCGATGGCGCGCCCTGGGCGGCGATCGCCGCGCGCGCCGCGTGCGTGCGCCTGGTCGCCGAGACCATCCGCCTGACCGCCGAGCTGCCGCCCGAGGCGCGCACGGCCACGTCGGCGCCGATCGCCGGCGACGACAGCCGCGCCGCGGCGCTGCTCGCGCACATCGACGCGAACCTCGCGCGGCCGCTGACGCTGGCCGGACTCGCGCGCATCGCCGACCTCACGCCCGCGCACTTCGCGACCGCGTTCCGGCGCTGGACCGGGCGGTCGCCGATGGAGCACCTGCGCCGCCGCCGGATCGAGGTGGCGCGGGCGATGCTGGCCGAGGGCGACGCGCCGGTCGAACGCATCGCCGCGGCCGTGGGCTTCGCCGATCCCTATCATTTCAGCCGGGTGTTCAGCCGCCTGGTCGGCATGCCGCCGGGACGCTGGCGGCGCTCGATGGCGCATCCCTTCGCGCCGTAGTCGCCGCGGCGCCGCGGCGCCGGCCGGCTTCCTTCGCTGCGTGGTCAGGCCATGCTCCGCGCGTGCCGACGCCGACCCTGCGCTTCGAGGACGGGACGATCACGATCAGCGATCTCGGCGACGCCCACGCGCTGGTCGCCGAGCACTGCGTGTTCGACTCGCGCGTCGGCCGCCACCGCGCGCGCGCCTCGAACTACGCCGAGATCGTCCGCCGGCTGCACGGCAAAGCGGCCTACGACGACCAGGCGAAGAAATACCGCACGCTCGCCCTGGGCGAGCACGCGCCGCGGCCGATGCGGCCATACCAGCGCGAGGCGGTCGATGCCTGGGTCGCCGCGAACCGGCGCGGCGTGGTGGTGCTGCCGACCGGCGCGGGCAAGAGCTACGTCGCGCTCAAGGCGATCCTCGCCTGCCAGCGCTCGACGCTGGTGCTCGCGCCGACCATCGACCTGGTGCAGCAGTGGGCCGACGACCTGAGCCAGCGCCTGGGCTGCGAGGTCGGCCAGTACGGCGGCGGCGAGAAGTCGCTCAAGGACGTCACCGTGTCGACCTACGACTCGGCGGTGCTGATCATGCCGTGGCACGGCGACAAGTTCGGGCTGCTGATCTGCGACGAGTGCCACCACCTGCCCGCCGGCGTGACCAGCGGCGCGGCGCAGCAGTGCCTGGCGCCGTTCCGCCTCGGCCTGACCGCGACGCCCGAGCGCGCCGACGGCATGCACGCGCGGCTCGACGAGCTGCTCGGGCCGCAGGTCTACCGCACCGAGATCGATCAGCTCGAGGGCAGCTTCCTGTCGAGCTACCAGGCCGAGATCGTCCACGTCGAGCTCGAGCCGGACGAGCTCGCGGCCTACCAGGAGAACCGCAAGCAGTACCTCGCGTTCGTCCGCCGCCAGGGCATCGACTTCGGCGCGCCCGACGGCTGGGCGCGCTTCATCGCCGCCAGCGGCCGCGACCAGGAAGGACGCGCGGCGATGCGCGCCTACCGCGAGCAGAAGCGCCTGTCGCGCACCAGCCGCGGCAAGCTGCGCGCGGTCTGGCACCTGCTGCGCGACCACGCCGGCGAACGCTGCCTGGTGTTCACCGAGGACAACGACACCGCCTACGAGATCGGCCGGCGCTTCGTCCTGCCGGTGCTCACCCACCACACCAAGGGCGCCGAGCGCAAGGCGATGCTCGGCTGCTTCCGTTCCGGGACGCTGCCGGTGCTGGTCACCAGCAAGGTGCTGAACGAAGGCGTCGACGTGCCCGAGGCCAGCGTCGGCATCGTCGTCTCCGGATCGGGCAGCGTGCGCGAGCACGTCCAGCGCCTCGGCCGCATCCTGCGCCCGGGCGTCGGCAAGGTCGCGGTGCTGTACGAGATCCTCTCCGCCGGCACCGGCGAGCAGTGGACGAGCGACCGGCGGCGCGCGCACGTCGCGTTCGGCGCGGATCAGGAGCAGGAGTGGAGCCCATGAACGCCGCGAGCGCGCGATGCTGACCCGCGATCTGCTGCGCATGAAGCTGGAAGGCGACCGCGTCGTCCCCCTGCTGCTCAAGCCGACGCCCGGCAACCTGCGCATGGCCGAGGACCTGCTGGCGCACTGGCGCGGTGGCGTCGGCCAGCGGCGCGGCGATCTCGAGGACGCGTCGCTGCCGATCCAGCACCGCAGCCGCGCGCAGGCGGCGGCGCGCGGCGTGCAGAAGCTGATCACCGACGCCTGCCGCTTCGCCGATCCGGCGTCGACCGAGGTGCTGCGCGGCGCCGCGCTGGCGGCGTCGGCGGCGTTGATCGTCAGGCCGGCCGCGACGAGCGACGAGCATCGCGCGGCGGTCGCCGAGCAGGTCAACCTGCATCCGGACGAGCTCACCGAGCGGCTGTACGCCGATCTGCCGCATCTCGCGACGCTGGAAGCTGCGCCGACCTGGACGCCGGCGCAGACGCTGGCGCGCTACGACCTGGCGCTGTGCCAGGGGCTGCTGCTCGGCGCGCGCGCGCTCGACGTCACGGTGCTCGACGCAGACACGGGCCTGCGCCGGCGGCTGCTCAAGGCGCTGCGCTGGCGCCGGCTGCTGGCCGAGGTGCGCGTCGACGCCGCCGATGCGCTCACGCTGGCGATCTCGGGGCCCGCCAGCGTCGTCGATCAGGCGAGCCGCTACGGCCTGCAGCTCGCCCTGTTCCTGCCCGACCTGGCGTCGGCGACGAGCTGGCGCGCCAGCGCCGAGATCGAGCTGCCGCGCGGCAAGGCGCAGATGACCGGGGTGGCGCGCGCGCGGCTCGAGCTGTCGCACGAGCTCGGGCTGCGCAGCGATTCCGCCTTCCTCGCCTACGTGCCCGAGGAGCTGCGCGACCTCGGCGCCGCGCTCGCGGAGAAGCTGCCCGGGTGGCGCTTCGCCGACGCGCAGCTGCTGCCGTTGCCGAGCGGCGAGCTGATCGTGCCCGATCTCCAGATCGAGGTCGGCGGCGCGATCGTCGCGGTCGAGCTCTTCCACCGCTGGCACGGCGCGGCGCTGCGCCGCCGCCTCGACCACCTGGCGCACGGCCTGGCGCCGCGCCTGGTGATCGGCGTCGAACGCGCCCTGGCCAAGGCCGACGACGTCGCCGCGCATCCGGCGTTCATCCGCCACGGCTTCGCCTTCAGCGAGATCCCGGTGGCGCGCGCGCTGAAGGCCGCGGTCGAACGCATCGCTCCGCGCTGAGGCGCACACATCCGCACACAGGATGACGATGGGCGGATCGATCCGCCGGCGATCATGCCGGCAGGAGTCCGCCATGCGCCCGATGGCCCTGCCGGTGCTCGCCGCGCTGCTCGCGCTGACCTCGGGCTGCGGCGTGACGCGCAGCATATGGGAGGAGGACCCGCCGCGACCGCCGTTGTCCACGCTGCATGCCGAGCCGCCGGTCGGCGGACCCGGCGAACGGATCCACCTGCGGATCATCGGCCGCTACGGCGATCTGCGCGACGACGCGGCGGTCGTCGACCTCACGCTGCGCCGGATCGGCGACGACGACGAGCCGCTGGCGGCATGCACCGCCGTCGCCCTGCGCACCTGCGGCAGCCCGCCCCTGGAACGCGCCGACCTGTGGCTGGTCGATTTCACGCATGCGGACGGGAGGGTCAGCACCTGGCGCGTCCTCGCGGCCGAGTCGATCCCGGGCCCGACGCCCACCCCCAGCGCCGAGAGCCTGCCGGTCGCGCACACCGGCGACCGCCTGAGCGCCCGGCACGTCCGCACGATGGATGTCGCGACGCGCGTGGCGGTGACGCCCATCGCCGTCGCCGCGGACATCGGCGCGTATGCGGTGGTCGGCGCGATCATCATCTCACCATCGGTGATCCTGGCCCTGGCCGAGGCGGAGGGTCGGATCAAGCCGTGTCGGTGACGGCTGCGGTCGAGCTTCGAGCTTCGAGCTTCGAGCCTCGAGCTTCGAGCTTCGAGCTTCGAGCTTCGAGCTTCGAGCTTCGAGCTTCGAGCTTCGAGCTTCGAGCTTCGAGCCTCGAGCTTCGAGCTTCGAGCTTCGAGCTTCGAGCTTCGAGCTTCGAGCGGCCTACATCCAATCCGCGATCGTCTCCCAGTTGCCGCTGACCGCGGACCGTTCGCACGCGTCGAGATACGCCTGCACCTGCGCGCCGCGCGTCATGTCGACATCGACCGGACCCTTGCCGCGGATCGCGTCGATGAAGCGCCACCAGTTGTTCGCGCGGTCGGGCGTCTTCTCGGTCGTCCACTCCGGCGACCAGCCGTTCTTGGCCATCGCCGCGGCGGTGCAGACATCGACCTGCGACCAATGCTTGTCGAGATCGACGCACAGCGCGCCGTCGACGCCGTGCGCCTCGCAGCGCAGGTGGTTGCCGTGGCCGGTCGCCCAGCGCGAGGTCTGGACCATGCCGAACGCCCCGTCGACGAAGTCGCACTCGATCAACGCCAGATCGTTGGCGTCGAGATCGACGCCGTTGAGCGAGCGCGCCCAGCGTCCGTCGGCCAGCCGCTTGTCGAACGTGCGCAGCGTGCAACGCGCGCGGGCGATGTCGCCGCCGATCGCGCTGGTCATGTCGAGGATGTGGCAGCCGAGATCGCCGAGCACGCCGCCCGAGCCGGCGCCGGTCGACAGGCGCCACAGCGCGTCGACCTTGGCGTCGAGGGCGTAGCGCGCGGTCGACAGCCAGCCCTGCTGGTACCAGCTGTGCACCTGGCGCAGCTGGCCGATGGCGCCGCCGCGCGCGAGCTCGATGGCCTTGGCGAAGCCGCCCGAGCCGCGGTAGGAGAAGTTGACCATGTTGACGACGCCGCGCTTGGCCGCGTCGCGCGCGACCCGCGCCATCTCGCGCGCCTCGGACAGGGTCGGCGACAGCGGCTTCTCGCACAGCAGGTGCTTGCCGCGCTCGAGCGCGGCGATCGCCGGCCCGGCGTGGAAGCGGTCGGGCGTGACCACCGACACCACGTCCACCGCGTCGAGCAGCTCGTCGAGGGTGCGCGCCACGAGCGGGACCTGGTACTTCGCGGCGACCTCGGCGGCGCGCGCGGCGTCGACGTCGTGGACGGCGACGACCTTCACGCCCGGGATCTCGTTGAAGCGGTCGCAGTGGTGACGGCCCATGCCGCCGGTGCCGACGATGCCGACCTTCAGTGGGGTGGGATCAGCCATGGGGACCTCGCGTCGTCGTTGAGGGATGGGGAAGCGGGAAGCGCGAAGCTCGAAGCTCGAAGCTCGAAGCGCTCGAAGCTCGAAGCTCGAAGCGCGAAGCTCGATAGCCCTGCGCACCGCCGCCGACCATCGCGTGATGGCGCCACGGCGATGCGCAGGAGCGATCAGCGGCTCAGTGGACCGTCACCTTCGTCGTGACCTTGATCTTCTCCTTCGCCTTCTCGATCGGGATGTTCGGGCACCCCGCCGCGTACTTGCCGCCCTCGGGCCGGCACCACTTCACCGCGTTGCGCAGCACCTGCTGCACGCCGGCGTTGTGGTAGATCGGGTAGGTCTCGTGGCCGGGGCGGAAGTAGAAGATCTTGCCGTTGCCGCGCTTCCAGGTGCAGCCCGAACGGAAGACCTCGCCGCCTTCGAACCACGAGATGAAGACGTTCTCGTCCGGGGTCGGGATGCCGAACGGCTCGCCGTACATTTCCGTGTTCGGCAGCTCGAGGCACTCGCCGATGCCCTGCGCGATCGGATGGCCGGGATTGCACACCCACAGGCGCTCGCGTTCGCCGGCTTCGCGCCACTTGAGGTCGCAGGTCGTGCCCATCAGGCGCTTGAAGACCTTCGCGTGGTGGCCGCTGTGCAGGACGATCAGGCCCATGCCCTCGAGCACGCGGCGCTGGACGCGATCGACGATCTCGTCCTTCACCTCGCCGTGGGCGGCGTGGCCCCACCAGGTCAGGACGTCGGTCTCGGCGAGGATCTTCTCGGTCAGGCCGTGCTCCGGCTGATCGAGCGTCGCGGTGCGCGGCTTGATCTCGGCGTCCTGCGCGAGCGCGTCGGCGATCGCGGTGTGCATGCCCTTGGGATAGATGTCGGCGACGACCTTGTGCTTCTTCTCGTGGACGTTCTCGCCCCAGACGGTGACGCGGATCTGACTCATGCGGATTCCTTGGCGGCGCGGCGGCGCCGCGCGATCGGTTGGCCGCCGGCGGCGGCGCGGGTGGTGGACGACGAGGTGATGGCTGGACGCGTGGTGGCGCGCGCGACGAAGGCGACCGGCAGGCGCCGGCTGGCCTCGTCGCCCAGGCGCGCGCCGGCGAGCGCCTCGCCGAGGCGCGCGGCGGCCCATTCGCCCAGCGCGTGCATCGGCTGGCGGACCGTCGACAGGCCGATGAAGTCCATCAGCGGCTGGTCGTCGAAGCCGATCACCTGCATGCGGCCGGGCACGTCGACGCCGCGCGCGCGCAGCTCCTCCAGCGCGCCGAGCGCGAAGAGGTCGTTGGCGCAGACGATCGCGTCGAGCCCCGGCGACAGCTCGAGCAGGCGCACCGCGGCGGCGCGGCCGTCCTCGCGCGTCATGCTCTCGGCCCGCGTGAGCGGCGCGTCGGCGCCGGCGAGCGCCGTGAACGTCGCCTCGCGCTCGCGGAAGGCGAGCGCGTGCGGCAGCCCCGAGATGAAGCCGATGCGGCGCGCGCCGCTGCCGCGCAGGTGGTCGAGCGCCTGGCGCATGCCGTCGGCGTTGTCGACCGTGATCGAGGCGACGCCGGCCAGCGGGTAGTCGACCGAGACCATCGGCACGCCCAGGCGCGCGAACTGCTCCTGGCGTTCGGCGCCGATGCCCATCGAGCACAGCGCGAGCGCCTCGCACGAGCGTTCGGCGACGATGCGGTCGAGGATGCGGTTCTTGTCGTCGCGGCTCTTGACGTCGTGCAGCACCAGGTCGATGTCGGCCGCCGCCAGCGCCTGCGCCAGCGGCCGCGACACCGCGACGTAGAAGCTGCCGCTGAAGAACGGCATGAGCGCCGCGACGCGCGGCCGGTTCGGTCCGCGCGCCGCGAGGCGACGCGCCGCGCGGTTCGGGCGGAAGCCGAGATCGTCCATCGCGCGCTTGACGGCGTCGCGCGTCGCGGCGGTGACGCGGCTCGACCCGTTCATAACCCGGCTGACCGTGGCGATGCCGACGCCGGCCCGGCGCGCGATGTCGTAGATGGTGGGGCCGCCGGGCATCGTGGTGGAAGCGCTTTCATAGTCCACTGCGGCAGGCCTGCAAGCGCGGGCGCCAGCGTGCGCCGCCGGTCAGGGCAGGGACAGCGCCGGCACCGGCTCCCACGGCGAGCGCGCCGGCGCCAGCCGCTCGAATTCCAGCGGATCGTGCGCGCAGAAGACCTCGACCTCGCCGCGATGAGCGCGCACCAGATCGCGCAGCCGCCCCTGGTTCCACACCCGGGCTCCGTGATCGCTGTCCATCATGCGCTGGTAGGCGCGCAGGCCGGGCGTGCAGCGTGGGCGCTCGGGATCCATCTCCGCGTGGTGGAAGTACGCGTCGCCGGCGTGCAGCATCCAGCCCGACGGTCCCCGGATCGCGACGCCCGCGTGGCCGAGCGTGTGGCCGATCAGCGGCACCATCAGGATCTCGGGCGGCAGTCCGGCGAGATCGCGGACGCAGCCGAAGCCGAACCACGGTTCGCCGGCGCGGATCGGGTACGTCCGCCAGCGGTCGCGCGACGACCACTGCTGCGGCCGGAAGCGGCGCCGCGCGTGCGCCGTGGCCTGCGCCTCGGCGGCGGCCCGCTCGGGTTCGAGCAGGTGCACGGTCGCGCGCGGGAAGTCGTCGAGCCCGCCGGCGTGGTCGAAATCGAGGTGCGTGAGCACGATGTGGTCGACGTCGTCGGGCGAGAAGCCGAGCGCCGCGATCTGATGCGCCGCCGTCATCTCGAGACGGAACTCGGGCGCGAGCTCGGCGAGGAAGAAGCGGCTCAGCCGCTCCGCCGGCGCGGCGACATCGCGCGTGCCGAAGCCGGTGTCGACCAGCACGAGGCGCGACCCCGCCTCGATCAGCAGGCAATGGCAGACCAGCCGCGCGCGGCGCAGGGTCCGCGATCGACCGTCCATCAGGTGGCCGCCGATCGGGCACATGGTGATGCAGTTGAGGTGGTGGATGCGCATGGCCGCCTCGCGAGGACTGGTACCGCCACCCATCCTACGCGGCCGGATCCATCGGTCCCGCGCCGGCGGCGGAGTGTCGACATGCGTCGAGCGGTGTGCGAGCCCGACCGACCCGGAAGCGGGACCCGCGCAGGCGAGCGAAGCGCCTCGTCAGCGATGACCGTGCGCCGACGCGAGGTGTCGTCGCGCATCGCTCGCGCGAGGGCTGGGCGCGGGTCGCCCACCGTCGCGCGATGCGCGACCTCAGCCGTTGCCGACCGGCATCGTGGCGATGTCGATGAAGCACAGCCGCGGGGTCCTGGCACCGCTGCCGCGCTGGATGGTCAGCCGGCCGTCGCGCACCGGCACGATCAGTTCGTGGACGTCGAGCCGGTCGCGACCGTCCGGATCGGCGACCTGGAGGCCCTCGACCAGCAGGCTGTTCACCGTCGACGTGCTCGCCGGATCGCCGCAGGCGATGGTCACGGCGTAGGTGCCGTTCGGCACGGCGATCTCCCAGCGCGACGACGACCGGTCCATCTCGACGTGGGTGTCGAGGCGCTGGTCGGCGAGGAGGTCGCGCTCGCGCGCCGTCGGATGGCGCACGTTCCAGCCGTAGCTGAGCCCGTTCTGCGCGCGGAAGGTCGCGCCGCTGTCGGGGACATAGCCGTCGGCCGCCACCGACCGCGCCGGCTGGAAGTCGATCGCCGCGGCGAACGTCGGGCGCGCCACGACCGTCACGACGACCGTGTCGCTGGCGCTGGCGCCGGCGTCGTCGGTGACCGTCAGCGCGATGACGTGTCTGCCCACGGGCAGCACGACCGACGCCCTGGCGTCGCGCGCGAGCCCGACGCCGTCGCGGCTCCACAGCCACGCGACGATGGCGCCGTCGTCGCTGCTGCGCGAGCCGTCGAGCGCCACGGCCTGCGAGCCATCGCCGTCGCCATCGGTCACCGATGCGTCGTCGCCGGCGTGCGCGATCGGCGGGTTCGCCGGCGGCGTCGGCGTCGAGCCGTACAGCCAGTCGGTGAAGCCGAGGCCCTTGCCGGGCGCGGCGCCCGCGGGCGCCGGGAAGCCCGTCCCATAGAAGCGGTTGGCGATGTGCGGCACCCAGGCGTCGTCCGCCGCGGCCGGGAAGCCGCACTGGTCGTGCAGCCAGACGTGGGCGCGGCGCAGGGCCTCATCCTGCCAGGCGAAGACGTCGACGTAGCCGGCGCGGTGCAGCAGCAGCGCGGCGGTCATGGTCCCCTGCAGCGCCTCCCACACGTAGTTCTCGCGCGGGAACGGCTGCGCCGGATCGAACGCTCCGGCACGACGCTGGTCGTCGGGCAGCACGCCGTCGAGCACCCGGCCGGACACCACCGTGCCGGCGCGGTTGATCCCGACCGGCGCGCTCGGGTCGCCCTGCCACCACAGCTCCTTGAACGCGAAGCCAGCGCCGCTGCGACCGCTCCAGTCGTGCAGGCGCGTCGCCAGCTGGTCGAGCAGCGCCTCGTCGCTGAGGTAGCGCGCGGCCGCGACCAGCGTCGCGCGCGCATGGCAGCCCCAGTTCGACGGATCGTGCAGCGCCGACGCGCGCAGCGTCTCGATCCCGCTCCGGCCATCGAGGCGCTGGTCGATGACCGCGGCGACGAAGGCGCGGAAGCGGCCGTCGTCGGCGGCGTCGAGACCGACCAGGTCGGCGGCGAGCACGTACGCGCCGAGCTCGCGCCCGAGCGCCAGCGTGCGACCGCCGTCCTGCGTGCCGATGCAGGCGAGGATCGCGGCGACGGCCTCGGCGCGGTAGCGCTGCTGGCCGGTGCGGGCGTAGACCAGCGCCTTCGCCAGCACGCGGACGTTGCTCGGGTCGTCCTGGTTCCCCAGGTCCGGCGCGGAGACCGCCAGCGCGGCGTGCGCCAGCAGGTTGTCCCAGGCGCGGCCGCTGGTCGGCAGCGACGCCAGCTCGGCCGCCGAGGTCAGGATGCCGTCCTTGCGCTGCGCGGGGTCGCGCCGCTCGGCGGCGGTGGCGCCGGGCGAGGTGAAGAGGCCCATGGCGCAGAGCAGCGCCGGGATGGTCGCGACGGCGAAGCGGACGATGCGCGGATGCGCGGATCGGTCGGTCATGGGATCCTCCGTGTGCGGGGAGGAGAGCGCCAGGCGGCCGGTTCATTACGCGGATCCGTCGACGCGCCGCTTCCGCGCTTCAGGGCGAGGTCACGGCGATCCGGTCGCACGCGATCGAGGTCTCCGCCCTGGTGTCGCGCGAGCGGGCGCCGAGCGCGATGCGGTAGGGCCGCGTCGCATCGAGCGCGAGGCGATGGCGCAGGACCTCGCTGCCGTCGATGGCGACGGTGATCGCGTGCCGGTCGACCGTGACGACCCAGCGCTCGCGGCCGGGCCAGCCGGCGGCGTGGTAGCGTTGCGCGAGGCGCGGCGCGGCGTCGTCGAGCGGCAGGATCTGCAGCACCGGCCGGTCGCTGCGTCGGCGCAGCACCCAGCAGCCGTCGCCGTCCGCGCCATCGGCGGGCAGCAGGCCGAGCATCAGGACCACGTTCTCGTGCGGCGCGCTCATGCCGACGACGTCCAGCTCGATGCGCAAAGGCAGGGCGAAGCCGTCGCGGCTGCGCACGCCGCCGGGACGCGACCACTCGCCGCGCAGCTCCTCGATGCCGCCGGCGTACGCATCCTCGTCGAGCCGGATGCAGTCGATGACCAGCGCGCCATCGCGCCGCGCCACCGGGAAGTCGCCGAAGCGCTCCCAGCGCGCCGCGCCCGCCGCGTGGTCCGAGAAATCGTCGACCAGGGCGCCGCCGCCGCCAGCGGCGGCCGGCTGAGAGGCCGGCTCGTCGACCACCGCGCGCCACCACAGCGGGGCCAGCGCCACGATCAGCGACGCCGCGACCAGGGTCTGCGCGACGACGACGACGTGCAGGCGGCGCCCACGGCCACGCGAGCGGCCGGGGGCCGGCACGGCGTCGGCGAGATGCCGCGCGTAGCGACCGCTCGCCAGCCGCGCGTCCACCGTCAGCGAGCGCAGCAGACGGCGCTCGAGATCGGCGTGATCGGCGAGCCCCGCCCCCAGCAGCGCGTGCATCGCCCACTGCTCCTCGAGCTCGTCGCGCAGCGCCGGCTCCGCATCCAGCCGCTCGAGCAGCGCACGCGCGCCGGCCTCGTCGAGCGTGCCGTCGATCGCGGCGGCGACGAGCGCGCGGGACGGCGCGGTCACGGCTTCGCCTCGTGGCCGCGCATGCACGCCAGCAGCGCGGCGCGCGCCCGGTGCAGCGCGACCGCGATGCCGTTGGGCGACCGGCCGATGGATCCGGCGATCGCCCGGACCGGCTCCTCCTCGACGTAGCGCCGCACGACCAGGTCGCGGATCGGCGCCGACAGGCGCGCCAGACAGCGCTGCAGGGCCTCGGCCAGGTGCGCGTCGACCGTCACGCGCCGTTCGGCGCCATCGCCCAGGCGCGCGCGCAGGGCCGTGAGATACCGGCCATGGACCTCGGCGCGGCGCTGGCGGCTGCGCCGCAGGTCGAGCGCGCGGTTGCGCGCGATCGTGCGCAGCCACGCGCCGAAGTCGGAGCCGACGCGGTAGTCGTCGAGGTGCTGCGCGAGATAGAGGTAGGTCTCCTGCGCCAGGTCGTCGAGCGACGCCGGATCGTCGATGTGGAAGGCGATCACCGCCCGCACCTGGCGCAGGGTCAGGCGCAGGAGGTCCTCCCACGCGGCGCTGTCGCCGTCGCGGATGCGCTCCACCAACGCGTCGTACGGGATCCCGATGGTCATGGCCGTCGCCAGGAGAGCGCTCGCACCCCGGGATGTTACAGCCGATCGGCGGCGCACGCAGAGGGCACGGCGCGACCGGCTCGCGGCGGATCGGAAGTGCTGATCCTGCCGCGCCTTCCACGGTTCCGACGGGCGGTGGCGCCGGCGGCCCCCGCGGGCGCAGCACGTACGCCCGGACGACCGCGTCAGGCGTCGACGATGACCTTGAACCCGCCGTACGTCATGCGCTTGACGTCGAACGGCATCGCCTTGCCCTTCATCATCGTGTTCATGCGCGGGTTGGCCATGACATTGGCGTTGACGCGGTCGCGCTGCGCGCGCGAGCCAAAGACGATGAAGGCGAACACCACGGTCTCGCCCGGCTTGACCTTGGCGAGGCGCGGAAACGGACGCCCGAACTTCGCTTCCAGGTCATCGCCGACGCATTCGCGGTATTCGAGCGCGCCGTGCTCGCGCCACACCTTGCCCGCGGCGCGCGCCATGCGGGCGTAGGCGGCGAGGTTCCGCTTCGGGACGCAGAGGACGAAGCCGTCGACGTACGTGGGCATGGGATGTTCCGTGGGATCGGGGTGGGATGGGAAAGCCGCTTCGAGCTTGCCGCTTCGCGCTTCGAGCGTCGAGCTCCGAGCTTCGAGCTTCGAGCTCCGAGCTCCGAGCTTCGAGCTTCGAGCTTCGAGCTTCGAGCTTCGAGCATCGAGCTTCGAGCTTCGAGCTTCGAGCTTCAGCGCGGTCTCACGGCGCCTTGGCGACGCCGATCACGCCGATGGCGATGCGCGGTCCGGCGTTCCCCGACGGCTGCGTGCTCAGGTCGTCGGCCTTGGCATGGATGATGATCGAGCGCCCGAGCACCGGATTCCTGCCGCACACCGTGACGCCGCGCGCCGTCAGCTCGAGCCGCGCCTTGCCCTGCGCGTCCGCCTGCAGGTTGCCGAAATCGCCGGCGTGGCGCTCCTCGCTGTCCGGCCCGCCATGGGCGTGGCCTTCCGGATTGTAGTGCCCGCCGGCGCTCTCGGCGTCGGGTGCGCTGGCGTCGCCGAACTCGTGGACGTGGAAGGCGTGCTGACCGTTGGCCGAGAGGCCGCTGACCTCGGCGACGATCAGCAGCGTATCGTCCCCCTGCTGGCTGAAGCGCACCGTGCCGGCGACCGCGTTGCCTTTGGTCGGCTGGAGCACCGCGATCGCCTCGGTCGGGCACGCGCCCTTCGCGTCGCCGCAGCGGCCGCCGCCGCACGCCGTCAGCAGGATGATGGTCGAGACGAGGCAGACGATGGCGATGGCGCGCATGGACGGGGACTCCTGGGCCGCAGGTGTACGCCGCGGATGCGACAGCGACAACCATCGGCTGCGCCAGCGCGTACAGCGCGAGCCGGTCAGCGCCCGCGACGGGCGCTCCCGGGCGTCCCGCCGGTGGCGCGCCGGAACGCGCGCGCGAAATGGCTCGCATCGACGAAACCGCAGCGGCGCGCGATCTGCGCCAAGGGCAGGCGGGTCGCGCGCAGCAGGCCGTGCGCGTGCTCGACGCGCACGCCCAGCAGCGCCTCGCGCAGCGTGGTGCCGGTCTCGCGTCGCCAGAGCTGCGACAGGTAGGTCGGATGCACGCCGAGCGCGCGGGCGATGTCGTCGCGGGTCAGCGGCTCGGCGAAGGCGGTGCGCATCAGCTCGCGCGCGGCGCGCGCGTGCGTCGCCGAGGGCCGCTCGTCGGCGATGCCGTCGGCCGCGAGGTGGGCGCGCGCCAGACGCAGCAGCGCGGCGATCAACTCCCCCTCGAGCGCCGCGTCGGCGGGGCGCTCCGCCTGATCGGCGAGGGCGCGCAGGATGTGCGTCGCCGGACCCGCGAGCGGCCGCCGGGTATGATGCCATTGGATCGCCGGACGCCCGAGCCCGGCGCCGTACTCGGCCACGAGCACGCGCAGATGCGTCGCGCGGAATACCACCGCGAGGAAACGCGTCGCCGCGCGACGCGCCGGCACCGCCCACGCGTCCGGCGGCAGGTGCAGCGCGACGCCCGGAGCCAGCGCGACTTCGCGCCGCTCGCCGCCGCGGCCGTACAGGTACCGGTGCTCGCCGGAGATGCCGACCATGACCCGCGGGTAGTCCTGGAGCAGCGGCGCCGGATCGCCGCGTCGGCGCACGGCTGGCGCCACGCTGCCGAGGTGGGCCGCCCGCGGGGGAAGCGCCGCCACCACCGCGTCCAGGATCGGTCCGATGCCGATGCCCGCGTTACCGACCATACGACGTTCGTACCATCATCCGACATCGGTTCCATGGCGCGCGGAGCGCGTCCCCGGCACGCTGCGCGCAGGAGATCCGCATGGCCCGATCCATGGAGTTCCGCCGCGCGGTCACGCTCGAGCAGCCCTACGACCTGATCGTCTGCGGCGGCGGCCCCGCGGGCGTGCCGGCGGCGCTCGCCGCGCGGCGCGCGGGGCTGAGCGTGCTGCTGATCGAGGCCATGGGCCAGCTCGGCGGCGTCGGCACCTCGGCCGGCGTCTCGCACCTGCTCGGCGGGCGGCTGTGGGACAACTCGGGCTGGTGCGTCGGCGGCATCTTCCGCGAGGTCGTCGAGACGCTGGCGGCGCGCGGCGGCGCGATCAATCCCGCCGACATCCGCGCCGACGACTGGAACCCGCACGGCTGGTCGACCAAGGTCTCGCCGCTGTCGTACGGCGTCCCGTTCGACCCCATCGCGATGGTCGCGCATCTCGACGAGCTGCTGCTCGAAGCCGGCGTCGACGTGCTGTTCTTCTCGCAGGTGGTCGACGTCGAGGTCGCGGACGGCCGCATCACCCATGTCGTGGTGCAGAACAAGAGCGGCCTGCGCGCCTTCCCGGCGCGGGCCGTGGTCGACGCCACCGGCGACGGCGACATCGCCGCGCGCAGCGGCTGCGAGGTCGTGAAGGGCCGCCCCGAGGACGGCGCGATGACGCCGGTCAGCCTGATCTTCCACGTCGACCGCGTCGATCAGGAGGCGCTCAAGGGCTACATCCAGGCCAACGATTCGCGGCGCCTGCGCGAACTGATCGCCGACCTGCGCGCCAGGGGCGCGTGGGACTTCCCGTACGAGATCTTCATCAGCGTCCAGCTCAACGAGCCGGGGACGATGATGATCAACACCACGCGGATCTGCGGCGTCGACGGCACCGACGCGCGCTCGCTGTCGCGCGGCATGATGCAGGGTCGCCGCGAAGTGCAGCGCCTGTTCGCGCTGATGCGCGCGCACTTCCCCGGCTTCGCCGACTCCCGGGTCAAGCTCGTCGCGCCGAACCTGGGCGTGCGCGAGACCCGCCGCATCGTCGGCGACTTCGTCTACACCGTCGCCGACCTGCTCGATGCGCGCGACTTCCCGGACACCATCGGCTTCAGCAGCTGGGTCTGGGACCTGCCCGACCCACGCCGGCCGAGCCACCAGCCCATGCACGCCGCGGCGACGTCCCTGAAGCGCACGCTGACGCCGATCCCGTACCGCGTCCTGGTCCCGCGCCCGATCGCCAACCTGATCTGCCCGGGCCGGATGATCAGCGTCGAGCGCGACGTCCTCGGCCCGCTGCGCGAGATGGCGCCGTGCTACGCGATGGGCCAGGCCGCCGGGCAGGCGGCGGTGCAGACGGTGCGCGACGGCTGCGCGTTCGCGGCCATCGATGTCGGACGCCTGCGCGACGAGCTGCGCGCCGCCGGGGCGATCGTCGACATCGCGATGCCGGCGACGGCCGCCGGCTAGGCCAGCGCCGCGATCGCGACCGGCCGCGACGGGCAGCGGCCGAGCAGCTTCACGATCTCGGGCCGGCAGCTGCCGCACGACGTCCCGGCGCGGCTCTTGGCGCAGACCGACGACACATCATCGGCGCCGGCCGCGATCACCGCGGAGATGTCGTCCTCGCCGACCTGGTTGCACGAGCACACCAGCCTGCCCTTGGGCGCGCCGCCGCCCTCGCCGCCCAGGCGCAGCAGGCGTCCGCGCAGCTCGTCGAGCTCGAGCCCGGAGGCGATGAGGTCGCGATGCTCGGCGAAGCCGGCGGTGTGGCCGAGCATCAGCACGCCGACCAGGCGGTCGTCCTTGACCACGGCCTTGCAGTAGAGCCGCCGGCGCGGGTCCTCGAAGACCACCGTCTCGCAGTCGGGGTCGTTCCCGGGATCGACCAGGCCGCACGCCGCGAGCGGCACACCGTGGACTTTGAGGATGTTGGCGGTGACCGAGCCGCGGTACGGCATGTGGACGTTGCCGCGCAGGTACTCGGCGACGTGGCGCGCGTGCTCGACCGAGGTCGCCGTCGTGCCGTAGAGCCTGCCCGCGTGCTCGGCGACCTCGCCGATCGCGTGGATGCGCGGATCGGACGTGCGCAGGTGCTCGTCGACGATCACGCCCTTGCCGCACGCCAGGCCGGCCGCGCGCGCCAGCTCGACGTTGGGCTGCGTGCCGGTGGCGACGACGAAGACATCGCACGGCACCGTCTCGCCGTCCGAGATCCTGGCGCCGGTGACGCGCGACTCGCCGGTCAGGGACAGCAGGTCGGCGTCGAGGCGCACGTCGATGCCGCGGTCCTCGAGATGGGTCAGCAGGTAGGTCGAGGCGCGCGCGTCGAGCTGCTTGCCCATCACGCGGTTCGAGCGCTGGATGATGGTCACCGCGCAGCCGACGGTGACCATCGCGTCGGCCAGCTCGATGCCGAGCAGCCCGGCGCCGAGGATCGCGACGCGCGGCTGGCGGCCGGCGCGCGCGCGCACCGCCAGGACGTTCTCGCGCAGCTTCTCGGCATCGCAGCGCGAGCGCAGGCCGTAGACCCCCTGCTTGGCCAGCGGGCCGACCGTCGGCAGGTTGGCGCGCGAACCGGTCGCCATGATCAGCACGTCGTAGGCGTGCACGCCGCCGAGCGCGTCGGTGATGGTGCGCGCGGTCCGGTCGATCGCGACGATGCGCTTGCCGGTATGGAAGCGCACGCCGCGCTCGGCGAGCTGCTCCGGCGTGGCGCGGACCAGGTCGTCCCACGCCTTGGTGCGGTCGATGACGTGCGGCAGCAGCACGCGGTCGTAGATCGGCAGCGGCTCGTCGCCGAAGATGTCGATGGTGTCGTCGTGCGGGCGGGCGCAGTACGTCTCGACGAAGCCGAGCGCGCCGGCGCCGGCGCCGATGATGACGATGCGGCGCGCCGGCGGGCGATGGCGGACGATCTCGACGGCCGCGTACTTCAGATCGGGCTCCTTCGACACCGGGTCGAGCCGCGGCGAGGTCAGGTTGTTGGCGCGGCCGTGCTCGCCGCCGAGGCGCTTGCCCCAGTGCATCGGCAGGAAGGCGACGCCGGCGCGGATGTCGGCGGTCACCGTCGCGCGCACGCGCACCGCGCCGCGGCGGCCGCGCACCTCGACGATGTCGCCGTCGGCGATGCCGCGCGCCCGCGCGTCGTCGGGATGGATCTCGCAGAATGGCGCGTCGGCGTGGGCGCGCAGCTTGGCGACGCGCCCGGTGCGGGTCATGGTGTGCCACTGGTCGCGCACGCGGCCGGTGGTCAGGATCAGCGGGAACTCGCCGTCGAGCGGCTCGCTGCGGTCGTCGACGGGCGGCGCGCGCAGGCGGGCGCGGCCGTCGGGCGTCGCGAAGCGGCCATCGGCGTAGAGGCGCGGCGTGCCGGCGTGGTCGGCGGCGGGAACCGGCCATTGCAGCGAGCGCTCGCGACGCAGGCGCGCGTAGTCGACGCCGGCGATGTCGCAGCCGGTGCCGGCGGTCATGCGCACGTGCTCGCGGTGCACCGCCTCGTCGTCGGCGTAGGCGAAGTCGCGGCCCCAGCCCATGGCGTGCGCGAAGCGCTTGATGATCTCGGTGTCCGGCAGCGCCTCGCCCGGCGGCTGGATCGCCGGCTCGAGCAGCGTGATGCGCCGCTCGCTGCTGGTCATGGTGCCGGTCTTCTCGAGCCAGGTCGCCGCCGGCAGGACGATGTCGGCGAACGGCGTCGTGTCGTTGGCGTGGATGTCCTGGACGACGACCAGCTCGCACGCGCGCAGCCCCGCCTCGACCTGCCACGCGTCGGGCAGCGATGCGACCGGGTTGGTGCAGACGATCCAGATCGCCTTGAGCCGGCCGTCGCGCGCGGCCTGGAACATCTCGACCGCCGTCAGCCCGGGCTCCGCCTGGATGCGATCCGCAGGCACGCCCCACTGCCGCGCGACCTCGGCGCGCTGCGCTGGATCGGCGAGATCGCGGTGCGCGGGCAGCAGGTTGGCGAGTCCGCCGACCTCGCGACCGCCCATCGCGTTCGGCTGGCCGGTCAGGCTGAACGGGCCGCATCCGGGCCTGCCGATCTTGCCGGTGATCAGCGACAGGTTGATGAGCGCGGTGTTCTTGTCGGTGCCGACCGCCGACTGGTTGAGCCCCATGGTCCACAGCGAGAGGAAGCGCCGGTCGCCGGCCAGCCAATCGGCGCAGCGCGCGATGCCGCCGGCGTCGAGGCCGCAGTGGTCGGCCGCGCGGCGGAGCGTCCACTGGTCGGCGACCGCGCGCAGCTCGTCCCAGCCGGAGCAGTGCGCCGCCACGTACGCGCGATCCACCCCGCCGATCGCGTCGAGCTGGCGGGCGAGCGCGTGGAACAGCGCCACGTCGGTCCCCGGCCTGATCTGCAGGTGCAGGTCCGCCACCGCGGCGCTCGCGGTGCGTCGCGGGTCGATGACGACCATGCGCACGCGCCCGGGCTCGGCCGCCTTGCGCGCCTCCATGCGCCGGAACAGGATCGGATGGCACCACGCCGGGTTGGCCCCGGCGACCAGGAAGGTGTCGCACGATTCGATGTCGTCGTAGCAGATCGGCGGACCGTCCGCGCCCAGCGTCTGCTTGTAACCGGCGACCGCCGACGACATGCACAGCCGCGAGTTGGTGTCGATGTTGTTGGTGCCGAGGAAGCCCTTCACCAGCTTGTTGGCGATCGCGTACTCCTCGGTCAGGCACTGGCCCGAGACGTAGAAGGCGACGCTGTCGCGGCCGTGCGCCGCCTGGATGCGCTTGAACTCGCCGGCGGCGCGCGCCAGCGCCTCGTCCCAGCCCGTGCGACGCAGCGGCAGCGCGCGCGTGGCGCGCATCTGCGGCCACTGCAGGCGGTCGGCGCGGTTCGCCACCGCATGCAAGAGCGCCTTGCCCTTCGAGCAGAGCATGCCGCGGTTGGTCGGATGCTCGGTGTCGCCGGCCAACGACAGCTTCCCGGCGCGGTCCTTGGTCACGACGATGCCGCAGCCGACGCCGCAGTAGCAGCAGGTCGTGCGCGTTGTCGTGCCGCCGCGCGCGGGATCGTTCATCTCACGCGTCCAGCGCCGTGCCGACCGCGACGGGGAACGGCCTGGTCCGGCGCATGCCCAGGACCACCACGTGCAGCCAGGCGAGGGTCACCACAGTCAGCGCCGCCAGCACCAGGAACATCATCGCCGGTTCGCCGGTGCCGCGCTTGAGGTAGCCGAAGGCCAGCGGCAGGGCGAAGCCGCCCAGGGCGCCGAGCGTGCCGACCAGGCCGCCGACCGCGCCGACGTCGGCGGGAAAATAATCGGCGATGTACTTGAACACCGACGCCTTGCCGACGCCCATCCCGACGCCGAGCGCGACCATCAGCGCGGTGAACGCGCCGACGCCGGGCTGCGCGCCGATCCCCAGCGCGGGAGCGGCGAGCGGCAGCGTCGCCAGCAGCATCAGCGCGAACACGCCGTAGGTCACCGGGCGCGCGCCCCAGCGATCCGACATCCAGCCGCCGAGCGGCCGCAGCAGGCTCGCGGGGAAGATGAACAGCGCGGTGAGCATGCCGGCCTGCGCCAGGCTCAGCGCGTAGGTCTCGACGTAGAACGACGGCAGCACCAGCGACAGCGCGACATACGCGCCGAACACCAGCACGTAGTAGAGCCCGAAGCGCCAGACGCGCAGGCACGCCAGCGGCGCGAGCATCGCGCGCAGCGCGCGGCCCTTGCCCGGCGTGCGATCGGCGGGCGCCGCCTGCCAGACGACCAGCGCCATGACCAGCAGGGCGAGACACAGCATCGCCGGCACCGCGCGCCAGCCGCCGGGGATCAGGCCGCCGGCCAGCCCGCCGACCGGGATGAGCGCGATCAGCAGCGGCCCGGCCAGCTTGGTCAGCGACGCGCCGACGTTGCCCGCGCCGAAGGTGCCGAGGGCGAAGCCCTGGCGCGCGCGCTCGAACCACGCCGCGTTCCAGGCGATGCCGGCGGAGAAGGAATTGCCGGCCAGGCCGACCAGCGCGGCGCAGGCGAGCAGCGCCGGGTAGCTCGACGCCGTGGCGAGCAGGCCGCAGGCGATCGCGGCCACGACGAGCATCGCGGTGAACACCCGGCGCCCGCCCAGGCGATCGGTCGCCATGCCGAGCGGCAGGCGCAGCACCGAGCCGACCAGCACCGCCAGCGCGCCGAGCCACGACACCTGCACGTCGTCGAGCGCGAACTCGCGCCGGATCGGCGGGGCGATGATGCCGAACACCAGCCAGGCGGCGAACAGCAGCGTGAACGCCGCCGTCGACAGCCACAGCACGCGCCAGGCCTCACCGTCCGATGCGGCCCGATCGCTCACGCCTGCACCTGCACGCGGCCATCGACCACCCGGCATGGGTACGTCGGGATCCGCACGCCGGCATCGTCGAGGCATCGCCCGGTGCGCAGGTCGAAGCCCTGCTTGTACACCGGCGACGCGATCTTCGGCACGCCCTTGGCATCGCCGACGATGCCGCGCGACAGCACCATCGCCCGGCTGAACGGATCGAAGTTGCTGAGCGCGTACACCTGGTCGGCGACGCGCACGATGGCGATCTGCCGGCCGTCGATCAGCGCGCAGACGCCGCTCGACGGCATGATGTCGTCGAGCGCGCAGACCTCCGACCACGACGCGATGGCAGGCGTGGTCGGGGCGAGCGTGGCGAGCGGGGCGTTCATGTCGGTTTCCTTCAGATGGCGGCGGTGACGAGGTCGCGCTTCTCGTCCCAGGTCGCCGGACGGACCTGGTCGCGTTCCTTCATGCGCACCAGCGACGGATCGGGGCGATCGCTGTTCACGAAGCTGCGGAAGCGCTTGAGCTTCTCGGGATCGTCGATCGCGGTCTTCCACTCGTCCTGGTACGTGGCGACGACGTGCGCCATCTCGGCCTCGAGCTCGGCGCAGATGCCGAGAGAGTCGTCGATCACGACCCGGCGCAGGTAGTCGATGCCGCCCTCGAGCTTGTTGAACCACCACGCCGTGCGCTCCAGGCGGTCGGCGGTGCGGATGTAGAACATCAGGAAGCGGTCGAGGTAGCGCAGCACCTGCTCGGCGGTGATGTCGGCGGCGAAGAGCTGCGCGTGCTGCGGCGTCATGCCGCCGTTGCCGCACAGGTAGAGGTTGTAGCCGCGCTCGGTGGCGATGACGCCGAAGTCCTTGCTCTGCGCCTCGGCGCACTCGCGCGCGCAGCCCGAGACCGCGCTCTTGAGCTTGTGCGGCGAGCGCAGGCCCTTGTAGCGGTTCTCGAGCGTGATCGCGAGGCCGACCGAATCCTGCACGCCGTAGCGGCACCAGGTCGATCCGACGCAGGATTTCACCGTGCGCAGCGCCTTGCCGTAGGCGTGGCCGGATTCGAACCCGGCGGCGATCAGCTCGCGCCAGATCAGCGGCAGCTGGTCGACGCTGGCGCCGAACAGGTCGACGCGCTGGCCGCCGGTGATCTTGGTGTAGAGCTTGTGCTTCTTCGCCACGACGCCGAGCGCGATGAGCTGGTCGGGCGTGATCTCGCCCGCCGGCACGCGCGGCACCACCGAGTAGCTGCCGTCGCGCTGGATGTTGGCGAGGAAGCGGTCGTTGGTGTCCTGCAGCGCGGCGTGCTTCTTCTCGAGGACGTGCTCGTTCCAGGCGCTGGCGAGGATCGACGCCACCGCCGGCTTGCAGATCTCGCAGCCGGCGCCGCGACCGTGCTTCGCGAGCAGGTCGTCGTACGCGCGGATGCGGCCGAAGCGCACCAGGCTGTAGAGCTCCTGGCGCGAGTGCGCGAAGTGCTCGCACAGGTGGTCGAGGACCTTCACGCCCGACTTCTCGAGCTCGTCCGTGAGCAGGTCCTTGAGGATCGTGACGCACGAGCCGCAGCCGGTGCCGGCCTTGGTGCAGCTCTTGACCTGGCCGACGCTGTCCAGCTTCTGGTCGCGGATCGCGCCGCAGATCGCGCGCTTGCTGACGTTGTGGCACGAGCAGATGGTCGCGGTGTCGGGCAGGCCCTTGGCGCCGAAGCCCGCGGGCTTGTTCCCGGCGAGGGCGCCCGATCGCGCCGGCAGGATCAGCTCCTCCGGCGCGTCCGGCATCGGCAGCGCGTTCTGCATCGCCTGGTGGAGCTGGCCGTAGCCCGCGGTGTCGCCGACCAGGATGCCGCCGATCAGGCGCGTGCGGTCGGGCGACAGCACCAGCTTCTTGTAGACCCCGGTCGCCGAGTCCGCGTAGGTCACCACCACCGCGCCCGGCGTGGCGGCGAAGGCGTCGCCGAACGAGCCGACCTCGACGCCGAGCAGCTTGAGCTTGGTCGACATGTCGAACCCGGTGAACCGGTGCCCCTCCGCGCCGGCCTCGGCGCCGAGCAGGTCGTCGACGACCACGCGCGCCATGTGGTAGCCCGGCGCGACCAGGCCGTAGATGCGGTTCTTGTAGAGCGCGACCTCGCCGATCGCCGACACCAGCGGATCGCTGGTCCGGCAGCTCTCGTCGATGACCACGCCGCCGCGTTCGCCCATGGCCAGGCCGCTGGCCCTGGCGAGCTCGTCGCGCGGACGGATGCCGGCGGAGAAGACCACGATGTCCGCCTTCAGCTCCGTGCCGTCGGCGAACCTCAGCCCGCCGACCGAGCCGTCCTCGCGCAGGGCGATCTCCTTGGTCGACGCGCCGGTGTGCACGCCGACGCCGAGCTTCTCGATCTTCGCGCGCAGGATCGCGCCGCCGCCGTCGTCGACCTGCACGCCCATCAGGCGCGGCGCGAATTCGACGACGTGGGTGGTCAGCCCGAGCGATTTCAGCGCGTTGGCCGCCTCGAGCCCGAGCAGGCCGCCGCCGATCACCACGCCGACGGCGCGGCCGGCGGCGTAGCTCCGGATCGCGTCGAGATCGCACAGGGTGCGGTAGACGAAGCAGCCGGGCGCCTCCTTGTTCGGCACCGGCGGCACGAACGGGAACGAGCCGGTCGCCAGCACGAGGCGGTCGTAGGTCAGCTCGACCCCTGCCGCGGTGCGCACCGTGCGCGCGGCGCGGTCGATCGCCGCGACCTTGTCGCCGCGGATGACGCGGATGCCGTTCGCCTCGTAGAAGCCCGGGCTGGGCAGCAGGGACAGCTGCTCCGCCGAGGCGCCGGCGAAGAACGCGGAGAGGTTGACCCGGTCGTAGGCCAGGCGCGGCTCCTCGCCGACCACCGTCACCCGCAACCCGCCCAGGCCGCGCTCGACCAGGCCGGCCAGCAGCTTGTGTCCGACCATGCCGTTGCCGACCACGACCAGGTTGCGCACGTCCATGCTCCGGTCTCCCGCTGCCGGGCATCCTATCCCGCCGGCGGTCCGGCCTGTGCTTCGTCCGCAAGCACGCGTCTGCTGCGCGACGACGCTGTCGCTGCCGCCGTCCGGGCCCCTGCGCGGCGCGCCGGTAACGCAATGCTGCATCCTACGGCGATGCCACCCGGCGCAGGGCGCCTCGCACGGCCATCGGGCGCGCCGCGACGCCATCGGGGCATGCCGATTGCCCGACCGTGCACCGGATGCACGGTGACGCTGCCGCCCATCCCGAGCAGCCGACCGATGCACTCCGCCTATCTGCGCCTGTCCCTGACCGACCGCTGCAACCTGCGCTGCGTCTATTGCCTGCCCGAGCACGCCCGCTTCGCCACCGAGCGAGCGACGACCGCCGAGCTGATGACGCTCGTCGACCTGATCGCGACCGTCCTGCCGGTGCGCAAGATCCGGCTGACCGGCGGCGAGCCGACCCTGTGCGACGACCTCATCGCCCACGTGCGCCACGCCAAGACCGTCGCCGACGAGGTGACGATGACCTCCAACGGCGTGCTGCTGTCGCCGCTGCTGCCCGGCCTGAAGGCGGCGGGGCTGGATCGGCTCAACATCTCGCTCGACGCGGTCGACCCGGAGGGCTTCCGCCAGGCGGCGCGCCGCGACCACTTCCACAAGGTCGTCGACGCGATCCGCGCCGCCAAGGCGATCGGCCTGACGCCGCTGAAGGTCAACGCGGTGGCGATGCGCGACACCGACTACGCCGGCCTGGTGCGCTTCGCCGTCGCCGAGGGCGTGCACCTACGCTTCATCGAGCTCATGGCGATCGGCGAGGCCCGCGCCGACCACGACCGCCAGTACGTGCCGGCGACCGAGATGCGCCGCCGGATCTTCCAGGGCGGCTTCTCCCTGGCCGAGGCGCGCGAGCGCGACGAGGCGACCTCGCGGGTGTACGCGGTCGATGGCGTCGATCCCGCGCAGGCCAGCGTCGGCTTCATCACCACGGTCTCGCAGCCGTTCTGCTCGACCTGCGATCGCCTGCGCCTGTCGAGCCGCGGCCAGCTCTACACCTGCCTGATGCAGGACGTCGGCGCCGACCTGCTGACGCCGCTGCGCGCCAACGACATCGACGGCGTGCGCGCGATCGCCGGCGCGGCGATCGCGAAGAAGACGCCGCCGGCGTCGTTCGTGCGCACGACGGTGATGGCCGAGATCGGCGGCTGAGTGGTCGGGGTGAGCGTGCTCTATTTCGCGGCCACGCGCGACCTGGCCGGCGTCGCCGAGGAACGGCTCGACCTGCCCGCTGAACTCGACCATGTCGAGCTGCGTGCGCGCCTCGCCGCCGCCCATCCGCGTCTCGCCGCCCTGCTGCCGACCTGCCGCTTCGCGGTCGACGAGGAGATCGTCCCGCCCGGAGCGATGCGCCTGCGCGACGGCAGCTGCCTCGCGCTGATCCCGCCCGTCAGCGGCGGCTGAGATGGCGAACGTGACCGGCCTGGTCGACGGCCCGCTCGGCGTCGCGCAGCGCTCGCCGCCGTTGTCGCCCGGCAACGGCGCCGTTGCCAGCTTTCTCGGCGTCGTTCGCGACCACGCCAAGGGCCGTGGCGTCACGCGCCTGCACTACGAGTGCTACCGGCCGATGGCCGAGAAGGTCCTGGCCCGCATCGCCGACGACGCGCGGCGCTTCGACCCGGCGCTGGTGGTGACGGCCTGGCACGGCCTCGGGACCATGGTCCCGGGCGAGGTCTCGCTGGTGCTGCACGCCTCGTCGGCGCATCGTGGGCCGGCGTTCGACGCGGTGCGCTGGCTGCTCGAGGAGATCAAGCGCGAGCTGCCGGTATGGAAGCGCCAGACCTTCGACGACGGGAGCGATGAATGGGTCCACGGAAGCTGAGTCGTTGTCACGTGGAGGGGCTTGGTGCCTCCGACGCGGATGGCATGAGGCCATTTTCCCGCGCCTCCGGCAGTCGCCCCTCCCCGGCCCCGTCCCGCTCGCACCGTGGTCCCATCGATTGCAGCGGGAGGAGGCCGTGAGGAAGCTGACTCATCTCGATGACCACGGCGCCGCGCGCATGGTCGACGTCGGGGCCAAGGTGCCGACCGCCCGCGAGGCGGTGGCGCGCGCGATCGTCACCTTGCCGGCGGTCTGCCGCAGCGCGCTGCGCGCGGGCACGAAGAAGGGCGACGTGATGCAGATCGCCCGGCTCGCGGGGATCCAGGCGGCCAAGCGCACGGATGAGCTCATCCCGCTGTGCCATCAGGTGCCGCTCGACGGCGTCAGCGTCGACTTCCTGCCGCGGCGCGACGGCGTCGAGATCCGCGCGACCGCGCGCTGCACGGGCCGGACCGGCGTCGAGATGGAGGCGCTGGTCGCGGTGTCGATCGCGGCGCTGACCGTCTACGACATGCTCAAGGCGGTGTCGCACGACATCGTCATCGGCGCGATCGAGCTGGTCGAGAAGCGCGGCGGCAAGCGCGGCGCGATCGTCCGCTCCGTCGCCGGGGGCGCGCGATGATCGACGTCGCCGGAGCCTTGGCCGCGATCGCCGCGATCCCGGTGGCGCGGCGCGGCGAACGCGTCGCGCTCGACGCGGCGCTGTGGCGCACCGCCGCCGACGACCTGCGCCTGCCGCGCGACCAGCCGCCGTTCGACCGCGCGACCATGGACGGCTTCGCCGTGGCGCTGGCGCCGGCGACGACCCGCTACCGCGTCGTCGGAACGGTCGCCGCGGGCGGCGCGTTCGACCGCGCGCTGATGCCGGGCGAAGCGGTGAAGATCATGACCGGCGCGCCGACGCCGGCCGGCGCGACGGTGGTCCCCTACGAGGTCGCCCGCGTCGAGGGCGACCAGGTCGAGTGCGATCCGCAGGCGCTGGTCGCCCGGCGCAACATCGCCGCGCGCGGCGAGGACGGCCGCGCCGGCCAGGTCGTCATCCAGGCCGGCACGCGCCTGTCGCCGGCGGTGCTCGCCGTCGCCGCCGGCTGCGGCGCGCGCGAGATCGCGGTCGCGACCGCGCCGCGCGTCGCCATCGTCGTCACCGGCGACGAGGTCGGCGGATCCGGGGAGGCCGGCATCGCCGACACCAACGGTCCGTACCTGACCGCGTTCTGCACCGCGCTCGGTCTGCCATCGACGCGCGTCAACGCGCCGGATCGACCAGAGGCGCTGCGCGCGGCGCTGGCCGCGGCCGCGGACGCCGACCTAATCCTATCCAGCGGCGGCGTCAGCGGCAGCGACGCCGACCACGTCGCCGCGGTGGCGCGCGAACTGGGCTTCGTCCCGCTCTTCCACGGCGTGGCCATGCAGCCGGGCAAGCCGGTGCTGCTGGCGCGGCGCGAGGACGGCAGGCTGCTGATGGGCCTGCCGGGCAATCCAGTCGGGCTCATGGCCGGCGCGCACGTGCTGCTGCTGCCGCTGATCGACCGCCTGCTCGGCCTGCGCCGGGCGTGGCGCGCGCTGCCGCTGGCGGCGGCGATCGCGAACAAGGGCAAGCGCCGCCAGTTCCGTCCGGCGCGCCTGGTCGACGGCGGCGTGCGCGTGCTCGGCTGGAACGGCAGCGGCGACTTCCTCGCCGCCGCCGCCGCCGACGGCTTCGCCGATCTCATGCCGGGCGTCGAGCTGAAGGCCGGCGACCGCGTGCCGTTCCTGGCCTACGTCGGCGCGGTCGCCGCCGGGCTCATGCCGAACCACCTCGACCGCCTGGAGCCGGCATGACCGCGCGCATCGGCATCGTCACCGTCTCCGACCGCGCCAGCGCCGGCGTCTACCAGGACCTCGGCGGACCCGGCGTGGCCGCGGCGCTGACCGCGTACCTGATGTCGCCGTGGGAAGCGGTGAAACGCGTGATCCCGGACGATCGTCCCGGCATCGAGGCGTGCCTGATCGAGCTGTGCGACCGCGAGAAATGCGACCTGGTCGTCACCACCGGCGGCACCGGGCCGGCGCAGCGCGACGTCACGCCCGAGGCGACCGAGGCGGTGTGCGACAAGATGATGCCCGGCTTCGGCGAGGTCATGCGCCAGGCATCGCTCAAGATCGTGCCGACCGCGATCCTCTCGCGTCAGACCGCCGGCATCCGCGGCCGCACCCTGATCATCAACACGCCCGGCAAGCCGAAGAGCATCCGCGAATGCCTCGACGCGGTGTTCGCCGCCGTGCCGTACTGCCTGGATCTGATCGGCGCGGCACGGCTCGAGACCGATCCGGCGGTGATCGTCGCATTCCGGCCGAAGAACGGATGACCGATCTCGCCGTCGCCATCCTCGCCGGGGGCGCGAGCCGGCGGATGGGCCGCGACAAGGCGCTGCTGACCATCGGCGGCGAGACGCTCCTCCACCGCACCGCGCGGATCGGCGCGGAGTTCGGCGAGATCATCGTGGTCGGACGGCGGCGACCCGGGGATTGGGACCTGCCGGCGACCTTCATCCCCGACGATCGCCCGGGCGAAGGCCCGCTCGCGGCGATCGACAGCGTCCTGGCGCAGACGCCGTATCCGACGCTGGTCATCCCCTGCGATCTGCCTCGGCTGGATCCCGCCGCGCTGCGCTGGGTCATCGACTCGTGGACGGCGGCCGCGCCGAGGTCGGGCTTCATCACCCTGCGTTCCGGCAGGGCCGAGCCGCTGTTCGGCATCTACACGCAGGCGGCGCGTACCGCCATCGACGACGCCCTCGAGCAGGGAGAACGCTCGATCCAGAAGGTGATCACCGCCTCGACCTTCGCCCGCCGGGAGATCCCCATCGCGCTCGCGCCGGCGCTCGACGACTGCGACGACGCCGCCGATTGGCTGCGGCTCGGCGGCGATCCGCTCTGAGCCGTCGCCGTCGGGGGCCGACCGCCCGCCGTCACTTGCGCCTGATGATCCAGGCCGCGTCCTGCGCGATCTCGCCCAGCGGCAGGATGAGGTGCCCGCGCTCGTCGACCGTGACGACCGACGTCGCGATCGCCTCGCCCTTCTGGCAGTCCCAACGCTCGACCGTCCAGGTGCTGCCCGGCTCGCCGACGGAGATGTCCGCCGGCCCGGCGTCGCGGCCGAAGCGCGCCGCGGGATCGCGGTCGAAGCCGCGCGCGTGCGCGTAGTAGCGGTGCTCGCGCGGCGAGCGCATGCCGACCATCACCACGTCCGCGTGCATGAGCTTCGGCCGCGACGGCCGCCAGTCGCCGCCGCGCGGATCGAAGCCGCGAACGAAGCGCGCGATGCCGGCAAGCTCGGACCAGCGGTCGGCGGAGTCGACCCACAGCCACCACCAGAAGCCGGTATTGCCGGCGTACGGCAGCACCGCCTGCATCCACAGCCCGGCATGCCACTCGCCGGCGAGGCGCGCGTGGGTGTTCTGATCCCAGTGGCCGCCCCATTCGCCGATCAGCGTCGGACGCTGGTGCTTCCACGGCGGGAAGTGGCGGACGAGGTAGTGCTCGAGCGCGACGTCGAGGCCGCCCGGCGCGCCGAGGCGCTTCATCTCGTCCTGGAATCCGGTGTAGGCGTTGGAGTAGCCCCAGCGCATCTCGGGCATCTCCCAGACCTTCCCGCCGGTCCACGGATGGCTGAAGTGGACGCTGACCGGTCGCGCCAGCGGATCGTTGGCGGCGAACCACGCGGCGCTGCGCTTGAGCCAGGCCTCGATGATCCGGCTGCGGCCGGCGTCCTCGTCGAAGCCGGCTTCGCGGAACCAGCCCTCGGTGAACTCGATCTCGCTCGACAGCACCCACATCGCCGCCGGCGTCGCCCAGCCCCAGCGCGCCAGGGTGTAGCGCAGGCGCTTCTCGTGCGTCGCCCACGCGTCCTCCTGGACGAAGAAGTCGGCGGCGTCGCCGCACATGCCGCCGCGGCGGCGGCTGTACGGATTGTCCGCCCACTGCGCGTCGACGCGGGTCGAGTACATGCCGTGGTTCTGCAGCTCGAGCTGCACGCGCACCTCGTGCTGGCCGGCGAGCTCGAGCACGCGGTCGAGCCGCGCCGCCGCCGCCTGGTTGTAGACCCCGACGCCGCCGTAGCCGTCCCAGTCGCGGCGCCACTCGAGGCCGCACCACCACGGGCACATCCACACCCGCGCGAAGTCGGCGCCGGCGGCGTGCATGCGCGCGAACCAGCGTTCGTACGCGCGCGTGCCGAGCCTCTCGAAGTCGGCGGTGTTCGCCGGCTCGCCGGGGCGCGGACCGGCGCGGGCGACGACGCCGTCCTGGCGCGCGTCGCCCGGCGAGCGCAGGTTGAGCCCGAGCGGGTACCAGAACGCGCCGTCGACGGTCTCGAACCAGCGCGGATCGGCCTGCGCGGTGCGGATCGGCACGAGCGCGCCGTCGCCCGCCGCGGCGACCGTGGCGTCGTGCCAGGCGCCGGCGGTCTCGAGCCAGCGGTCGCGCCACTTCACCCGCGCGACGATGCGCCAGCGCCACGCGCCGGGCTTCGGCGCGGTGAAGCGCCAGTGCCAGGCGCCGCCGCCGTCGCCGACCGCGCGCTCGACGCCGTCGACCATCTCGAGGCGGTGCGGCTCGGACCAGTACGCCGGATGGCGCAGGCGCAGGCCATCGGGGCCTTCGAGCTCGCCGACCACGTCGGCGGATTCCGGATCGTAGGGATTCACCGCCGCGAGCGACAACGCGAAGTCGCACGCGAACGGCCGCCAGCGCGCGACGTCGCCGCTGACGGCGCTCTCGGTGAGCGCGAGCGTCGGATCGCCGACCAGCGCCGGCCAGCCGAGGCGGCGCACGCGGTCGATGCGCAGGCTCTTCGCGACGCCGCCGCCGTAGGCGAAGGCCATCACGCCGATCAGGCGGATGCGCCGGCGCTGCGAGCCGTCCCACGGCTGGGCGTGCCCGCTGGGCGTGAACGGCGCCGCGTCGCTGAAGTCGATGCCCAGGCACTGCCAGCGGTCGTTCGATGCGACGTCGCCCAGGCGCTGCTGGTACCAGCGGTGGCGGTCGTCGGTGCACCACGCGTAGACGGTCGCCGCGCCGCCGCCGTCGCAGCGCGCGTCGAACTCGATGCGGTCGAGGTTGAAGACGTTGGCGTCGGCCATGACGAACGCGCCGCCGATGCCGGCGCCGACGTCCAGCGGCACGCGCAGCGATCCCGCGTCGACGCCGCCGTCGACGCCGTCGAGCGGCGTCAACCCGGTTCGCCAGCCCTGCGCGCCCTGCTCGAAGTCGAACCACACGCCCTTGGGATCGACGTGGCCGAAGTCGGCGGCCTGCGGGTGGAACGCAACCAGCGGTCGGCCGTCGCCGACCTGGACGAGCGCCGCGAGGTCGGCGATCAGCGAACGCAGGCGCTCGACCTCGCCCGGCGCGTTCGCCGGCTGGATCAGGCCGATGCGCCAGCGCGCCAGCCCGGGCGCGGCGCGGGCGCGCGCGACGACCCAGCGCGCATGTGCGCGCCACGTCGCCAGCGGCGCGTCGTGCGCCAGCGCGTCCTGCGGCTGCGACCAAGCGCCGCCATGATCGGCGTGCCACGGCGTCAGGCCGAAGCGGAACGTGCCCTGGTCGTGGAACAGCGCCTGCGGCATCAGGTCGAGCTCGGCGACGCCGGCGGCGAGCTGCCCATCGAGCGCCGCCGCCTGCGCGTGCGCGCACGCGCGCCCGCCGCGGTAGCCGGTCCAGCCGACCAGCCACGCCAGCACCGGCGCCGGGCAGGCGGGGTAGTCGGCCACGTCCTGACGCGCGAAGCGGCCCTCGCCGGCGACCACCGTCGCCCGCCCGCGCCACGCCGGCGCCTCGGGCGATGCGAATGGCGCGGCGCATGCCGCCGGCGCGGGCTCGCGCGCGGTCACCGCCAAGGTCGGCAACGACGGTCCGTCCCACGTCGCGACGCCGCCGCGCCACCGCGGGCGCAGACCGGAGACGTCCTCGCCCGCACGCAGGCGCGCGACCCAGCGGCACGCGCCGCGCGCGCGCCACGCGCCGGCGACGATCTCGCCGGGCTGCTCGAGGAACATCGGGATGCGCCGGCCGTCGTCGCCGGCGAGATCGATCTCGCCGCGCTCACCGCGCACGTCGCCGACCAGGCGCAGGCGCAGCTCTCTCCAGGCCGGTCGCTCGACGAGGCCGCCGTCGCACAGCGCGACGGCGAAGCGCGGCGTGCCGCGTTTGGCGCGGTCGAGGCCGACGCGCACGGTGAGGCGCTGGCCGTCGCCGCCGTAGGCGCGCAGGCGCACGCCGTGGATCGCCAGGAGCGCATCGCCGCCCAGCGGCGCGCGCGCGCCGACCCACGCCGACGGCGTCAGCGGCACGAGGTGCTCGCCGGCCTCGATGCGGATCGCCTCGGCGGCCGCGAAGGCGCGGCCGTCGGCGACCACCAGCGTCGGCTCGAGCCAGGCGGCGCGGCGCTCGCCGTCGGCCCAGCCGCTCAGATCGAAGCGCACGGCGTCGGCGTCGATCAGCGCTTCCGCCGGGAGCTCGATCATCGCCTCGCCGGGCACCGCCAGCTCGGCGGACCAGTCGGCCGCGACGAGCGCGCCCGACAACGCCGCGACGATGAGCGCGCGGATCACAGCGCGGACCATACGGCCTCCATGTACGGCCAGCCCGATGCCGAACCGACCGCGCGCGCGCGCGCGCCCCACGGACGCGTGCGCCGCGGATCGCTGACGCCGAACACGCCGACCACCGGCGCGCCGACCGCGGCGGCGACGTGCATCGGTCCGGTGTCGTTGGCGACCACCACCTCGGCCTGCGCCATCACCGCGGCGTACGCGCCCAGGCCGAGGCCCGGCAGCAGCCGGGCGCCCGGCACGGCCGCCGCCGTCGCCGCGTCCTCGCCCGGTCCCGGGCACGCGACGACCACCCGTCCGTCGGCGACGAGGCGCGCGACCAGCGCGGCGTGGTGCGGCCAGACCTTCGCCCGTCCGGCGATGGTGCCGACCGCGAGCGGCGCGACGACGGTGAACGGCGCGCGCACGCCGGCGGCGTCGAGCGCGGAGCGTGCCTGCGCGCGATGGGTCGCGGTCGTGAACAGTCCGAGCGCGGCCGGCGGCCCTCCCAGGCGGTGATCGCGCAGCTCCCACGACGCGTCGCGGTCGATGGTCGCGGCGGCGAGGCGCCAGAACGTCTCGACCTCGTGCACGCCGTCGAGGCGTTCGACGGTCTGCGCCAGGAGCAGCGCGCGGCCCTCGCCGCCATGCCCGACCGCGTCGACGCCGGCCAGGCGCATGGCCACCGCGCTCGACAACGAGTTGGTCAGCAGCAGGCCGTGAGCCGCGCCGGTCGCGCGCATCGCCGAGGCCTGCGACCAGACGCCGGACGGCACGCGTTCGACCTGGTACGGCAGTCCCGCGAGCAGGTCGGCCGCCCAGCCGCGACCGAAGGCGTGGATGGCGAAGCCGGCGGCATGCAGCGCCGCGAGCGCCGGCAGCGCCATGCAGACATCGCCGACCCAGTTCGGCAGGCGCACGACGAGCGGGATGGTGGTCATGGCGACGTCGTGACGGTGTACCGGGTGCGGGACGTGCGGCCAGGCGGGCCCGTGGCGGACGAGGAGCGCGCTGGGCACCTCCATGAAACGCCGGAGCGGCCCCGCGCGTTGAGCGGATGGTGCGACCGGAGCATCCGTCCCGCCGCGGCGGCCTCCGGGCGCGCAGCCGGGCCGGCCGTCAATGGCGGAGGAGCGCGTCCAGGCGGGCGACATCGATGCCGACCGCCGGATCGACGCGCAGCCAGGACGCACCGGTCGCGGTGCACATCGCGCCATCCTCGCGTTCGCTGTCGCCGACATGCACGACCCCGCGCGGCGCCACGCCCATCAGGTCGCAGGCGCGCAGCAGCGGCGCGGGATCGGGCTTCGCCCGGCCGACCTGGGCGCTCGTCACCACGGCGGCGAACGGGCCGAGGGCCAGCTGGCCGACGAGCGCGTGCAGGCGCAGGTCGAAGTTGCTGACCACGGCGCACGGGATCGATCGGCGCGCCGCCAGCGCCAGCGCCTCGCGCGCGCCGGGCAGCACCCGCCAGCGCGCCGCCTGCGCGAAGGCGTCGTAGAGGTCGCAGCACAGCTCGTAGGGAAGGGACTCGGCGAAGGTCGCGGCGATGACGCCGTCCCAGAAGCGGCGCGCGTCCGCCTCGTCGGCGCCATACGGCGCCGGCCAAGTCGCGAGCACGGCCTTGAACGCGGGAGCGAAGGCGCGCTCGAGCTCATCCGCGTCGCGCTCGAAGCCGTGTCGCGCGGCGACCTCGGCGTAGACCGCGCCGACGCCCGGGTGCGGCGCGATCAGCGTGCCGGCGGCGTCGAAGGTCAACGCCCGCACCGCCACGCGCGCTAGAGCCCGAGCACGTCGCGCATGTGGTAGCGGCCGGCCGCGCGGCCGTGCACGAACGCGGCGGCGCGCAGCGCGCCGCCGGCGAAGATGTCGCGGTTGTGGGCGAGGTGGCCGAGCATGATGCGCTCGCCGTTGCCGACGAAGTAGGCGGTGTGGTCGCCGACGACGTCGCCCATGCGCAGCGCGTGCACGCCGATCTCGCCGCGCCGGCGCGCCCCGACCTGGCCCTCGCGGCCGTGGACCAGGTCCGACCGGGTGCGCCCGGTGGCGGCGCAGATCGCATCGGTGATGCCGTAGGCGGTGCCGGAGGGCGCGTCCTTCTTCTGGTTGTGGTGCGACTCGACGACCTCGATGTCGTAGTCGAGGCCGAGGGTCTTGGCGATCTGCGCGGCGACCTGGAAGACGACGTTGACGCCGACGCTGTAGTTCATCGCGTGGATGGCCGCGACCGACTTCGCCGCGGCGGCGAGTCCGTCCTCGAGCTGCGCCGGCGGGATGCCGGTGGTGCCGCTGACCAGCGGCATGCCGGCCGCGCCGCACTTCTGCGCCAGGCCATAGAACGCGGTGTGGTGGCTGAAGTCGATGACCACCGCGCCGCGCTCGTCGGGCATGCGCTCGTGCACCGGCGCGTCGCTCGCGTGGCCGAGGGCGCGCAGCGTCCCGGCCTTCTGGTCGACGCCGGCGACGACGCGGAACTCCTGCGGACGCTCCAGGGCGAGGGCGATGATCCGGCCGCCCATGCGACCGGCGGCTCCGTGGACGACGAGCGGGACTGGCATGGGCGCGGATGATGGCGGTGGGCCGGCCGACGCCAGGCATCCGCGCCACCGCGGCGACCTCGCAGGGCGCGGCGATGGCGCGGGTGCGGAAGGCCGCACGCCACCGCGACCTGTGCAGACGCTTCGCTTCGCAAACGCTGCGCGCCGACGCGGGCGGGTACGATGCGGCATGGGCGCCGGGACGGTTGCCGGAAGCAAACAAACAGCGGGAGAGGACAGGACATGACGGATCAACGATTCGAGGATGGACGCGATGACGAGTCGCAGCAGCCGGTCGAGGTAGGGACCGGAGCGGCGGCGGGCGGCGTCAGCGGCGCGGCGATCGGCTCGGCGGGCGGGCCGGTCGGGGCGGGCATCGGCGCGGTGATCGGCGCGGCCGCCGGCGGCGTGGCGGGCAGCGCCAGGGGACAGGACGACGCCGCGGGCGACGACTGGAAGTGGGACGACGAACGCCTGCGCGGTCTGATCGGCTACAAGGTCGTCGACCGCGACGACGAGAAGATCGGCACCGTGTCGGCGGTCTGGGAGGACAGCCGCGGCGAGCCGGCGTTCCTGGGCGTCAAGACCGGCTGGCTCGGCATGGGGCGTTCGCACATCGTCCCGGCGCACAGCGCCGACTGGAGCCCGAACAAGCAGGCCATCCGCCTGCCGTTCAGCGTCCAGGTGGTGAAGGACGCGCCGACCTTCGACGAGGACGAGCAGATCGACCACGTCGCCGAGAGCCGGATCTACACCTACTACCGCGAGCACGGCTTCACCATGCACGCGGGCGACGACCAGCCTCCGACGACGGCGATGAGCGACGCCTACAGCCAGCCGGGCGAGGAGACCGCGCAGCCGGTCGACGCGCCGGCGGCCGACACCACGCTCGAACCGCGCAGCTCCGAGGAACGCAGCATCCCGCTGCGCGAGGAGGAGCTGGTGGTCGGCAAGCGCGAGGTCGAGGCCGGCGGCGTGCGGCTGCGCAAGATCGTGCGCACCGAGATCGTCAACCAGCCGGTCGAGGTGATGCGCGAGGACGTGGTCATCGAACGCGTGCCGGCGGGCGGCGCGACGACCACCGAATCGACCGGCGAGACCTTCGCCGAGGAGGAGATCTACATCCCCCTGCGGCGCGAGGAGGCGGTGGTCGGCAAGCGCGCGAGGACCCGCGAGGAGGTGCGCGTGCGCACCACCGAGCAGGTCGAGTCGCAGCAGGTCAGCGAGACCCTGCGCAGCGAGGATGTCGAGGTCGAGCGCGAGGTGCAGGAACCCGGTCGCACCGGCGGCGATGGCCCCGGCGGTCGGCTGCTCTGAGCGCGTGATGCGACGGTGAGGGCTATGTGAGGACGGAAGACGGCGGGTGGCAGCGATGCCACCCGCCGTGTTTCGTGCGATGCCTGGAGTTCGCCGGTCGGTCCGTCACCATCCGCGCCATGATCCAGCGCACGCGCATTGCACAGATCCTCGCCGCACCGGTCCCCGCCGAGCCGGCTCCAGTCACGGTCTGCGGCTGGGCGCGCTCGCGCCGCGACAGCAAGGCGGGCATCAGCTTCGTCGACCTGTCGGACGGCTCCTCGCTGACCGGCCTGCAGGTGGTGATCCCGGCGACCCTGCCGGATTACGCCGACCTCGTGAAGCGCATCCACACCGGCACCAGCCTGCGCGTCGATGGCGACCTGGTCGCGAGCCAAGGCAAGGGGCAGGCGGTCGAGGTCCAGGCCAAGGCGGTCGAGATCGTCGGCGACCTCGATCCGGAGGCGTTCCCGATCCAGAAGCAGGCGACGTCGCTCGACTTCCTGCGCACCGTGCCGCACCTGCGCGCGCGCACGCGCACCTTCCAGGCGATCATGCGCGTGCGCAGCGTGCTCGCGCACGCGGTGCACCGCTTCTTCCAGGAGCGCAACTTCATCTACGTCCACACCCCGATCATCTCCGGCGAGGACTGCGAAGGCGCCGGCAAGCAGTTCCGGGTCACCACCTTCGATCCGGCCAAGGCGCCGCGGGCGGCCGACGGCGCCGTCGACTGGGCGCAGGATTTCTTCGGCCGCGAGGTCCACCTGACGGTGTCGGGCCAGCTCGAGGGCGAGACCTACGCCTGCGGCATGGGCGACGTCTACACGTTCGGACCGACCTTCCGCGCCGAGAACTCGAACACGCCGCGCCACCTCGCCGAGTTCTGGATGATCGAGCCGGAGATGGCGTTCTGCGATCTCGACGGCGACCGCGCCGTGGCCTGCGACTTCGTGCGCTACACGGTGACCGAGGCGATCCGGCTGTGCGCGACCGAGATCGAGTTCCTCGAGAAGCAGCAGTCGCCCGGCCTGCGCGCCTCGCTGGAGAAGCTCGCGACCAGCGAGTTCGCCCACCTGACCTACACCGACGCCGTGGCCGCGCTGAAGAAGAGCGGAGCCAAGTTCGAGTTCCCCGTCGAGTGGGGCGTCGACCTGCAGGCCGAGCACGAGCGCTTCCTGGTCGAGCAGTACTGCCGCAAGCCGGTGGTGGTGACCAACTACCCGAAGGAGATCAAGGCGTTCTACATGCGCGTCGATCCGGATGGGCGCACGGTCTCGGCGATGGACGTGCTCGTGCCGCGCATGGGCGAGCTGATCGGCGGCAGCCAGCGCGAGGAGCGCCACGACGTGCTGGTCGCGCGGATGAAGGAGATGCACCTCGATCCCGCGCGCTACGCCGCTTACCTGGACCTGCGCCGCTTCGGCACGGTGCCGCACGCGGGCTTCGGGCTGGGGTTCGAGCGGCTGGTCTGCCTGGTCACGGGGACGGCCAACATCCGCGACGTCATCCCGTATCCGCGCGTGCCGGGGTGGTGCCCGTAAGACGGGCGAAGCGCGACGCTCAGCCCGACCACTCGCGCAGGCGCTTGCGGAAGGCGAGCGCGAAACGATCCGCGGGGACGCCGATGTCCCCGTCGGCCTCGAGCGGGGCCTCGCGCGGGATCTGCGATTCGCAGAGGCGGCGGTCCTCGTCGAGCACGCGCACGGCGAAGGCCATCTGCTCGGCGGGCGGCGGCCCGCTGAATGCCGGCGAGATCGCCAGCGACCAGAACACCGTGCAGGACTCGGCGCTCGTCGGCGACGGCACGTGGACGAGCACGCGCTCGTCGCCATCCGGCCACGATTGGCGGATGGTCGTCACGTTCGGCCGATGCCAACGCTGGGTGCGCCGATGCGCGCGCTGCAGCTTGCCGACGTCGGCCCCGGGAGCGGCGGGGAAGTTGGCGTCCATGCGCAGCCCGTCGGCCTGCTCGGCGACGTCGTAGCGGGGGACGAGCGCGTCGGCGCCACGCCCGAGGGTCTGCGCATGCGCGACCGCGAAGTGCGCCATGTCGAGGTAGTTCTCGATCTCGCGGCGGAAACCGGCCGCGAACGGCGTCGGATCGGCGACCATGTAGGTCCAGCGCGGGTCCTCGAACTCGGGGATGTCCGGGATCGGCGCCGATCCCGTCTCGTCGAGGCGCACCCAGACGAATCCGTAGCGCTCGCAGGTCGCGTACGACGCGAGGCGCACGCCGCGTGCCAGCGCCGAGCCGGGACCGAGCGACGGGATCAGCGTGCAACCCCCGTCGCGCGCGAAGCGCCAGCCGTGATAGGGACAGGCGAGATGGACGTCGACCGCCGTCCCGCCGGAGAGCCGCGCGCCGCGGTGCGGGCAACGATCGGGGAACGCCGCGACGCCGTCGGCAAGGCGGACGATCGCCAGGTCGTGGTCGAGCAGGCGGTACGGGCGCGCGATGCCGGCGACCAGGTCGCGGGACAGCGCCACCGGCTGCCAGGTGCGGCGCAGCGCGGGGAAGGTCGGATCGCTCATCCCCCCATCCTGGGGCGCCAGCGGACCCCGGCTTGGCGGGAACGGCAGGGATGGGCTTGGACGATCCGGCAGTCGTTGCGTAGGATCTGGTATAATGCCGAGGAAGACGCGTGCGACGCCGGTCCCGGTCCGGATGCCGGCGATTGGACTGATCGGCTTCTCCAGCCGGCACGCGCCGGGTTTCGCCATGGCGCCGACGACGCACGGTTTCGCCAAGCTGCTGCTGGTGGTCGACGGCGGCGGCGCGATCGAGCGCGATGGCGCGAGTCATGCGCTGGCAGCCGGCGACGTGCTGTGGATCGCCGATGGCTGCGCGCATCGCCTGGTGGACGACGCGCGCAGGCCGCTGGCGGTGCTCGGGCTGTGCCTCGACCCGGCGGCGCTGGTCGGCGTCGTCGGCCGCGCCTGGCGCGCCGCGGCGGCCGCGATCGGCGCGTCGCCGCGCGCCCTTCCCGACGCGTACCGCCGATCGCAGGTCGAGCGCGGGCTGCGCCTGATCATCGCCGAGCAGGCCGAGGACCGGCTCGGGCGCGATGCGGCCGTGTGGAGCCACGCGCTGGGCGTGGCGGGCGAACTGGTGCGGGCATCCCGCGGATCGCGCCAGCGGTCAGGCGACGACGGCTTCGCCGCATCGCTCGCCTGGCTGGCGGAGCATTTCCGCGAGCCGGTGACGGTGACGCGGCTGGCGCGCATCAGCGGGTTGTCGTACCGCGGCTGGACGGCGCGCTTCACCGCGGCGACCGGCTCGCACGTCGGCGCGCACCTCGCGCGGCTGCGCGTCGAGCACGCCTGCCGGCTGCTGGCGACCGGCACGCCGGTGATCGACGCGGCGTTGTCCGCCGGTTACGCCGACCTGTCGCACTTCTATCGCCAGTTCGGGCGCCTGACGGGCACGACGCCGGCGCGCTGGGCGCGGAAACGACTAGCCGCGCGCTGAACGCAGCGCGGCCACGCGCTCGGCGAGCGGATCGATCTCCACCAGCTGGTAGCGATCGCGGATCGCGGCGAGCTCGTCGTAGCCCGCGGCGACATCGACCGGGCGATGCGCGTCCGAGCTGAGCATCACCGGCGCGCCCTCCTCCGCCGCCACGCGCCAGAACGGCGGCCACGGATAGCTCGGCCGGGCGCCGTCGCGCGACTGGATCCACGGCTTGCGGATGCCGTAGCTGTTCAGCTCGAGCGGGAAGCGCAGCGCGGCGGCGGCGGCGCAGATCTCGCGCGCGCAGGCGCGCGTGTCCTCGGTCCACTCGACGTTCGAGTTGCCGATCAGGTCGGGATGGGCCAGGCCGATGAACAGCCCCGCCTCCATCGTCCGCACGCACTGCTTCGCGTAGCTCGACAGCAGGCGCGCGCTGACCAGGCCCTCGAAGCTGCCCTTCCAACGACCATCGACCTCGATGAAATGGCTGGCGCCGATCAGGTAGTGGAAGCCGCGCCGGCCGAGGAGCTCGTCGCGGAAGAACGAGTGGTAGGCCGGATCGTATTCGCACTCGGCGCCGGTCAGGATCGTCAGCTCCGGCACCGCCGCGCGCGCCGCGTCGATCGCGTCGGTGTACTCGTCGATCTCGCCCATCGCCATGCGCACCTCCTGCCAGCGGTGGTCGGGCAGCGGCACATGGTCGGAGATGCCGAGCGCGACCATGCCGGCCTTCGCGGCGACGCGCGCGTAGTCGACGGCGTCGCCGCTGGCGTGATGGCAGCGGAAGGTGTGCGTGTGGTAGTTGACGCGGAATGGCACGGACGATGAGCGTAGGGACGCGCCGCGCGGCAGCCATGGGCGCGCGACGCCCGTAGCCCCTAGCTGCGATCGCGGTCGAATCGGCTTCGAGCTTCCGCGCTTCGGGCTTCGGGCTTCGGGCTTCGGGCTTCGGGCTTCGGGCTTCGGGCTTCGGGCTTCGAGCTTCGAGCTTCGAGCTTCGAGCTTCGAGCTTCGAGCTTCGAGCTTCAGCTTCAGCTTCGCCCAGGCGACGCTCAGCCCGCCGCGCGCGCCTGGGTCGTTCCGCGCGCCGCGACCACCGCCTTGTAGATGTCCTCGAGCAGCGCCACGTCGTGGATGGTGTCGCTGGCCGGCGAGCGGAACGGCGTGCCGTCGCGCACCGCGCCGATGAAGTGGCGCATCTCCTCCTTGTAGGCCCAGGCGCGCCCGTCGTTCGGATAGATGCTGGTGCGGGTCTTCGCGTCCTTGCCCGCCTTGTAGACCTCGACCGTCGCCGGGACGTTGCGCAGCAGCAGCGGCGGCGCCTCGGTGCGGATCCAGCCGCCATCGCAATAGATCTGGGTGTGCTCGTCCCAGCCCTCGTAGTCGACCCAGCCCGACTCGATGGTGATCGGGATGCCGCCGGCATCCAGCGCGACCACCCCGCGCCAGCCGTCCGCCGGATCGAGATTCGCCGACAGCACGCGCACGCCGCCGTCGAGGCCGAGGAACCACCGCACCAGGTTGACGTTGTGGGTGTACTGCTGCAGGTAGTCGACGTAGCCCTTCCGCATCGCCTCCGGCAGCCACGCCGGCCATTCGCTCGCGTTGCCCGGGTACGCCTCGTCGGTCGAGTCCAGCGGCGTGTCGATCCCGCCGGTCCAGTCGCCGCCGAAGCCGTGGTTGCGCACGAAACGCACGCGGCCGAGCTCCTTGCGCTCGAGCAGGTCCTTGACCACGCGGTTGCCCGGGTCGTAGCGCTTCATGTACGCGACCATCAGGCGCTTCCCGCTGCTGCGCTCGGCGGCGAGGATGCGCTCGCCCTGCGCCACCGAGATCGCCATCGGCTTCTCGACCAGCACGTCCTTGCCGGCGCGCAGCAGGTCGATGGCGATGTCGCCCTGCACGGCGTACTGCGCCGAGACCGCGACCGCCTGGACGTCCTTGTCCTTGGCCAGGTCGAGGTGGCTCTGGTACAGGCGCGGGATGCGCAGGCGCTCCTGGACCAGCCGGCCGAGCTTGGGCCGGACCTCGGCCAGGGCGACCAGCTCGCACTCGTCGGCCAGGCCGACGATGTTCGGCAGGTGGACCTTCTGGGCCATGAAGCCGCAACCGACGTAGCCGAGGCGGATCTTGCCCATGGGAGTCCTTCCGCGCGCAGTGGCGCGCTGCATCCATGGGATATGGTTGGCCCCCAGCGCGGGAATGGCGGCGAGTGCCGCGGCCTTGCTCGGGAGTGCTCGTGGGATCCACGCCGTCGTTGATCGGAGCCGGGCGCATGGTCGTCGACCCGGGCTGGGCGGCGCGCCGGCACGAGCACCCGTTCGTCGAGATGATGGCGGTCAGCGGCGGGCGCCTGAGCGTCGATCTCGGCGGCCAGCGGCTGGAGGCCGGACCGGGCGACGTGGTGATGTACGCCGTGGGCACCCCGCACGACGAGCGCGCGGTCGGCGCCGATCGCTGCGACTTCTCCTTCCTGCTGCTGGACGGGACGCCCAACGGCGCGCTGCCGCTGGTGCACGACGGCGACGGCCGCATCCGCCGCCTGTTCGCCTGGCTGCTCGAGGCGCAATCGTCCGGCTACGAGCGCCGCGGCGAGCTCGCCAGCGCCACCGCCGCGCTGCTGATCTGCGAATACGATCGCATCTGCCTGCGCCACGAACCGGGCCTGGTCGACCACGTGCGCGAGTTCATGCGCCGCCGCCTGGCCGAGCCGCTGAGCGTCGAGGACATCGCGCGCCACACGCGCATGAGCCGCGCGCACTTCATCCGCACCTACAAGCGCGCCACCGGCCGCACGCCGATGCAGGAGCTGCGCGCCCTGCGCCTCGACGCGGCGCGCGACCTGATCATGGGCAGCGACCTGCCGCTCAAGACCATCGCCGCGCGCGTCGGCTTCGGCGACGAGCAGCACCTGTCGCACGTCTTCCAGCGCGTGCTGCGCGTGGCGCCGGGGTATTTCCGGCGCAGCCGGTGACGGCGCCGGCGCCGACTCACCGCTGCTTCGCCCCGTCCCACAGCTCGGCGAAGAGGTACGAGAGCAGCTCGAACAGCTCGGCGCTGCGCACGGTCAGCGCCCAGCCCTCGCGCGCCGTCGAGGTCACCGCCACGGTGCCGTCGTAGAGGTACAGGCACGGCAGGTCGCCGAGCACGCGCCGGTCGAGGAATCGTACCTCGCGCAGCCAGCGCTCGCCGGACGCGAGGAACGGCAGCGGGACCTCGCGCGAGCGGATGCGCAGCGAATACGAGCGGATGCCGCGCGCGACGCGCCGTCGCACGTAGCCCGCGAGCCAGCGCTCGCCGACCAGCCCGACCGAGTCGCTCGCGCCGGCGATGTAGCGGTACGAGCCTGATTGCACCGAGAGCAGCTCCTCCCCGATCCGCCGCACACCGGCGATCCCCGCGTACACGCGGATGCGCGGCGAGACCACCGACGTGGGCCTCAGCGCGAGCAGGTCGGGCAGCAGCGCGCGCAGCGCGTCGCCCTGGCGCTTGTGCAGCTCGAGCGCGCGGCGCGGGTCTTCCGCCGCGTAGGTCCGGCTGCGCGAGCCGGGTGTCGCGGACACCAGCCCCTGCTCGCGCAGGCGGTCGAGCGCCTGGTACGCCGTCGGCCGCTTCACGCCCGCCTCGCGCGCGATCGCCGCCGCGCCGGCGGAGCCGAGCTTGAGCGCCGCCATCCACACCTGCACCTGCGCCGGCGCCAGGCCGAGGTCGCGCATCACCTGCTCCGTATCCATGCACCGATCTTCTGTCAGCGCTGACTGACAACAACCGCGATCGCGCGCAACGGTATCCACAATGGTTTATGATGTAGATGGACGATGGTGCAAACCAGTCGTCAGCCATGCGCATACTCGCTGGCATGCCCGGCAGCGCGCTCGCGATCGGCCTCAGCATGGCGTCCGCCGGCGTCCACGTCGGCTGGCACGCGGCGGGCAGGCGGGGGCGGGCCGCGCGCGACGCCTACGCGGGCGCGGCGGTGGTGGGCGCGCTCGCGTACGCGCCGGTGCTGGCGATCGCCGGCGGTCGCTGCGCCGCATGGCCGGCCGAGGTCTGGCTGGCGGTCGCGGCCAATGGCGCCCTGGGCGGCGCCTACTTCGCCTGCCTGGCGCGGGCCTATGCCGGCGGTGAGCTGGCGCCGGTCTACGCCGTGGTCCGATCGCTGCCGGTGCTCCTCGTCACCGCGTGGTGCATGCTGCGCGGCGAAGCCGCGATCCCGCCGATCGCCGCTGGCCTGATCGCCGCGGGCGGCGTCGCGATCGCCGTCGGGCCGTCCGGGACGCGCTGGTCGCCCATCGCCTGGGGCGTCGGCGCCGCGGCCGCGACCGCCGCGCTGAGCGTCTCGGCGGCCCTGGTGTTCGCGCGTCTCGGGCCCGCCGACGCGCCGCCGCACGTCGGCGACGTGCTGCTGTTCGCGGCCTGCGAAGCGTGGGCGGCGGCGGCCGCGCACGCGCTGCTCCTCGCGCTCGCGCCGGCGGGCGGACGGCGGTCGCCGCGCGTCGACCGCGGCACCGTCGGCCTGGGGCTCGCGACGGCGGCGTCGTGGCTGCTCGCGGTCGCCGCCGTCGCCGCCGCGAGCGACCCCGCGCTGGTCGTCGCCTTCCGCCAGGTCGGCATCCCGGTCACCGCCGCCGCCGGCATCGTCCTCGGCCGTGAACCGGCGACCGCCGCGCGCATCGCCGGAATCGCCGCGGTGATCGCGGGCCTGGCGCTGGCCGCGGCCGGTTCCCATCGCTGACCCGCCGCCATCATCGCCCGGAACCCACATGCCCTGGTACCTCGGAAACATCCACTGCCACTCGTCGCGCTCGGACGGCGACAGCCCCGCCGACGTCGTCGCGCGGTTCTACCGCGACGGCGGCATGCAGTTCCTCGCCATCACCGACCACAACCTGCTGACCGGACCCGAGCATTGCGGCGAGGCCGCTGACGGCTTCGTCGTCCTGCGCGGCAGCGAGTTCACCGGCAAGGCGACGACGGTGGGCGGCGCGTTCCGACCGCTGCACGTCGGCGGGATCGGCGTGACCGCGGCGGTGGCGCCGGTCGGCGAGTCCGCCGATCCGGTGGCGGTGCTGCAGCAGGCCGTCGACGCCGTGCGCGCCGCCAGCGGCATCGCGGTCTTCAACCACCCGAACTGGTTCTGGGCGTACGGCGCCGACGAGATGGCGCGCGTACGCGGCGCGACCGCCTTCGAGCTGTGGAACGGCGGCTATCCGTCGAACAACCTCGGCGACGCCGAGCATTCGTCGACCGAGCGGATATGGGACGACCTGCTGAGCGCAGGCCACCGCCTCCTGGCGTTCGCGTCGGACGACTGCCATCGCGTCGCCAGCCGGCACGTCACGAAGGAGATGCCGTTCTCCGGCTGGATGGGCGTGTGGGCCGAGAACCTGACGGCCGAGGGGATCGTCGCCGCGCTGCGCGACGGACGGTGCTACGCCTCGACCGGTCCGCGACTGCGGCGGCTGGCGCTCACGCCGGACCTCGTCGGCGTGGAGGTCGAGCCCTGGGACGGCTGCGCGTTCTCCACGACCGTCATCGGCAGCGGCGGGCGCGTCCTGGCGACCGGGTCCGGCCCCGAGACCTGGTACCGTCCGCGCGGCGACGAGGGGTATGTCCGCGTGCGCGTCGACTCGGCGATGGGCCACCGCGCGTGGACGCAGCCGATGTTCGCGGACGATCCGACGACGTGGTGGCGGGCCGAGCCGTCCGCGTAGCGTTACCGTTCCAGCCCTGTGGCGGGCCGGCTCGGCCGATGGGCTGATCGTCCGCCGCGGCTGGCGCATCCGTTGCACCTGGCCCCACTCGGCCCCCTCGCCCTGCCGTTGACGCCCGCCGCCGCCGGCGAAAGGGTGCCTGGCGAGGGCATCCATGGCCAAGCAGAAGGTCGAGTACGACGAGAAGTCGATCAAGTCGCTGGACGCGCTGTCCCACATCCGGCTGCGCACCGGCATGTACATCGGCCGCATCGGCGACGGCTCGAACCCGGCGGACGGCATCTACGTGCTGCTCAAGGAGATCGTCGATAACTCGATCGACGAGTTCATCATGGGCGTCGGCAAGAAGGTCGAGATCACCCGCGAGGGCAACAGCGTCGTGGTCCGCGACTACGGTCGCGGCATCCCGCTCGGCAAGGTCATCGACTGCGTCAGCCAGATCAACACCGGCGGCAAGTACAACGACGACGTCTTCCAGTTCTCGGTCGGCCTGAACGGCGTCGGCACCAAGGCGGTCAACGCGCTGTCGAGCCGCTTCGAGGTGCGCAGCTACCGCGACGGCCAGTTCAAGCAGGCGACGTTCGTCCGCGGCAAGCTCAAGGACGAGGAAGGCGGCAAGGCCAAGGACCAGCCCAACGGCACCTACGTCGAATTCACGCCCGACGTCGAGATCTTCAAGGACTACGCCTGGCGCGACGAGTTCATCGCCAAGCGCCTGAGCTACTACTGCTACCTCAACGCCGGCCTGACGATCACCTACAACGGCCAGACCTTCCATTCCAAGAACGGCCTGCAGGACCTGCTCGCGCACGAGATCGGCGAGGAGCCGACGCACTACGAGCCGTTCCACCACGCCGGCGAGAAGATCGAGTTCTCGTTCACCCACACCAACACCTACGGCGAGACCTACTTCAGCTTCGTCAACGGCCAGTACACCAACGACGGCGGCACGCACCTGTCGGCGTTCCGCGAGGGCGTGCTCAAGGGCGTCAACGAGTTCGCCGGCAAGAGCTTCTCGGGCGAGGACGTGCGCGAGGGCATGGTCGGCGCCATCGCGATCAAGCTGCAGGACCCGCTCTTCGAGTCGCAGACCAAGAACAAGCTCGGCTCGGACGTGCGCTCGTGGATGCTGCCCGCGGTCAAGGAGGCGGTCGAGCGCTGGCTGCACGCCAACCCGGAGACCGCGGCCAAGGTCCTCGACAAGGTCAAGACCAACGAGCGCATCCGCACCGAGCTGGCCAAGATCAAGAAGGAGGCGCGCGAGCGCGCCAAGTCGGTGGCGCTGCGCATCCCCAAGCTGCGCGACTGCAAGGTCCACTACCACGACAAGGACGAGAAGCGCCGCGACGACACCAGCCTGTTCATCGCCGAGGGCGATTCGGCCGGCGGCTCGCTGGTCACGTGCCGCGACGTCGACACCCAGGCGATCTTCACCATCAAGGGCAAGCCGCTGAACTGCTTCGGCCTCGGCAAGGAGACGGTCTACAAGAACGAGGAGCTCTACAACATCATGAGCTGCCTCGGCATCGAGAACGGGCTCGACGGCCTGCGCTACAACAAGGTGATCATCGCCACCGACGCCGACGTCGACGGCATGCACATCCGCAACCTGCTGCTGACCTACTTCCTGCGCTTCTTCGAGGAGCTGGTCACCGCCGGCCACATCTTCATCCTCGAGACCCCGCTGTTCCGCGTGCGCAACAAGCAGGCGGCGCGCTACTGCTACTCCGAGGCCGAGCGCGACGCGGCGATGAAGGAGCTGAAGAACCCCGAGGTCACGCGCTTCAAGGGCCTCGGCGAGATCAGCCCGAAGGAGTTCGGGCAGTTCATCGGCAAGGACATCCGCCTGGTGCCGGTCGACATCCAGACCATGAGCGAGGTCTCGAAGTCGCTCGAGTTCTTCATGGGCAAGAACACGCCGGAGCGCAAGGCGTTCATCATCGACAACCTGATCTACGACATCACCGCCGCGACCTGACAGGGCGCGCGCCGCAGATCGTCAGGCGGTTCCCTTCGCTGTCGGTGACGACGAAGGTCAGGCCGCCATCGTCGGTCGCCTCCATCGCGCCGCAGGCGACGCCGCGGTGCACGAGCAGCGACCTGCAGCCGGTGATGTCGCCGACGCCGATGTGCAGGCCGCGATCGCCGCCCGGGACGCCGTCCCCGCCGCCGAGGCCGACCGCGTAGAGGCACAGCCGCTGGTCGCCGAGCCGGTACTGCGCCCAGCCGTAGGCCTCGACCGCGAACTCCTCGCGCAGGCCGAGGCGATCCCGGTAGAAGCCCCGCGCGCGCGCGAAGTCACGCACCGGCAGCTTGACGAGCGCCAGCGTCGCCGACGCGAGCGGCTCGCCGCCGCGCCGGCGGCCGGCGCGCTGACGACCACGTAGGACGCTCGGCGCCGCGCCGAAGGCCCGACGCATCGCGCGGGCGAATCCCTCCCCGGACGCGAAGCCGGCGTCGCGGGCGATCGCGGTGATCGCCCGCGACCCGTCGCGCAGCTCGGCGGCGGCGCGGGCGAGCCGGATGAGCCTGGCGTGCTCGGCCGGCTTGCGCCCGGTCGCGCGTCGGAACAGGCGGCGGAACGCGGTGACCGAGATGCCGGCGGCGCGGGCGAGCGCCTCGGGATCGACGTCGCCGCGTCGCTCGCGGATGTGGCGCAGCGCGCTGCGCACGCGTGGCTCGGCTCGGTGAGGCATGCCCGCAACGTCTTTCCGCGGACGGGGTGCGCAACCGACCGCGAGGGACCATGGCGACCGACCGGCGCGGGGCGCTCCGGGCGCCGCGCGGGGACTCAGCGCGGCGGCAGGTTCGGCGGCGCGTAGCGCAGGCTGGGATCGGCGCGGCGCCGGTACGCCTCGTCGGCGATCGTCATCAGCGTGTTCCGGTAGCGTTGCAGCGGGATCTCGCGCCACAGGCGCTTGCTGACCAGGCGGTAGATCCAGCCGAGGAACTCCTTGTACGAGTCGCGCAGCACGCCCGCGTAGGCGTCGGCGGGCATCGGCTGCGCGCGCGGCGCGATATCGAGACCGCAGCCGCGCGCGCGCTCGACCATCCATTCGAGCGCGAGGTCGGCGAGGCGGGTGTCGGCGTAGCCGCCGCCGACGTTGGAGTGCGCGCCGGTGAACCAGCGCTGCTCGACGGTCTGGCCGGGGACCGGCTTGTCGTCCCACAGCGTGGCGAGGTACTGAGGCCGGTTCTCGTCGATGGCCACCGCGTGGAAGGCGTTGCGCACGATCCTGCTCAACGCGGTGTCGTGGAACGCCCAGAAGCGCTCGTCCAACGCCTTGAAGAAGCCGCCGGGGATGCCGAGCGCGCCGACCGTGTCGAAGACGCCGACGCAGTGGACCTCGGCGGCCCGGCCGTGCGCGCGGCGGAACGCGTCGACGTCGGGCGCGTCCGGGCCGTCGTCGCGCCGGCGGTAGAACGCGTACGCCTGATCGATGACCCGCTCGTCGACGACGCGCGGGATCCAGCATTTGCGCACGAGACCGGCGAGGCTGCGCGCGGTGTAGGCGCCGCGGCTGAAGCCGAAGATGAAGATCCGGTCCCCATCGGCGTACTCGCGCGCCAGCCGCGCGTAGCCCTGCTTCACGTTCTTCGACAGGCCGTAGCCGAGGATGCCGCCGCGCAGGCGGTTGTACCACTCGGTGCCGACGCCGGCGTCGTACCAGCGGGTCTGCGCGCCGGGGATCTCGCGGATCCGCTCGTGCAGCTTCCAGACGTTGGTCGGCGACCTCACGCCGTCGTCGTCGCTCTCGGGCGTGTTCCAGGTGCCGTCGAAGCACAGCGCGATGTTCTTCGCCACGCGACCTCCGCTGGAAGCGCCATCCCGTCCGTGCGGGACCGCCAGGACAGGGCCCGGGCGCTTGGCCTGCCCTGTCTACAGCGGCGCTACCCGAGCACGAGCCCCGCGCGTTCGGTGCTGCACGCGATGACCGCGATCGGCGCCGCGCTCGCATCGCCCGCGTCGCTCGCACCGGTCTGGACCCGCCGCCAGGCGGTTGTGCGACCACGCCTGGACGCGTATTTCTGGTCCATGACCTACCTCGAGCCGCTGATGCGGCAGAACTTCCTCGAGTACGCCAGCTACGTCGTCGTCGACCGCGCGATCCCGGACATCCGCGACGGCTGCAAGCCGGTCCAGCGGCGGATCCTGCACACGCTGCACGAGATGGACGACGGCAAGTTCCACAAGGTCGCCAACGTCATCGGCGAGTGCATGAAGCTGCACCCGCACGGCGACGCCTCGATCGGCGACGCGCTGGTGGTCGTCGCGAACAAGGGCGTCAGCGACGTCGAGGACACGCTCGGCTACTTCATCGAGCGCCAGGGCAACTTCGGCAACCTGGTGACCGGCGACGGCGCGGCGGCGGCGCGCTACATCGAGTGCCGGCTGACGCCCCTGGCGCGCGACACGCTGTTCAATCCGGCGCTGACCAAGTTCATGAAGAGCTACGACGGCCGCTCGGACGAGCCGGAGTGGCTGCCGACCAAGGTGCCGGTCACGCTCATGCTCGGCACCGAGGGCATCGCCGTCGGCATGGCGACCACGATCCTGCCGCACAACTTCGGCGAGCTGCTGCAGGCGCAGATCAAGATCCTCAAGGGCGAGCGCTTCAAGCTGTACCCGGACTTCCCGACCGGCGGCATCGCCGACTGCTCGGAATACGCCGATGGCCGCGGCAAGGTCAAGGTCCGCGCCAAGATCGAGGCGGTCGGCGACAAGACCGTCGTCATCCGCGAGATCCCCTTCGGCACGACCACCGAGTCGCTGATGGAGTCGATCGAGTCGGCGATCGCCAAGGGCAAGGTCAAGATCTCGAACATCGACGACAACACCGGCGAGACCGTCGAGATCATGCTGCACCTGCAGCGCGGCGTGTACGCGACCGAGGTGATCCCGCAGCTCTACGCGTACACCGACTGCGAGGTCTCGGTCAACTCGAACATCACCGTCATCCGCGACGGCAAGCCCGCCGAGCTGACGGTCTCCGACATCCTCAAGTACCTCACCGAGCAGCTCCAGCAGCAGATCAAGGCCGAGCTCGAGCACGAGCTGAAGGGCCTGGTCGACAAGCAGCACGCGCTGACCCTCGAGCAGATCTTCATCGAGAACCGCGTCTACAAGCGGATCGAGTCGGCGAAGACCGCCGAGGCCGTCGACAAGGCGGTGGTCTCGGGCATGGAGGTCTACAAGGAGCAGTTCATCCGCGACCTGGTGCCCGACGACGTCGCGCGCCTGCTCGAGATCCGCATCCGCCGCATCTCGCAGTTCGACATCGACAAGCACCGCGCCGAGATCGACGACATCGTCAAGGCGATCAAGCAGGCGAAGGCCAGGCTCAAGGACCTGGTCGGCACCACGATCGCGTGGGTCGAGGGCATCCACGCCAGGTACGCCAAGCTCTACCCGCGGCGCACCAAGGTGAAGACCATCGAGGAGATCGACAAGAAGGCGGTGGCCAACGCCAACCTCAAGCTGGGCTACGACCAGGCGACCGGCTTCTTCGGCTCGTCCGTGCGCGCGTCCGACCGCGAGCTCAAGGTCACCGAGTACGACCGCATCCTCGCCATCTTCCAGGACGGCAGCTACCGCATCATGGCGCCGCCGGAGAAGACGCTGCTCGAGGGCAAGCTCATCCACCTCGACGTCTTCGACCAGGAGAAGGGCTTCGAGTTCACCGTGATCTACCGCGACAAGCAGAAGATCCCGTGGGCCAAGCGGGTGAAGATCCAGGGCTTCATCAAGGACAAGGAATACGAGCTGATCAAGGAGCGCGCGGGCAAGGTCGACTACCTCTCGAAGGACGCCGAGGGCACCGCGACCTGCCACATGGTGCCGCAGCCGCGCCTGCGCATCACCGAGGAGTCGTTCGACCTGCGCACCCTCGAGCTGTCGTCGAGCCCGCAGGCGCGCGGCACGCGCATCGCCGAGCGGCCGACGCAGAAGATCGTGGTCAGCAAGTCGCCGATGAAGGAGTGAGCGGTCCGCTTCGCGATTCGTCGATGACGGACGCGCTGACGATCACGGCGTGCGAGTCAAAGCCTCCCAGCGGGCGCGCTGCCGGTCGTCCAGCGCCAGGTCCTGTGCGAGCGCGGCGAGCCGCGCGCGCTCCGAGGCGTCGAGCGTCGCGATGGTGGCGATGATCTCATCGACCCGCTCATCGCCGAGACGGCAGAGCGCTTCGATGGCGGCGTAGCGCACGCCCGGATCCGCATCCGCGAGCAGCGGCCGTAGGTCGTCCCGGTGCTCGACCGCGCCGATCGCCGCCAGCGCGGAAGCCGCGGCGATGCGCACCGAGCTCTCGGTGTCGAGCAGGGCCCGGGCCGCGGCATCGGCGCATCCGGCTATGCGCCGCTCGCCGCAGGCGATGAGGGCCTGGTAGCGCACGGCGTCGTCGACGTCGCCGATCGCCGCGACGAGCGCGTGTCCGCTCGTCCCGGTCCTGCCCCGGGCCAACGCCATGACCGCGCGGGCGCGGACCCTGGCCTCCTGGTCGGCCGCGAGGATCACCAGCTCCGACTCGTTGGCGATGACATCGATGTGCCCCATCGCCATCGCGACCAGGTTGCGCACGCGCGGATCGCGGTGGCGCAGGTACGCGGCGGGCTCGATCTTCCCGTCACGTATGCGCCTGAAGAGCATGCGGGCGGCGATCGACGTGGGATCGGCCGCGCGCGGCGACGCCGCCGCGCGCATGCGCATCTCATCGGTCGGTCCGACGCGCACCACGATGTCCGGCCACCATCCGGGCGCCCATCGCCACCAGATCCCGCCGAAGACGGCGACGGCGGCGAGCATGACGCCGATACGGCCGCAGGCGGCGCCGAACGCGTGGGGCGAGGGTCGCTGCACCGGAATCAACGTGCCCCGCCCGCCCGCGGCGCAAGCCGACGCGCCGCTCAGGCCTGCACCGCGCCGACGGGTTCGATCCCGAGCAGCCGGCGCAGGCGTTCGATCAGCGATTCCGTCTGGGACGAGATCAGGTCGATGGTCGGGATGGTCGTCTCGGGCAACGACCACCCCGGGGCGGGCGGCCATGCCGACGGTCCATTGAAGGAGTAGCCCTCCTCGACCGCGGCGACTTCGGTCACGGACGCGTATTCCAGCGAGAACGCGTAGCGCGTACCGTCTGCGCCGGTGATCACCCCCGCGGCGGAGAACGTGGTCGACTCGCTGGCGTGGAACCCGTCGCGCCACGCCGCGTCGCCGCCGCCGCCATCGGCACGCATCGACGCCGCGCCGACCACCGTCGCCTGCTCGTAGTCGAACGACAGGTCGACGCCCGCGATCGGACCAATGCCGAACACGTCCTGCATCATGCCGAGCACGTCGTCCGCGGCCGCGGGCGCCGCGTCGCGGCCGTCGATCAGCGCGCGCGTCTCGACCGCGAGACGGTCGACCAGCGAACCGACGCGGTCGAGCCAGGTCGAGGCGTCCATGGGGGGACGTCGCGCCGGCGCCGCGCTGGCGCAGGGCGCTTCGCAGGCCGGACGCTGGGGCGGGGCGGCGATGCCGGGAGGAGGCGGCTGGTCGCCGATACGCATGAGGCCAGCATCGGCCGGCGGTGACGCGACTTGAGCAGCGGTCGCAGCCCGCTCAGCGCGGGTGGGCGATGGCGAGATCGCGGACGGCGACGGCGCCGCCCAGGACGAACAGCGACAGCGCGATCGGATCCTCGCTGAGCAGCAGCGGATCGGTGCGCACGCCGTCGACCTCGGCGGTCAGGGTGCGGTTGCGCACGGTGACGACCATGCGCCACTGGCGGTCATCCCGGCCGAGCTTCTCGAACTTGGTGTCGCCCTGCACCACACCCGCCGCGTCCTTGCCGAGCACCGCGAGGTTCCATTCGCCGAGCTTGAGCAGCTTGATCCACTGGGTCGAGCCGTCGGCCAGCGTGAGGATGACGCCGGCCTCGCGGAAGTGCCCGGTCGGGTCGGCGGCGCCGGAGGCGATGACGCCGGACAGGCGCAGGTCCGGCTGGTCGAGCGAGCGGGTGATGCGCGACGCCTGGGCCTTGCTGGCGTTGCCGCTGACGCCTTCGTCGCCCTCCTCCTCGGGGGCCCAGCCGGTGCCGACGTCCCAGCCGGCGAGGCGCTGCCGGAAGTCGGCGGCGAACAACGCCTGCGGCTCGCCGAACTCGACGGCGGGCGGCGCCGTGGCGGCGGCCACCGTCGCGGGGGCCGTCACGGGGCCTGTCGCGGGCGGCGTCGTGGCGATCGCCGGCGCCGTGGCGGCGGTCGTCGCGGGCGCGGTCGACAGCGCGGCGCCGTCGATCCACCACCAGCCGCCGCCGACCAGCGCCACGACCAGCGCGCCCGTGGCCACGTACCTGCCGACGCCCGCGCCGGCGCGTCCGCCCGCGCGCGCGCCGGAGCGCGCTCCGGGCGCCGCCTCGCAGATGTCGATGATCTCCTGATAGCTCTGCGGTCGCCCCTCGCGCCTGGCCGCCAGCATCGACCGCACCAGGTCGACCGCGCGCGCCGACAGGCCGGGCGCGATCTGGCGCGGGTCGGGCGCCGGCCCCGTGGCCTTGCTGCTGACGATGTCGACCAGCGACGTGCCGCCGTACGCGGGGCGGCCGGTCAGCGCGTGGTAGAGCACGCAGCCGAGGCCGTAGATGTCGGCGCGGTGGTCGACGCCCTCGGGATCGTCGAACTGCTCCGGCGCCATCGTCGCCGGCGTGCCCATGACCATGCCGGGCATCGTCACCTGCATGGCGCCGGAGCCGCCCGCGCGGTTCGGCCGCGCCAGGCCGAGGTCGACCAGCTTGGGCGTGAACGGCAGGACGCCGTTCTGGCTGGGGCGGCTCTGCAGCAGGATGTTCTCGGGCTTCACGTCGCGGTGGATGATGCCCTGCTCGTTGGCATACGAGAGCGCGCGCGCGATGTCGGCGGTGACGCGCAGCGCCTGGGCTTCGGGGAGCGCGCCATGGTCGCGGATCCACTGCCACAGGTTCTGGCCGTCGATGAACTCCATCACCAGGAAGCAGCAGCCGTCGGCGGCGACGCCGGCCTGGTAGCAGCCGACGATGTGCGGATGCGACAGGCCGGCGAGAATCCGCGCCTCGCGCTGGAAGCGGGCGATGTACTGGTCGGCGTCGCTGTCGCCGCCGCGCACCGCGGTCAGGACCTTGATCGCGACGGTGCGGTTGATGTAGGTCTGGCGGCCGCGGTAGACGATGCCCATGCCGCCGCGGCCGAGCTCGCCCTCGATCTCGACGTCGGGGATGGACGGCGGGGCGCGCCGCGAACCCGATCCGGCCCCGGGCGGCGTCGGCACGCCCGGCGTGGAGGCACCGGCGTCGTGCGGCATCATCCGCGTCTTGTCCGGATCGAGGTTCGGGTCGCTCATCGCTCTGCTGGCGGGTCGGATCGCGTGCGGGCGTCGCTGCGATCGGGCCGGTTCAGTTTCTGGATCTGCTTCAGGAGCTCATCCGCCGACGGTCGGTCGGCCCGGGTCTCACCGACGTAGGCGTAACGCACGAGGCCCTGCTTGTCGATGATCAGGCTGGTCGGCTTGGCGAGGTGGTGCGTGATCTCGAGCGCGCGCACCAGCTGCAGGTCGACGTCCAGCGCGACCGCGATCTTCGGCTCGTCGGCGCCCAGGCTGCGCACGGCGTCGATGAACACCGGCACCGATTCGGACGCGCCGGGGTAGACCAGGATGACCTCGGCGTCGTCGGCGCGGAAGCGCTCGAGGCTGCGGCTCAGCGCCGCCGTCTGGGTCGCGCAGTAGACGCAGACCTGGCCGGCGAAGCCGCGCAGGACGACGAGCACCACGTTCTTCCGCCCCTTGTAGTCGTCGATATCGATGACGTCGCCGGTCGACGACAGCAGGCGGGTGACGCTCAACGGCCTGCCATGCAGGTCCTTGCGCTGGGCGCTCGACGACGCGCCGATCTCGCTGTCGCCGTAGCCGGCGGCGCCGGACTGCGGCCAGCGCCCGGTGAGGTACTTCTCGACCAGCAGGCCGGCGTTCTGCTCCTCGCGCTCGGTCCAGAAGGAGACCGGCAGGATCGCCATCGGCGTCAGCGCCGGACGTCCCGCTGTCGGCAGCTCGAGATCCGGCTGCGCCACCGGCGCGGCGACCGGCGCGGCCTGCGCCAACGGGGCGTGGATCGCGGCGAGGCGATCGAGCTGCTGACGCGCGACCGACGGATCGGCGCTCGCCGCGCCCGTGGCGTCCCATGCCTTCAGGTCGAGCGCACCGGCCGCGTGCTTGGCGTACAGCGGCGTGACACCGCGCGCCGCGTCGACGGCGTCGCCCTGGTACCACGCCGCCGGCGAGCCGTCGGCCCGGTAGGCGAGGAAGGTCTCGCGTCCGTGGCTGACCGCGCTCGCGGCGGCGATCCGGCCGGCGTCGTCGAACAGCAGCCACAGCTCGTCGCGCCCGCCATCGCGCGAGGCGACCGGCGCCGGACGGCGGGCGCCCCACCGCCGCAGCGGTCCGGTGGCCGGGTCGCGGAAGCAGTCCGCGGCGGGCGGGGCGCCGTGGTCGGTGACGCTCGCGACGCCGTCGACGCCCCAGGCGGTCCACGGACCGACCTTGCGTCCATCCCAGTACGCGCCCTGCTCCTGCGGCGTGCCGTCCTGACGCCACCAGCGCCACGCCAGCGCCTTGGCGCCGTGATCGAAGCTGCCGACGACGGCGCGCCCGCCGTCGGCGTGCCAGTACGTCCAGACGCCGACCTGGTGATCCTCGTGGTAGTCGCCGCGGCAGTAGAGCTGGCCGTTCGGGTACCAGTACGTCCAGGTGCCCGTGCGCAGCGAGTCCGCGTACGAGCCCTGCTGCTTGGGCTTGCCATCCTCGTACCACCAGCCCCACGCGCCGTGCTGGCGGTCGCTACGCCAGGCGCCTTCCGCCTGCTTGGCGCCGCTCGCGTACCAGTACTGCCAGGTCCCGGTCTGCTTGCCGCCGTCGACCACGCCCTCCTGCTTCGGCCTGCCGTCATCGTACACCTCGCGATGCACGTGCGCGCACGCGCCGAGCAGGACGAGGGCGATGAGCATCGATGCGCGGGCGAGCGGCAGACGGGTCATGCGGTCTCCTGGGCCGACGCTAGCCGGCTAATGGCGCGGGCGGAAGCGCCCGCAGGCGCGCTGTGCCTACGGTCGCCGCGAGCGGACGGATGCGCTCGCGCCCGGGATCGCCGGGCACACGTACGGGTTGAATGATGCATGAAAGCGCCTGCGGCTCCCGGGCAGATCAATACGTTACGTATCCGATCGCGGCGCACGCGGCCGACATACCCGCGGCGCTCGCAAAAGAGGAAATCGACATGGGATCCGCCGTCAGCACGCGGGAGACACGCATCTTCGCCCCCCTTCTGGATGGCCGCGACGGCGACGCGGCGCGCTACGATGTCATCTGCCTGACCCACCTGCGCTGGGACTTCGTCTTCCAGCGCCCGCAGCACCTGCTGTCGCGCTGCGGCAAGGGCCGCCGGGTGTTCGTGGTCGAGGAGCCGCACTTCGATGCCGCCGAGCCGCGGCTGGACCAGCGCGAGGACGGCCAGGTGCTGATCGCGGTGCCGCACCTGCCCGGCGGCCTGTCCGAGGCCCAGGTGCACGCGCACCTGCGCGCGCTGCTCGACGGCCTGATCGCCGAGCACGCGGTCCGCGATTACGTGCTGTGGTACTACACGCCGATGGCGCTGCCCTTCAGCGACCACCTCCAGCCGCGCGCGACGGTCTTCGACTCGATGGACGAGCTCAGCCTGTTCAAGGGCGCTCCCCCCGAGCTGGTCGCGCGCGAGGCCGAGCTCATCCGCCGCGCCGACGTGGTCTTCACCGGCGGTCAGAGCCTGTACGAGGCGAAGAAGCACCGCCACGACAACATCCACGCCTTCCCCAGCTCGATCGAGTTCGAGCATTTCCGCGCCGCGCTGTCGCCGCAGGACGACCCCGCCGACCAGGCCGGCATCGCCCACCCGCGCATCGGCTTCTACGGCGTCGTCGACGAGCGCTTCGACATCGAGCTGCTGCGCGAGGTGGCGCTGCTGCGGCCCGACTGGCAGTTCGTCATCCTCGGACCGGTGGTGAAGATCGATCCGGCGCACCTGCCGAAGAGCGCCAACATCCACTACCTCGGCATGAAGAAATACGCCGAGCTGCCCCGGTACCTGTCCGGCTGGGATGTCGCGATGCTGCCGTTCGCGCGCAACGAAGCGACGCGCTTCATCAGCCCGACCAAGACCCCGGAGTACCTCGCCGCCGGGCGGCCGGTGGTGTCGACGCCGATCACCGACGTCGTCGAGCCGTACGGCAACCTCGGCCTGGTGGCCATCGCCGACGAGCCGCGCGCCTTCGCCGCCGCCATCGAGCACGCGATGGAGCAGGGCAGGGACCAGGCGTGGCGCGGCAAGGTCGACGCGTTCCTCGCGGGCAACTCGTGGGACCGGACCTGGATGCGGATGCGCGAACTGATCGATGCCGCCGTCGCGGCGCGTTCCTGAGCGGGATGGGAAGAAGATAATGTACGACTACCTGATCGTCGGCGCCGGTTTCGCGGGCAGCGTCCTCGCCGAGCGCCTGGCGCGCGAAGCGGGCAAGAAGATCCTGATCTGCGACAAGCGACCGCACATCGGCGGCAACGCCTACGACCGCTACGACGACCACCACATCCTGATCCACCCGTACGGGCCGCACATCTTCCACACCAATTCGCTCGAGGTGTTCCAGTACCTGTCGCGCTTCACGCGCTGGCGCCCCTACGAGCACCGCGTGCTCGCCAGCGTCGACGGCCAGCAGGTGCCGATCCCGATCAACCTCGACACGGTGAACACGCTCTACCACATGGACCTGAAGCCGAGCGAGCTCGACGCGTGGTTCGCGTCGGTCGCCGAGAAGGTCGAGAACGTCCGCACCAGCGAGGATGTCGTGGTCTCGAAGGTCGGCCGCGAGCTCTACGAGAAGTTCTTCCGCGGCTACACCCGCAAGCAGTGGGAGATGGATCCGTCCGAGCTGGACGCGTCGGTCACCGCGCGCGTGCCGACCCGCACCAACCGCGACGACCGCTACTTCGCCGACACCTACCAGGCGATGCCGCTGCACGGCTACACGCGCATGTTCGAGAACATGCTCGACCACGAGAACATCCACATCGCGCTGAAGACCGACTACCGCGACCTCGCCGGGCACATCCCCTACAAGGAGATGATCTACACGGGCCCGGTCGACGCCTTCTTCGACCATCGTTTCGGCAAGCTGCCCTACCGTTCGCTCCACTTCACGCACGAGACCCACGACGTCGACCAGTACCAGAAGGTCGGCACCATCAACTACCCGAACGAGTACGAGTTCACGCGCATCAGCGAGTTCAAGCACATCACCGGGCAACGCGTCCCCGGCAAGAGCAGCATCGTCTTCGAGTACCCGCGCGCCGAGGGCGATCCGTATTATCCGGTGCCCAAGAGCGAGAACTACGTGCTGTACCGGCAGTACGAGGAACTCGCCAAGCGCACGCCCGACGTCCACTTCGTCGGCCGCCTCGCGACCTACAAGTACTACAACATGGACCAGGTCGTCGCGCAGGCGCTCTCGGTGTTCAAGAAGCTCCACGCCCAGGGCGGTGATGCGGAGCGTGCCGCCTAGGATCAGACGTTCACGCCGTCCATCGTCGCATGCCCCGAGGTTCCCCCATGTCGATCCCGCGCCCCGAACATCCGCGGCCGCAGTTCCAGCGCGACCAGTGGCTGAACCTCAACGGCACCTGGTCGGTCCACTTCGACTGGGGCAAGTCGGGGATCGAGCGCGGCCTGCATCAGAGCCACGGCTTCTCCGAGCGGATCGTCGTCCCGTTCTGCCCCGAGGCCAAGCTGTCCGGCATCGGCCACACTGACTTCATCGAGGCGCTGTGGTACCACCGGGTCATCGAGATCCCCGACGGGTGGCGCGGCAAGCGCGTCGTGCTGCACTTCGGCGGCTGCGACTACATGACCGAGGTCTTCGTCGACGGGAAGTACGTCGGCCGGCACTTCGGCGGCAACGTCTCGTTCGACATGGACATCACGCGCTACGTGCGCACCGGCCACGAGCACCACCTGGTGGTGCACGTGCGCGACGAGCTGCGCTCGATGTCCCAGCCCGCCGGCAAGCAGTGCCCGTTCTTCAAGTCGCGCGGCTGCCTCTACACGCGCGTCACCGGGATCTGGTCGACGGTGTGGCTCGAGGCGATGGCGCCGACCGGTCTCGACTACTGCGCGATCATCCCCGACCTCGACGGCTCGCGCCTGATCCTGACGCCGATCTTCCACGCCGAGACGCGCGGCCAGCGCCTGCGCGTCACCGCGCTCGCCGACGGCGATCCGGTCGCGTCGATCGAGACCAGCGGCCACAACGGCATCCCGACCGCGATCCCGATCCGCCACCCGCGCGCGTGGTGCGCCGAGGATCCGTTCCTCTACGAGCTGGTCCTCGAGGTGATCTCGTCGTCGCACGAGGTCATCGATCGCGTGCACAGCTACGCCGGGCTGCGCAAGGTGCACGTCGAGGGCGACCGCTTCCTGCTCAACAACAAGCCGATCTACCAGCGGCTGGTGCTCGACCAGGGCTACTGGCCCGACGGCCTGTGGACGGCGCCGGACGATGCCGCGCTCAAGCGCGACATCGAGCTGTCGATGGCCTGCGGCTTCAACGGCGCGCGCCTGCACCAGAAGGTCTTCGACGAGCGCTTCCACTACTGGGCCGACAAGCTCGGCTACCTGACGTGGTCCGAGGGCACCTTCTGGTCGGACGGACCGGTGTTCCTCCACGACCAGGGCACCGCTGCGCTCGCGCGCAACAGCCTCGCGGAATGGCGCGAGGTGGTCGAGCGCGACCGCAACCACCCGTCGATCATCATGTGGACGCCGTTCAACGAGGCCTGGCACTTCGCCAACGACGTCGAGCACAAGCGCGTGGTGCACGACGCGTACGCGCTGACCCGGTCGATCGACGCCACGCGCCCGGTCAACGACGCGTCGGGCGGCATCCACGTGGTGAGCGACATCTACTCGGTGCACTGCTACGAGCAGGACCCGGAGAAGCTGCACCACATGCTGCGCGGCTCGACCGAGCAGCCGGTCTACCGTCCGCACGGCAACCGCGAGCCGCCGTACGAAGGCCAGCCGTACTTCGTCGACGAGTTCGGCGGCATCAAGTGGATCCCGGGGAACGAGGCGCCCTACGCCGACAACTCGTGGGGCTACGGCGAGCCGCCGCGCACCCTCAAGGAGTTCTACACGCGCCTGAAAGGCCAGGTCGAGGCGGTCAACGCGCTGCCGAACTGCGCCGGCTACTGCTACACGCAGCTGGTCGACGTCGAGCAGGAGCAGAACGGCCTCTACACCTACGACCGCCACGAGAAGTTCGACCTCCGCCTGCTGCGCGAGGCCTTCGCGGCCGATCCCCAGTCGGTCGCGGCGGCGGCGCGCTGATCCGCGGCGCCCGCATCGAGGACCGCCATGGACATCACCACGCGACGTCGCCAGGAACCGGTCTGGGAGGGCTATTGCGCCGATCCCTTCGTCTTCCGCGCCGGCGATGCGTGGTACGCGGTGGGCACGGGCGCCGGTGGCGCCTCGGACCAGGACCACGCGTACGACGCGCGCGCCGCCGTGCCGGGCGAATACGTGATGCCGCTCCTGCGCAGCGACGATTTCATCCGCTGGGAGCCGGTCGGCGAAGCGCTCGAGCCGGCGGCGCTGCGCCTCGGCAGCGAGTTCTGGGCGCCGTCGGTCGCCGAGCACGATGGGCGCTTCTACCTGTACTATTCCGTCGGGCCGGGCCATCAGCTGCGCGTGGCGATCAGCGCGCGTCCCGAGGGCCCGTACCGCGACCACGGCCCGCTGATCGAACCAGGCCTCGTCACCTTCGCGATCGACAGCCATCCGTTCCGCGACGTCGACGGGACCTGGTGGCTGTTCTACGCGCGCGACTTCCTCGACCACGGCGACGGCATCCACCCGGGCACGGCCATGGCGATGGACCGCCTGGTCGACATGACGCGCCTGGCCCGCGAGGAGCGCACCGTGCTGCGCGCGCGTCATCCATGGACGCTCTTCAAGGCCGATCGCGAGATGTACGGCAAGCGCTGGGACTGGCACACCATCGAGGGGCCGTGCATCGTCCATCACGACGGCCGCTACTGGTGCCTGTTCAGCGGCGCCTGCTACGGCAACGACAGCTATGGCGTCGACTACTGCGTCGCCGACCGCATCACCGGGCCGTGGTGCGATGTCGGCGGCGAGCGCGAGCCGCGGGTCCTGCGCACGATCCCCGGACGGCTCATCGGACCGGGGCACAATTCGGTCGTCACCGGGCCGGATGGGCACGAGTACCTGGCGTTCCACGCCTGGAACGAGGCCGGTACGAAGCGCCAGATGCACCTCGACCGCCTGCTCTGGACCCCCGACGGCCCGCGCGCCGCGGTGATGGCGGACGCGGAGACGACCTGACGCAGCGCCGTCGCGGCGACCGCAAACGCTGTGCGACATCCCTGCACAGCGCGCGCGGCGGCCGCCGCCGACGCCATCGTCTGGGCCATGACACGGCGCACGGATCGCGGACGGCCAGAGGTCTGGGCGGGGATCGAATGCACGGTGAACCGCGTCGGTGAGGCGTGGTTCGACCAGCTCGACCGCAACGGGCACGCGGCCCGCGAGTCCGACCTCGACCTGCTCGCCGGGCTCGGGGTCACGGCGCTGCGCTATCCGGCGCTGTGGGAGCGCGCGCAACGGCTCGGCGACGAGCACTGGCGGTGGTGCGATCGTCGTCTGTCGCGCCTGCGCGAGCTGGGCGTGCGGCCGATCCTCGGCCTCGTCCACCACGGCAGCGGCCCCGCCGGCACCAGCCTCATCGATCCGGCGTTCCCGGAGAAGCTCGCCGCGTACGCGCGCGCCTGCGCCGAGCGCTGGCCGTGGATCACCGACTGGACGCCGATCAACGAGCCGCTGACCACGGCGCGGTTCAGCGGGCTGTACGGCCTGTGGTACCCGCACGGCACCGACGACGCGACCTTCGTCCGCTGCCTGCTGACCGAGACCTGGGCGACGATCCGGGCGATGGCGGCGATCCGCGCCGTGATCCCGGGCGCGCGCCTGGTCCAGACCGAGGACCTCGGCTGCACGCAGAGCACGCCCGAGCTCGCCTACCAGGCCGAGTTCGACAACGAGCGCCGCTGGCTGTCCATCGACCTCCTGTGCGGGCGCGTCGCCGAGCACCACCCGCTGCACCAGTACCTCCTCGACGCGGGCGTCGGCGCGGACGAGCTCGCGACCTTGGCCGAGCACGCGTGCCCGCCGGACATCGTGGGCATCAACCACTACCTGACGAGCGAGCGCTATCTCGATCACCGCCTCGATCTCTTCCCGAGCTGCGCGCCCGGCGGCAACGGCAAGCACGACTACGTCGATGTCGAGGCGGTGCGCGCGTGCGAGCTGCGCGGGCCGCAGACGCTGCTGCGCGAAGCCTGGCAGCGCTGGAGCCTGCCGCTGGCGGTGACCGAGGCGCACCTGCATTGCACGCGCGAGGAGCAGCTGCGCTGGCTCGGCGAGGTGTGGTCGGCGGCGACCGCGCTGCGCGCCGACGGCGTCGACCTGCGCGCGGTCACGGCGTGGGCGGCGCTCGGCGCGTTCGATTGGGACAGCCTCCTGACGCGCGACGCCGGCTCCTACGAGCCCGGCCTGTTCGACCTGCGCGCCCCGGCGCCGCGGCCGACCGCGTTGGCGACGATGGTCCGCGGCCTGGCCGCTGGCCACGCGCCCGACCATCCGCTGCTGGCCGTTCCCGGGTGGTGGCGGCGCGAGCTGCGCCTGTGCTACGACATCGGGCGCTCGCTCTGCCACGACCTCGTCCCCGAGGACCTCGCGCCGCTGCTGATCACCGGCCGCACCGGCACCCTGGGCCGCGCCTTCGCCCGGATCTGCGCCGTGCGCGGCATCCCGTACCGGCTCACCGGCCGCGAGGACTTCGACATCGCCGACGAGCCATCGCTGCGCGCGGCCCTGGCGACGCTCAGGCCATGGGCGGTCGTCAACACCGCCGGCTACGTCCGCGTCGACGAGGCCGAGAACGACGAGCAGCGCTGCTGGCGCGAGAACCGCGATGGCGCGGTGGCGCTGGCGCGGGCGTGCGCCGAGCTGGGCATCCCGCTGGTCACGTTCTCGTCCGACCTGGTCTTCCCCGGCCGCGACGGCGCGCCCTACCACGAGGGCGACCGCACGGCGCCGCGCAGCGCCTACGGGCGCAGCAAGGCCGCGGCCGAGGTCGGCGTGCTCGCCGTCCATCCCGGCGCGCTGGTGGTGCGCACCGCGGCGTTCTTCTCGCCCTGGGACGACCACAACTTCCCGATCTTGACCCTGCGCCGGCTCGCCGCCGGCGTGACCAGCGCCGCCTACGCCGACGCGGTGGTCTCGCCCACCTACGTCCCCGACCTGGTCAACGCGGCGCTCGATCTGCTGATCGACGGGGAGACCGGCATCTGGCACCTCGCGAACCAGGGCGCCTTGAGCTGGCTCGAGTTCGGCCGCGCCGTCGCCCGCCTGGCCGGCGCGCGCGAGGACGCGGTGGTCGCGGCGAGGGCGCCGGACCACATCCCGGGCGCCACGCCCCTGGTCAGCGCGCGCGGCCAGGTGATGCGGCCCCTCGCCGCGGCGCTCGCCGACTGGTGGACGCAGGTCGCGGCCTCGTCCGCCGTCGATCAGGACGAGGCCTCGGCGGGCTGAGCCGGCCGCTCGTCGAAGGTCGTGCGCCAGCGACTGCCGTCGTCGTCGCCCCGCCGCATAGGATCAGCGGTTCCTGGAGCGCCCATGGCCGCACGACTCGGTGACGCCGACCACGCCCGCCACGCCGAGGAGGTCCTCCGTGACGGACAGACGATCCTGCGTGGCCACTTCCCCGAGACCGTGCTGCGCGCCTGGCACACGGCCTTCACGCCCCTGCTCGACGCGCACATCCAGCGCGAGGGCATGCTGCGCAACCGCGGGACCGAGCGTTACTACGTGACCCTGCCGTTCACCGCGCCGTTCGCGGATGAGCGCATCTTCGCCGATGCCGACGTGCTGGCGGTGGTCGAGCGCCTGGTCGGCGCCGATTTCACCATGGGCCAGCTGGCCACCGACACGCCGCTGATCGGCTCCGAGTACCAGGAGATCCACCGCGACGCGCCGCCGCTGTTCCCCGAGTGGGGCCGCGAGACGCCGCCGTTCCAGCTCGCCGTCAACTTCCCGTTGGTCGACGTGACGCTCGACAACGGACCTTTCGAGGTCGCGCCCGCCACGCACATGCTGGCGAAGGATGAGGGCATGGCGCGGCTGGAGCGCGGCGAGGTCGCCCTCCAGCCGATGCTGATGTCGCTCGGCGACGTGATGATCCGCGACGTCCGCGGCCTGCATCGCGGCACGCCCAACCGCACCGCCGAGCCGCGCCCGATGTGCGTCATCGGCTACAGCCGGCGCTGGCTGCTGCGTCCGGAGGTCTCGATCCGCATCCCGCGCGCGATGTACGACGGGCTATCGCAGCGCGCGCGGGCCATGCTGCGCCACAACCCGATCGTCGACGATCTCGCCGCGGTCGCGCCGGACACCGAGGTCTACCAGGCCTACGCGTACTGAGCGTCGATCGCCATGAGCCTCCCTCCGCTGGGCCAGCTCGACCGCCTGCTGGCGTCCGATGCGTTCATCTGGGCGACCGGCGTCGACGACACGGTGATCACCGCGCCGCACGCGACGACCCATCGCACGCTCGACGAGTACGAGCTGTGCCAGCACTACGAGCGCTGGTCGGCCGACATCGACCTGATCGCCGCGCTCGGCTGCCGCGTCGCCCGCTACGGCGTCCCGTGGCACCGCATCCAGCCGACGGCGACCAGCTGGGACTTTGGCTGCGCGGACCGGCCCCTCGAACGGCTCCTCGAACGCGGCGTCGAGCCGATCGTCGACCTGGTGCACCACGGGCTGCCGACGTGGCTGGACGGCGCCTGGCTCGATCCGCGCCTGCCGACGGCGATGGCCGAGTACGCGTCGCGCGTCGCCGAGCGCTTCGCCGGGCGGATACGCTGGTACACGCCGCTGAACGAGCCGCGGCTCGCCGCTTGGTACTGCGGCAAGCTCGGCTGGTGGCCGCCGCACGACCGCGGCTGGCGCGGCTTCGTGCGCGTGCTGCTCGCGTGCGCGCGCGGCGTCACCCTGAGCTGCCACGCGCTGACCGCGGTCGATCGCGAGATCGTGCACGCGCACGTCGACGCGGTCGATCTGGGCGACGATCCGGAGGACGCCGGTCCCGAGGCGCAGGCCGAGGGGGCCTTCCGCCGCGAGCTCGCGTTCCTCCCCCTCGACCTCGTCGCCGGCCGCGTCGACGCGCACCATCCGCTGCGCGGGTGGCTGCTGCGCCAGGGCGCGAGCGACGCCGATCTCGCCTGGTTCCAGGAGCGCGCCGTGTCCGTGCGCGTGCTCGGGCTCAACCTCCATCCGTCGGCGGCGGGCAGGAAGCCGGTGCGCGATGGCGCCGAGCCGCGTGCGCACGCCCCGTGCACCCTGGCGGCGGGCATCGACCGGGTCGTCGGCCGGCACTGGGAGCATCATCGCGTCCCGGTCTGGATCAGCGAGACGGCGGCGACGGGACCGGTGGCGAAGCGCTGGCGATGGCTCGACGATTCGGTGGCGGCCGTCGCTCGCATCCGCGCCGCCGGCGTGCCGCTGGTCGGCTACACGTGGTGGCCGCTCTTCGCGCTGGTGACCTCGAGCTACCGCCAGGGCGTGCTGCCGCCGGCGCGCTACCTGCAGCAGGCCGGGCTGTACGATTGCGACCGGTCGTTCGCGCGCGTGCCGACGCCGCTGGTCGACGCGTTCCGCGCGTTGTGCGCGCGCGGCGCCGACGGCGCGGGGCGGCTGATGCGCGAGGATGCGTCGCATCTCGTCACCGCTCCGCGCTGATCGCGGCGCGCAGCGCCGTCGACGCCGCGCTTCGCGCTTCCAGGCTCGGCGATCGAGCCAACCATGCCGCCATGGACACCATCGGCCGCATCGAACGACTCGACCCGCGCCTCGACGCGCTCGTCCCGCGCGACGCGACGATCGAGGTCCTCGCCACCGGGTTCGCCTGGAGCGAAGGCCCGGCGTGGCGGCACGCCGACGCGTCGCTGCTGTTCTCGGACATCCCGGCCAACGCCATCCACCGCTGGAAGGGCGGCGAGGGGCTGTCGACCGTCATGAAGCCGAGCGGCTACACCGGCGCGCAGCCGCGCGCGGGCGAGCCCGGGTCGAACGGACTGACCTTCGACCGCGACGGCCGGCTGACGCTGTGCGAGCACGGCGATCGGCGGGTGACGCGCCTGGAGAGCGACGGGCGCAAGACCGTCCTCGCCGAGCGTTTCGCCGGCAAGCGCCTGAACAGCCCGAACGACCTGGTCTGGCACCCCGACGGCGACCTGTATTTCACCGACCCGATCTACGGCCTGGTGCGCGGCGCCGAGGACATGGACCGGGAGCTGCCGTTCTGCGGCGTCTACCGCCTGCGCCGCGACGGGACCCTCGACCTGGTGACCGATGAGCTGTCGCGGCCGAACGGGCTGGCGTTCTCGCCCGATCGCAAGCAGCTCTACGTGGCCAACTCGGATCCGACGCGCGCGGTGTGGATGGCGTACGAGGTGCGCGGCGACGGCTCGCTCGGTCGCGGGCGGGTGTTCTGCGACCGGACGCACGAGGTGCCCGAGAAGCGCATGGTGCCGGACGGCATGAAGGTCGACCAGCACGGCAACGTCTTCGCCGCCGGGCCGGGTGGCGTGTGCGTGATGACGCCGGCGGGCGAGCTCATCGGCCGCATCGACACCGGCGGCAAGATCGCGAACTGCGGCTGGGGCGACGACGGGCGCACGCTGTACATGACCGCCGGGGACAAGCTCTGCCGGATCCGGCTGACGACCCGCGGCGACCGCTGGCCGTTCTGACCGCGAAGCGCGAAGCGCGAAGCGGCTCGTCGATGAAAAAAATGGGCCGGTGGCATGCGCCACCGGCCCATCCGTCGCTCCTCGCGATGAGGAACGCGCGTCAGATCACTTCGCGACGACGATCGAGGGCTTGGTCTCGCCCTCGCCCTGCTTCACGCGCTCGGACACGACCTTGCCGTCGTACGAGGTGCGGATCGCTCCGCCGCGGGGATCCGGCTTCTCGACCGCGAGGTACGAGGCGAAGTAGGCCTTCGGGCTCATCCACATCTGGGTCTTGTCGAGGGTCATCTTGTCGACCTCCTCGCCTTCGATCTTGTCCTTGCTCCAGGTCGGCTCGGGGCCCTTCACGGCGGCGGTGGCGGGCTGGTCCTTCGGCTTTTCCATGACCTTGACCTCGGTGGCCGCGGCGGGCTCCTTGGCGTCGGCGACGTACGGGCCGGCGAAGGCCTTCTTCACGTTGCCCTTGTCGTCGACGACCATCAGGGTCGTCAGCTTCTTGTCCGAGCCGGCGATCGGCGAGCGCTTCTCGACCTCCCACGCGCCGGCGGAGCCGCCGACGATCCCGTACCAGGTCTCGCCCATGCCGTCCTTGTAGACCGCGTACTGGCCGACCTTCGGGTTGGCGTGGAACGGGGTGACGTACGGCACCATCGCATTGGACTTCATCATGTCGACCTGCTGCGCGACGGGGTCGGAACCACCGATCGGGTTGAGGCGCGAGACCGAATCCATGCAGCCGGTCGAGAGGGCGAGAGCGGCCGCGAGGGCCGGGAACATCAGACGCATCGGGATATCCGTTCGGGGACAAGGCGGCGTGAGGCCGCGTGTGTGGAGCCCAGCGCACGTGCGCGGGGCGATGGCGGGTCGTACTGGGTTTCGATCGCGACCGGAACGAGATTCCGGCTGTGTGAACCTTGCAGCGACGCCGGCTGGCAAGGTCAGTGCACAATCCCGCGTTCCGCGCGTCTCGACAGCGTTGCGGCCGGCGCCAGCATCGCCGCATGAGCGACGTCCGACCGTTCTGCCCGCCCGATACCGCGCCGACCTGGATCCGCGCGCGGCCGTTTCGGATTACGCATGTCGAGTTGACGGTGACCATCGATCTCGCGGCGCGACGCGTCGCCGGCACGGTGCGCCACCACGTCGAGCCGCTGCGCGCCGGCGCGCGCGAGCGCACGCTGATCCTCGACCAGCACGATCTCGACATCGCCGGCGTGACGATCGACGGCGTCGCCGCCAGCTTCAGCCGCGGCGACGGCCGCATCGACATCGCCCTGCCGGAGACCTTGCCGTCCGCGTACGTCGTCGAAGTCGCCTTCGCGGCCAGCGACCCTCCCAAGGGATTGTGCTTCGTCGCCGCCGACGCGACGCGCGGCGAAGCGGCGATGGCCTGGACGCAGGGCGCGATGGAGGACCACTCGTGGTGGTTCCCGTGCTTCGACAATCCCAACAACCTCTCCACCTACCGCATCGCCATCCGCCACCGCAGCGACATCGTCGGCATCGCCAACGGCCGGCGCGAGTCGCGCCTCGATCACGGCGACGGCTGGACCACCAGCACCTGGATCCAGGACCGGCCGCACGTGCTGTACCTGGTCAACGTCGCGGTCGGCGACTTCGTCCCGGTGGACGACGCCAGCGGCGAGGTGCCGATCACCCACTGGCTGCCGCGCGGCCACGAGGCCAAGGCGCCGGCGGTGTTCCGCGCCACCGCGTTCGCCATCCGCTGGCTCGGCGCGTTCATCGGCGTGCCGTTCCCGTGGGAGCGCTACGGCCACGTCGTCGTCCACCGCTTCATGTGGGGCGGCATGGAGAACACCACGCTGACCACCATCACCGATCGCGTGCTGATGGACGAGGCGGTGCAGCGCGCGGACGAGGTCGACGCCGACGCGCTGATCGTCCACGAGCTAGTGCACCAGTGGTTCGGCGACCTGCTGACGATGAAGGCGTGGTCGGACATCTGGCTGAACGAGAGCTTCGCCACCTATCTCGAGGTGCGCGGCGTCGCCGCCTGGCGCGCGCACCACCGCGGCGCCGTCGAGGCCGACGAGATCGCGCTCGAGCTGTGGGCCAACCGCGGCGACTACCTCGACCAGGAGGGCGAACGCTACCGCCGGCCGCTGGTCACCAACCGCTACGCCGACGCGTACGAGCTCTTCGACCGCGTGGCCTACGAGAAGGGCTCGCTGATCCTGCACGCGCTGCGCGAATGGCTCGGCGCCGAGCGCTTCGCCGCGGCGCTCGCGCTGTACGTCGAGCGCCACCGCCACGACCTGGTCGAGACCGCCGACTTCCGCCAGGCGATCGAGGATGCCACCGGCGAGCCGTGCGACTGGTTCTTCGACCAGTGGACGACCCGCGCCGGCCATCCCGTCATCAAGGTCCGCGCGCAGCACGACGCCGGGCGCGCCCAGCTGATCGTCGACATCGAGCAGAAGCAGGCGTCGGTCGACGGGAAGGCGGCCCCCGACAAGGTCTTCCGCCTGCCGACCGCGATCGCCTGGCGTGTCGGCGATGCGCTGGAGCGCCGGGCGGTGACGCTCGACCAGGCCCGGCAGACCCTGGTGTTCGCCTGCGGCGAGGCTCCGGCGTGGATCGCGCTCGATCCCGATGGCGCGCTCCCGGCCGAATGGGACGAGGACGCCGAGACCGCGGCGTTGGCGCAGCGCGCCGCGGACGCCGCGCTCGGGGCGATCGCGCGTGCGCGCGCCGCCGTCGCGCTGGGCAAGAAGCTCATGCCCGCGGCGATCATCGAACGCCTGCGCATCGTCGCCGCCGATGCCGCGACGCCGCGCCTGGTCCGCCACGAGGCCATCGCCGCGCTCGCCGCGGGCCGCGAAGCGCTGGGGCGCGACGCGTTGCTGCGGGTGTGGCCGACGCTGACCTCGCCGGCGGACCGCCGGGTGTGCGCCAAGGCGTTCGGCCGCTTCCGCGGCGACGCGACCATGGCGGCGAAGCTGATCGAATGGGCCGACGCCGACGCCAGCCCGCTGGTGGTCGGCGAGCTGCTCGCGGCGCGCGGCGCGCTCGAGCATCCCGGCGCCACCCCCCTCATCCGCGCGCGTTTCGCGCGGCCGAGCTGGAACCAGCGCCTGCGCGCCGGCGGCGCGCGCGGCATGGGCGAGAGCGGCGAGGCGGCGGCGATCGACGATCTGCTGGTCCTGGCGGCGGATCCGCGCGAGCACGACGCGGTGCGCGCGGCGGCGCTCGGCGGCCTCGGGACGCTCGGCGCGCGTCATCTGCCGGCGCGCGACCGCGTGCGCCGCGCGATCGAACGCGTCGTCGACGATCCGGTGATGGCGGTGCGGGTGGCGGCCATGCGCGCCCTGGCGGGACTCGGCGATCCGGCGGGCATCGGCGCCCTCTCGGGACGCCTGGGCCGCGAGCCGTTCGGCAATGTCCGGCGCATCATCCGCGAGTCGCTCGACGCGCTCGGCGAGGCCGCCGCCGTGACCACGGCGACGGCGGCGCTGACCAAGCGCGTCGACGAGCTGGAACAGGCGAAGAAGACCCTCGAGCAGCGTCTGGAGGCGGTGGAGAAGCGGCTGCAGTGAGCGCCTAGCGCCGAAGCTCGAAGCTCGAAGCTCGAGGCCCGAAGCGCGAAGCCCACGAGAAACGTCGCGCCCGTCTCAGCCCACGACGGAGCGCAGCAACGCCGCGTCGACATTGCCGCCGCTGAGCACGACGCCCACGTCCCTGCCGGCGTTGCGCTCGCGATCCGCGACCACCGCGGCGAGCGCCGCCGCGGCGGCGCCCTCGGCGAGGTTGTGCGTGTCGTGCAGGTACGCGGTCATGGCCGCTGCGATGTCCGCCTCCGACACGGCGACGATGCGCGACGCGCCGGCCCGGATCATGCGCAACGCGTCCGCATCCGGAACGCGGCAGGCGATGCCGTCGGCGATGGTCTGCGCGCGTGCGCTGGGCACCGGCCTCCCGGCGGCGAAGGAGTCGGCGTAGGTCGGCGCGCCCTGGGCGACGACGCCGACGATCTCGATGGTCAGGCCGAGCGCGTCGCGCGCGGCGATGGCGCCGCAGATGCCGGATCCCAGGCCGATCGGCACGTAGAGGACGGTCAGCGTCGGGACCGCGCGCATCAGCTCGAGCGACCAGCTCGCGACGCCGCGCACCAGGGCCGGATGGAAGGACGGCACCAGGTGCAGGGAGCGCTCGCCAGCGATGGCGACGGCGCGTTCGTAGGCGGCCTGGAAGTCGTCGCCATGCTCGATGAGCTCGGCGCCCAGCGCGCGCATCGCCGCGTTCTTCTCCGGATTGTTCGCGCGCGGCACGACCACCGTCGTCGTCATGCCCGCCCGGGACGCTGCCCACGCGACGCTCTGCCCATGGTTGCCGCGCGTCGCCACGATCACGCCACGCACCTCCGGGCGCGACCGCCGCAGTTCGGCGACGTAGACGATGCCGCCGCGCAGCTTGAACGCACCGACCGGCAGGTGGTTCTCGTGCTTCACCCACAGGCGGCAGCCGCAGCGGGCGGACAGGAGAGGCCAGTCGTACTGCGGCGTCGGCGCCAGCACCTCGCGGATCGTCGCCGCGGCGGCATCCAGGGCGCCGAGGGAGAGGTCGTGGTCGCTGAGCGCCATGCGGGGATGCGCGATGCTCGCACGGCGGCGTCGAGCGGCAACCGCCCGCGGGACGTGGTCGACGATGGGCATCCGCGCGTCGTAGCGGCCCGGGCGACGCCGTCGTCGTGGGCCCCGACGACATGCCCGGTGTGCAAGGCCAACGGCTCGAATCCGTCTGCGAGACGCGCCCTGCGTACGCTGGGCCGTGCGGGGACGATGGTCGAATCGACGGATCACGCGGACCATCTCAGGGTGCCAGAAAAATTCCCGACCCGCGCGAGGTCGTCTCCTGGCGGAGGCGACCTCATTTTTTGCCGTGCCGATCGCGGGGATGAACGGTGGCCACCACTCCAGGACGCCCTCGACGGCGCGACGAGCTCGCCCTCGTCCAGCTCTTCCTGCCGCTGCAGGACAACGACGGCGTCGCCTTCCCGGCGAGCGCGTTCGAGCGCGTCCACGCCGAGCTGCGCGAGCGCTTCGGCGGCGTGACCGCCTTCCTCCACTCGCCCGCGGTCGGCGCCTGGAAGGACGGCGACGAGACGGTCCGCGACCGGGTCGTGCTCTACGAGGTCATGGCCGAGCGCCTCGAAGCGTCCTGGTGGACGGCGTACCGCGAGGATCTCGAGCGGCGCTTCCGCCAGGACAGCGTCGTCGTCCGCGCGCTGACGGCGCGGAGGTTGTGAGCGCGCTCGCCCGCGGTGATCAGCGCCCGAGCAGGTTGCTCGCGCCCAGCCCCGTCGGCAGCGTCAGCGTCACGTCGACCGAGCGGCTGCCGTCGGCGCGCGCCTGATCGCAGTACACCGCCTCGACCACGTCGCCCTCGTCGAGCGACAGCGTGCCCGGCAGGTCCTCGCCGAGGTTCAGCGCCGTCGCCAGCGCGCCCTCGAAGACGCCGGTCGCCGGCCCGGTCTCGCCGAGCACCGCGACCTCCCAGTCGCCGCCGCGCGCGCGCGCCGTCACCGACACCTGATCGACGCGGTCCGATGCCAGATCCATGTCGGCGTCCTCGACGCGCAGGCGCAGCGGCTCGCCCGGCGCCACCGAGCGGCGCGCCTCCGCGCTCTCGCCCGGGGCGAGGTCGCGCGCGCGCTTGGTCGGCGCCGTGATCCGCCCGTCGCTGCCGGCCAGCAGCAGGTCGCCCCAGGTCGACGGATGCTCGCTGGTGCGCACGTCCGAGGTGCCGGCCCAGTAGTAGAGCAGCGACGTGCCCGTGCACATCGACAGGTTGAAGCCGATGATGCGGCCCGGGCGCGGCTCGAAGCCCTGGATCAGGCGCGCGGGCAGGCGCAGCTCGAGCGTCCAGCCGCGCTCGGTCGGCCGCGACGCGCGCAGGATGTCGGTCGCGGCGTAGCTCGTCGCCTTCCAGTTGCCGTCCGCCTTCGCCTTGACGGCTTCGCCGCCGACGACGCCGGGCGCGTCCTTCTGGTCGGCGGCCCACACCCAGAACTGCTGCGTGTCGAGGTTGCGGCCTTCGGGCTTCGCGTTGAGGGTGTCGAACCAGATCTCGACGCCGTCGCCGTTCCAGAAGTCGTAGGGCACGGTCGCGGTGATCGCGCGGTCGGCGTCGACGACCTCGCACGCCAGCCACAGGCCGCTGGCGTCCCACTGCACGCGCGCGGTCTGCGCCTCGACGGCGATGAGACCCTCGGCCGCGCCGCGGTTCGGGCGCAGCTCGATGGTCGGGACGTCCTTCCACTCGGCGAGGTCGCCGTCGATGGTCGGCGGCGTCTGCGCGAAGCGCGCCGCGGCGAAGGAGATCGTCGCGAAGCGCGGCGCATACGGCGTCGCCGCCGCGGCGATGCCGGCGGGCGCGTCGCCATCGACGCGCGGCGCGACCACCGCCGCGGGGCGCGCGGCGTCGCCGTGCACGGCCTCGCTGACCGCGCCCTCGGCGCCGACGCGCTCCCAGTCCTCGCCGCGCGCCGCATCGGCGTCGCGCGCCACGACGTCCTCGGTCAGCTTCGCCCGCGCCGCGCGATCATCGCGGTAGCCGCGTCCGCGGCCGAACCCGCCGGCGGCGGCCGCCGCCTTGCGCAGCCCGCCGATGCCGCCGCCCGCGCCGAAGCCCTCGAGATCGCCGGCGCCGTCGCCGCCCAGCCGGCCCGCCAGCGCGTTGAGTCGCGCCAGCGCGCGGTTGGACCCAGCGCCCGAGCCGCCCTCGCCCTCGCCGGCTCCGGCCGCGCCCGTGCCGGCGCCGGTGAGCTTCGGCAAGGCGCCGACCAGCGCCGTCGCGATGCCGTCGTCGGCGCCGAGGCCGCCAACGGCTTCGCCGGCCTTCGCCGCGGATTCGGCAAAGCTCTTCGCGACCGCCGCCTCGCGCGCGCCGTTGGCGTCGACGCCCGCGATCGGCTGGTCGAGCGCCAGGCCGGTGGTCAGCGCGGCGGTGGCGGCGGCGCCGGCGCCGACGCGCTCGGGCACCGCGCCGCGCAGGAGCTTCTCGACCTCGGCCTGCACCGAGGCGACCAGCGCCGCATCCGCGGCGCCGGCCTCGGCCAGCTCGGCGGCGAGCTTCTCGCCGACCTTGGCGGCGAGCCGCGGGGCGATCTCGCGATCGAGCGCGCCGGCGAACGCCTCGTCGACCGCTGGACGCACGCCGGTCGCCGCCGCCTCGCGCATCACGGCGCGGGCGAGGGCGGCGGGGTCGAACTCGGCCGCCGCCGCCGCGGTCTGGGCTGCGGCGATCGCCTCGCCGAGCGCGGCGGCGGCGGCCTGGCCGGTCGTCGCGCGCTCGGCGGTCGCCGCGTCGCCGGCCTTGGCGGCCGCGGCGGCCTCGGCGGTCGTCGTCTCGGCGCGCTCGCGCGCGGGCTGGGCGTCGGCGACGGCGCCCGCGGCGGCGTCGCTGAACGCCTCGGCGCGGGTACGCGCGTCATCCAGCTGCTTGCCGGCGTTGGCGAGGGCCGCCTCGGCCTCCGCGGTCTTGCCCGTCGCGGCGGTCGGATCGGCGGCGGCCGCGGCGAGCGCGTCGGCCGCGCGTCTGGCGTCGGCTGCCGCGCCATCCAGCGTCGTGCCGATCGCGGCGCGCTCGCGCTCGACGAGCCCGCGCTCGTCGTCGGCGATCTTCTTCGCGGCGGCGGCGAGCGGGTCGCCCGCGCGCTTGGCGATCTCGTCGCGGTAGCGCTCGGCCACGGCGGGCACCAGCGCGTCGCGCGCCTGCGCGAGCGCGGCGGCGGCCAGCGCGGCGGCCTCCATCTGCTTCAGGCGGTCGCGCAGCGCCGAGACCAGCTCGCCGCGCAGGCCGGCGAGGCCCTCGCGCAGCGCGGCGTCGTCGGCGCCCGCATCCAGCAGCTCGCCGGCGTAGTCGTCGAGCGCGCCGTCGAGGTCGCCGACCACGTCGTCCCACAGCGCCTCGGTCTCGAGCCCCTCCTCGGCGCCGCGCAGCAGGCGCTCGTAGTCCTTCTTCAGCGCGCTGACGACCTCGCCCTTGGCGGCATCGAGCCGCGCGCGCTCGGCGGCGGCGATGGCCGAAGCCTCGGCGGCGCGCTCGCGCTCCTCGGCTTCGGCAGCGGCCGCCGCGGCCGCGGCGATGCGCCGCTCCTCGGCGAGGTGCGCGAGCACGGCGGGCACGCCGTAGGCCGCGAACAGGGCGACGTGCAACGCGATCGAGCCGGCCAGGAAGCGGCCCTGGCGCATGGGGGAGCGTTCGACGGACATGGGGACCTCTTCCTGGGCGGTCAGCGCGTGGCGACCGGACCGGCCTGGATGGCGAAGCTGACCTGGGCGATGCCGGCGGTGCGCACCGCGTTCCACACGTGGACGACGCGCTGGAACGACGCGTCCTTGTCGCCGGCGACGATCACCACCGGCTCGGACTGGCGCTCGGCGCAGCGCTCGCGGTAGGCCTTCAGCTCGTCGACCAGGGCGCCCATGCTGTCGTAGCGCGCCTCGCGGTCGGGCCCCGAGGCCGGGGCGACGATGCCGTCGGCGGTGACGATGATGCGCTTGGCGTCCTCGACCGGGATCGAGCGCGGCGCCTCGGCCGTCGGCAGCGCGACGGTGTACACCGACGCCTGCTGCGCGTCCTGGTCGGGCTTCTTCATGGTCGTCGCGATCAGGAAGAAGATCAGCAGCAGGAACGCGCAGTCGATCATCGGCACGATCGGCAGCTCGAGGTTCTCCTCCTCTTCCAGCTGGATGTTCATGCGATCGCGCCCTGGAGCGCCACGGCCGGACCGTCGACGCGGGCGGCCGGCGCCGGCGGCTCGTCGCCGCGGGTCAGGAACCAGCCGTGCATCAGGCGGTCGACGTCCTCCTCCAGCGCGTAGGCCAGCGCGGCGCTCTTGAGCTTGAAGTGGTGGTAGAGGATCAGGCAGGGCACGGCGATGAACAGGCCGGTGCCGGTGCAGATCAGGAACTTCGAGATGCCGTGCGCGAGCACCGAGGCGTCGCCGAGCGCGCCGGCGCCCGCCACCGCCGCGAAGGTCTCCATCATGCCGACCACCGTGCCGAGCAGGCCGAGCAGCGGCTCGAGCATGCCGATCACGGCGAGCGGGTACGCCTTCTGGATGTGGCGGCGGATCTCGCGCCCGCCGAGATCGGACACCGCGCGCGACAGGTCGCCGATCGGATTGGCGCGGTGCAGGACGAGGAAGCGCGTGATGCGGGCCAGCGTGCTCGGCCGGCGGTCGCACAGCGCGATCAGCTCCTCGTGGCGGCCCGCGCGCCACAGGCGGTCGGCCTCGTCGGCGAAGCCGGCGGGGGCGATGCGCTCGCGCCGCAGCCGGCGGAAGCGCTCGATCGCGTAGCAGCCGGCGATGACGGAGCCGGCGAGCTGCACGCCCACCACCCAGCCGCCGTCCATCAGCTGCCGCGGCAGGGCCAGCAGCCCATCGAGCCAGGAGCCCGCCGGCGCGTCGCCCGCGGCGGCGAGCCAGGCGCAGGGCAGGAGCAGCAGGCAGCAGCGGATCGTGGTGCGCATCGGTGACCTCGGCGGCTGCGGTCGGGAGCATCCCCGAAGCCGCGCTCGCTGCAGTGGATACGGGTCGTGCCGGAGGTCGTGACCGGAGGCGATCGGCATCGGGAGGACGGCGGTCCACCGCAGAGCGGACGGCACGCCTGGCGGCTCCGGGCGAAACCAACCATCCTGTTGGATAACACGACGCACGTGCTGGACCATCGTCGGCGCACGAACCGCGACGCGTGAAGCCCGCCCGCCGCGCCGCCGTCGGCGTGCTCCGCTACGCGTCGCGCGACAGCGTGTACGAGAACGCGATCCGTCGTGCCGGAACGAAATCGAACTGGTGCACGCGCGTCAGAGGGCCCCAGAAGCTGCGCCACGGGGCGATGCCATCGGTGGTGACGATCGCGGCGCGTGGAGCGGGCTGGCAGCGCATGGCGATGCGCAGGCGCGCCGCCGACTCGGGGATCTGCAGCGAGACGAGGTCCGGCACCGCGTCGAAGCTCCAGTCCTCGTCCACCGCGATGGCGCCGTCACGGACCTCGTAGCGCACGGTGCGCGCGCCCGCGAACCGCGCGGAGACGTCCTCGTCATCGAGGGCGGTGAAGGCGTCCCACGTCGCGGTGATGCCACGCGGCGCTTTCGTGATCGCGGCGGGGACGCCGGAACAGGTGAACTCGGTCGTCCCCATGGCGAGCCGCGGCACCCCGCAGGCCATCGCGCTGTCGACCGGGACCTCGAAGACCCCGGGGAAGCGCGGATGGGCGAGGTAGTCCGAATTGTACCCGCGCACGAACGGCAGCTGGAAGGCCAGGTCGCGGTCGCGGTACATCCACACGCCGGCTCCGGGCCCGTCGAAACGCGTGAGATCGTCGACGGCCGGGAACAGGCGCTTCCGATCCGCGCACGCGACGACTGGCGCGACCTCGGCCAGGCGCCCGGCGGCGTGCAGCACCTTGATGAGACAGTCGAGGGTCATCTCCACCAGGCGGTGGGGTCCCCGGTACCCGTCGGTCATCCGCCCGCGGTGGGCGGAGATGAGGTCGTCGTCGATCCAGCCGTCGAACGCGCGGAAGGCGTTCTCGGCGAGCCCGAGCATGCGCGCCGGATCGGCGGCGAGGCCACGCTGCAGCGCGAGCGCCGCGAGCTCGAGCGTGACCAGCACCGAGTTGGCGCCGACCGAGCGGCCCCACGCGACCGCCGCGCCGTTCTCGAGGGCCAGCGATTCGAGCAGGCGGACGTGGGCGAGCATCGTGCGGTCGGTCTCGGCGACGCCGAGCAGATGGCGGAACGGCTCGGCGAAGAGCTGGACGTCGTAGGAATAGAGATCGAAACGTCCGTAGCGCGGTCGCGAGTCGTCGAAGAAGCCGCTGGTCGCGCGGAACAGCTCCTGGCGCGAACGCTCGAGCGCCAACGCCAGGATCGACGGATCCTCTGCCAGACCGAGGCGCTCGCGGGCGTATTCGCAGCGCGCGAGCACCAGCCAGTAGTTGTTGGCCTTGGGGATGATCGTGCGCTTCACCGCGTCGAACATCTTGGGATCGACCGCGCGGCGCACGGCGTCGCGCTGCGCGTCGCCGAGCTCGGCGAGCAGCGGATTCCCGGCGAATGCCCCAGCGGTCAGCAGGACCTCGGCGATGCGGTAGGAGGAGAACATGCGCGTCTCGGCGCCGTCCACGCGGCCCAGCACCACGCGCAGGGCCTCATCGGCCGCGTAGCCGGCGATCCGGTCGATCCCGCGGCCGCGCAGTCCCGCGAGCAGCGTCAGCGCCTCGGCGGTCTCCGCGGGCCCGATGCGATGGCCGGCGAAGTAGCCGGCAAAGCGCAGGTCGGGGAAGAAGCGGGAGATCACCCGCTCGAGGCGGGCGTGGACGTAGGCGACGAGCTCCTGGGACAGCGCGTGGGGCGTCATCGCGTCCGCCGAGGAGACGGTCCGCGTCGGACATCGCCGCGAGCCGCGGCTGGTGCGTGGGAGATCGGGCATCGCGTGTCCATCGCTCGACCCATTTCTCACCCCCGCCTCGGCCCCGCAAGAGCCGCTAGCGCCGGAGCAGCAGCGGCCCGGTCGACGGGGCGCAGGGGCTCGGAGGCCGATCGACTGGCGTAATCGTCAGCGTTCCAGGCGTGCCGCCGCGCGCTCATCGGGAGAATGACGGCGGGCCTCCCCCCATGAGCACGTCCATCGCCACCGATCCCGCCACCGCCGTCCGCGACGCCGTCGCCGGTTTCGATCCGGACCGGCCCACGCTGGTCGCCGGACACTTCGACGCGGATGGTCTCGCCGCCTGCGCGATCATCGTGCGCATGCTCGCGGCGCGCGGACGCGAGGCCGCTACGCGGATCGTCGGCAGGGGCGAGTCGATCTGGTCCGCCGACATGCGCCGCGAGCTGGCGGCGCGACGGCCGGGGTCGCTCGTGGTCGTGGATCTCGGTGTCGGCGACAGCGATCTCGTCCCCGGCGTGCCGACGCTGGTCATCGACCACCACGTCCCGCGCGGCGAGGGCGGCTCGGCCACCGTCGTCAGCGGCCACGGAATCGTGCCGGAGCCCCCGAGCGCCCTGCTCGCGTACCGCGGCGCCGTCGGGCTGACGGATCCGGATCCGTGGGCCTGGCTGGCGGCGCTGGGCATCATCGGCGACCTCGCCGACGGCGCGGGCTTCCCCGAGCTGGCGGTGGCGCGCGCGCGTCACGGCATCACCGCGCTGCGCGAGACAGTCGCGCTGGTCAACGCGGCGCGTCGCGCCGCGGCGGCCGACGCCGCGCCCGCGCTCGCCCTGCTGCTGCGCTGCGATGGTCCGCGCGAGGTCATCGATGGCGGCCATCCCGAGACCGCGGTGCTGCGCGCGGCGCGGGCCGAGGTGCGCCGCGCGCTCGACGCCGCCGCGCGCGCCGCGCCCACCGTGCGCGGCGGCGTGGCGCTCGTGCGGATCGCGTCGCCATGCCAGATCCATCCGCTGCTGGCCCAGCGCTGGCGCCAGCGGCTGCGCGGGCTGGTCGTGGTGGTCGCGAACACCGGCTACCGCCCGGGATGGGTGCACATGGCCGCGCGCGGACCCGAGGGCGTCGACCTGGTGCGCTTCTTCGCCGACCATCGCCCGCCCGGCGCGGACGACCTCTACGGCGGCGGCCATCGCGGCGCGAGCGGCGGCGCGCTGCGCGTCGCCGCGTGGAACGCGTTCGCCGCCGGGCTCGGCTTCCCCGAGCAGCGCCTCTAGGAGCACGTCATGCGACCGCTGCGCCTCGGTTTCCCGGTGAAGGTGCTGGCCCGGCCGGACCTCAAGAGCCACGACACCCGCCGCTGGAAGAACGGACCGCACCTGCGCACGTCGCTCGCGTGCCTCGACCGGATCCTCGACCACCTGCGCGAGCACGAGATCGCCATGTACCGGATGAGCTCGGACCTCGCGCCGTACGCCACGCACCCGGGGATGCCGCGCTTCCACGGCATGGTCGCCGAGAGCGCCGCCGACCTCGCGGCGATCGGGGCGAAGGCGCGCGCGCAGGGCGTCCGCCTGTCGTTCCACCCGTCGCAGTACGTGCTGCTCAACAGCGCGGACGACCGCCTCACCCGGCAGAGCATCTGGGATCTCTCCTCGCAGGCCGAGGTGCTCGACAGCATGGGGCTCGACGACGAGGCGGTGATCGTCACCCACGTCGGCGGCGTGTACGACGATCACGACGCCAGCCGCGCGCGCTGGATCGACGGCTGGAACCGCTGCCCGGCGCACGTGCGGCGTCGGCTGGTGCTCGAGAACGACGACATGCGCTTCTCGGCGGCCGATGTGCTGTGGATCCACGGCCACACCGGCGTGCGCCTGGTCTTCGACCACCAGCACTTCTGCTGCCTGAACCCGGAATGGCTGGCGCTGCGGCCGACGCTGGAGGCGTTCCTGCGCACATGGCCCGCGGGAACGCGCCCGAAGATCCACTTCTCGTCGCCGCGCACCGAGCTGCGCGAGGTGAAGCGCAAGGTCGGCGCCGGCGAGCGCGCCGCCGCTGGGAGCGGCCGCACGGTGGCCGGGCAGACGACCCGCAAGGCGGTCACCGCCACCTCGCGGACCAAGACCGTGCTGCTGCCGCCGGTGTGGACCGGCCACGCGGACTTCACCAACCCGTTCGAGTTCGCGACCTTCATGCGCGCCGCCGACGGCCTCGACTTCGACGTCATGCTGGAGGGCAAGGCGAAGGACCTGGCGCTCATGCGCCTGCGCATCGACCTGCCGCGCTACGCGCCGGACGTCGCCGCGCGATTCGGCCTCGGCGCGGAGGCGGCGGCGCGGATCGCCGCGGACGAGGCGCGCCTGGCGATCGGCGTGGAGGCGGCTGCCGACGCCGAGGTCGACGTCGACGGGGGCGCGCGCGCGGAGGCCGATCAGATCCTCGCCTGAGGTCCTCCATCGTGAAGGACGCCGGTGTGCCATCGGCAGATGCGCACGTGCCGCTCCCACCGTCGCGCGAACGAGCCGGATCATGGTGTACCCACACCTGCGGCAGGAGCCGCGGGGAATGTCGATCAACATCGCGCGGCTCGGGCTGTAGATCATTTTCCCTCGTGGGAAAGCTCCCGCGCACCCTGCCAAAGGAACCCCATGCACCACCGCGCCCGAACCGCCGCCCTGCTCCTGATGTCCGCCGCCGCGCTCGCGGCGGAGGACGCCGCCGCCATCGTCATCCAGGACTTCGAGGACGGCGCGGTCGCCAACACCGAGCATGGCACCGCGACCTCGGAGGAGTGGCATGCATCGGGAGCGCGCTCGCTGCGCATCGCCACCGGCGGCTGCGCGTGGATCGACACCTTCACCACCCACGACTGGTCGTCGCGCAGCGCGCTGCGCCTGCACGTCCACAATCCGCACGCCGAGGCGGCGACGCTCGGCGTGTGGATCATCGACGAGCTGGCGCACGACTACTGGGACTGGCACATCAACAGCCACACCGTCGCGCCCGGCGACCAGGTGATCACGATCGACTACTCCGGCGACCTGTGGCGCAGCGAAACCGGCCGGCAGTACCGCGGCAAGGTCAAGACGCCGGTGGACGTGTCGCGGATCAAGCGCCTCGCCGTCAGCAATCCCACCGCGGGCGCGATCGCCATCGATCGCGTCGAGATCGTCGCGCTCGAACGCCTCGCGACCCCCGGCGGCTTCGCCTTCGACTTCGGCCGGCCGCACAGCGTGGTCATGGGCCAGTTCACCGGGATCTTCCCGGAGACGATCTACGCGCCCGGCGGCTACGGCCTGCTCTCGCGGAACTCGCGCGTGCTCAGCCAGGCCATGCCGTATCCGACGCCGATGCTCGGCGACGGCATCGCCTGGCCGGACGAGGGCTTCGCCGTCGACCTGCCCGGCGGCGACTACGTCGGCATGATCGCCTTCGAACGCGGCGGCTTCTGGGGCGTGAACGAGTCCGCGGGCTACCGCCGCGCGGCGCTCTCCGCCAACGGCGCGGTCGTCCACGAGCACGCGTCGAGCCCGAGCGACGTGTACTTCCAGTTCGAGGACACCGAGGTCGCCAGCATGGCGGAGGCGGTGGACAAGCTCATCTTCCCGGCGCACGTCGTCAGCCGGATCGCGTTCGCGGCGGCGCCGGGGCGCAACGTCTTCACGCTCGCCGTCGAGGGCTCGACGCGCTACCCGCTGCGGGTCGCCGGACTGATCCTCGCCCCCGCCACGGCCGAGGGCCGAGCCTTCATCGACGCGCACGAGCACCTGCAGCGCACCGCGTTCACCGCGACCTTCGGCGACATCGACCGCGGCCGGCGCGGCGAGGGTCGCGTCGCCTGCGATGCGCCGCTCGTCCACGACCTGCTCGAGCCGGGGGAAGCGGTCTACCCGCGCGACCTGCCGCGCGCGGCGCGACGCACCGTCCTGCCCGAGCAGGCGGTGGTGCGCGGCCAGACCCTGTGCCTGCACCTCGCGCTGCATGCGGCGAAAACCGCGACGATCACCGTGGCCGCCGGCGGGCTCGCCGGCGCGGGATCACGGCTCGGCGAGGGCGTCGTCAGCCACGGGCGCTACCTGCCGGTCCGCCCGCCGGCGAGCGGCTCGGCCTGGATCACCGTCAACCACTACCGTCCGGAGGCCTCGTGCAGCATCGGCCCCGAGCTCGCGCGCTCGGTGATCGTCGAATACCGCATCCCCGAGGATGCCAAGGCCGGGGCGTACACCGCGACGATCGCGATCACCGGCGCGGGGCCGGCGGTGCGCATCCCGCTGACCGTTCGCATCTCGCCGGTGCGGCTGGCGGACATCCCGATCGGCAACGGGCTGTTCAACAACGCCTTCACCTACGACCCGACGGTGTTCGATGCGGAGACCTTCTGGCCGGTGCAGGAGGACGTGCTGCGCGAGCAGATGACCGCCGGCCTGAACGTCCTGACCAGCGGCGGGAACTACGACTTCGTCGACGGCAGGATCGTCGGCGACGACGCCAAGCGCACGATCCGCCTCGCGCAGAAGTACGGGACGGTGCGCGCGATCGTCCCGTACGGCGGTTTCTGGGTCAACGCGCCCGGCGACGACCACGCGACGCGCTTCGCCGCGCTCGCGCGCGGGTTCGAAGCGCTCGAGCGCGAGGAGGGCTTGCCGCCGCACTACTTCAGCGTCTACGACGAACCGACGACGGACGTCGAGCTGAAGTCGGTGCTCGAGTTCATCGGCATCGCCACCGCCGCCGGCGTCCGGACGATGGGCTACACAAGCATCCACGGCGAGCACGATGACCCGCGTCTCGACCAGATCATGAAGGCGAGCTTCGCGCCGGCGCTCAACCTGCACAGCCCCGCCGCCCTGCAACGGCTCAAGGCGAGCGGCTGCGAACCGTGGGTCTACAACAACGGCGGCGACCGCTACGGCAACGGCATCCACCTGTGGCGCAACATCCGCGCCGGCGCGGCCGGCCGCATCGAATGGATCGGCGTCCAGACCGAGGGCTTCGCGTTCCACGACCTCGACGGGCGCGAGCCCTCCGCGGGTTGCTTCGCCGCGCACAGCCGGCTGGGCGTGCTGAAGGCGCCGCGCTGGCTCGCGCATCGCGAGGGCTACCTCGACTGCCGCGTCCGGATCACGCTCGAGTCGCTGGTCGAGGACGGCGACCCGGCGTTGGCGCTGTGGACCATGGACGGCTACCGCACCGACAGCGCGCGTTGGGGCGACGACGAGCTGAACCGCGCCCGGTGGGCGATGCTCGCGCGGATCGAGGAGGTCGCGCCGCGCTGAGCGGTCGAATCGCCAGCGTCGACGAGGCCGCGGATGCCGTCCCACGCATTCCACCTCGTCGACGCGAGCGCCGGCACCCCGTCCTCGGCCGATCGCCGTCGCGTGCATACCAGCCGGCGCGCAGCCGCGACGTGACTACCGCGAGCGGCCAGGTAAGGCAGCGGACCGCCCGGAGACACGATGCAGACCGTCCGCCGCTTCCGCCCGACGCCGAGCGACGCGTACCTGGGCAACCCGCACCAGGGCTGCTGCACCTTCCAGTACTTCAACGGCGATCCGTTGTTCCCCGGCACGCTGTGGTCCGACGACGGCACCATGGACTTCCCGCCGCTGCCGCCGCGCGATCCGCCCGGTCCGCGCGTCTACACGCACTCCGAGCCGATCCACGTCCCGGTGACGCGCGGCTACCTGCCGTCGACCGTCGCGTACTGCCGCTGGCACTGGCGCTTCCTCGAGCCCGAGCCCGGGCGCTACGATTTCAGCGCGATCGATGCCGCCTTCGCGCGCGGCCGCGAGCGCGGCCAGAGCATCGCGATCCGGCTCATGGCCTTCGGCTACGGCGGCCAGCCGCAGCTGCCGGACTGGTACGTGGCGCGCCACCCGACCGCGGTCGGTCACCACGGCTCACACGCGCCCGACCACGATTCCGACGCGTACTTCGCCGCGTTCGGCGGTCTGCTGCGCGCCTTCGCGGCGCGTTTCGCGGCGCACCCGCTGCTCGACACCATCGACATGGCGTACATCGGCCCGTGGGGCGAGGGCGACGGCACGTGCGCGCCGGAGACCTGCGCGCGCTTCGTCGCGCTGTTCCACGAGCTGTTCCCGGCGGTGCCGAAGCTCGCGTTGATCAACGGCGAGCAGATGGCGGCCGGCATCCGCGCCGGCAGCGGATGGCGCGCGGACTCCTTCGGCGACGTCGGCGCGGTCGGCTCCGGCGAGGTCCTGAAGCCGTCGAGCTGGAACCACATGTACGACATGTACCCGGACGCCATCGTCCGCAGCGGCGCCGCCGAGGCGTGGCGGACCGCGCCGGTCCACCTCGAGGTCGGCGTCGTGCCGCGCTACTGGTACGACCAGGGCTACGATCTCGACTTCATCCTCGAGCAGGGCCTGAAGTACCACGCGACGTACTTCATGCCGAAGAACACCGAGATCCCGGAGCCGTGGCGCGAGCGCATCGCCGCCTTCTGCCGCAGGCTCGGCTACCGCTTCGTCTACCGCCAGGCGATGCTCGACGCGCGCGTCGCCGCCGACGGCATGTTCCGCCTGCACAGCTGGATCGAGAACGTCGGCGTGGCGCCGCTCTACCGGCCGTACGCCTTCGCGCTGCGCCTGCGCCAGGACGACCACAGCGAGGTCGTCGTCCTCGACGGCGTCGACGTGCGCTCGTGGCTGCCGGGCGACGCGATCATCGACCGCCGCGTCCGCCTGCCGGCCGGGTTCCGCCCCGGCGCGATCGAGGTCAGCGCCGGCATCGTCGACCCGGTCACGCGCGAGCCGCGGGTGTCGTTCGCGGTCGAGCAGGTGTTCAGCGATCGCTGGGCGCTGATCGGGGCGGTCGAGCTCGTCCGCGACTAGGGGTGGATGCGGATGGCCGTCCTGCTCACGCGCGACGCGCAGCCGCGCCCGCCTCCGCCGTCGCCGCGGCCAAGGCGCGATAGGCCGCCTCCGTCGCCCGCAGCCCGTCGACGCCCGACGCCAGGTCGACGAGCCGCCGCTCGCGCACCGAGCGCGCGAAGCGGTCGTAGACGAAGTCGAAGCCCTTGCTCAGGTCGGCGAACTCGCGCGCCTCGCTGCGGTCGCGCGCGTAGATGCGCAGCTGCCGGGTCTCGGCATCGAAGCTGATCGCGCCGTCGTCGCCGATGACGTCGTAGGTGGTGATGGTCGAGCGGTCCTTGCTGCGCTTGCAGTACATCCAGCCGACCTCGACCAGGGCGGTGGCCCCGCCGGACAGGCGGCAGGTGGCGATGACATGCTGCGGCGCATCGTACGGCGGCAGGACGACGCCGGCGGCGTCGACGCGGTCGATCTCCTGACCCGTATACCAGCGCACGCCGTCGAAGAAGTGCACCCCGGAGTCGATGATCGGCCCGCCATTGCGCATGAAGGCCTCGAACCGCTCGAGCGGCTGCCACTGGTGCGCCGACCAGGCGTAGACGAAGCGCGCGACGCGCACCGTGCCGACCGTCCCGGCGTCGATCAGGCGCTTGATCTCGCGCAGGATGGGCGCGCTGCGCGTGTTGAAGTTGATCGCCAGCAGCCGGCCGGACCTCTCGGCGGCCGCGGCCATCTCGCGGCACTGCGTCTCGTCGCTGGCCATCGGCTTCTCGCACAGCACGTCGAGGCCGCGCTCCAGCGCCGCGCAGGCGATGTCCCGGTGCGAGTCGGTGTGCGTCGCGACCACCACGGCCTCGAGGCCGGGCGCCGCGAGCAGCTCGCGGTAGTCGACCGTGGCCAGCGGCGGGCGGTGCTCGGCCGCGACCGACGCCAGGCGCGCCGGATCGGCCTCGGCGATCCCCGCCAGCTCCCACGCGCCGCTCGCCGCGATCGTCGGCAGATGGCCGTAGGCCGCGACGGTGCCGCAGCCGATGACACCGATCCTGACTGGGCGTCCGTTCATGGGCGCGACGCTACGACCGTGGGCGAATGAAGCGATCCGACAAAAGACAATTCCCGGCAGGAAACCCTGCCGGGCATGGACGAAGGAGGCGCGGGACTGGTCCAGGAGGTCTCATCGGCAGCGCTCGACGTGCACCGATCGCATCCAGCCACGCCTTCATCCCATGGTGGGATCGACGCCGAGGGACACGACGCGATCACGATCGATCGGCTCGCGCGCGGTGGTGCGCGACCACCGGTAAATGACGCGACCCAACGGGTTTCCCGCTGGGTCGCTCATGGCTTTGTAAGAGCCGGATGGTGGAGGCGCGGGGAATCGAACCCCGGTCCGAATGCGTTCGTGTGTCGCGTCTACATGTGTAGTCGATCAATGCGTTTCTCGCTCGCGGTGTAGGCGGTCGACAGCCAATCCCGCATGCCAGCCCGATGGATCTCGACCGTGGTAACCGGACCACTCCACGGCCTATCCGGAGAGTTGAGTGGGCTCTCCAGTCTCCGGAAGCGGAGAGCCCTATCTCGTTACTTAGTTTTTAATTAAGCAGCGAGAGCGTACTCGACGTGATCGTCGGCACTTGTGTTTTTGCGGGTTTTTACGTGGCCTCCCGCACCACGACACGCGGCAGATCACCGGTGCGCACCCGTCGAAACCTGTTCGCCCCCCTATCGATTGTCAACGCGCGCAGTATCGGCCTCGGGCGGCGGCGATGAAGCCCGAAGTCGATGGAGCCTCTCCGAGGCTCCTGGCACCGGTCGGCGCCCGTCGGGCATGACCGGAATCAGCCGCGCGGCGGTCGCGGCAGCCAGCGCGGCACGCGGGCGCGATAGGCGCGGTAGTCGTCGCCGAACTCGCGTTCGAGGTGGGGCTCCTCGTACAGGACCACCATGGCCTGGAAGCAGAGCGCCACGCAGGCGGCGTAGATCGGCACCGCGCCGGACGGCACCAGCACGCCCCAGCCGGCGATGGCGGTCATGACCGCGAGGTACATCGGATTGCGCACCCAGCGGTACGGCCCGGTCGCAACCACGCGGCGCGGCGGGTCGAAGGGCAGCGGCGTGCCGCGGCCGCGCCGGGCGAAATCGAGCACGCACCACGCGAGGATCGCCGCCGCGAGCGCGAACACCGCCGCCGCGGCGACGCGCCACGCGCCGTCACGCGGCGCGGTATCGCTGACCAGCAGCGCCGGCACCCAGCCACCGACCGAGCCGGGGACCACCAGCATGAACAGCAGGTTCTTGAGCAGCAGGCGCATGCGGCCACGTCCTGCGCCACGGGGCGCGCGACCGGGATAGACGTGGGCGCGCTGATGACCAGCGGCAACGTCTGACGGCCTCGCGCTTCGCGCTCCGCGCTTCGAGCTCCGCTCGCGCTTCGCGCCCTGCTCAGCTCCACGCCGGCAGCTTCTCCGCCGGCACCGCCGGGTCCGCCGCGGTCAGCTCGACGCAGCCGACCACGTCGTCCAGGCTGTCGCGCACCGGCGCCAGCACCGTCACGAACGGGATCGTCGACGTCGGTGGCGCGACCACCGCGTCGCCGCGGCGGCACGCGATCATCTCGGGCTCGAGCGGACGCGCATTCTCGCCGAAGCGGTACCAGCGGTGCAGCTCGCCGTTGTGGCAGGCGATGGTCGCGAGGTGCTCGGCGCCCTTGACCCACACCCACAGCCCGGCGTCGCAACGCACCGGCGCCAGCGTGCCGAGACGGATCAGGAACTTCTTCATCCGGTCGTGCCGCGCGAGGTCGAAGTCCATGGAGTCGCCGGCGAGGTGGATGTGCTGCGGGTACGGATCGGCCGCGTACCAGTAGGCCCGGTCGGTGATGATGCGCCGTGCCTCGTCGCCGTCGATCAGCGCGGTCGCGACGCGCGCGATGCCGCTCAGCGCGGCGGCGATGTCATCGACGCGGAGGGTGGCGCTCATGTCCGCTCCCGCCCGTCGCGTAGGATCTGATCGCTGAGAACCACGCCGGATCCGTCCGATCGAGCGCGTTCGACCCCGGCTCGTGCCCGACCTCCAGATTGAAGCTGTCCCAGTCGGCGGGATCCAGCACGCGCGCCACCGTCGCCGGCTCCTTCCACACCCGGATCGGGATCGTCGGTTCCAGCTCGGCGCGCAGCGCATCGGCGCGGTCGCCCGCGCGCAGGCTCATCAGGTCGATGTCCTGCACGCCGTTGCGCTCGATCTTCAGCCGGATCGAGGCGATCGGACCGTCGACGCCGAAGCGCTCGCCCGGATAGATGCTGGCGGTCCCGCCGCCGTCGCTGGCGAACCACGGATCGTCGCCGGGCGCGATCGACAGCCACGGCAGGTAGCCGGACAGCGAGCGCGCCCACGCCAGGTACACCGGCTGCAGCGCGTCGCAGCTCGGCGCGGCGATCGACGGCGTGCCGCCGTAGGTGAACACGGTCTCGCCGCGCGCGACCGCGCGCATCGCCGCCTCGCGGTACCACGACAACCAATCGTTGCAGACCCAGAAGTCGACGCTGCCGGCGAGGGCTTCGAGCTGCTCGCCCTGCCGCCAGCTCGCGTCCATGCGGTAGCTCCAGCGCACGGGCGACCCCTTCACCACGGCGTGGAACAGGCGCGCGATCTCGAGGTGGTAGGCATCGTCCTTGGCGTACTTGGTCTCGTCGCCATCCCAGCCGAACCAGCGGTAGCGCTTCTTGTGGTTGAGGAAGAACTCGATCTTCGTCCCCGTCCAGCCCTGGTCGCGCAGGTGCCGGTCGAACTCGGCGATGCAGCGGCGGAACTCGACGCGGTAGCCTTCCTCGCCCCAGTTCACGTAGCGCGCCGGCCAATCGGGATTCAGCGGCGAGTAGATGCCCCAGACCGGCGTGGCGCCGCGGCGCGCGCGCGGCTGGCCGGGCCCGGCGGTGGCGAAGCACGAGCCGTCGAGCAGCGGGCCGTACAACGCGTCGAACTTCTCCCAGCCCTCGAGCCGGCGATCGCGTCCCGCGCCGACCGCGCGCGGACCGTAGATCGGGTCGAAGGCGCCGGAATGGCCGTGGCCGAGGTGATGGAAGCAGCCGCGGTGCTCGTGGAAGAGACGATGGACGTTGTGCAGGTCGCTGGTCAGGCGCGCCCAGCGCGCGTCACCGGTCAGACCGGCGTAGGCCCGCGGGTACTGCCGCTCGAGCCAGCGGCAGCCGTACGCGTTCTTGTCCATGACGACGGTCGGCTCGGCCGGCAGCTCGATGTCCAGCACCTCGACCGTGACCGGGATCGCCTGCGAGGCTCCCCCGGCGTCGAGCGTGATCCGGCCGGTGCGCGCGCCGCGCGGCGCGTCGCGTGGCACCCACAGGTCCACCCAGAATTCCTGCGTCGTCTGTCCCGGGATCGCGTTGTCGGGATCGGGCAGCACGCACGAGGCGCCGCTGGCGATCGGCACGAGCGCGTCCGGCAGCCAGCGCCGGACGTCGCCCGCGAGGCGGTGGTACCACGCCTTGGCCAGGTCGACCTCGATCCCGGCGACGACGGCGGCGAGGCGGTATGCGCCCGAGCCCTGCACCAGGACGCGGAACGACGCGTACGCACCGCGCGCGGCGCGCAGCCGCACCCGATCAGCCATCACGGTTCCGAGCGCGACGCCCGCGCCGAGATCGCCGTCCTTGGGCCGCCCGAACGGATCGTGGGCGATCCACTCGTGCACGGCCGCGACACGCCATCCGCTCATGCCCGTCTCCGGGCTGCGATCTCATCGACCGGCGAGCGCGTCCGCCATCGCCATCGCGATCAATCGCGCGGATCGTGGCCGCCGCGGTCGGGTAGCCGCGTCGGAGAAACCGCCGGAATGCAGTACCCTCGAGGGTCGTGGGCGGCGGATGCCGGGTTGCGCGCGGGGCGCGATGCGACCCGCGACCGTCCAGGGGTGCGGCCGTTCGACCGCACCCCTGGCAGCACGTCGGGCGCGTGGATCCTCAGCGCTTCGACGAGCTCGCCGGCTTCTTCTTCTTCGCGCCCGACTTCCCGCGCGTGGTCGCCTTGCCACGCGCCGTGGAGCGCTTCGGAGCGGCGCGTTTGGCGCGCCGCGCGTCGCCCTCGCCCTCGTCTGCCGCACCCGTGTCGGCGCCGCTGCCGACGCTCGCGCCCTCCAGCTCCTCCCGGCGCTCCTGCATCTGCTCGGCGATCTCCGCCAGGCGCTCCTCGTCCAGCTCCTTCTGGACCTCGCGGAAGAGCTCGCCCTCCTCCTCCTCGATGTGGTGCTCGACCAGCTCCTTGAGCACGCTGAGCTTCGCGACGCGGGTCTCGTCGTCCTCGTCGGCCTGCTCGAGCTGCTCGCGCAGGTGATCGGCGAGGTGGTGCTCCTCGTAGCTTTCCATGACGATCTCCTCGGCCTCCTCGCCGGCCTCCTTGGCCGCGGGGTAGAAGATCTCCTCCTCGATGGTCTCGTGGGTCTTCAGCGACTGCACCAGCTCGTCGAAGAGCGCCTCGCGCTCGTCGGTCGCGTCATCGTCCAGCTCCTCGATGCGCTTGAAGAGTCCGCGTACCTTCACGTGATCCTGTTTCAGCATCGCGATGGCGTCCATGGTCGGCTCCTGCTCGTTGGTGTTCGGTCCGCCCATGAGCATACGCGCCGCGTCTGGCGGCTATTTCTGCGAGGGAGGACGTGCAACGCCCGCGTCCACCCGAGGTCCTGCGGGTTACCCGGTTGTAGGTGCGTCGTATTCGACTGGGCGTTGAGCTAGCGTCCGCTTGGGTTGGCGGCCACCCCAACGGAAACGCCATGGCATCGCCCAAGAAGCCCGCACGCAACGCCGCCGATCGCAAGGACGCCCAGCTCGAACGATTCCGCGATCGTCCCGATGGCGAGTTCCTGACCACCGACCAGGGCGTGCGCGTCGCCGACACCGACAACTCGCTCAAGGCCGGCGAGCGCGGCCCGACGCTGCTCGAGGACTTCCATCTGCGCGAGAAGATCATGCGCTTCGACCACGAGCGCATCCCCGAGCGCGTGGTCCACGCGCGCGGCGCCGGCGCGCACGGCTTCTTCCAGGTCTACGAACCGCTGGCCAAGCTCACCAAGGCCGGCTTCCTCAACGATCCGGCGCGCAAGACGCCGGTGTTCGTGCGCTTCTCGACGGTGGTCGGCTCGCGCGGCTCGGCCGACACGGTCCGCGACGTGCGCGGCTTCGCGGTGAAGTTCTACACCGACGAGGGCAACTTCGACCTGGTCGGCAACAACATCCCGGTCTTCTTCATCCAGGACGGCGCCAAGTTCCCCGACCTCGTCCACGCGGTGAAGCCCAACCCGCGCAAGGAGATCCCGCAGGCGTCGTCGGCGCACGACAGCTTCTGGGACTTCGTCTCCCTGACGCCCGAGACCGCGCACATGGTGATGTGGGTGATGTCCGACCGCGGCATCCCGCGCAGCTACCGCATGATGGAGGGCTTCGGCGTCCACACCTTCCGCTTCGTCAACGAGGCCGGCGTCGCCTCGCTGGTCAAGTTCCACTGGAAGCCGCTGCTCGGCACCCACGCGCTGGTCTGGGAGGAGGCCCAGCAGATCGCCGGAAAGGACGCCGACTACCACCGCCGCGACCTGTTCGAGGCGATCGAGAGCGGCGACTTCCCCGAGTACGAGCTGGGCGTGCAGATCATCCCGGAGAAGGACGTCCTCAAGCACGGCTTCGACCTGCTCGACGCGACCAAGCTGCTGCCCGAGGAGGTCGTGCCGGTGCAGCGCATCGGCAAGCTCACCCTCGACCGCAACCCGACCAACTTCTTCAGCGAGGTCGAGCAGGTCGCCTTCTGCGTCGGCAACGTCGTGCCGGGCATCGATTTCACCAACGATCCGCTGATGCAGGCGCGGCTGTTCTCGTACCTCGACACCCAGATCACGCGCCTCGGCGGGCCGAACTTCGCCGAGCTGCCGATCAACCGGCCGATCGCGGCGGTGCACAACAACCAGCACGACGGCTTCTCGCGCCAGGGCATCCCCGCCGGCGTCGCGAACTACTCGCCGAACTCGCTGGGCGACAACTTCCCCAAGCCGGCGAGCGCCGCGCAGGGCGGCTTCACGCACTACACCGAGCGCGTCGACGGCGCGAAGATCCGCGCGCGCAGCGACAGCTTCAAGGACCACTTCGGCCAGGCGCGGCTGTTCCTCAACAGCCTGACGCCGGTCGAGCGCGGCCACGTCACCGACGCGCTGGCCTTCGAGCTGGGCAAGGTCGAGCGCCTGCCGGTGCGCCAGCGCGTGGTCGACGCGGTGCTCGCGAACGTCGATCCGGCCCTGGCCGCGACGGTCGCCAAGGCGATCGGCGTGACGGTGACGGCAGCCGGCGCGGCGCCGAAGATCGGCAAGGGCACCGGCGCGACGGTCGCGGCCTCGCCGGCGCTGAGCATGCTGACCGGCCCGAGCGACTCGATCCGCACGCGGCGCGTCGCGGTGCTGGCCGCCGCCGGATTCGTCGGCGCGTCGATGGCCGCGGTGAAGGGCGCGCTGGAGAAGCAGGGCGTCACCGTCGAGCTGGTGTCGTCGGCGCTGGGCCCCGTCGCCAGCAGCGACGGCGCGGACGCCGAGGCGGTGCGCACGTTCTCGACCGGGCCGTCGGTGATGTACGACGCCGTGCTGATCGCCGACGGGGCCGACAGCGCGGCGACGCTGGCCGGCGACGACGACGCGGTGCGCTTCGTGGCCGAGGCCTACCGCCACTGCAAGAGCATCGCCGCGCTCGGCGCGGGCGGGGACGTGCTGGTCGCCGCCGGCGCGGCGGCCGATGGCGGCGTCGTCACCGGCGCCAACGCCGGGGCGGTGCTCAAGCCGTTCATCGCCGCGATCGCGCAGCATCGCCACTGGAGCCGCGAGAAGGTGCGCGCCGAGGGACCGGATCCGAAGCCATCGGCGAAGCCGGTGTCCAAGATCCCCGGCAAGCCGAAGCCCAAGGCGCGCTGAAGCCGTCGACGTCGACGCGACCCGCGGATCGTCGAGCCCGAGCTCGGCGGCCCCCGGGTCGCGTCGTGTCGCGGCGCGCTTGCATCGCCGCCTTCGTGTCCAAAGTACACTGTCATGGACCACGGCGCGCTGCTCACCGACCTCTACCAGCTGACCATGGCCTACGGCTACTGGAAGGAGGGCCGCGCCGAGCGCGAGGCGGTGTTCACGCTGTCGTTCCGCAAGCACCCCTTTGCCGGCGGCTACGCCATCGCCTGCGGGCTCGCCCCGGTGCTCGATTGGCTGGAGCGCTTCCGCTTCGAGCCGGCCGCCCTGCAGTACCTGGCCAGCCTGACCGGCAACGACGGCAAGCCGCTGTTCGAGCGCGGCTTCCTCGACCACCTCGGGGCGCTGCGCCTGACGCTCGACATCGACGCCATGCCCGAAGGCACGGTGGCCTTCGCCCACCAGCCCCTGTTGCGCGTGCGCGGTCCGATCCTGCAGGGCCAGCTGGTCGAGACCGCGCTGCTCTGCCTGATCAACTTCGACACGCTGATCGCGACCAAGGCGGCGCGCGTCGCCCAGGCCGCGGGCGGCGACGCCGTGCTCGAGTTCGGCCTGCGCCGCGCGCAGGGCGGCGACGGCGCCCTCGCCGCGAGCCGCGCCGCGCACATCGGCGGCTGCGCCGCGACCTCCAACGTCCTCGCCGGCATGCGCTACGGCATCCCGGTGCGCGGCACGCACGCGCACAGCTGGGTGATGTCCTTCGCCGACGAGCCCGAGGCCTTCGCCGCCTACGCCCGCGCGATGCCCAACAACTGCGTCTTCCTGGTCGACACCTACGACACGCTCGACGGCGTGCGCCACGCCATCGAGGTCGGCCGCGCGCTGCGCGCCGGAGGTCACGAGATGGTCGGCATCCGCCTCGATTCCGGCGACCTCGCGTGGCTGTCCATCGAGGCGCGCAGGCTGCTCGACGCCGCCGGCTTCCCGCGCGCGCAGATCGTCGCCTCCAACGACCTCGACGAGCGCCTGATCGCCAGCCTCAAGCAGCAGGGCGCGCGCATCGCCGTGTGGGGCGTCGGCACCAAGCTGGTCACCGCCTACGACCAGCCGGCGCTGGGCGGCGTCTACAAGCTCGGCGCGATCCGCGCGGACGACGGGGCCTGGCGCCCGTGCGTCAAGCTCAGCGAGCAGGCCGCGAAGGTCTCCACGCCGGGGCTGCTGCAGGCGCGGCGCTTCACGGTCGGCGACGCGGCGGTCGGCGACGTGGTCTGGGACGAGCTCGCCCCGACGCCGGCGCCGCCGTGGACGATGGTCGATCCGGGCGACGCCACGCGGCGCAAGCGCATGCCGGCGGACGCCGTCGCCGAGGACCTCCTGGTACCGGCGCTGCGTCGCGGCGCGCGCGTGCTCGCGCCCGAGCCGATCGCGGTCGCGCGCGAGCGTCGTCGCGCCGGGCTGGCGCGCTTCCATGACGGCATCAAGCGCTTCGACCATCCGCACCAGTACCCGGTCGGGCTCGAGCTCGGCCTGCACGAGCGCCGCACCGCGCTGATCCTCGGCGCGCGCGAACGGGTCGCCGCGGCGAAGGGAGCGCTGGCATGACCGCCCTGGTCGTCGCCGCCGCGGCGCTCAACCAGATCCCGCTCGACTGGGACGGGAACCAGCGGCGCATCGTCGAGGTCCTGCGCGCCGCGCGCGAGCGCGGCGTCGGGCTGCTCTGCCTGCCGGAGCTGTGCATCACCGGCTACGGCTGCGAGGACGCGTTCCACGGCCCGGACGTGGTGGTCCAGGCCGAGCGCGTGCTCGTCGAGATCGCCAGGGAATGCGCCGGCCTGGTGGTGTGCGTCGGCCTGCCCCGGCTGCACCAGCGCGCGCTGTTCAACACCGTCGCGGTGATCGCCGACGGCCACGTGCTCGGCTTCGTCGCCAAGCAGCACCTCGCCGGCGACGGCATCCATTACGAGCCGCGCTGGTTCAAGCCGTGGCGCGCCGACGTCGTCACGCGTACGCGTTTCGCCGGGCGCGATCTGCCGCTGGGCGATCTGCTCTTCGCCATCGGCGACGTGCGCATCGGCTTCGAGATCTGCGAGGACGCGTGGGTCGCCGGGCGTCCGGGCGCGCGCCTGGCCGCGCACGGCGTCGACGTCGTGCTCAACCCGTCGGCGAGCCACTTCGCCTTCGGCAAGCTCGGCGTGCGCCGCGACTTCGTCTGCGAAGGCTCGCGCGCGTTCGGCGCCGCCTACGTCTACGCCAACCTGCTCGGCAACGAGGCCGGCCGCGCGATCTACGACGGCGGCGCGCTGATCGCCGACGGGGGCGCGATCGTCGCGCAGGGTCCGCGCCTGACGCTCACGCCGTGGGAGCTGACCTGCGCCCGCGTCGATCTCTCCGTCGCGCGCTTCTCGCGCGCGCGCATCGCCAGCCACGACCCGGCGCTGGAGGAGCACTCCGGCCTGGTCGAGGCCGCCCACGCGTGGCCTGCGGCGGTCGACGTCGCGCGCGAGGCGCCGGCCGCCTGGGAGGCGTCGCCGACGCTGAAGGAGGAGGAGTTCAGCCGCGCCGAGGCGCTCGCGCTCTTCGATTACCTGCGCAAGAGCCGCAGCGGCGGCTTCGTCGTCAGCCTGAGCGGCGGCGCCGACTCGGCGGCGGTGAGCTGCCTGGTCGCGCTCGCCGCGCGGCGCGCGCTGGACGATCTCGGCGCCGCCGGCGTGCGCGAGGCGCTCGGCCACATCCCGGCGGTCGCCGCCTGCGCGGACGCGCGCGCGTTGACCGGCGCGCTGCTGACCACGGTCTGGCAGGGCACCGCCAACAGCAGCGCCACCACGCGCGACGCCGCGCGCGCGGTCGCCGACGCGGTCGGCGCGCAGCACCTCGAGCTCGATGTCGAGCCGTTCGTGCAGGGCTACGTGCGCGCGGTCGGCGCCGCCGTGGGTCGCGCCCCGACCTGGGAGCGCGACGATCTCGCGCTGCAGAACATCCAGGCGCGCGCCCGCGCGCCCGGCGTGTGGATGATCGCCAACCTGCGCAACGCGCTGCTGCTCGCGACCTCCAACCGCAGCGAGGCCGCGGTCGGCTACGCGACCATGGACGGCGACACCTGCGGCGGCCTGTCGCCGATCGCCGGCATCGACAAGGCGTTCCTGCGCCGCTGGCTGTCCTGGCTCGAGCGCGAAGGTCCGCGCGGCATCGGCCCGATCGCGGCGCTGGCGGCGATCACCGCGCAGCGTTCGACCCCCGAGCTGCGCCCGCTCGCCGTCGGCCAGAAGAGCGAGGAGGACCTGATGCCGTTCCCCCTGCTCGACCGCATCGAGAAGCTCGCCATCCGCGACAAGCTGCCGCCGGTCGAGGTCCTCGCGCGCATGGTCGGCGAGTTCCCGGAGCACGGCCGCGAGGTCCTGCGCGGCTGGGTACGCCGATTCTTCGCGCTGTGGTGCCGCAACCAGTGGAAGCGCGAACGCTTCGCGCCGGCGTTCCACCTCGACGACGAGAACCTCGACCCCAAGACCTGGTGCCGCTTCCCGATCCTCAACGCCGGCTTCGCGCGCGAGCTGCGCGCGCTCGACGAGGCGTGAGATGGCGACCTACGCGCACGCGCGCCCGGCGCTGACCGTCGACTGCGTGGTCCTCGGCTACGACGACGCCGGATTGAAGGTCGCGCTGATCCGCCGCGGCCTGGCGCCGTACCTCGGGCGCTGGGCGCTGCCCGGCGGCTTCGTGCACGTCGACGAATCGGTCGACGACGCGGCGCGGCGCGAGCTGGCCGAGGAGGCCGGGCTCTCGCGCGTGTGGCTGGAGCAGCTCTACACCTTCGGAGCGGTCGGCCGCGATCCGCGCGAGCGCGTCGTCACCGTCGCCTACTGGGCGTTGGTGCGCCTCGCCGACCACCGCGTCCAGGCCGCGACCGACGCCAGTGAAGCCGCGTGGCATGCGCTGGACGAGCTCCCGCGCCTGGCTTTCGATCACGCGGCGATCGTCGCCGCCGCGCGCGAGCGGCTGCGCAGCAAGGTGCGCTGGCAGCCGATCGGCTTCGAGCTGCTGCCGCGCAAGTTCACCCTCGGCCAGCTGCAGCGGCTCTACGAGATGGCGCTCGGCCGCGCGCTCGACAAGCGCAACTTCCGCAAGAAGGTCCTCGCGCTCGGCATCCTCGACGAGCTCGACGAGCACGAGCGCAACGTCGCCCACCGCGCCGCGCGCCTCTACCGCTTCGACGAGACCGCCTACCGCCAGCGCCTGCGCGACGGCTTCAGCTTCGAGCTGTGAACGAGGAGCGGACCATGCGCGCCCTGATCCTGGTCGACATCCAGAACGACTTCTGCCCCGGCGGCGCGCTCGCGGTCGCCGACGGCGACGCCGTCGTGCCGGTGGCCAACGCGTTGATGCCGCGCTTCGACCTGGTGGTGGCGACGCAGGACTGGCATCCGCCCGAGCACGGCAGCTTCGCGGTCAACCGGCCCGGCGGGCAGCCGTTCGCCATGGCCGAGCTCGCCGGCCTGCCGCAGGTCCTGTGGCCGGCGCACTGCGTGCAGTGGACCGGCGGCGCCCTGTTCCATCCCGGCCTCGACACCCGGCGCATCGCGCGGGTCTTCGCCAAGGGCACCGATCCGGCGATCGACAGCTACAGCGGCTTCTTCGACAACGGCCGCCGCAAGGCGACCGGCCTGGGCGACTGGCTGCGCGCGCAGAACGTCGACGAGGTCGCGGTGTGCGGCCTGGCGACCGACTACTGCGTCAAGGCCACGGCGATCGACGCGGTTGGACTGGGCTTCGCCGTGACGCTGATCGAGGACGCGTGCCGCGGCGTCGGCTTGGCGCCGGGCGACATCGATGGCGCGATCGCAGCCATGCGCCACGCCGGGGTGGCCGTCGCCAGCACCGCCGCGACCCGCTCCTGAGACACGCCGGCGCCGGACGTTGCCGCATCGGCGCGCGTGCACCGGCAACGCGCTGGTGGCAGCTCCACCGAGTGATGCGCACGCCCGCCACCCACGGTCAGGCGGTCATCCCGGCGGCGTCGGACCCCTCCCGCATTGCAACCGCGACCCCGGTCCTCTACTCCATCCCAGCGTCCGTCCCACGCATCGCCGCCGCTGACGAAATCGTGACGAACCTCGGGGCGGAACGTCGTTAGATCCAGATGAGCGGCGCCGCGCGGCGCCAGGAGATGCCGCATGCGACGCTGGTGGATCCCCCTGCTGATGATCGCGCCGCTGGGCTGCGCCGAGCAGCTCGTCGCGACCAACGGGGGTCGGCACGAGAGCAGCGACGCGCAGGGCTTCCGCTGGGACCGCAACGGTCAGACCGGGGCGATCGACGACGGCACCAACGACTGCTTCGACAGCGGCCTGTGGCTGACGGTCAACGGCCAGCAGTTCCAGTGCCAGCAGCCGATGATGACCGCCGACGGCGAGCTGGTGCTGAGCCTGCCGATGGGCGGGATCACCGTCACGCGGCGGGTGCGCGTGCTGACCGATCTCGCGGCGGTGCGCTGGTGCGAGATCATCGAGAACACCACCGACCAGGCGGCGACGGTGGCGGTGATGGTCGAAGCCAATCTCGGCGGCAACGCGCAGGCCACCGTCACGACCACCGGCCAGGCGTTCGGCGGCGGAACGCTGGGTGCCAAGGACGTCGGCTTCGTCACCCAGCAGCCGGCCAACAACTCGCGGCCGAGCGTGCTGTTCGTCGTCCAGGGACCGCGGTCGAAGAACGCGCCGGCGATCACCATCCAGCAGAACCGCCGTTACGGCATGACCTGGAGCCTGGCGCTGAAGCCGCGCTCCAAGGCGGTGCTCGTCCACCTCGCGGCGCAGCGCCGCGCGGGGTTCGATGCGGCCGCCGACGCGGCCGCGCTGCTCAAGGCCCTGCCGCGCGCCGGCGCCATCCCGCGCGACCTCATGCGCCACGTCGTCAACCTGCGCCTCGGCGCGGGCGGAGCCGACGCGCCGGTCGCCGACCTGCCGTCCCTGACGCGCTGGTGCGAGCGCACCGGCGTCGAGCGCGTCGGCGAGGACCTGCTGGTGGTCGCGAGCGGCGCGGAAGACCACGCGATCGGCGTCGCCAGCGGCTCGAGCGTCGTGGTCGAAGGCGCGCACGGCCGCCACCAGATCGCCTTCGAGGAGATCGCCGCCGTGGCCGCCGGCGTCGACGCCTTCGACCCCGGCGCGGTCTACACCCGTCAGGGCGAGGTCCTGCGCGGGCGCCTCGCGGCGGCCGACCTGGTCCTCGCCTCGACCGCCGGCGCCCTCGCGGTCGACGTCCGGCGCGTGCGCGGCCTGGCGCTGCGCGCGGCGCCGGACGACGGCATCCCGGCCGACGCGGTGGTGGTCGGACTGCGCGACGGGGACGTCCTGGCGCTGGCGCGGCTGCCCGCCGGCGGCATCGACCTGATCGGCGCCTTCGGCCGCCTGACCCTGCCGCTGCCGCAGGTGTCGTCGATCGAACGGCTGGGCGACGGCGCGCCCGGCTGGCGCGTCGTCCTGCGCGATGGCACGTCGCTGCGCGGCATGCTCGGCGGCCCATCCCTGACGCTGCCGACGCGCCGCGCCGGCGATGTCGCGTGCGCGCCGCACGAGATCGTCTGCTGGTACCAGGGCGGCGCGCGTCCCGCCGACACCGACGCCTGCGACCACGCCGAGCTCGCCGGCGGCGACCGCGTGGCCGGCGTGTTCGCGGCGGCGCTGTCCCTCGCCACCGCGTCGGGCGACGTCGGCGTCGAGCCCGCGCGGATGCGCTCGCTCGAGCGCGAGGACGACGGCGAGGTCGCCGTCGAGCTCGCGGGCGACACGCGCCTGAGCGGACGCCTGCGCGACGAGTCGATCGCCATCGCCCGCGGCGACGGCAGCACCGTGCGCGTGCCGGCGCGGCTGCTGGTCGCCTGGCGGGTGAAGCCCGACGAGCCCGAGCCGGTCGCCGCGCCGACCACGGATCCGCGCCTGGAGAAGCCGGTGACGCTCAGCGTCGAGGCGGTCGAGCTGAAGGTCATCGGCGAGTCCATCGCCGGGCTCACCGGCCTGCCGGTCGAGATCGCCGCGGACGTCGATGGCACCCAGACGCGCACGCTGTCGATCAGCGAGCGGCCGCTGCACGAGCTGCTCGATCTGCTCGTGCGCGATGCGCAGCTGAGCTATCGCCTCGACGGCGGCACGCTGCGCATCGAGGCGTTGAAGCTCGATGACGAGATGGAGATGCCGGAATGACCGCGCGATTCGCCCTGCTGCTGCTGATCGCCGCCACCGGCGCCGCCGGCGAAGCGCTGATCCCCTGGCAATGGCGCCAGACCCAGGACGCCAACGGCAGCACCTGGGACATGGACAACGCCGGCCGACTGCACAACGGCACCAACTCGGTCGTGAACCAGGCCTGCTACCTGCTGGTGAACGGCAACCAGATCAACTTCCAGCAGCAGCGCATGAGCGCGGATGGCCTGCGCTTCCACTACAGCACCAAGCTCGGCGACCTGACCATCGAGCGCCACCTGCGCATCGATGCCAAGACCGGCGCCGGGCGCTGGGTCGAAGCGGTCATCAACGGCGGCCGCAGCCCGGCGACCTGCCAGCTCGCGCTCTATTCGCGGCTGAACTATTCCTGGGACGCGGCGGTCGGCGACAGCGGCGGCGCGGTCGACGCGGCCCCGGGGCCGAAGGACTTCGCCGTCGTGCTCAACGCCGATCCCAACCACGGCGCGCAGGTGCCGGCCATCGTCCTCGCCTACGGCGATCCGCAGGCGAAGGTCCGCGCGACGGTGGTGCTCGACCGCCACAACAACCAGAACATCCAGACCAGCTGGACGCTGTCGGTCCCGCCGGGCGGCACGGTCGCCGTCGCGCACGTGCTCGCGCAGCGTCCGGGCAAGCTCGACGCGAAGGCGCTGGCCGCGCTGGTGCGCGGCTGGCGCACGCGCTCCTTCCTCGCCGACCTGCCTCCGGCGCTGCGCAACGCGATCGTCAACTGGGGCCGCGGCGGCGGCGCCGGGCTGGCCGCGACGCGCCTGATCCCGGCCGACCTGATCCCGCAGCCGGGCGAGGCCGAGCTGCTGGTGATCGGCGGCGAGACCCGCCTGCGCGGCTCCTCGAGCGCCGAGGCGATCGCCATCGTCAGCGCGCGCGGCCGCGTCGAGGTCCCCTACGCGCGCGTCGCCGCGCTCGCCGGCCGCGATGGACGGCTGTCGGCGTTCCTGCGCGACGGCCAGGTGATCTCCGGCGACTGCGACGCGACGCTGCGCTTCACCCTGGCCTCGGGCCAGTCGACGGCGGTCACGCCCGCGCGGGTCGGCTGGCTGGTGCGCTGCGGTCTCGACAAGACCGCGCCGCTGCGCCTGGTCGACGTCAGCGATGGCCAGGTGCTGGCGGCGAGCGGCGCGACGCGCATCCCGTTCGCGACCGGCTGGGGGGTCATCGAGCTGCCGCTCGACCAGATCCGCCGGCTCGGTCCGGCCGACGACGGCAGCGGCATGGTCGCCGTGCTCGAGGACGGGACGCGCCTGATCGGCCACGTCGCCGGACCGGTGACCATCGCCAACGAGTTCTTCCCGCAGGTCGAGCTCGACGCGACCCAGATCGTCGGCGCCGGCCGCATCCCGGGCGACAACGAGTCGGACGAGCCGCCGGCGATCGCGCACCTGCGCCTGATCGGCGGCCAGATCGTGGTCGGCGCTCCCGCCGAACGCGACCTGCGCGTGGTCACCGAGGCCGGCGAGCTGCCGGTGCCGGTCGGACAGGTGCGCACGCTGACCAACAACCGCGACGCGGGCGAGGACGGCGACGGCGCGGTGCTGGCCGAGCTGTGGGGCGGCGACGTCATCGCCGGCCGGCTCGCCACCGAGCTGCTCAGCGTCACGGTGTGCAGCGTCGCCCTGACGCTGCCGTGCGTCGACCTGGTCGAGATGCACGTGCCGACGCCGACGGTCTCGCCGGAGACGCGCGAGCGCCTGGTCGCGCTGGTGCGCGATCTCGGCGACGAGGAATGGCCGCGGCGCGAGGCAGCGACGAAGGCGCTGGCCGATCTCGGCGAGATGGCGCGGGCCGCGCTCGAGGAGGCCGCGCGCTCGAGCGCCGATCTCGAGGTGCGCTCGCGCGCCGAGGCGCTGATCAAGGCGCTGCCGTGAGAGGTCATCCGAGCTCGAAGCTCGAGGCTCGAAGCTCGAAGCTCGAAGCTCGAAGCTCGAAGCTCGAAGCTCGAGGCTCGAGGCTCGAAGCTCGAAGCTCGAAGCTCGAAGCGCGAAGCGGCAGCCATGACTGAGGCCGCCCGTGCACCCTGACCTCGCTCCCCTCGCCGGCGCCGCCAGGCGCGTCGCCCGCCGCCTCGCGTTCGCGCGCTGGCTGTCGTGGGCCGAGCGCGGCGCGCTGCCGGCGCTGGCCGGCGCGTCGATCGCCGCCGCCGTCATCGGGCTGGCCGGCGGCGAGGCGACCCGCGCGATCCCGCTGGCGTTGGCGGGCTCCGCCGCGCTGGCCGCGGCCGCGGTCGCGTGGTGGCGGCGCCCGGGCATCGAACGCGCGCTGGCGACCTGGGACGAGGCCGGCGGCCGCCACCTGATGTTCGCCTCGGCGTGGTGCTTCGCGCGCGATGCGCTCGACGGCATCGCCGCGCTGCACGTACGCCGCGCGGCGTCGGCGCTGCCGGGCGCGCTGGCGCGGCTGCCGGTCGAGCTGCCGTTGCCGCGCCCGCGGCGGGTGGTCGTCGCGGCGCTCGCGCTCGTCCTCCTTGCGGCGCTCGATCCGTTCGCCGCGGCGCCGCCGCCGGAGCCGGAGCGCATCGATGCCGCCGCCGCCGCGCTGGGCGCCGAGGAGGCCAAGGCGTTGACCCAGGAGCGCCAGGAACTCGACCGGCTCACCGGCCTCGACGCGCCCGAGGCCGCGAAGGCCGACGAGATCAAGCGCGGAGTCGACGCCGCCGCGCAGCGCCTGGAGAAGGCGCAGGGCCTGCCGACGCGCGAGCTGCTCGCCGAGCTCGACCGCGTCGCGCGCGAGGCCGAGAAGCTCGGCGCCGAGCTCGCCGGCGACCTCGGCGACCTGGGCAAGCTCGCCGAGGCGCTCGAATCGCACGCCGACCTCGCCGCGCTGGCCGCCGCGCTGCGCAAGGCCGACCACCTCGCCGCGGCCGCCGAGCTCGAGCGCCTCGGCGAACGCGCCGCCAACGCCAGCAACGACGAACGCCGCCGCCTCGCCGAGGCGCTCGACCAGGCGCTGCGCGACGCCGGTGCCGGCGCCACGAGCGGAACCGCCGCCGCGCTGGCGGCGGCGCGCGACGCGCTGGCCGGCGACACGGGCGCGGCGACGGGCGGCGACAAGGCCGGCGACAAGGCCGGCGACAAGGGCGAGAGCGGGGAGAAAGGCGACAAGGCCGGCGACAAGGCCGCCGCCGGAGCCAAGGGGGCGAAGGCGAAGAGCGGTCGCGAGCAGGCGCGCGACGCGCTGCGCGCCGCAGCCCACGCGCACCAGCGCCAGGGCGAGCGCGGCGCCGCGCGCGAACGCCTCGACCAGGTCGCCAACCGCCTGCGTTCCGCCGGCGCGCGCGTCGCCGGCCGTTCGGGCGCCAGCCAGCGCATGGCGCAGCAGCCGTCGAACCAGCGCTCGGGCCAGCGCGGCGCCAGCCGCGCGCCATCGCACGCGCCGATCGCCAGCAGTTGGCGGCCGCCCAGCGCCGGCAATCCCTCCGGCGGCGCTGGGCAGGGCAAACCGGGCCAGGGTCAGGGCCAGGGTCAGGGCCAGGGTCGATGCGCGGGCGGCGGCGCCGGCGGCAACCGTCCACCGGTTCCCGGCAGCTCCGGCAGCAGCCGCCCGCCCGTGCCGGGCGGAGCCGGTCAGGGGCAAGGCCAGGGCTCCGGCCAGGGTTCGGCGCCGGTGCCGGGCGCGGGCCTGATGGCGGGCTCCGGCAGCGGTCGCGGCGGCAACCGCGCCGGCCGCGGCTCGGCGGCGATGGGCCGCGACACCTCCCGCCTGCGCGGCGCCAACGCCGCGACCAGCACGATCGAGACCCCCGCCGGCGGGAACGCGCCGACCGAGACGCGCGAGACCACCGCCGCCGATCGCCAGGAAGGCGCCGCGGTCGCCACCGCCGCGGTCGCGCTCGAACGCCTCGCGTCCGAGGAGGAGGCGCTCGACGCCGAGACCCTGCCGCTGGCCCGGCGTGAACAGGTGCTGCGCTACTTCACGGCGGTGCGCGCGAGCCTCGAGCACGGCGATGAATGACCACGCAGCACCGCGCCCCGCGCTTCGCGATTCGAGCTTCGAGCTTCGAGCTTCGAGCTTCGCGCTTCGAGCTTCGAGCTTCGAGCTTCGAGCTTCGAGCTTCGCGCTTCGCGCTTCGCGCTTCGAGCTTCGAGCTTCGAGCTTCGAGCTTCGAGCCCATCCCGTCGCACGTCCCTCGCATTGAGCTTCCCATCGCGACACCACTGAGATCCCCATGCAGCCAGCACCCGCACCCGACGTCCTCGCCGCGCGCCTCGACGATTTCCGCGCGCGCATCCAGCGCATGCGCGCCGAGCTGGCCAAGGCGATCGTCGGCAACGACGCGATCGTCACCGAGTGCCTGATCGCCGTCGTCGGCCAGGGCCACGTCCTGCTCGAGGGCGTCCCGGGCCTCGGCAAGACCTCGCTGGTCAAGGCGCTGGCGCGGATCCTCGGCATCGGCTTCGGCCGCGTGCAGTGCACGCCCGACCTCATGCCCGCCGACATCCTCGGCACGCACCTGATCCAGGAGGACGACCACGGCCGGCGCAGCCTGCGCTTCGAGCGCGGCCCGATGTTCAGCCCGGTGCTGCTGGTCGACGAGATCAACCGCGCCACGCCCAAGACCCAGGCGGCGCTGCTCGAGGTCATGCAGGAGCGCGCGGTGACCATCGGCGGCGAGCGCCACGCGCTGCCGGCGCCGTTCGTCGTCCTCGCGACGCAGAACCCGCTCGAGATGGAAGGCACCTACCCGCTGCCCGAGGCCCAGCTCGACCGCTTCTTCTTCAAGCTGCGCGTGCCGTTCCCCGGCCGCGACGACCTGCTCGAGATCAGCCGGCGCACCACCGCCTTCCACGAGCCCGAACTGGCGGTGGTCACCGACGCGCCGTCGCTGATCGCGCTGCAGGAGCTGGCGACCACCGTGCCGATCGCCGAGGCCGTGCTCGGCTACGCCGCCGACCTGGTGCTGGCGACGCATCCCGATTCCGGGCGTTCGCCCGACACCGTCAGGCGATTCATCGCCTACGGCGCGAGCCCGCGCGGCCTGCAGACCCTGGTGCGCGGCGCGCGCATCCGCTGCCTGATCGAGGGCCGCACGGCGGTCTCGGCCGACGACATCCGCGCGGTGGCGGCGCCCGCGCTGCGCCACCGCATCATCCGCAACTTCGAGGGCGAGGCCGAGGGCGTCGATGGCGACCGCCTGGTCCAGGCGATCCTCGCCGCGGTGCCGGCGCCGGGCCGGGCCTGACCATGCGCTGGCGCCGATCCTTGCGGGGCGCGGCGCGCGCGCTGTGCGCGTCGTCGCTCGTGCTGTCGCTGCTGGTCGCCGAGGACGGCGAGCCGCCGGCGCCGGTCGAGTTCGACCAGGCGCTGCTCGAGAGCACCGCGCCGCTGCGCACCGCGCTCTACCACGATCCGTCGCTCGACGCGCCGCTCGCGCAGCTGGTCGAGGCCTGGCGCGACGCCGGCAAGCTCGAGCAGCTGGTCGCGGTCTACGAGGACCACTGCCTGTCGTATCCCGACGATCCGGGCTCGGCGATCGTGCGCCTGCGCCTGCTGCACGCGGCCGGCGATCCGGCGGCGGCGCGCGTCGCGCGCGAAGCCGTGGCGCGGTTCCCGGACGATCCCTTCGCGCGCCACCTCGCGTGGCGCGTGCTCTCGGACGCGCGCGACGCCGACGCGCTGGCCGAGCTGGAACGCGCCGTCGAGCTCGAGCCGCGCGCCTGGCGCCGCAAGCGCTGGTCCGAGGAGCTGGTCCGCGCCGCGACGCTCGCCGGCAAGCGCGAGGTCGTCGAGCGCCACCTGCGCGCGCGCGCCGAGCGCGAGACCCGGCCCGACCAGCTGGTCGCGGTGGCGCGGGCGATGGCCGACGTCCGCCTGCACGAGGCGGCGCTGGCGACGCTGGCCGGCGCCGCGGCGCGCGCTCCCGACACCGAGACCGCGGTCGAGATCGAGCTGGTCGCCGCTGCCTGCGAGGCGGCCTCCGACCGGCGCGACGCCGCGGCGCTGCGCCTCGACCGCCTCGGCGAGCGCATCGGCCCCGAGCACTGGCGCCGGGCCGAGGTCGCGCGACGCCGCCTGGCGCTGGCGCAGGACGGCGCCGAGCGCGAGCGCCTGCTGGCCGAGGTCCGCGCGCGCCTGGCCGCCGCCGACGCCGACGAGGCCGCCGTGCTCGACGGCGCGCGCATCCTCGCCGCGTCCGGCCACGTCGACGAGGCGCTGGTCGCGCTGCGCGCCGCCGAGCGCCGTCTCGGCGGCGAGCGCATCGAACGCGAGATCGACGCCGCGTTCGACCGCCGCCGCGACGAGGCCGGCCGCGCCGCGTGGCTGGGCGAGCGCATGGCCGGCGAGCCGGAGCGGCTCGACCTCGCCTGGCGCCGCTGCGCCGCGCTGGCGGCGGCGGGGCTCGACGCCCAGGCCCAGGCGCTGATCGACGAGACCGCGGGCCGCGCCGCCGAGGACGCGCGCGGCGAAGCGCTCGCCGGGCTGGCGCGCACGCTGCGCAAGGCGTCGGCGGTCGACAGCGCGGCGCTCGCGTACCGCCGCGCGCTGGCGCTCGATCCGGCGCGTCTCGACCTGCGCCGCGAGCTGGGCGAGTGCCTGGTCGCGCTCGGCCGCACGCGCGAGGTGCGCGCGCTGTTCGCCGATCCCGGCGCGTTGGCCGGCGCGCGCACCGTCGCCGCGGAGCTGCTGCTCGACGCGCTGCCGTTCCTCGAACGGCTCGGCCTGGTCGCCGAGGCCGAGGCGCTGGCCGGGGAACGCCTCGCCGCCGACCCCGAGCACTTCGAGATCCGCCTGGCGTGCGGCCGGCTGGCGCGCCGCGTCGGCGAACCGCGCCGGGCCGAGGCGCTGTTCGCCGCCACGCGCGACCTCGCCGACACCCCCGCGCGCTACCGCGCGTGGCTCGACGCGATGCTCCCGGACGAGGCCGAGGAGGGCGTCGTCGCGCGCGCGATCGATGCCGAGCGCGCCTTGGTCGCCACCGCGGGCGACGGCGCGGACGCCTGGCAGCGCGTGCTGATCCTCGCCGACACCGCGCGGCTGTCGGGCGCCGCCGAGACCGCGCGCGCGATCCTGGTCGACGCGCTGGCGCGCGGCGCCCCCGACGACATCGAGCCGGCGCTGCGCCGCGCGCTGGTCGCCTGCCTCACCGGGCTGCCCGAACGCCGCGACGAGCTCGCCGCCGAGCTGCAGGTCATGGCCGAGCGCGACCCCGAGGCGCGCGACGAGGCGATGCTGCGCCTGTCGCTGGAGCACGGGGGCGATCTCGGCGAGACCCTGGAGCAGATCGATCTCGGCGCCGTGCGCGAGGTCGAGCTGCTCGACCGCGCGCTGGCGCGCCTGCGCGAGGGCGGGGACGTCGCCGACGGCGTCGCGGTCGCCGGGCGCCTCGTCGAGCTGTCGCGCAGCGAGGCAGCGCGGTGGCGCACGTGGCTGGCGCTGCTGGCGAGCGCCGGCGACGAACGCGTCTTCCGCATCGGCGTGCGCCGGCTCCTCGCCGGCGAGCTGCAGGGCCTCGGCGGCGCGGCCTCGGCCGAGGTGCGCGCCGACCTGGTGCGCCATCTCGGCGACTCGGTGTGGCGCCAGGTGGCGCGCGCCCTCGCCGCGGACGCGGCGGAGCCGGTCGGCGAGGCCCTCGAGGCGCTGGCCGAGCTCGCCGAAGGCGAGCCCGACGCCGTCGAGCGCGCGTGGATCCCCTTCGCGCGCGCGCGCCTGGCGCTGCGCGCCGGCGACGCGGCGCAGGCCGACGCCGCGGTCGGCGCGTTCCTCGGCGGCGGCGACGACGTGCTCGCGCTGCCCGATGGCCTGACCATCGCCGCGGACGAGGCGCGACGCCTGCTGCGCGCGCCGATCGCCAGCCCGCCGGCGGAGCGCGGCCTGCCGCTGCCGCCGTTCGCGCCGGCGTGGGTGGTCCGGCACGACCAGCCGATCGCCGCCATCGTCGCCGCCGGCGGGACGCTGGTGGTGGTCGATCGCGTCGGCGCCATGGCGGGTTTCGCGCTGGCCAGCGGTCGTCGGCGCTGGCGCGGCGACGGCTGCTGCGCGCCGTCGCCGCTGTGGCGCTGGGACGAGGAGACCGGCCAGCAGATCGCCGTCCGCCCGGCGCCGGTGGTGACCCTCGGCGGCATGGTCATGGCGGGCGATGGCGCGGCGCTCAACGGCATCGACGCCGCCACCGGCGTGCGCCGCTGGCGCGCCGACTTCGCCGCGTCGATCGACGCGATCGCCGCGCACCAGGGCTCGGTGGTCGTCGCCTGCGCCACGGACGGCGTGGTCGCCGCGCTGGATCCGGCGACCGGCAAGCGCCGCTGGGCGATCACCGTCGCGGTGCCGACGCGCGACGAGCGCCCGGGGCTGGCGGCGATCGATGGCGCGCGCTGCCTGTTCTACGGCCGGCGCACGGCGCTGGTCGACCTCGATCGCCGCGCGGTGCTCTGGCATCTCGATCCGGCGCGCGTGCGCCCCGTCGACGTCCGCCTCGAGCCGCCCGCGACCACGACCACCGCCGCGGCGGCGGCGCCGGTGAACGCGTCGTGGGGAGGCAGGCGTCGCTGGGCGCACGGCGGAGGGCGTTCCGGCATCCGACGCCACGCCGCCGCCCAGCCCGCGGGCGGCCTCGGCGGCACCGCGGCGGCGGTGGTCGGCGACGCGGCCTTCCCGGGCACCGAGGGCGGCCACCGCCTGCTCGCGTCGCTCGCCCTGCCGCTGGCCAGCGACGCCGCGGTGCACGACCTGCGCCTGTGCGGTGGCGTCGCGGTGCTGCTGACCGATGCGGGCGCGCTGCTCGCGCCGCTCGAGATGCCCGGCCTGGCGACCGCCGTCCCCCCGCAGGGCGGCACGCTGCTCGGCCAGGTCGGCATGCGCGCGATCTACGCCGCGGGCGGCGCGGCGACGCTGGTCGGCGCGGACGGCGCGACCACGTCGATCGCCGCGGCGACGGCCCTGGCCGACGACGCGCGCGAGCGCGCGGCGATCGTCGCGCCGGAGGAGGAGCCGGCCGCGGCCATGGGTCCGCCGATGGCGGCGTTCGCGCTCGACGGCGGCGTGCTCTACGCGGCGACCGCCGACGGCGTCGCCGGATTCACCCTCGCCGACGGCGCGCGGTTGTTCGTCGAGCGCTTCCCGCCGTCGATGCGCGAGGCGCTGCGCGAGACGAGGACCGCCGACGAGGGCGGCTTCGTGCAGCCGGCGCTCGGCGCCGCCAGCGCCGACGGCGTCCTCGCGCTGAGCATCGGCGGCACGACGGTGGTCGGCCTGCGCTCGCTGCGCGGCGCGGGCGCGGGAGCGGGCCCAGGAGACGGCGATGCCATCCCCTGAGGCCGTGACGAACGACGGAGGGATCTTCGACGCCGAGTTCCTCGCGCGCCTGCGCCTGCTGTTCGTCCGCCTGCGCCGGCGGCGCCGCCAGGCGCGCCAGGGCGTGCAGGAGTCGCCGGCCGCGGGCCATTCGCGCGAGTTCCGCGACCACCGCCACTACGCGCGCGGCGACGACATCCGCACCGTCGACTGGCGGCTGTACGGCCGGCTCGACCGCCTGTTCGTGCGCGTCTTCGAGTCGGTGCAGGAGTTCCACGTCCACGTCGTCGTCGACACCAGCGCGTCGATGGCCGATCCGCATCCGGCGAAGCGCATCGCCGCGCTGCGCCTGGCCGCGGCGCTCGCCTACCTCGGCCTGTCGCAGCAGCACCGCGTCGCGCTGATCGGCGTCGACCGCGCCTGCCGGCGCGAGCTGCCGCCGCTCAAGGGCCCCGGCCACATCCACGCCATCATCCGCCGCCTGGTCGACCTGCCGTTCGCCGGGATCGGCGATCTCGACGCGGCGCTGGCGGCGTTCCGGCCCGACGGCGGGCGGCGCGGCGTGGTCTTCCTGATCAGCGACCTGCTCGGCGGCGATCCCGCGCGCACCCGCGAGCTGGCGCGGCGCTTCGCCTCGTGGCCGGGCGAGACCCACGTCCTGCACGTGCTCGATCCCGCCGAGGAACGCGCGCCGGCCGAGGGCGAGCTGCTGCTGGTCGACAGCGAGACCGGCGCCGAGCGGCGGGTGTGGCTCGACCGGGACGCCGCCCAGCGCTACGCCGCGCAGGTCGTCGCGTGGCGCGACGGGATCGCCAAGGAATGCCTCGGTCGCCGGATCGACTACCTGCGCTGGGACGCCGCGGCGCCGTTCGACGACCAGTTCGTGACCCTCCTCGAACGCGGCAGCGGGCTGGCGGGGACGTGAACGCCCTCGCGCCGTCGCAGCTGTGGTGGCTGCTGCTGCTGGCGGTGCCGGTGGTCCTGCACCTGGTGCGGCCGCGGCCGCGCGCGCTGCGCACCACGACGCTGCCGTTCTTCCTCGGCCTCGACCGGCGCAGCGCCGACAGCCCGTGGCTGCGCTGGCTGAAGCGCCTCATCGCCCTGCTGCTGTCGGTGGCGGTGATGGGCGCGGCGACCGCGGCGGCGGCGCGGGTGGTGGTCGGCGGCGGCGACGGTGGCGTGCGCGGCGTCGTGGTGCTCGTCGACCGCTCGGCGTCGCTCGCGGCGCGCGGCGACGACGGGCGGACGCGCTTCGCGGCGCTCGCCGAGCGGCTGCAGGCGCGCGTCTCGGCGCTGCCGCCGACCGTGCCGGTGACGGTGCTGGCCTACGACGCGCGGCCGACGCTGGTGCTCGCGCGCAGCGTCGATCGCCAGGCGGCGGCGCGCGCGATCGCCGCGCTGGCGCCGCGACCGGTCGCCGGCGACCCGGAGCCGGCGATCGCGCTGGCGCGACGCCTGGCCGCGGTCGACGCGCCGGCGGCGCTGTGGCATGCGACCGACCACGCGGGCGACGACGGCGGCGACGAGCGGGTCGCCATCGAGCGCGTGCTGCCGCCGGCGATGCGCGCGCGCAACGTCGGCATCGTCGCCGCCGACCTGCGCCGCCTGCCGCTGGAGCGCAACCGCTACGCGGCGTTCGTGCAGATCGACGCGGTCGGCCAGCCCGCGGAGACCATCGAGTGCGAGCTGGACGTCGCCTTCGACGGGCGCGTGGTCGAGGTGCGGCGCCTGAGCATCGCCTCCGGCGCGTCCGAGCGGCTGCAGGTGCCGGTGGCGGCGGGCGACGCGCGCCGCCTGGGCTTCACCCTGCGCGCGGCCGACGACCGCCTCGTCGCCGACGATCGCGTGGAGCTGACGGTGCCCGAGCCGCGCACCCTGCGCGTGGTGGTCGCGTCGCGCGCGGCCGACCCGTTCATCGCCCTGGCGCTGCTCGCCTGCGCCGGCGACGGCCTCGCCGTCGAGACGGTCGCCGCCGACGCCTGGCCGACGCCCGCGCCGGCCTGCGAGCTGCTGGTGTGCGACGGCTGGCTGCCGGCGGAGCTGCCCGCGGGCGTGCCGACCGTGCTGATCGATCCGCCGTCGGCGCCGCCGGGCGTGGCGCTGCGTCGGCTCGACGGCGACGGCGCGCCGATCGAGTCGCCGCGGGTCATCGATGCGACGCATCCGCTGCTCTACGGCATCGCCACGCGCCGCGTGCGCCTGACCCAGACCGCGGCGATCGAGGCCGAGTCCGGCGTCGAGCCGCTGTGGGCGTCGCCCGCCGGCGCGGCGCTCGCGGCGGCGACGGTCGCCGGGCGACGGCTGGTGGTCATGGCCTTCGCGCCGGCGCGCTCGGAGGACCTGCCGCTGTCGGCCGCCTTCCCGCTGCTCATGGCCAACGCGGTCGGCTGGGCGACGCAGGGCGACGACGAGGCGACGCCGGCGGTGTGGCGCACGGGCGCGCTGATCGACGCGGACGGCGCGGTGGCCTGGGACGACGCGGCGGTGGCGACGGATGGCGAGACCAGGCCCCGCGAGCTCGACCGCGTCGGCGTGTGGCGCGCGGGGGCCGCGGCCGGGACCGCGGCCCTGCTCGCGCGCGCCGAGACCGGCCTGGGCGACGGGGCGGATCCGGCGCTCACCGCCGTCGACGGGGGCTTCGGCGGCGAGCTCGCGCGCGCGGCGTTGTGGGCGGCGCTGGCGCTGCTGATCGCCGAGAGCTGGCTGTTCCACCGCCGGGGCGTCGCATGACCTGGGACGAGCCGTGGCTGCTGGCGCTGATCCCGCCGACGCTGGTCGCCTTGGCGTGGTTCGCGCGCGGTTCCGTGCAGCCGCTGCGCGCGCGTCGCCGGCGGTGGCTGACGATCGTGCGCATGGCGCTGGCGGTCCTGGCGATCGTCGCCCTCGCCGGACCGACCCTGACGCTGCCGGCGCGCGCCCATGCGCTGGTGGTGGTCGCCGACCACAGCCACAGCCAGGGCGCCGACGGCATGGCGCGCGCGCACGCCGCGGCGACCGCCGCGCTCGGCGACGTGCCGCGCGCCACGCGCATCGGCGTGGTGTCGGCCGGCGATGAGCCGGCGGTGCGCCTCGTCCCCGAGGCCGGCGCGAGCCTGCCGCCGCCCGCGGCGGCGGGCACGCAGGACGGCGGCGCGCAGAGCGACCTCGCCGCGGCGCTGCGCGTCGCCTGCGGGCTGTTCCCGCCGCACAGCGCGCGGCGCGTGCTGCTGGTCGGCGACGGGGTCGAAACCCGTGGCGACCTGATGGCCGCGGCGCGCGAGGCCGCCGCCGCCGGCGTGGTCATCGACTGCCTGCCCGTCGCCGGCGCCGTGCGTCCCGACGCGCGCGTCGCGGCGATGCGCACCAGCCACGTGCGCGCGCACGAGGGCGCCGCGATCGCGATCGTCGCCGACCTCGAATCGTCGTACGCCGCGAGCGGACGCGTGCGGCTGTTCGAGAACGGCGTCGAGGTCGACGCGCGCGCGCTGACGCTCGCCGCCGGCGAGATCGCGACCGCGACCTTCCGCCGCACGCCGACGCAGCGCAATCTCTACACCTACCGCGTCGAGCTCGACGGCTTCGCCGGCGACGAGGTGCGCTCCAACGACGAGGGCCTGGCGCTGGTCGAGGTGCGCGGCCGGCCGATCCTGCTCTACATCGACGGCGAGCCCGACGAGGCCCACGTCCTGGCCGACGCCATGGCGCAGGAGGGCATCGACCTGGTGGTGCGCCCGCCCGAGGCGATGCCGCGCGAGCTGCGCGAGCTGGCCGGCTACGACGGGATCATCCTCAGCGACCTGCCGGCGGCGGCGCTCGACGACGAGGCGTTCGCGGCGCTGCGCGCGTACGTCGAGCAGCTCGGCGGCGGATTCCTGATGATCGGCGGGCCGAACGCGTTCGGCGCCGGCGGCTGGTACCGCACGCCGATCGAGGACATCCTGCCGGTCAAGCTCAAGGCGCCCGACACCGAGGAGCGCGCGCCGACCGCGCTGATGCTGGTGGTCGACCGCTCCGGCTCGATGGACGGGCAGAAGCTGCAGATGTGCAAGGAGGCGGCGGCGGCGACCGCCGAGCTGCTCGAGGCCAAGGACTTCCTCGGCGTGGTCGCGTTCGATTCCTCGGCGCACTGGGTCGTGCCGATGGGCCGGCTCGGCGACCGCTCGGGCGCGCTGTCGCGCATCCGCGCCATCGACTGCGGCGGCGGCACCAACATCCAGCCCGGCATGGAGGCGGGACGCGACGCGATCCGCGGCGTCGCCGCGCGGCGGCGCCACATGATCGTGATGACCGACGGCATCAGCCAGGGCGGCGGCTACGAGGCGATGGCGGCGACGCTGCGCGCGCAGGGCGTGACGGTGTCGACGGTGGCGGTCGGCGCCGACGCCGACGGCGCGCTGCTCGCGCGCATGGCGGCCAGCGGCGGCGGCAAGTTCCACCTCGCGCGCGATCCGCGCCAGCTGCCGCGCGTGTTCACGCAGGACGCGATGACCCACCTCGGCAAGCTGGTGCGCGAGCAGCCGTTCGCGCCGCGCCAGGTCGAGCGCCACATCATGCTGACCGGCATCGACCTGGCCTCGGCGCCCCAGCTGCTCGGCTACGTGCGCACGCACCGCCGCGCCGCGGCGCAGGTGCCGCTGGTCACCGACGTCGGCGATCCGCTGCTCGCGCACTGGCGCTTCGGCCTGGGCAAGGTCACCGCCTTCACCGGCGACTGCAAAGGCCGCTGGTCGTCGTTGTGGCTCGGTGCCTGGCAGGCCGGCTACCAGCAGTTCTGGGCCCAGGTGCTGCGCGAGGTCGCGCGCCCGCCGCAGGGCCGCGCCATCGACCTGCGCCTGGGCGAGGAGGACGGCCGCGCGCGCATCGTCGTCGATGTCCTCGACGGCGCGGCGGCGTTCAAGGACGGCGCCGAGATCGCCTGCGAGGTCTTCCACGTCGGCGTGTCCTCGCCCGGCGGCGCGATGCGGCCGCTGGCGCCGCCGCTGCTCGAGCAGACCGGCCCCGGCCGCTACGTCGGCGCGTTCGCGCCCGATCGCGCCGGGGTCTACCTGGTGCGCGCGCAGAGCGGCGCCGACATCGCCACCGCGGGACTCGTCCACCAGCCCGGCGGCGAATCGGCCACGGGACGCGTGGACCGGCGCCTGCTCGAGCGCATCGCCGCGATCACCGGCGGGCGCGTGCTCGCGGAGGGCGAGCGCGTCGCGATGCACGACGAGCCGCGCGGCGCGGCCGTGCCGCTGCGCACCGCGCTGACCATCGCGCTGCTCCTGCTGTTCCTGGTCGATCTGGTGATCCGCCGCTGGGAGAACTGCCTGGGCGTGTGGGAACGCCTGCGCGGTTCGGCCGCACGTGGTGGCTGACGAACGCCGCGCGTTGCGCGCCGACGCTGGCGCCCACCCTCTCGCGCCATGCCGGTCATCCTCTCCTGCCGCGGTCTCGCGAAGTGGTACGACTCCCATGCGTTGTTCGAGGACCTGACGCTGGGCATCGACGCCGGCGCGCGCGTCGGCCTCATCGGCCCCAACGGCTCGGGCAAGTCGACGCTGATGCGCATCCTCGCCGGGCTGGAGGTGCCGGACGAGGGCGACCGCGCCGTCGCCCAGGGCGCGCGGCTGACCTACCTGCCGCAGAGCGACCAGTTCCCCGCCGACGCGACCCCAGAGACCGCGCTGACCGAGGCGATGGTCGCGTCGCATCCCGGCCTCGAGGACTACGAGCGCGACCAGCTCGCGGCCGAGGCGCTGGAGCAGGCCGGCTTCGGCGTCGCCGGCAACCCGGGAACGACCCAGGCGGTGAGCACGCTCTCCGGCGGCTGGCGCAAGCGCCTGGCGATCGCGCGCGCGCTGGCGAGCGAGCCCGACGTGCTGCTGATGGACGAGCCGACCAACCACCTCGACCTCGAGGGCATCTGGTGGCTCGAGCGCACGCTGACGAAGAGCAAGGCGACGATCGTCGTCGTCAGCCACGACCGCTTCTTCCTGCAGCGCGCCTGCAACCGCGTCATCGAGCTGAACAAGGTCTATCCCGGCGGCTGCTTCGGCTCGACCGGCGGCTACGTCGCCTTCCTCGAGAAGCGCGCCGAGTTCCTCGCCAACCAGAAGTCGCGTCAGGACTCGCTCGACAACCAGGTGCGGCGCGAGATCGAGTGGCTGCGCGCGAACCCGTCGGCGCAGACCGTGAAGTCGAAGGCGCGCGTCGACCGCGCCAGCGCGATGATGAGCGACCTCTCGGCGCTGAGCTGGCGCAACTCGCAGACCCGCCGCGCCGACATCGACTTCTCGGGCACCGGCCGGCGCACCAACGACCTGGTGGTTCTCGAGGAGTGCAGCAAGCGCCTCGGCACGCGCGCGCTGTTCAGCGACGTCTCGCTGACCCTGTCGCCGGGCACGCGCCTCGGCCTGCTCGGCCTCAACGGCAGCGGCAAGACCACCTTCCTCAACGTGCTGACCAAACGCCTGGCGCCCGACACCGGTAAGGTGCGGCACGCGACCGAGCTCAAGATCGAGATCTTCGACCAGCGCCGCGAGCGCCTCGATCCGCGCCAGCCGCTGCGCAAGGCGCTGTGCGCCAGCGGCGAGACCGTGGTCTACCGCGGCCGCGGCCAGCACGTCGCCGCGTGGGCGAAGCGCTTCCTGTTCGGCGCGCATCAGCTCGATCTCGAGGTCGGCAAGCTCTCCGGCGGCGAGCAGGCGCGGGTGCTGATCGCGAACCTCATGCTCAAGCCGTGCGACCTGCTGGTGCTCGACGAGCCGACCAACGACCTCGACATCCCGTCGCTCGAGGTGCTCGAGCAGAGCCTGATGGACTTCCCGGGCGCGGTCGCGCTGGTCACCCACGACCGCTACCTGCTCGACCGCGTCTCGACCCAGCTGCTGGCGCTCGACGGCGCCGGCGGCGCGTACCAGGTCGCCGACTGCGCGCAGTGGGAGGACCTCGCCGAGCGCCTCCTGGCGCAGGCGCCGGGCAGCATGCCGGCGGCGCTCGCGTCGCCGTCGACCGCCAAGCCGAAGACCGCGTCGCCGGGCCTCTCGGGCAAGGAACGCCGCGAGCTGGACCGCATGTCCGAGAAGATCCACGAGGCCGAGGCCCGGGTGGCATCGCTCGAGGCGCGCACCGGCGACCCCACGGTGGTCGCCGACCCGGCGGCGCTCGAGGCGGCATGCGAGCAGCTGGCGACCGCGCAAGCCGAGGTCGACAAGCTCTATGCGCGCTGGCAGCACCTCGAGGCGAAGGCCGGCTGAAGGCCGCCCGGACGGCGCTTGCGCCGCGTCGCGAGGTCGCAGAGATTTTTGCCGTGCCGGCCCACATCCTCCAGATCGACGACAACGCCGCCGACATCGAGCTCCTGCGCACCGCGCTGGAGGAGAGCGACTGGGACGTGCGCTTCACCGGCCTCGACGACGTCGCCAAGGGGCGGTCGTACCTCATGGAGCAGGCGGGGCTGAAGTCCCTGCCCAACCTGATCCTGGTCGACCAGTCGCTGGCCGGCGAAGGCGCCGACTCGCTCTTCGCCTGGCTCGGCGAGCACGAGCTGGCGGTCCCGCACCGCATCGTCTTCACCAGCGGCACGTCCCAGCGGCGGCGCACGGACCTCGAGCGCTCCGGCGCGACCGCCGTGTTCATCAAGCCGACGCTCTACGACGACCTGGTCGCGGTCACCGTGCCGAAGCTGCGCGAGCTGATCGATCGCGACACCGTCCACGGCTGAGCCGGCCGGGCTACTCCGCGACCGCCTCGAGGCGCACGTTGCGGAACCAGTACACCGTCGCCGGCCAGTACGCGTAGAGCATGACGCGCACGGTGCGCACCGCGGGGCGGTGCTTGGTCGGATTCGTGGTGTGCTCGACGGCGTGCCAGCCCTCGCCGTCGCCGACGCCCGCGACGACCGATTCCCACAGCTTGCGCTGCTCGACCGAGCCGTCGGCGCGCTTCAGCTCGCCGTAGCCGCGCAGCCAGACCTTCACGCCCGCGGCGGGGCCCTGGAACTCGTAGCTCAGGCGATACGACCGCCCGGCTTCGATCACGACCGGGTCGGAGTAGTAGGACAGGCCGTAGAACTCCGCCATCGCCGTGGTCGCGGGCTTCGGGATCAGGAAGTCCTCGAGGCCGATCGCGTTCCACGCGTCGTTCATCGCGACTTCGCTGACGCGGGTGTCGAGGCGGATGCCCTTGCCGCCGCCCGGCGCGTCGAGCCAGGCGGCGCCGACGCCGTCGGGGAACTGCCAGGCGACCGGCTTGCGCGCCTCCTCGGGATCGGCGGTGGCGAAGTCGCCGTTGGGCAAGAGCGGTTCGGCGGTCGATGCCACGGCGACGGCGAGACCGAGGACGGCGGCGCGCAGGATGCGGCCGAGCAGGGTGCCGCGCGCGATCGTCATTCGGTCTCCGCCGCCAGCGCCGTGAAGTAGCGGCCGACCATCTCCTCGTATCCCGCCGGGACCGCGTCGCGGCTCTGCTGGAGCTGGTCGGCGCGAGCGGAGCGCTCGAGGTCGATGCGTTCGTGGCGCAGGGTCGCCGCGCCGTCGCCGATGTCGTCGCGCGCCGCGCGCAGCGCATCGACGGCTTCCGCGTAGCGCTGGCGGATGGCGCCGCCGTCGCCGCGCTCGGCGGCGGCCTCGACCTCGCGCATGGCGCTGACCGCGCTCTCCAGCGCGCCGTCGGTCATGCGCCGCTGGCGCAGCGCCAGCGCGACCTTCTCGCCCTGCGAGCGCAGCTGCGCCTGCTGCCCGGCGAGCCGCTTCATGCGTTCGGCCAGCGGCGCGGGCACCGGGCCGCGCAGGCCTTCGCCCCCCTGCCCGGAGACCTTGCCGCCGCCCGAGGCGCCGCCGTTGTCGGCCTTGGACGAGTCCTGCACGCTGCCGGATTCGAACGGCGAGGGCGACAGGCGCGTCGGCGTCTCGCGGCCGCCCTTGCCGTCGGCGGTCGCCTCGGCCATCTGGCCGTGGCTGCGCCCGTTGCGGCCTTCGCCGCTGCGTCCGCCGATCTCGTTCTCGTTGGGCAGCAGGTTGCCGGTCACGCCCTTGGCGCTCATGTTCGAGATCGGGCCGTCCATCGCGTCCCAGCCCGCGCCCTTGTCCATGCTGTCGAGCCAGGCGCTGGAGAAGTCCTCGACGTCCTCCCGCATCTGCTCCTCGTCGTCGAGCAGCTCGCCGACGATGTCCTCGAGCTCGCGCGGCAGCTCGGCCACGGGCACGTCGGCGCCGGCGAGCGGCTCCTCCATCTTCCACTGCAGCGAATCCGGCCGCGCCACCAGCCAGCGCTCGAGGTTGTGCTCGAGGGTCTTCGCCAGCTCGAGGCCGGACTGCTCGTGCGGCACCGCCAGCTCGACCGACTTCTGCGCCAGCGCCTTGGTCGCGCCGGCGACCTCCTGCCAGACCTCGTTGAGCTCGTCGGACAGCGACGAGTCGGCGAAGTCCTGCTGCGGCAGGCGGCTGAAGTCGGTCAGCTTCTCGTCGATGAACTTCGCCTGCTTGGCCTGCTCCTCGCTGAGCTCGCCGAGCAGCGCCGCCTGGTCGTCGGAGAGGTCGAGCGGCTTGGCGTCGGCCAGCGCGCGGCTCTTGGCGATGATGCGCTCCTGCGCCTTGACGAAGTCGGCGAGATCGTCCTTCAACCGCTCGGCCGCTGCGCGCACCGCGATCGCGTCGGCGTCGGCGCCGCGCGCGTTCGCCTTGGGGGCGGTGCCGCGCAGCGAGGCTTCGCCGACGAGGGCCATGAGGCGCGCGAGGATCGTGCGCTGGCGGTCGCGGATCGACACCAGGCGCGGATTGGCCTGCGCCGGATCGTCGGCCAGGCGCGCGAGGTCGACGAGCACCGCGGCCATCTCGGCCTCGGCGAGCAGGTCGAGGGCGCGCGCGGTGGCGCCGTCGCCGCGGCCCTGGCAATCGTCGCGCGCGACGCGCGCGCTGGCCTGGGCCTTGGTCTGCGGGTCGGCGATGGCGTCGCGATGGCCGGGCAGGCGGCCGCTGGCGGCCGCGGCGCCGACGTCGGCGACCAGGTTGTCGGCCAGCGCGAGGGCCTGGCGCTGACGCGCGATCGCCTCCTTGAGCGCGGCGATCGCGCCGGCGGCGGGCCCGGCGGCGGCGATGTCGACCACCGCCTTGATGCGCACGACCAGCGCGCGCGACCGGCCGGCGCCGCGCTCGCCGCGCTGGTCGTGCGCGACGGCGGCGATGGCGTAGGCGCGTCCGGGCGCGAAGCGCGCCGGATCGAGCACCAGGCGATGGCGCTCCTCCACCTCGCCGGGACCGGGCGGGCCGAGGTAGCGCCAGACCTGCTCCACCGCCTCCGGACGTTCGCCATCGCGCACGGTCAGCGCGAGGTCGGCGAGACCGTGGTCGTCGCGCGCGCGCAGGCGCAGCGCCAGCTCGGCGCCCGGCAGGACCAGCGCGTTGGTGTCGGCGCCGTCGAGCTCCACGGTCGGCGCGAGGTCGTCGGCCAGGGCGAGCGCGCCGCGCGCGACGACGCTGCCGACCGAATCGCCGACGATCAGCTCGTACGACGCGGCGCTGGCCAGCACCGCCTCGGCGACCCACGCCGCGCCGTCGCGCGCGCAGGCGATGCGGTCCTCGCCGATCTTCCAGGCCAGGCTCGGCACCTCGCGGTCGAGGCGCGCGCTCAGGCGCAATTGCGAACCGATCACGGCGGCGACGCCGCCGGGCAGCACCTGCTCGCGCGGCGCCTCGCCGAGGTAGTCGGGCGGGATGATGGTCAGGCGCGCGTCGGCGAGCTTCGGCGCCGGCACCACGCGCACCGCGACCGACCGGCTGCACGAATCGGCGCAGAACGCGCGGAAGGCGAAGCCGCGCCGCACGCCGGGGAAGGTCGTGGTCCAGGCGCCATCGTCGCCGCGCGTCAGCGATGCCGGTTCGCCGGTCGGCGCCTCGGCCGAGACCGCCGCGGCGCCGTCGGCCCAGACCAGCGTCGGCGCCGGCGGGTTGGCGGCTCCGCGCGCGCCGACCTGCACGCGCACGGTCAGCGCCGCGCCCTCGGGGACGTCGATCGTGCCGCTCGGCTCGATCGCCAGCGACACCGAGCCGACCGGCGGCACGTCGGCCAGCGGCGCGACCAGGCGCATGAGCGCGTTGAGGCAGCGTTCCGGCATCGCCGCGCGATACGCCGTCCAGCCACCGATCACCACCAGCGCGATCGCGCCCCACCGGGCCAGGCGGCGCACCTGGCACAGCCGCGCCAGCGGCAGCGCGCGCACCGCGGCGTTGGCGGCGGCGAGCGGCGCGGCGAGGAACGGCCGCTGCGACTCCGGCGGCGGCTGGCTCTCGAACTGGCAGGCGTTGATCAGCAGGTTGTCGTCGCGACCGAGCGCCTCCTCGATCGCCACCGCCGCGCGCTCCGGCGAGTGGCGCTCGGCGAGCGGACGCACGACGCGCCGCCAGAATTCCACCACCGCGAGGATCGCCGCCGCCGTCGCGCCGGTCAGGCGCAGCGCGGCCGGCAGGCGCAGCCAGTTGTCCGCCAGCGCCAGCACCAGCACCAGCGCGCCCACGGTCGCCAGCCACCAGGCGGCGCCGGCGGCGACGCGCGACCAGCGCATGCGCCGCGCGGCGCGCGCCAGGGCGCGGCGGACGGGATGATCGGCCATGGCGTTCATCGTGCCTCCGTCCACCACGCGGGTTCGATGCGCACCGGCGGCAGCAGCGCCGGATCATCGACGTTGCCGCGGAACGCGTAGCCGCGGCCGGCCCACATCAGGCGGCCGTCGGCGGGGTCGCGCTTCCAGCGCCACACCTCGACGCGCCACGGCCGCGCCGCGCCGTCCAGCGTCGACGAGCCGGCGCGGTACAGCAGCAGCAGGCCGTAGATCTCGTCGCCGGTCGGCGCGTAGGCGGCGATCAGCCGGCGATCGTCGAGGAAGTCCTTGGCCTCGGTCACCGCGGGACCGATCGCCGCGCGCGCCGCGGCGTCGTCGCCCGCCGGCCAGGCGACCGAGATCGCGCCATCGCCGCAGCGGGTGCAGACGAATGCCGGGGTGGCCAACGGCATCGGCAGGCGCCACGCGTCCTCGACGCGGCGCGCGGCGACGCGCGCGAGCGAACCGGGGGCGAGGACCACGACCTCGGCGGCGGCGTCGGCGCCAGGCAGCGCGAAGGAGGCGCCGGCCGCGGCGGTCTCGCCCGGCGTGACGACGATGCGCGCCGCGTAGACCAGCGAGGCCAGCGCCGCGCCCGGTTCGCCCTGCTGCTTCGAGGCGAGGATCACGCGCTCGGCCTGATCGTCGCCGGTGGGCGTGACGAACAGCACGGTCGTCGCCAGCGTGCCGCGCACCTCGCTGCCGTCGGCCAGCGCGACGATCGCGCGCAGCCGGCGCACGGGATACGGCTCGCCGTGCTCCTCGCGCGTGGTCTTGCCGGCCTCCGGGAAGCGGAACTGGCGGACCAGCTCCTCGGCCGCCGGCTCGCAGCGGATCTCGCGCACCAGGTCGACCGCGAGCGTGCGCATGTCGCCGTCGTGGATCTTGAGGTCCTGCGCGAGCCGCACCGCGCCGACGATCTCGCGGCCGTCCGAGAACTGCACGACGCCGTCGGCGGCGGACGCCGCGGCGGCGAGCAGCAGGAGCAGCGCGGCCCTCACAGCAGGTTCCTCGAGCGGCGCAGCGTCCAGTCGCCGACCAGCGCGGCGATCAGCGCGATCAGCCACCACGGCGACGAGAACACCAGCGAGCGCGCGGCGCCGGTGGCGCGCGGCCGGCATACCGTGGCGAGCCAGGCGTCGAGATCGTCGAGGCGCTCCTCGCCGACGGCGATGCCGCCGTGCGCCTCGGCGAGCGCCTTCAGCCCGGCGTCGTCGCGCGCCAGGCGTGCGCCTTCCGGCAGCTGCGGCGCGACGGCGAAGGTGCGCTCGTAGCTGGCCGAGCCGCCGTCCTCGCGCTCGCAGACGATGCGCACCGCGTAGTCGCCGCGCGCGCCGAACGGCACGTCGACGCGCAGCGCGCCGGCTTCGCCCGGCAACGACACCGCCGGCAGCTCGCGCCGACCGCCGGGTCCGTCGAGCGAGCCGACCACGCGCGGCCGGCCGGGCGCGTCGACGCGCACCGTGGCGATCGCGGTCTCGCCCGGGCGGTAGCGCGCGCGGTCCCAGCGCACGCGCACGCCCGACCCGGCGTCGCCGCGATCGGCGAGCCAGCGCAGCCCCTGGCGCCAGAACAGGCCGTAGGCGCCGCCGCCGTCCTGGTCGGAACGCGCCAGGCGCCACAGCGTGTCGCTCGCCAGGCCGAGCACGCGGCCCTTGCCGTAGGGCTGCGCGGCCGCGACGGCGACGTCGGTGCCATCGATCGCCGCGGTGAGCAGCGCGGTGGCGCCGGCGCGCAGCGGCCCCGGGCGGTTGCTGCTGGCGATCAGCGCGCGCGTCGCCGCGAGGCGCTCGGCGATGCCGGCCAGCGCCGGATGGCTGATCGCGGCCGGCGGCACGGCGACGGCGAACTCGCCGCGCGCCGGCGGCGGCTCGCCGTCGGCGACCTGCCACGGCATCAGCGGGCCGAGCGGCGACGTCGCGTAGCCGCCGAGGCCGAACGACTGCTCGCCGCCGACCACCACCAGGGCGGCGCCGTTGGCGACGTGGTCGGCCAGCGCCTGCTGCTGCGCCGCCGGCCATGACGCCGCGGCGAAGGATCCGAGGATGACCACGTCGTAGCGCGCGAGCTGCGCGGCCTCGGCCGGGAAGCCCTCGTCGAGCATCTCGTCGCCCGCCAGGCGGTCGCCCTGGACGGTGAAGCGCTCGCCGCCGCCGCCCAGGCGCGCGCCGACGGTGCGGTACAGCGCGGTCAGGCTGATGCCGGGATCGCGCGCCAGCTCGGCGCGCAACGGTTTGAAGTCCAGCCCGAGGGTGCGGCTGAAGTACAGCACGCGCAGCGAGCGCTCGCGCACGTCGAGCGAGATCGTGCGCGCGTTGTCGAGGGTCGTCACCTCGCCCGGCATCGCCGGCACCGCGATACGCAGGCGGACGTCGCCGGCGGCGTCCGGCTTGTGACGGAACGTCGCGCGCGCGCGGCCGTGCGCGAGGTCCACCGGCGCGCGGGCGACCTCGCGCCAGCCGTCCCCGTCGGCGACCGACAGCGTCGCCGGCAGGACGCCGAGCTCGGCGCGGAACGCGGCCGAGCCGGTCGCGCGCAGGTCGGCGCTGACCTCGATCTCGAGGTCCTTCTCGGCGCCGTCGGGCGCATCCACCGCGAGCAGCGCGACGTTGTCGAGCGCGTCGGCGTCGGCGCCGACAGCGATCGCCGCGATCGGCGCGGCCGGCAGGCCGTCGGCGGCCATCGGCTCGTCGCCCCCGTCCGAGATCACGACGATGCCGGCGCAATCGCCGGCGGCGACCACCGGCGCGAGCTGCTGGAGGCAGGCGGCGAGATCGGTGCCGCGCTCCGTGCCGCCCGCGGTCGGCCGCTCGTGGACGGCGCTGTCGAACCATCGGCGCTCGACGCGCACGCCGCCGGGCACGCGCAGCGCCTCGGCGAGGATCTCGGCGCGCTCGCGCCGCGTCGAGCCGGCGTCGCGCACGTCCATCGAGGTCGATTGATCGACCAGCACGATGATCCGGCGGTCCTCGTCCGCGTGCGCCGGCAGCGACGGGTCGATCAGCGCGGTGATGATCAGCGCCGCGACCACCGCCGCCGGCACGGCGAGCCCGGCGGCGACGCGCGCCGGGAAGCGCCTGCCGAGGGTGCGCACGCGCAACGCCACCAGCGCCACCGCCAGCACGATGGCGGCGGCGACCACCAACGTCGGCGCATGCGGCTGCCAGATGATCGGCGGGGTCATGCGGCGCTCGCATCGGCGGCGGCGCGCGCCTTGGCCTTGGCCTTGGCCTTGGCGTCGGCCTTCTTCTTCGCCCGCGCGTGCGCGCGCCCGCCCAGCAGCATCCCGTAATCGGTGAGCACGACCTTGTGGACCTGCGGCGGGACCAACGGCCGGTCGGCGAGCCAGGTCTCCAGCGCCAGCGCGATCAGCGCCAGGCCGATGAGCCACGGCGCGGCGTCGAACCCGGTGCGCGTCGTCCACCAGTCGGCGAGCATCGCGTCGGCGCCGCGGTGGTCGACGACGCGATGGACGCCGGCGCCGAGCGCCGGGATCGTCGCGCCGGCGACCTGGCCGGGGGCGCCCTCGAGCGGCGCGGCGCGGACCACCGCCAGGCGCAGGCCCTCGTCGGCGCGCAGCTCGTAGACGCCGGCGCGCGCCAGCGGCGGCGACTGGTCGACGCCGCGCCAGTCGAGCACGGCGCCGGCGCGCGCGCGCGCCGCGACCTCGCCCGACGGACGCGGGACGATCGGCGAACCGGCGACCAGCGGCAGCACCTCGTCGTCGGCGGCCGGCGGCAGCGCCATGGCCTGCGCCAGGGCCAGGAACGACGGCGACAGCGGCAGCGTCGTCCACAGCGGCGACCAGGCGATGCCGGCGACGAACACCCGGCCGCGTCCGAGCGCGCGCTCGCTGAGCACCGGCCGGCCGTCGCCCAGGCCGAGCACGCCGCGCGCGTCGTCGGACAGATCGAGGGCCAGCGCGCGCCCGGCGCGCGAGCGGCCGAGCGCGACGGTGCCGTCGCCGGCGACCAGATCGCGCCAGCAGTCGGCGTCGGCGGCGAGCGCGACCAGCGACTCGCCCTTCGCGAAGCGGCTGGCCTCGGCGCCGCGCACGCCGCACCACGCGGGCAGCGCCGCGACCGCGTCGTCGCCCGCCGGGCGCGGCGCGATCAGCAGCCGCCCGCCGCCATCGACGAAGGTGCGCAGCGCCGCCTGCGCGGCGACGTCGAGTCCGGCGCAGCGGTCCCACGGGATGGCGATGGCCGCCGGCGCGGCGGCGAGCGCCGCGGCGACGTCGGGCAGCATGCGCGCGGCGATGCCGCTGAGGTTGCCGTCGGCATCGGGCGCGATCGCCAACGGCAGCGCGCCGTGGTCGCGGCGTTCGCCGATGAAGACCATCATGCGCGCGGCGCTGGTGGTGAAGGCGACGAAGCCGCGGTCGTCGCCGGCGAAGCCGTCGCCGGACAGCACGACCTGGACCCAGCGTTCGCCGGCCGGCGCCGCGGGCACCGCCAGCGGCACGTCGACGCGGCCGCGCGGCGGCACCGTCGCCGCGCGCTCGACGCGGCGGCCGCCGTCGTCCTGGACGGTGATCGTCACCGCCGCCTCGGCGCCGCCGGGATTGGTCAGGGTCGCGCGCAGCGGGATCGGGCGATTGGCGAGGCGCGCGTGCGGCGACAGGCGCAGCTCGGCGAGCGCCGCGTCCGGGCCGGCGTCGCCGGCGGCGATGCGGTGGACGACGACCAGCGTCCCCGCCGGCAGCGTCGGCATCTCGCCGGCGACGCCCCAGTCGCTCTCCTGCGCGTCGGTGAACAGGTGCACCTCGCGCCGCGCCGATCCGGTGGCTTCCAGGATCTGCGCCGCGCGCATCAGCGCCGCCGCCGGACTGGCCGCGGCCTCGGTCTCGCGCACCTGGTCGAGCACCGCGCGCAGGCGCGTGGCGTCGCCCGACATCCCGAGGTCGGGCACCGCCGCGTCGGCGACGGTGGTCAGCACCGCGGCGCGATCGCCGCTCTCCAGCGCGCCGACCAGCGCCGCGGCGCCGTCGAGCGCCAGCGCCAGTCGGGTGGACGGCGCGTCGTCGGAGCCTGCCGCGACCACGCTCGGCATCGCCATCGACGCCGAGTTGTCGACCACCAGCACCAGCGACGCCGCGCCGCCGCCGCCGAAGTCGAAGGCGTTGGGCCGCGCCAGGGCGAGGATCGCCAGGGCGATCACCAGGCAGCGCAGCGCCAGCACCAGCCAGTCGCGCAGGCGCTTGCGCGCGGCGAGGCGCGGCGCCAGGCGCTTGAAGAACAGCAGCGATGGCATGTCCAGCCGGGCGCGGCGGCGGCGGAAGGCGAGGTGGAACACGACCGGAGCCGCGACCAGCGGCAGGCACCACAGCCACGCGGCGCCGAGCCAGGTCACGCCATGCTCCGCAGCGCGCTGTCGATCGGCGTGTCGGTGTGGACCAGGCGGTAGTCGGCGCCGGCGCCCAGGCAGGCGCGGCGGATCTCGTCGAGATGGGCGGCGGCGGCGCGCCGGTACGCCTCGCGCAGCTCGTCGCAGTCGACCTCGATGCGCTCGCCGCTCTCGGCGTCGACGGCCTCGACCAGGCCGGTCTGGGCCAGGGTGAGCTCGCCGCGATCGACGACGTGCCAGACGCGCACGTCGTGACCGTCGTGGTGCAGGCGGCGCACGCCGGTGGCGACGCTGGCCGGCGGCTGCAGGCAGTCCGAGATCACGATCGCCAGGGAGCGGCGCGGCAGCGTCGGCGCCGCGGCGGAGAGCGCCGCGCCGATGTCGCCGCGGCCGCGCCCGGCGACCAGGTCGAGCGCCGCGAGCATCGGCTTGAGCGAGCTGGCCGAGCCGGCGGCGGCATGGCGCTCGATGACGGTCGCGGCGAAGGTCGCGAGGCCGGCGCGATCGCCCTGGTCGACCAGCACGTACATCGCCGCCGCCGCGAGGCTGCACGCGTAGTCGAGCTTGGTGCAGGGCCCGAGCCCGCGCCACGCCATGCTCTGCGACGAGTCGACGAGGACGGTGCCGACGAGGTTGGTCTCCTCCTCGAAGCGCCGCACCAGGTAGCGGTCGGTGCGCGCGTAGACCGACCAGTCGATGAGGTTGGGCGCGTCGCCGGGCGTGTAGTCGCGGTACTCAGCGAACTCGACCGAGGCGCCGTGGCGGTTGGAGCGGTGCGCGCCCTGCAGCGACCCCGCCATCGCCCGACGCGCGGCGATGCGCACGCCGATCAGGCGGTCGGCGATCTGCGCGGGGAGGTGCTTGAAGGCGGTCATGGGCGGTCAGGGATCACGTGCGGTCCGCTCGAAGCGCGACGCTCGAAGCTCGAAGCTCGGAGCTCGAAGCTCGAAGCTCGAAGCTCGAAGCTCGAAGCGCGAAGCTCGAAGCGCGAAGCTCGAAGCTCGAAGCTCGAAGCCAGAAGCTCGAAGCCGACGCTCACTTGTACTCCGGCTCCTTCACCCGCTGCAGCAGCCGCGCCACCACCGCATCGCTGTCGATGCCGTCGGACGCCGCCGCGAAGCTGGTGAAGATGCGGTGGCGCAGCACCGGCGCGGCGTTGGCGCGGATGTCGGCGCACGACACCGAGCCGTTGCCGTCGATCAGCGCGTGCGCCTTGGCCGCGAGCAGCAGGTACTGGCCGGCACGCGGGCCGGCGCCGAAGCGCACGTTGCGGTTGATGTACTCGTCGGCCTCCTTCTCGCCCGGACGCGATGCGCGGATCAGGCTGGTGGCGTAGGCGGCGACGTGCGGGCTGACCGGGACCTGGCGCACCAGGTGCTGGAAGCGCTGGATGCCCTCGGCGTCGAGCACGCGCTCGACCTCCCAGCGCAGGTCGCCGGTGGTCTCGAGCAGGATGCGCGCCTCGTCGGCGGCGTCGGGATAGCCGACCTTGATCGCGAACATGAAGCGGTCGAGCTGGGCCTCGGGCAGCGGATAGGTGCCCTCCTGCTCGATCGGGTTCTGCGTCGCCAGGACCAGGAAGGGCTGCGGCAGGTCCATGGTCACGCCGGCGGCGGTGATGCGGCGTTCCTGCATCGCCTCGAGCAGCGCCGCCTGGGTCTTGGGCGGCGTGCGGTTGATCTCGTCGGCGAGCAGCAGGTTGGTGAACAGCGGCCCGGCCTTGAAGCGGAAGCGGCGCTGGCCGGTGGCGGGATCCTCCTCGAGCACATCGGTGCCGACGATGTCCGACGGCATGAGGTCCGGCGTGAACTGGATGCGCTTCGACTGCAGATCGAGCGTGCCGCCGAGCACGCGCGCGAGCAGCGTCTTCGCCAGGCCCGGCGCGCCGATCAGCAGGCAGTGGCCCTGCGCGAACAGCGCGGTGATCACCTGGCGCACGACGTCCTTCTGGCCGATGACGATCTTCGCCACCTGCTCGTTGATGCGCGCGCACGATTTCTTGAGGTTGGCGACGGCGTCGGCCTGGTTCGCGAACTTGGCGCCGGCCATGACGCTGCGCTCGATGGTCGCCTTCTCGGAGAGGAACTTGAAGGCGACGCCGCCGAGCTGGAAGCCGGTGCCGTGGTCGAGGCGCAGGTGCGACAGCGCGCGGCCCTCCTGCTCGAGCGGCGCGCCCGGCGACGGGAACACCGTCCAGACGCCGTCGTGGCGCTCGACGGTGGCGTGCTTCTTGGCGAACCCGGTGTGCTGGATCGCGCAGCCGGGGTCGGAGCCGATCAGCACCACGCGCGCGCCGAGCTCGTGTTCGGTGGGGCGGTCGCCGTTGAGCATCAGCAGCTTGTCGGTCATGGTCTCTCGGAGGTCGGGAGTTGGGCGTCGGGCTTCGTCGTCGGGCTTCGATCAGTGGGTCAGCGCGTACACGATCAGGTCCAGTCCGAGGGCGCTCGCGGTCTCGGGGCTGAACCCGCGGCTCATCGGGCACTCGACGCCGGCCCAGCCGGCATGCAGGTCGTAGGGGCTGTAGATGACGCGCAGCTCGCCTTCCACCGCGAGGCCTTCCAGGCGCGGCGCGGTCAGGTCCGGATGCTCGTGCGTCACCAGCGGCGTGTAGATCGCCTCGCGCACCGGCACCGCCGCGCTGAACAGCGGGTGGTCGGGCGGGATGGGCTGCAGGGCCGAGCCCGGCAGGATCGAGGCGAGCTCGCGGCGGAACGCGGCGTCGAAGCCGCCCAGGCCGAGCGCGTTGTCGACGATCAGCGTGCCGCCGCGGACGATGAACGCGCGCAGCGCCGCGCGCGCCTTGTCGTCGAAGCGCGGGTCGTCCAGACCGGTCATGAACAGCACGGGATACGGCTCGAGATCGTCGCGACCCGGCACCACCGCGACGCGCTTGCGGCTGGTCGCGACCGAGGTGTCGGCGGCGACGCGCCCGAGCAGCGCGACCGCGGCGCCCGGGTGCGCGTCCCAATGGCCGCCGTGGCGGACCTGGGCGAAGACGAACTCGTTGGCGGGACGGCGCTCGTCGAGCGCGCCGAACAGCTCCGGGCGTCCTTCGGCCTGGCCGACCGCGGCGTAGCCGACGGCGTACGCGACCAGGTTGAGCCCGAGGCGCGACGCGGCGTCGACGTCGTAGAACACCGCCTGCTCGATCGAGGCGACGCCGTGGTCGTCCCAGCCCGTGCCGAGCCCGTACGGCGAGATCAGCACGCCGCAGCGGCTGCCGACGTAGACCGCCTCCATGTGCGGCCGGTCGCCCGGGGCGTTGCGGCCGAAGCCGACGGTCGTGACGTCGGTCAGCATGTGGTAGAGCGGATGGTCCTCGGGCACCGTGCGCAGCGGCGCGTCGGGGAACGCGGCGTCGGCGAAGGCGCGCGCGGCGTCGGTGAAGTACGGCGAGCCGGCGACCGAGTCGAACACCACCATGCCGCCGCGCTGGACGTAGGCGCGCAGGCGCGCGACCTGGTCCTGGCTGAAGCGGATGGTGCGCACGCCGCTCACGAACAGCAGCGGCAGGCGCGTCGGATCGTCATCGAACGTGGCGAGCGAGACCTGCTCGTAGCCGTAGGCGGTGCCGAGCACGCGCTGCGCCTTGCCGACGATCGCCTGCACGTCTCCGGGGCAGAGGTTCCAGTCCGAGATGTCGGCGGTGGCGCCGGTGTCGTAGCGGTACGAGGCGGCCTCGCCCCACACCAGCTTGCCGATCAGCGGCGGCGCCGACGGCTGGCGTTTGCGCTCCGAACGGCGCAGCGGCGTCGCGGGCAGAGGAAGCGGCGGCACGCCCTCGCCGCCGGATATGCGCTCGGGCGAGGCCTTCGGCGGCGGGCCGAGCGGCACGAACCAGTCGTTCTCCGATTCGGCGGCGAGCGGCGCCGCGCACAGCAGCAGCGCGATCACCAGTCCGGAGGCATGCCGTGCGTCGTTCATCGCCCACCTCCGTGCAGCAGCTCGGCGCCGCGCGCGGCCGCCTCGCTGTAGGGGAACTCGTCGGTCAGCTTCGCCACCGCGGCGGCGGCGTCATCGGTGCGTCCGGCCGCCAGGCAGGTCGCGGCCAGGGCGGCGAGGACATCGGCGCGGCGGTCGTCGGCGGCGGTCGCGGTCAGCAGGCGTTTGCAGCAGGCCAACGCGAAGCGGTGCTGCTTGCGACCGAGCCACGCGCGCACCTTCAACAGCCCGGTCTCGGCGCCCAGGCGGTCGAGCGGCGTCTCCCACTCGATCTCGGCGAGCGCCTGGAGCGCGGTGTCGTATTCGCCGCGCTGCACCCAGGCGCGCGCGGCCTCGATGCGCGTGCGCCGGCGCACGCTGTAGTGGAGGTCGCCGCGCGGCACGGCGGTGCCGGCCTCGACGTAGCGCAGGCGCGCCACGGCCGCGTCGCCCGAGGCGAGCGCGGCATCGCCGCGGTAGAGCAGCAGCAGCCGGCGGTCCGGCTCGCCCAGCTTCGCCGGATCGATCGCCGCCATCAGTCGGCCGGCCTCGTCCGCGGCGTCAAGCCCGTGCACACACAGCCCGGCGAGATGCAACGCGATCGTCTCGCGCTCGGCCGTCGCCTCCGGCTGCGCGGCCAGCGCGGCGCGCCAGCAGGCCGCGGCCTCGTCGACGCGCCGGACCTCGTCGTCCTGCAGGCGCAGGCCGATGTGGGCGAGCAGCGGGAAGCCGTCGCGGCCCCAGCGCTGGGCGTCGCCGGCGATCGCGACGCCGATGCGCTCCAGCCAGGCCATCTCGCCGACGAAGTCCGCGTAGCGCACGAGGGCGAGGACGTCGCCGGCGGGCATGGACAGGACATCGCGCGCCGCGAGCGCGTCGCGCAGGCGCTGGTGGGCGGCATCGCTCCAGCGTTCGTGGTGCTGCCAGCGCGGCTGCGCGAGCACGGTGCGCTCGCAGCTCGCCACCTCGGCGCCGCCCGTCGCCGCGGCGAGGCGCACGCGGCGCTTGTTGTCCGCGACGGTGGCGCGGGCGAAGACGTGCTGGACCGTGGCGCCGACCGCGCTCGACCCGTCGTCGAACGTCCAGCGCGCCTCGTGGCCGTCGGGCACGTGCGCGGTGAAGGCGACGGCGACCAGCGACTGCCCGCCGGCGGAGCAGTCGTCGACCGTCGTCCACGCGAACCACGGCCCGTCGCCGACGCGGTCGACGCGATACGTCGCGATCGGCGCGAAGGCCTCGGCCGGCATCGGCGCCAGGCGGTCCGCGCCCGGCGGCTGCCAGGCGAGGATGATCATCGGGTTGTCGCCGTTCTGCACGTAGCGGTAGCGGGCCTGGTGGACCCCGGGCTGCAGCTGCACCTTCGCGCTCTTCTCGCCGCGGCGGTCGGCGTCGACGCCATGCCACCCGCCCCCCTCGACCACCTGCACGCCGTCGATGGACAGGAACGACGCGTCGTCCGAGCAGGTGGCGAAGCGGTACTCGCCGGCCTGGTCGACGCGGAAGTAGGCGTGGAACTCGGCGACGAAGCCGCCACCGACCGTGTCCGCCAGCGGGTTCAGGCCCCAGAACAGGTGCGGCAGCACGTCGCGACGATGCACGGCGGGCGCCTTGATCCACAGCTCCTCGACCTGGGCGGCGGTGTCGGCCGGACCGTCGATGCGCACGCGGCTCTCGCCGATGACGCCGGCCTGCGCCTGCCAGCCGCCCTCGTCGGCGATGGGCTCGACGCGGTAGCGCGCGGCGTTGCCGGAGGCGTCGAACAGCACCGTCGCCGGCTCGCCCGGCGCCGACCACAGCAGCTGCGCGCCGACGCGGCCGCCACCCTCGGCGAAGACGGCGGCCCCCTGCGGATACGCGCCGTCGGGCGCGCAGACGCGGACGACGCCGACGTCGGCTGGCGCGCCCTCGCGGACGCACCAGGCCGCGGCCTCGCCGGCGGCCGCGCCGGCGGCCGCGAGCAGCAGCAGGATGAGGGCACGGGGCGGCATCGCGCTCATCATGCTCAGGGGGAATGACACACGGGGAGTGGTGATATCCCGCAAGCGGGACGATTTGAAGGGCCGTGCCGGGAACCCCGACGCCCAGCGGGCCCGGGCGGAGCCGCCGGCACCCACTCCCGTGCCTAGCGGGCGGGGTCGGCCGCGACCAGATCCGCGCGCACGTAGATCCGCCCGTCGGGTTCCTGCTGCTGGTGCACCAGGCGGTAGTCGGCGGCGATCCCGCTCGCGACGGCGTCGTCGACCTCGGTCGGCCAGTGATCGGTCAGCAGGATCACCTCCGGCCGCTCCCGCTGGATCGCGGCGACGATGGTCGCCAGCGGCAGCTGCCCGGTGACGACGCGCTTGTTGGAGGGCACGGCGAGCTCCGCGGGCACCGGCAGGCCGAGGACGAACGGGTAGAGCGGCGAATCGGCGACGACCACCCGCGCGCGCGCCGCGTACGGGCGCAGCGCCTCGAGCAGCGCGCGCTGGCCGCTGACCAGCTCCGGCTGCGGCATGCGCGGCGCCTTGCGTCCGCGTGCGACCGAGACGCTGAGCGCGACGCAGACGATCAGGACGGCAGCGCGCAGCCAGCGCGCCTCGCGCAGGCCGCCGCGCGCCAGCTCCGCGATGGCGAGGCCGCCGAGCAGGCAGGCCGGCACGGTGGCCAGCGGCGCGTGGTGGTACCACAGCGGCCGGTGGACGAGGAGCATCACGACCGCCGACAGCCACCACAGCGTGGGCAGGACCACGAAGCGCTCGCGCCGGCGCGCCGCGGCGATCGTCCCCATGGCGGCCAGCGCGTGGAGCTGCCAGTCCGCGCGCAGCAGCATGAACCAGTGATGCGACGGCTGCCTGCCGACCACATCGGCGCCGAGATGCGCGGCGTAGAGCTGCGACAGCGTCGCGGGGGCCAACGCCCAGCCGAGCACCAGCGCGACGGTGCCGAGCAGCGCGCCGAACCACAGCGCGGGCGCGCCGCGCCCCCCACCCGGCTTGCGACGCGCCACCAGGACGCAGGCGAGGACAGCGGGCACGATGACCAGCCCGGTGAACAGCTTGGTGCACAGCGACAGCCCGAGCAGCGCGCCGGCGAGCGCGAGCCAGCCACGCGGCGCGCCCTGCGTCCACGCGAGCTGGGCGCGCAGCGCGAGCATGGCGAAGGCGATCGCGGGCAGACCGACCATGACCGAGCCGCTCAGGCGGACGACGCTCGCCGCGCAGGCGAGCAGCAGCACGCCGGCCAGCGCCGCCGCGTGCCCGCGCAGCACGCGCAGGGCGTCGTAGAGCGCGAAGACCAGACAGCCTGCGAACGCGAGCATCGCCTGCCGGACGGCGGCGACATCGCCGCCATCGGGACCCACCACGGCGCCGAGCAGCCAGGTCAGCAGCGGCGGCTGATCGCTCCACACCTCGACGTACAGGCGCTGGCCGCGCTGCGTGAGCAGGGCCTTCATCAGGTTGAAGCCCTCGTCGATGTCGAACTGGACGACGTCGTGCTGGGCGACGAACCAGCCCGCGCCGGCCATCCACGCGAGCGCCGCGGCGACCGCGGCCCAGCGGCCGCGCGCGCGGGCCGGGGCAGCGCTGGTCGATGACCGTGACGTCGTCATGCGCGGGGATGATAACACGGCTCCAGCCGCGACGGCGACCTCGGGTCGCGGCCGCCCCCGTGGCGCCCTGGCGCCCCGATCCGGCCCCGCTACACGCAGCCGATGCGCATCGATCAGCGGATGCTCGAGGACATCGAGTCGTTGCCGCAGGGCGTCGACCTGCCGCTCGAGCGCGTCCCCGAGCCGTGGACGAACATCTGCGCGGACTGGTTCGACCTGACCGCGAGCGAGAAGTTCGACGACCGCCTGCTGCCGCCGGCGGCGGCGGCGATGTACGGTCTGCCGCTGCCCGAGCACATGCCGCGCCCCGGAGCGGTCGCGTCGTGGGACCATCGCGAGTGGATCGGCTGGGCGACGGCCAACGGCTTCGAGGAGGTGCCGCGCTCGAAGCACGCCTACCAGTACCGCCATCGCCTGGTGCCGTGGCTGCTGCTGTCGATGTCGTCGTCGCCGGGCGACCACCGCTGGGCGATGGCCACCGCCACCGACCTGCGCTTCGCCGTCGGGGCGGCGATCAACCGCCTGGGCGCCAACCTCTACGTGGCGATCCAGGCGGTGTCGGCGAACACCGACCGCCATCCGTCGGCGGCGGCGCGCGAACGCCTGCGCCTGCTGCGCACGATGCTGCTCGCCCAGGGCGATCGCGACGCGGCGCTGCGCTGGGTCGCGCTCAACGGCGACGTGCCGTGGGAGCTGTTCGACCGGGTCGAGCCGGACGCGGCGCTGGTCGGCGAGATCCGCGCGCTGTTCGCGACGCTGACCAAGGAGTTCGACCTCTCGCCGCGCGCGGTGCTGCGCCGCGCCGGGTACGACCAGGACGAGGCGGCGCTGCTCGCCAAACGCCTGTCGGGCACGACCGCCGGCGACGTGCTGCCGGGCGATCTGCACGCCGAGGTCGGCGAGCTGCTCGACCGCCTGCGCGAGGAACGCGACGCCGCCGAGCGCGCCAAGCAGGCGGCGCGCGATGCGCGGCCCGAGGATGCGATCGCCGTCGCCGGCGCCGAGGCGCCGATGCCGACGCCCGACGCGCGCGCCGTGGCGACGCGCCAGGAGCTGCGCCGCCGCCTCGAGACCGTGCGCGCGTCGGCGGCCCAGGCGCTGCATGCGGTCGAGCGCGCCGCGGCCGACGCCATCGCCGCGGCGGAGTCGGCGGTCATCGCGCCCGCCGACGAGCTGGCGCGGCTGCGCAGCGAGAACGAGGCGCTGCGCGCGCGCCTGGCCGCCCTCGAGGCGGCGCCCACGGCGACGCCGACGTCGCGCAAGCGGGGGCGCGCGCGCGCCGCCCCGGAATCCCCGGACGCGCCGCCGTAGAAGCCGGCGTGGGCGCGCGTGGTCCGACGCCCAGGGCGCGGAGACTTCCGGCCTAGGGGATTCGAATGGCTGAAGCATCGACCAACGCGATCACGCAATTGAAGAACGACCACAACCTGTTCCGCGCGCTGCTGTCCAAGCTCGAGGAGACCTCGGAGAACGCGAAGAAGACGCGGCACACGTTGTTCGCCGAGCTCAAGCGCGAACTGGTCGCGCACGCGACGCTCGAGGAGGAGTTCCTCTACCCGGCGGTCGAGGAGGCCGCCGACGAGGAGCACGCCGAGGACCTCAAGCACAGCTACGAGGAGCACCACGTGGTCGACGTGCTGCTCGACGAGCTGACCATCCTCAAGGTCGACGACGAGGCGTGGGGCGCCAAGGTCCACGTCCTGCGCGAGAACCTCGTCCACCACATCAAGGAGGAGGAGGAGGAGCTGTTCCCCTACGCCCAGAGCATCATCGAGGCCACCGAGCTCGACGAGCTGGGCCTCGACATGGCCGATCGGCGCGACGAGGCGCTCGAGCAGGCCGAGGCGGCCAAGGACCTGAACACCCAGGCCAAGCCGATCGAGAAGCGCTGAGCGCCGGCGTCGGCGGGCCGCGGCGCCCTCGCCGCGGCCCGCCAACGAGTGATACACCCCCTGGCGTGGTCTAGAGCACGCGGTCAGCGGCATGCGCGTCCGGGAGAATCATCTCCCATGCGCACGCCGTTCCTGATCGCCGTCCTCGCAGTCGTGCTCGGCTGTCCGGCCTCCGAGATCGTCGTCACGATCGACGACGCGGCGCCGCGCCACGTCGTGCCCGAGGCCTACCACGGCAGCAACTTCGTCGCGCTGTGGAATGACACCGGCGCGTCGCCGGGCACCAGGGCGGCGACGGCACGCCTCGGCATCGACCTGCTGCGCTTCCCCGGCGGCGTGCCGTGCCAGTGGTACGATTGGCAGAAGCCGCTCGAGACCGGTTGGACGGTGATCACCCCCGAGATCGCCTGGTCGCTCGCCGATGCGGCCGGCGCGTCGATGATCTTCCAGACCAACTGCGCGGGCAACGAGTTCGAGGCGAGCGCCGGCAAGGCGCGCTTCGATTCGTCGGGCGCTCACATGGCGGCGTGGGTGGCCGCGGCCAAGGCGGCGGGCGTGCGCGTGGCGTGGTGGGAGATCGGCAACGAGCCCGAGCTCGACGCGCCGGCCGCGTACAAGGCCAGCCTCGATGCGATCTACGCCTGGTACAACGCGGTCTACGCCGAGCAGGCGCGGGCGATCAAGGCGGCCGATCCGCAGGCGCGCGTGCTCGGTCCCGCGGCGACCAACACCTGGTTCTGGTGGCACGAGAAGACCCTCGAGAAGTTCCTCGCCGCGCACGGCGACAAGGCAGGCACCGGCCTGGCCGACGGCATCTCGCTGCACTGGTATCCCGAGGGCGGCGAGGGCACGTGGGCGGAGAAACGCGGCACGGCGCAGGGCTGGGCGGCGTGCCACGACTACATCCGCGCCGTGATCGACGCGCATTCGTCGACGCCGCTGCCGCTGTACGTCACCGAATGGAACTGGGGCGGCGGCGACAAGAACGCCTCGATGACCACGCTCGGCTGCGGTCTCGGCAACGCCGACGTGGTCGGCATGTTCCTGCGCACCGGCGTCGCCGGCCACGCCCACTTCTGCCTGCAGCGCGTCGACCACGGCTGGGGCGTGCTGGCGATGCAGGGCGAAGCGCTCGCCGAGAACAGCGCGAGCCCGAGCTACTTCGCGCTGTCGATCGCGGCGCGGATGGGCTCGCGGGTCTTCGCCACCGCGCACGGCGCCGACGAGGCCAATGTGATGTCCGCCTACGCCACCGGCGACGCGGCGGGCGGCCGGCAGGTGATGCTGATCAACAAGAGCGAGGGCGCGCTCGACATCGATATCGCGTTCTCGCGCTTCGCCGCGTCGGGCCGGACCGCGAGGATCTTCACGCTGGTCGGGGCGAACGGCTCGCCGGAGGACGTCGATGTCGTCTACAACGGCGCGCGCGGCGTGACCCCGGCGCAGGCCGACCTGCCCGGACCGGAGATCGCGACCATCGCGCAGTCGCTGCGACGTCGGTTGCCGCCCTATTCCCTGACGCTGATCGACATCGCGGGCGACGCCGCGAAGGACCGCTAGGTCAGCGCTTCGCCCTGCCCTTCGTCACCCTGCCCTTCGTCGCCGTGCCCTTCGTCGCCTTGGGCTTCGTCGCCCTGGGGGCCTTGTCCTTCGTGGGCTTCGTCGGCTTCGTCGGCTTCGTCGGCTTCACGCGCGAGGCAGCCTTGGGCGAGCCGCCGACCTGCGGCGGACGCGCCGCGAGGCGCAGGATCAGATCGTAGTGCAGCGGGTCGACCGGCTGCACCGACAGCCGCGAGTGCGAGAACAGCATCATGCCGGCGAGTTCCGGGATCGCCTTGAGCTCGTCGAGCGGCACCAGGCGCGGCAGCCGGGCAACGAAGCGCACGTCGACCATCCGCCACAGCGGTTTCTCCGGCGTGCTCCTGGCGTCGAAGTAATCGCCGCCCGCCTGCCAGGCGCTGTGGTCGGGATAGGCCTCGCGCACCACCTCGCACACGCCGGCGACGCCGCTCGGCACCGCGCTGGAATGGTAGAACAGCACGCGATCGCCGGCCTTCATCGCCATCATGTAGTTGCGCGCCTGGAAGCTGCGCACGCCGGTCCACGGTTCGGTGCCGACCTTCGCCAGGTGGTCGATCGAGAAGACGTCGGGCTCGCTCTTCATCAGCCAGCGTTGCATGGGCATGGGCGGGAGTTGAGCGCCGATCGACGGCGACGCCACTGCCGCTGTCGGCGCGGTCAACGCCGTCGGCCGACGCCCACGCCGCCGCGCGACGGCGCGCGGCCCAATGGATCGCCGGGGATCAGGAAGCGGCCGGTGCGCTCGCCGCGGTAGACGCTCGGCGGCACGCCCATGGCGCGCTTGAACGCGACCGAGAACGCGAAGGCGTTGCCGTAGCCGACCTGCTCGGCGATCGCCGTGATCGCCAGGTCGCTGCCGGCGATCAGCGCCGCGGCGCGGCGCATGCGGCGGCGCGCCAGCCAGGCGACCGGGCTGACGCCGGCGGCCGCGTGCACCAGGCCGCGCAGGGTCTCGATGCCGCAACCCGCGAGCCGCGCGAGATCGCCGAGCGTCCACGGCTGGGCCAGGTCGGCGTCGACCGCGGCCGCCAGCGCGCTCAGCCGCGGATCGTCCACCGGCGCCTCGGCGCGGCGCGCGATCAGCGCGACCAGCGTCGCCCAGTGGTGCATCGCGGCCGGATCGAGCGCATGGCGTTCGCGCCAGCAGCCGGTGATGGACTCGCCCAGGCCGGCGCCGTCCCACGCGCGCAGCGTCGGCTGCGCCGCGGGCTGGAGGCGCGCATCGCGCCAGCACACCCAGGCGAAGCGCCAGCGGCCGCGCGCGTGCGCGTAGCGGCAGCGCGCGCCGGCCGGCAGCAGCACCGCGTGACCGGGACGCCAGTCGTGCCAACGTCCGCCGATGCCGATGCGCCCCATGCCGTCGAGACAGGCGAAGGTCACGCGCGCGGCGCCGGCGGTCAGGGTGACGTCCGCGCCCGGACCGACGTCGTCGATGCCGGCGGCGCCGATGCCGAGGCCGAGGAACGGGGGGCACTCGCGGAAGCCGACGTTGATCTGGCTGAAGCCGCGCCCGTCGCGACGCCGGTCCCTGGCTGGGATCCTGCAAATGTCGTTCGGGATCGATCGCATGGACAATGCCGCATGCCGTTGGTTATGCTGGGCGGAACCGCGCCGGCGATGGGATAACGCTAATCCCGGGGCGCGGAGGAGGAAGCCATGGTCGTCCACGCCAATCCCGTCGCCGAAGCCCCCGCCCCGTCAGCCGATGGGCATTTCCTGCACAAGTCGTTCGGCGACTGCATGCCGACCGGACCGTTCGCGCGCGCGGCGCGACCGCCGCACGCGACCGCCGCCGACTGCGCCGCATCGCTCGATCGCGATGGCTACGTGGTGCTGCCCAAGGTGTTCGGCGCCGAGGAGGTCGCGGCGCTGCGCGCGTGGATCGACGGCCTGGGCGGCGACGATGCCCGGTACGAGGTGCCGCAATGGTGCTTCAACAAGCACGTCGGCGCCGCCTACCATCGCGATCCGGCGTTCCTGCGCCTGATCGACCGGCCCGCCGTGGTGGCTGCGGCGCGCGCCGTGCTGGGCGCCGATTGCCAGGTGATCGGCGGCAGCCTGTGGGTCACCGGTCCCGGCCGCGCGATGGGTCTGCACGCGGACTACATCCCGATGCAGCTGCCCGAGGACGTCGCCGCCGATCCGCGCGTGCGCATGCCGGCGTTCGTCGCCACCGCGCACTTCTACCTCGACGATCTCACGCCCGAGTTCGGACCGACGCTGCTCATCCCGGGCAGCCATCGCGCCGGCCGCCCGCCGCGCGACGAGGTCGCGTGGCGTGGGCGCGCGCCGGAGCTGGCGCTGGTCGACGCGGGCGACTGCCTGCTGTTCCGCAGCGAGATCTGGCACGGCGCCGCGCGCAACCAGGGACCGCGCCGTCGCTACCTGATCCAGGTGCATTACGCCAACGTCTACATCGCCAGCGGCGTGCCGCCGGTGACGCGCCCGGAGTCGTGGAGCGCCGAGAGCCTGGCGGCGGTGACGCCGCTGCAGCGCAGCCTGCTCGGCGCCCCGGAGAGCGTCGGACGCGGCAGCTACATCGACCACCGCGCGCTGGCGTTCTCGACGACGCCGCGGAGCGCATCGTGATCGACCTCGCCGGACGGCACATCCTGATCGTCGGCGGCAGCCGCGGGATCGGCGCCGCCAGCGCGCGCCGCTGCGCCGCGCTGGGCGCGCGCGTGTCGCTGACCTACCGCGCCGAGGCGGCGAAGGCGGAGGCGCTGGCGCGCGAGATCGGCGGCGTCGCGCTCGCCTGCGACGTCGCCGACGAACGCCAGGTCGACGCGGCGACCGACGGCGCTGTCGCGCGCTGCGGCGAGCTGCGCGGCGTGGTGATCTCCGCCGGCATCTTCGAGCACCGCGCCATCGAGGCGATGACCGTCGATTTCTGGGAACGGACGATGGCCACCAACTTGCGCGGCACGATGCTCGCGATCCGCGCGGCGCGCCGCCATCTCGGGCATGGACGCGGCGGATCGATCGTGATCTACACCTCGACCGCCGGCCAGAGCGGCGGCGGCGGCGGGTCGGCGGCCTACTGCGTGAGCAAGGCGGGGCAGATCATGCTCGCCAAGTGCATGGCGCACGAGCTGGCGCCGCTCGCGGTGCGCGTCAACTGCGTCGCGCCGGCGTGGACCGAGACCGACATGGCGGCGGCGAGCCTGGAGAAGCTCGGACGCGAGAAGGTCGCGGCGTCGTTCCCGCTCGGGCGGATCGGCCAGCCCGGCGACGTCGCCGATGCCACGGCGTTCCTGCTCAGCGACGCGGCGTCGTTCATCACCGGGACGACCGTGACGGTCGACGGTGGCATCGTCATGCGCGGGTGAGCGCCGCGCCGCGCGAAGCGCGAAGCGCGAAGCACGAAGCACGAAGCTCGAGGCGCGAGGCGCGAGGCGCGAAGCGCGAAGCGCGAAGCGCGAGGACAGGCTCAGCCGAGGATCAACGGCACCAGCATCTCATCGGGCGTGAGCCCGGCGTGCACGCCGCGGTTGCGGTGCGCCGAACCGCCGGCCGGGACGTAGGTCAGCGTGTGCGGATGCTCCGAGACTCCGACGTAGTCGCCGAAGCGGCGACGCGCGCGCGCCGACAGCGGACCGGGCCCGAGCAGGCCGAGCTCCTCGACCTCGTCGATGGCCAGCGCCGCGAACCATTCGCCGAGCTCGTCGGCGAAGCGCGCGCGGAACTCGTCGTGGCGACCGGGGCGGACGTGGAAGACCGGCGTGCGCGCCTCGGCGCTCGGCGGCGCCAGGAGCTCGCCGATCAGCGGATGGTCGTGGGCCAGGACGCAGTCGTCGCCGGCGTTGACGTGGCCGTGGTCGGCGGTGGCGACGAGGCGCGCGCGTCCGCGCAGCCCGGCGTGCAGGCGCGCGATCTCGCGGTCGATCGCGGCGAAGGTCGAGTTGGTCTGCGCGTGGTCGATGCCGTGCTTGTGGCAGATGCCGTCCAGCTGGTTGAGGTACAGGTAGGTGTAGGTCGGCGTGGTCGCGCTCGCGACCCGCGCCAGGACGCGGTCGACGCCATCCTCGAAGCTGGTGTAGGCGACGCTCGGGCAGCCGCCCGCCCACCACGTCGAATAGATGCTGCCGGCGATGTAGTCGCGCGTCACGACCAGCGGCTCGTGGCGGAAGCGCGGCATCAGGCTGGGCTCGGCGAACGCCTCCTCGACGCGCGCGCCGAGCTCGGTCATCGGCCGGCGGCTGAAGCGCTCGACGAAGCCGAGGGTCTCGGCGGTGCAACCGAGCTCGGCGAAGTGCGTCCACCAGCCGGGCACGCCGTGCTGGCTGGGATGCGTCCCCGAGGCCATCGAGGTGAGCACCGCGGCGGTGGTCGACGGGAACACGGCTTCGAGCGACTGGTATTCGTGCGCCGCGAGGAAGCCGGCGCGCGCCGTCGCCGTGAGATGCCGCAGCAGCGCGTGGCCCAGCCCATCGACGAGCACGAACACCACGTGGTCGTGCTCGCCGATCACCGCCTTGAGCGCGCTGGCGCGGTCGCCCGGCTGGACCAGGCCGTCGACGCCGCAGATCGCGGCGACCGCGTGCACCAGGTCGACGACGTCGGCGCGGCCCGCGGCGCGCGGCCGGATCAGCGAGCCCTGGGCGAACCAGCCGAGGACCCGCGCGACATCGGGGGAGAGCGCGATCGCCATGGCCGCTCATCCGGCCTTGCTGGTCGCGCGATCGAGCAGTCCGCGCGCGACGCGCACGACCTCGAGCTCCTGGTGGACGCGCTGGTCCTTGTCGCGACCGGTCGACTTCTTGGCGCTGGACAGCTTGTCGATGGCGAGGACGCGCGCGCGGTGCCTGCCGAGGCGCAGCGGTACCGAGCCGTCGATCGCCTGTTCGTAGCGGCCGACACCGGTGAATTCGCCGATCAGGTCGAACTTGCCCCACGGCGTGGTGAACACGAAATCGGTCTCGGTGGCGAAGACCGCCGCGCTGAGCTCGGCGGGCGCGTTCGCCGGCAGACGGCGGAACTCGGCGGTCATCTCGCGCAGGAAGGTGGCGAGACGCCGCAGGTTCTCCTCGTCGCGCGCGTGGCAGATGTCGCAGTCCTCGGTCGGGAAGGTGGAGCCGTAGATCCGCGCCGCCAGCCCGCCGATGACCACGAAGCGGATCCCGCGCCGGCCGAGGGCGTCGAGGAACCGGAAGAAGGTCTGGTGCTCCGATTCCAGGTCGGCGCGGCGCAGGCGCTCCTCGGCGGGATGCCGCAGGGCGGCGACGATCGGCTCGAGCGCGACACCGCGCGTATCGCATTCCCCGCGTAGCATCGGATCGCCGAGCAGGGCGGCCGCCTCCTCGGGCGAGATCGGGGAGACGACGCGCACTGAGAGTCTGTCAGGCTGCGTCATGGCCGCCTCCCCAGCGCCTCATCATGCGCGTCCGCGTCCGCTTGCTCCGCGCGAACGGACAAGGTCGTTACAGCCGCGCGGCGCCCGCCGGGTCGCGACGAGCGCCGCGCGCGATTCAGACCTCGTCGTCGTCCGCGGTCTCGTCCTCGTCGCCCTCGACCTCGTCGTCCTCGGAGACGGCGGCCTCGTCCTCGTCGTCGGACATCGCCGTACCGAGATCCTCGGCGTCGAGCTCCTCCGGCTCGTTCAGCGCGGCGCGCCGCGCGTCGGCGTCCGCCGCCGGTGCGGGAGCGGGAGCGGGCATCGGCGCCGGCGCGGGCTTGGGCGCAGCCGCCGGCTTGACGGGCGCCGGAGCGGGCCTGGCCATCGCCGGAGCCGCCACCGGGGCCGCCGCGGCGGCGGGCCTGGTCGTGCTCGTCCGGGCCGCGGTCTTCCTGGGAGCGGCCTTCTTTGCCGAGGACTTCTTCGCCGGGGACTTCTTCGCGGACGTCTTCCTCGCCGTCGCCTTCGCCGCGACCTTCCTGGCCCCCTTCGTCGGCCCCGCCTTCGCGGCGACCTTCTTCTTCATGATCTTGCCCGCGGCGGCGCGGCCCGACCCGGCCCGCTTCGGCGCCGCCTTCTTCTTCGCGGCTTTCGACGTCGCGGCGGGGCCGCCGCGCTTCGCCGCGCGCTTGGTCTGTTTGCGTGCCATGAGGCCTCCAGGTCGGGGTTCGGGCACGAGCATAGATGCGTCGCCGAGCGGCGTCCATGCATGGCGCGCGAGGATCGACATCGCACGGTGCGCGCATGGACGCGCCCACCGGATCGCCGCCGCTCAGGTCGCTGGTCGCGACCTTCCTCGGCATCGGCCTGGCCAGCTTCGGCGGTCCGGCGGGCCAGATCGCGGTGATGCACCGGGTGCTGGTGGACGAGCGGAAGTGGCTGGACGAAGCGCGGTTCCTGCACGCGCTGAACTACTGCATGCTGCTGCCCGGACCCGAGGCGCAGCAGCTGGCGTGCTACGCCGGCTGGCTGCTGCGCGGCCAGCTCGGCGGGGTGATCGCCGGCGCGCTCTTCGTCCTGCCCGGCGCGCTGGCGATGTGGCTGCTGTGCTGCGCGTATGTGCACTGGCACGGCAGCGCGGTGGTCGAGGCGCTGGGGTACGGGCTGAAGGCCGCGGTCATCGCCGTGGTCGCCGCCGCGCTGGTCCGGGTCGCGCGGCGCGCGCTCACCAGCCGCTGGCGCTGGCTGCTGGCGGCGGCCGCCTTCGTGGCGCTCGCGCTGCTAGCATTGCCGTTTCCCGTGGTCATCGCGCTCGCGGCGGCGTTCGGCGCGCTCGTGCCGATGTCGGCTGTCGAGCGTCCGCCGGCACTCCCGGCAGCGCCCGGCGAGCGCCGCCGCCTGGCGCGACGCACGGCGGCCACCGCCGCCGTCTGGCTGGCGCTGTGGCTGGCGCCGCTCGCGGTCCTGGCGTGGACCCTCGGCCCGGAGCACGTGCTGAGCGCGCAGTCCTGGTTCTTCAGCCGTGCGGCGATCGTGACCTTCGGCGGGGCCTACGCGGTCCTGCCCTACGTCGCCGACCACGCGGTGGCCGCGGCGTGGCTGACGCCGAGCGAGATGGTCGACGGCCTCGGCCTGGCCGAGACCACCCCCGGGCCGCTCGTGCTGGTGCTCGAGTTCGTCGGCTTCCTGGGCGCGGCGCGGCATGCGGGCTGGACGCCGCTGCTGGCCGGCAGCGCCGGCGCGGCGGTCGCGTGCTGGGCGACGTTCATGCCGTCCTACCTGTGGATCTTCGCCGGCGCGCCATGGATCGAGCGGACACGCGGCATGCCGCGCCTGGCCAACGCCCTGGGCGGCGTCACGGCCGCGGTGGTCGGGGTCATCGCCCACCTCGCCTGGTGGTTCGCATTGCACGTGCTGTTCGCGCGCCACGACGTTCTCGCCGTCGGCGCGCTGACCATCGAGGTGCCGGCGTGGAGCACATTCGACCCGTACGCCGCCGCGATCGCGCTGGCGGCCGGGGCGGCGCTGATCCGCTGGCGGGTGGCGCTCGGCTGGGTCCTGGCCGCGAGCGTCGCGGCCGGCGCGACGATCTGGTGGCTGACCGGAACAGGTTGATTTCACCCGCCGCAGCGCACCGTCGGCGCCCTGGAGCCCGCCATGATCCCGCTCACCTGTCTCGTCGGCGGCGCCATCGGCGCGGTCATCGGTGCGCTGGCCTGGGCCGGCATCGGCTATGCGACCGACTACGAGATCGGCTGGATCGCCTGGGGCGTCGGCTTCCTGACCGGTGTCGGCGTGGCGGTGAAGGCCAAGGGCGGCGCGCCGGTACCGGTCGGCCTCGCCGCGGCGGCGCTCGCCCTCGGCGGCGTGGTGCTCGGCAAGTACCTGGTGGTCGATTGGCGCGCCTCGGCCTTCGAGAGCGAGATGGCCAGCGAGACGCAGGGTACCGAGGAGATCGTCATCAGCCGCATCGGCTACGAGATCATGGAGGAACGCGGCATCGCGCTCTCGGACGACGAGGATGAGGAACTTCCCGCCGCCATCCTGACCGAGGCGCGCGCGCGCCACGCGGCGCTCGATCCGCAGGAGCGCGCCGCGCGCGCCGCGGCGGTGGACCAGGAGATGGCAGCGTTCCGCGAGACCCTCGCGGCGGAACTGCGGCCGGCGATGCTCAAGGGCAGCTTCGGCGCGTACGATCTGCTGTGGCTGGGCCTGGCGGCGTGGACGGCGTACCAGCTCGGCTTCAATGCCGCCGGCAAGCCGGTCGCCGCCGCGGCGGCGGGCGAGGATGCGCGCCGCCAGCGCGACGAGGCGCGACGCGCGCGCGCTCCGGTCGCGGCCCGCGACGGCACACCGGCCAAGCCGGCCGATGCGGACGACCTCGCGGCGCTGCGTCCCGCGGACGACGCGCTGCCGCCCCCCGGCGGCCGCTGAATCAGGCGGCGACGTCGATGACGTAGCGACCGCGCACGCGTCCGGCGAGCACGTCGCGCGCCAGGTCGGCGACGCGCGACAGGCCGGCGACGCTGGCGACGGCGGCGAGGCGCTCGCGCGGCAGGTCGCGCGCGAGGCGGCGCCAGGTCTCGGCGCGCTGCGCCGGCGGCGTGGCGCCCGAGGCGATGCCGAGCAGGGCGACCTCGCGCAGGATGAACGGGAACACGGTGGTCGGCAGCTCGGGCGCCGCCGCCATGCCGCAGCAGGCGATCGCGCCGCCGTGCGCGACCTGCGCCAGCAGGTTGGCCAGGATCGCGCCGCCGACGGCGTCGACGCCGCCGCACCAGCGCTCGGACGCCAGCGCCGGACCGGAAGCGGCCAGGCCCTGGCGCTCGACGAACGCGCTCGCGCCGAGCTCGCGCAGCCACGGCTCGATCTCGCGCCGGCCGCTGACCGCGGTCACGGCGAAGCCGAGACGCGTGGCGATCAGCACCGCGAGCGAGCCCACGCCGCCGCCGGCGCCGGTGACGATCAGCGGCCGACCGCCCGGCGCGACGCCGTGGCGTTCGAGCGCCATCACGCAGCGCATGGCGGTGAAGCCGGCGGTGCCGATCGCCATCGCCTGGAAGGCATCGAAGCCCTCGGGCAGGGCGATGAGGTGATCGGCGGGCAGCCGGCAATGCGTCGCGTAGCCGCCCCAGCGCGTCTCGCCGAGGCCCTGGCCGGTGCACAGCACCATCTGGCCGCCGGCGAAGCCGGCAGCCGCGTCGACGACCTCGCCGACCAGATCGATGCCGGGCACCATCGGGAAGCGGCGCACGACCTTGCCCGCGCCGGTGACCGCCAGGGCGTCCTTGTAGTTGAGCGATGAATAGCGCACGCGGACGAGCACGTCGCCCGGCGGCAGCTCGCTCAACGCGACGTCGCGGAAGGCCGCGCGGTAGCCGCGGTCATCGTTCTCGACCAGGAGGACGCGGGCGGTCATGGCGGCCGACGTTCGCCACCGCGGTTCGCCTGTAAATGCCGACCATCGTCCGAGCGACGCGCGAACGGTTCGCCGTGCGCGCGCGTGCCGGCGGCGCGCGCGCGGGCAGGCGCCTTGCACGGCGCCTCGAGCGATCGACAACGCGCGCCGGAGACGCCCATGCCGATGCTCGACATGCCGATGCACGACCTGCTGAAGTACCAGGGCCGCAACCCGCGCCCCGACGACTTCGACGCGTTCTGGGACGCCTCGCTCGCGGAGCAGCGCCGCACCGAACCGCGCGCCGAGCTGGTGCCGGCCGACTTCCGCGCCGCGGGCGTCGAGTGCTTCGACCTGTGGTTCGACGGCGTCGGCGGCGCGCGCATCCACGCCAAGTACCTGCGTCCGGCGAAGAGCGTCGGCAAGCGCCCGGCGCTGCTGCTCTTCCACGGCTACAGCGGATCGAGCGGCGACTGGCACGACAAGCTGGCGTGGGTCTGCCAGGGCTACTGCGTCGCGGCGCTCGACTGCCGCGGCCAGGGCGGCCTGTCCGAGGACCGCGGCGGCGTGCGCGGCACCACGCTGAACGGCCACATCATCCGCGGCCTCGACGACGCATCGCCCGCGAAGCTGCTGTTCCGCGACATCTTCCTCGACACCGCGCAGCTCGCGCGCGTGGTCATGGCGCTGCCCGAGGTCGACGCCGCGCGCATCGCGGCCGCGGGCGGATCGCAGGGCGGCGCGCTGACCCTGGCGTGCGCGGCGCTCGAGCCGCGCATCGCGCGCGCCGCGGCGCTCTACCCGTTCCTCGCCGACTACCAGCGGGTGTGGGAGATGGACCTGGCCAAGGACGCGTACGGCGAGCTCAAGACCTGGTTCCGCCAGTACGACCCGCTGCACGCGCGCGAGAAGGAGGTGTTCACGCGCCTCGGCTACATCGACGTCCAGCACCTCGCGCCGCGCATCCGCGCGCGCGTGCTGATGCCGGTGGGGCTGATGGACGCGATCACGCCGCCGTCGACGCAGTTCGCCGCGTACAACAAGATCACGGCGCCGAAGGAGCTGCTCGTCTATCCGGACTTCGGCCACGAGGGGCTGCCGCGGGTGTGGGATCGGGTCAGCGACTTCCTCGCGCCGCTGATCGCCGCGCCGTGAACGCGCCGCCCGAGCCCTGGGACCGCCTGCACCTGGTCGCGGTGATCGCGGTGGTCGCGGTGTGCCTCGCGGCGTTCATCGTCGCCGAGACCGCCGGTCCGGCGTGGAAGCGCGAAGCCGCCATCGCGGCGATGGGGTCGCTGCTCGCGTACGCGCTGTTCAATCTGCTCGCCGGGTGGCGGACCGGCCTCGTGCGCATGCGCGCGTTCCGCGCCCGGCGCAGCGAGAAGCCGGGCACCTGGCTGCTGGTCATGCTGTTCTGGACGGCGTGGGCGATCGGCACCGGCGCGGTGCTGGCGCTGAACGTGGCGCGCTGATGCCGCGGGCCCGACCGGTCCGCGTCGTGCGCCAGTCGCGCGGCTACCGCGCCGACGAGGCGCGCGTGCCGGTCGGCGACGTCTCGCTGTTCTACAAGGAGGCCGGTCCCGACTACCACTTCGCGGCGCACCGCCACCGCACCTGGCAGTGGTTCGTGTGCGTGCACGGCGACATGACCATCGCCATCGACGGCGTGCCGCACGCGCTCGGGCCGGAGCAGTCCGTGCTGGTGGCGCCCGGGTGCGTGCGCGAGACGTGGTGCCGCCACAAGGCGCCGGGCTACGTGGTCGGCAACTTCAGCGATCGCGGCCTCGGGCTCGAGGCGATCGCCGCGCGCGTGATCCGCGTGCCGGGCGACCATCGCGACGACCTGCGCGCGCTGTGCGCCGAGCTGCGCACGCCGGGCGGCGACAGCGATCACCTCGTCGCCGCGCTCACCGTCCGGCTGCTCATCGGTCTCAAGCGCGGCGCGCAGGCCGCGCTCGCCGCCAGCACGCCGGCCCCGCTCGACGCCGCCGGGCAGCGCGACGTCGTCGCGCGCGCCGACGCGTTCCTGGCGCGCAACCTGCACCGCACCGTGACGCGGCGCGAGGTCGCCGCGGCGGTCCACCTCTCCGAGCCGCACCTCGGCCGCGTGGTCCGCGCCGCCACCGGCGCGACCGTCCTCGAACGCCTCACCGAGATGCGCCTGGCGCGCGCCAAGTCGCTGCTGGTCGAGAGCACGCTGTCGGTGTCGCAGATCGCCAACCAGGTCGGCATCGCCTCGTTCAGCCATTTCGCGCGCCTGTTCCGGCGCGCGGTCGGCGTGACGCCGACCGATTACCGCCGCGCCGGCGGCCGCGCCTGGCAGTGACCCGCCCCGCCGCGCGCGGCGCGCCGGGCTTCCGCGTTCCCCTGACGATCACGTCGCCGTTCCGAAGCCGCCCCGGCACGGGGGCTTATGCCGGTGATCGTTTTGAGCACCTGGGCGATCGTCCCCGACTAGGAGCGCGGCCTCCGCGCGCCTATCATCCGCGCATGAACCCAGCATCCCCGGTCGTCCGCTTCGGTGTCGTCGGCGTCGGCACCATGGGCCAATCGCACGCGAACTGGCTCGCCGAGGGCTCCGTCCCCCGCGCGACGCTCGCCGCCGTCGCCGATCCGGATCCCGCCCGCCTCGCGTCGTTCGACAAGGTCGCGCGCTTCGCCGACGCCGCCGCCATGATCCGCTCCGGCACGATCGACGCCGTGCTGATCGCGACGCCGCACTACGACCACGTCACCGTCGGCATCGATGCGCTGGCCAACGGCCTGCACGTGCTGATCGAGAAGCCGCTGGCGGTGCACAAGGCCGACTGCGAACGCCTGCTCGCCGCGTACGACCGCCGGCCGGACCAGCGCCAGCGCTTCGGCGTGATGTTCAACCTGCGCACGCTGACCCGCTTCGCGAAGCTCAAGTCGCTGATCGACGGCGGCGAGCTCGGCGCGATCCGCCGCATCAACTGGATCATCACCGAGTGCTTCCGGACCAACGCCTACTACGCGTCGGGCGGCTGGCGCGCGACCTGGCGCGGCGAAGGCGGCGGCGTCCTGGTCAACCAGTGCCCGCACCACCTCGACCTGCTGCAGTGGCTGTTCGGCATGCCGGTCGCCGTGCAGGCGCGCTGCCGCTTCGGCGCGTTCCACCCGATCGAGGTCGAGGACGAGGTCACCGCGCAGCTCGAGTTCGCCGATGGCGCGAGCGGCGTGTTCGTCGCGTCGACCGGCGAGGCGCCCGGCACCGATCGCCTCGAGATCGCCGCCGAGCGCGGCCGCGTGGTGATCGAGGACGGACGCATGACGTGGCTGCGCAACGTCGTCCCGATGAGCGAGTTCTGCCGCACCACGCCCGAGCGCTTCGCCCGCCCCGAGACCTGGAAGGTCGACGTCCCCTTCCCCGCCGGCGGCGGCGAGCACAACAACATCACCCGCAACTTCGTCGCGGCGATCCTCGACGGCGCGCCCCTGCTCGCCCCGGCGTCGGAGGGCATCCGCTCCGTCGAGCTGGCCAACGCCATGATCATGTCCAGCGTGACCGAGCGCACCGTGCGCCTGCCGCTCGACGGGGCCGAGTACCAGCGCCAGCTCGAACGCCTGATCGCCGGCGCCGCGGCGCCGCGACCCACCGCCACCACCGCCGCCGCGCGCTGAAGGAACCACCATGAAGCTGTCATTCTCGACCCTCGGCTGCCCCGACTGGACGCTCGAGCAGATCGCCGACAACGCGCGGACGCTCGGCTACGACGGCGTCGAGCTGCGCACGCACGCCGACGGCAACCACCTCTCGCCCGACGCCTCGCCGGCCGAGGTGGCGCGGGTCGCCGCGCTGTTCGCCGCGCGCGGCGCGAAGATCATCAGCATCAAGGGCTACACCAAGTTCGCCTTCCTCGACGACGCCACGGTCGCCGAGAACCAGGCGCTGCTGCGCAAGCTGGTGGCGATCGCGCACGGCGTCGGCGCGAAGTACGTGCGCACCTTCGCCGGCCAGATCCCCGAAGGCGCCGACCACGCGGCGATGACCAAGCGGGTCGCCGACGCGATCCGCCCGGTCGCGCAGGAGGCCGCGGCGAAGGGCGTGCGCATCGCGCTCGAGATCCACGACGACTGGTGCGCCGGCGCCGCGGTGATCGGCCTGGTCGACCGCATCGCCTGCCCGGCCGGCTTCGGCATCGTCTACGACATCAACAACGCCTTCCACGCCAAGCGCGAGTCGTGGCAGACGACCTACGCGACGATCAAGGACCACATCGCCTACTGCCACCTCAAGGACGGCTACGACACCGGCGACGGCAAGGTCCACTACGTGATGCTCGGCGCCGGCGACCTGCCGGTGAAGGAGATCCTCGCCAAGTTCGCGGCCGACGGCTTCTCCGGCTACTTCAGCTTCGAGTGGGAGAAGAAGTGGCATCCCGAGATCGAGTCGCCGGAGCGCGCCTTCCCGCACTACGTGCACAAGGTCCGCGCGCTGTGGCGCGAGGTCGCGGCGCGCCGTGCCGGCGCCTGAGGTCTTCCCGCGCAACGCCACGCCGCCGGACGCGCACGGCTTCCCCGACTACCGCCGCTTCGCCGCGGCGGATCGCGCCTGGGCGCGCGCGCACGAGCGCGAGCTGCGCGGGCGGCGGCGCCGGCGGCGATCGGCCGAAGCGCTGCGCGCCGACCTCGCGCGCTGCCTCGGCCTGCGGCTGACGCGCGGGGCGCCGGCATCGGCGATGCGCGTCGGCCGCGGCCTGGTGCGCGTGCCGGGCGCCGGCTGGGATGGCGCCGACATCGTCCTGCGCCTGACCCATCCGGCCGGCGCGCCGCGCGGCGTGGCGCTGGTCCTGTCGGGCGACGCGCTGCGCGCGACGCTGGCGCGGGCGGGGTTCATCGTCGCGGTCGTCGATCTGCCGGCGCTGCGCGCGCTGTCGATGGCGCACAACAAGCGGCGCGTGATCGAAGGCTCGTGCGCGCTCGGCGACGTCGTCGCCGAGGCGGCCATCGCGATCGGCGCCGTGGCGCAGGTCCATGCGTTGGCGCCGTGGGTCGTCGGCACGGACGCGGCGGCGACCGCGGCGATCCTGCTCGCCGCGCTGGACGGGCGCGTCGCCGGCGTCATCGCGACGACGCCGATCGAGCTCGGCGAGGCCGCGCCGTACGCGCTCGCCATACCCGGCATCGCCCATGTCGCCGACCTCACGGCGATAGCCGCGACCATCGCCCCGCGGCCGGTGGTCATCGACCAGCCGCAAGCGGCGCTCCTGCGCGCGCTGGCGCGCGCGACGCGACCGGCGACCACCGCGGTGCGCTTCCCGGTGCCGCTGCCGCCGCGGCCGCGCGCCGATCCCGCGACCAGCAGCCGCAGCCTCCCGGCGTGGGCGGCGGCGGCGAAGCGCCTGAGCGCCGCCTTCGTCCGCCTCAACGCCATGCCGGCGTCCGCGGCCCGCTGCCGGCCGCTGGCGGTGCGCCGGGTCGGCACCTCGCGCCTCGCCGATGCCACGCGCGAGGAGATCGACGTCCGCACCGGCGCGCACACCTGGGCGAAGCTGGCCTTCCTGCGACCGCTCGGGCCGGAGCGACGCCGCCCGACCGTGCTCTGCCTGCCCGGCTCGGGCGACGACGTCGCGCGGGTCGAGTCGCGCTACGCGCACGAGGTCGTCGCCCGCGGCTGGAACGCGGCGATCATCGACGCGCGCGTCGCGCTGCATCCGTTCTACCCCTGCATCGGCGAGGGCCGCCCGGCGCTGGGCCAGTCGCTCGACGACCTGCGCCGGGTGCTGACCGTCGTCGCCGCGCGCAGCGACGTCGACCGCCGCCGCATCGCCACCTTCGGCGTGTCGCAGGGCGGCACCCATGCGTGGATGCTGGCCGCCTTCGACCGCCGCATCGCCGCGGCGGCTCCGGTGTGCGGGTTGACCACGTGGACCAGCCTGTTCGACGCGCCGGGTCCGGGCGGCGGCAGCGCGCTCGATGGCCACTCGCCGTACTACTACTTCCCCGGGATCCTCGCCCACGGCGATCAGCCGGACCTCTGCGCGCTCATGGCACCGCGCCCGCTGATGATGATCGGCGCGACGCGCGATCCGTGGTTCCCGCTCGACGGGATGCGCGCGACCGCGCGGGCGATCCGGCGCGTCTACGCGCTGCACCGCCGCGCGGACGCGTTCCGCTACCTCGAGTTCACCGGCGGGCACTCCCTGCCGCAGCCGATACGCGAGCGCGCCTACGATTTCCTCGACGAGGCGTTCGCCGCCGTCTGACGCTCAGAGCCGCGTCCGCCGATCACGCCGGTCGTTCGCGATCCAGACGATGAGGCCGCCCAGCAGCAGCACCGCTGGGACGATGAGGAGGCCGAAGAGCAGGAAGGTCATGCGAATTCCTCCGCCTCGGATCCTAACCGGGCGGCGGGTCGCTGCGCGATCGGAGGCGCCGTCCTTGCTCGACGCTTAGGCTCCTGGCGCGGCGCACGCCGCGCCGCGATCGCCCGGCACCCAGACGATCGAGATCCGAGGCAACGCGACGGTCGCTGGCCCGGTACCAAATGTAATCGTGTGCAGCAAGGTCATCCGCGACGGTCTGGTTCGACCGCCATGAACGCCCCGCCGACCGCGTCGGCGATCGTCGGGCGCGCGCTGACGGCCCGCGCGTGCCTTATCGGAGGGCTGCTCGGGTGCGTCCTGGCGGTCCTGACGCCGCTCAACGACTGGTGGCTGGGCAACACGCCCCTCTACAACAACTACAACCCCTGCGTGGCGACGGCGATCGCCCTGCTGCTCGGCGCGCTCAATCCCTGGCTCGGTCGCCGGCGGCTGGCCAGCGCCGAGCTGGCGGTGGTCGTGGCCTGCGTCCTCGCGGTCGGCGGGGTGGTCTCCGGTGGGCTGATGCGCTCGTTCACCGCGAGCGTCGCCGGCGCCGGCAAGGCGCTGGCGACCGACCGCCTGCTCGCGCCATTGTCCGTACCGGGGCCGGAGGCGACGCGCTGGGCGCTGCCCACCGGCATGTTCGCGGCGTTGTCCGAGACCGGCGCCGTCGACACCGGCGATCCGGAATACCGCGCGGTGGTCGACCGCTACTTCACCGGCAACGACACCAGCGGCCGCGTCGACCACCGTACGTTCGTCAGTTGGCGCGACGAGCGCGGCGAGCACCGCGCGCTGGCCTGGCGCGCGAACGCGCTGACCGCCGCGCCGGCGGGGGCTCTGGCGCTCGACGGCTCGCCGCTGGCCGGGCTGCGCGCCGGGCAGAGCGCGGGCGGCGCGACCGTCCTGGCGGTCGAGCCGCAGGCGGTGCCGTGGGACGCGTGGATCGGGCCGGCGCTGCGCTGGCTGCCGCTGCTGATCGGCGCCCTCGCGGCGCTGCTGGCGTTGGCGGGCATCGTGCAGCGGCAGTGGATCCACCACGAGCGCCTGCCCTACCCGCTCGCCGAGGTCACCCTGTCGTTCATCGCCGAGCCGCACGCCGGGCGCCGCTTCGCGCCGATCTTCAGCGAGCGCGGCTTCCGCCTCGGCTTCGTCGTCACGCTGCTGCTGCTGTGCTGGAAGGCGGCCGCCGACTCGGGCTGGTTCCCCGTCGGTCTGACCATGACCATCGCGGTCTGGCCGCTGTTCATGGGCGAGCCGTGGATGGACGTCCACAGCTGGTGGTGGTTCTTCAACTGGTCGATCTGGTTCAGCGTCATCGCCGTCGCGTTCTTCCTGCCGCTCGACCTGTCCTTCAGCCTGTGGGTGTCGTGGATCGCGCTGAACCTGCTGCACCTGGCGCTGACCCGCGGCGGCGTGCCGATGCAGCACCAGTGGTACGACCAGGCCGGGGTCGGCGGCTTCGCCGCGTGGTGCGCGATGATCCTGTGGCTGGGCCGGACGTGGTACCTCGGCGCGCTGCGCGCGGCGTTCCGGCGCACGGAGGATCCGGATCTGCGCGATGCCGGCGCGTATTGCCGTGCGCTGATCGCGGCGAGCGCGCTGATGGTCGCGGCGCTGATGGCGGCGGGCGCGACGCTCGCCGGCGCCGCGCTGGTCGTGCTGCTGTTCCTCGGCGCCTTCCTCGTCCTGGCGCGGATCTTCGCCGAGGCCGGGATCCCCTTCTTCGGACTGCCCGGCTGGCACATCAGCTCGGTCGTCGTCGGCCTGGTCGGCGCCCTGCCGGCAGCGGCGCTAGTGCCGTTGACGCTGATCGGCATGTCGCTGCTGGCCGACAACCGCGAAGGCCTGATGCCCTACGCGACGCACGGCAACTACCTCGCCGAGCGCACCGGCGTGCGCCGCTTCCGGCTGTCGGCCCTGCTGCTGATCGTGGTCGTCGCCGCGCTGCTGCTGTCCGGCGCGACCATGCTGTGGTTCAGCTACACCGGCTCGGGACATCCGGTCGACGCCGGCATCGGCGGGGTGATGAACGCGCTGCGCCTGGTCGCCGACACGGTGGCGGCCCGCGAGGGCGGTGCGGCGCCGGCGGCGCCGTGGGCATCGTACACCGTCGGCGCGGCGCTGATCGGCGCGATCGGCGTCGCCCGGCTGGCGTGGGCGTGGTTCCCCCTGCACCCGATCGGCTTCCTCGCGGTGTTCAACTACGCCAGCGGCCGCCTCGCCTTCAGCATGTTCCTCGGCTGGGCGATCAAGGCAGGCGTGATGCGCTACGGCGGCGTGGGCGTGTACCGCCGCCTCAAGCCGGTGGCGATCGGCATGATCGCCGGCGAGGCGATGGCGAGCGCGCTGTTCATCGTCGTCATCGCCGTCGCGCACTGGTTCGGCTGGCCGGTCGCCGCCGCGCCGCAGTTCATGCCGCGTTGAGGCGCCGCCCGCCGCTTCGCGCCCTCACAGGTCGAGCGGCCGTCCTTCGCTGTCGCCGAAGCCATCGGCGGTGACCCCGGCGCGGCCGAGCATCCCCGCGAGCAGGTCGCAGACCCGACCATCGTGGCGCAGGTGGCGGCCGCTGCGCACGCTGGCGCCGCGGCCGGCGAGCAGGATCGGCAGGTCGTCGTGGTTGTGGCGATCGCCGTCGCTGATCCCGGAGCCGTACATCAGCAGGCAGTGGTCGAGCAGGGTGCCGTCGCCTTCGGGAACCGCCGCGAGGCGGTCGAGCAGGTGCGCGAACAGCTCGACATGATGGCGGTTGATGGCGCGGATCTGCGCGACCTTGACCGGATCCCGCGCGTGGTGCGACAGCTCGTGGTGCCCGCCGGCGAGACCGAGGTGCTCGTAGCTGCGGTTCGACCCGCCGTTGCCGAACATGAAGCTGACGACCCGCGTGCGGTCGGTCTGGAACGCCAGCGCGATCAGGTCGAACATCAGCCGCACGTGCTCCGGGAAGTCCTTGGGCTTCTCGGGCAGCGCGAGGTCGGGAATCGCGGCGCGGTCGGCGGCGCGCCGCTCGATGCGGGTCTCGAGGGCGCGCACCGAATCGAGGTACTCGTCGAGCTTGCGCCGGTCGCTGCCGCCGAGCTCGCCGCTCAGCAGGCGCGCATCGGCGAGCACCAGGTCGAGAACGCTGCGCCGGCTGGCGATGGCGCGCTCGCCGCCGCGCGCGAGCGGATCGACGAACAGGCGCTCGAAGACCGCGCGCGGATCGCACTCCTTGGCCATCGGCATGGTCGGCGTGCGCCACGAGATGTTCGAGGTGTACGCGCAGCTGTAGCCCGAATCGCAGTCGCCGTTGTTGCCGCCGCCCTCGATGCCGAGCTCGAGCGACGGCAGCGCGGTGTGCCGTCCGATCTGCGCCGCCGCGACCTGGTCGGCGGAGACGCCGCAGCGGATATCGGTGCCCTGGGTCTTGCGGATCTGCGCGCCGGTCAGGAACACGCCGGTCTCGCGCGCGTGGTCGCCCGGCCCGTCGCCATTGGCCTCGCCGTGGATGTGGCGCAGCCCGGTGATCGGCATGAGCGCGCGCGCATGGCGCTGCGCCGGCTCGAGGATCCACGGCAGCGCGTCGAGCGATCCGCTGGTCGGCGTCCAATCGGCCATGTGGATGCCGCTCGGCACCGAGAAGAAGCCGAGCCGCACCGGCGGCTTCACCGGCGCCGCCGGGTCCTCGGCCCAGGCCAGCGATTCCAGCCACGGCAGCGCGACGCACGCGCCCAGCCCGCGCAGGACGGAGCGACGGCTTCTCAGCATGCGGACACCCTCCGCGCGATCACGGCGCGCGCCGATGGCGGAACGGATAGCTCTCGACCACGCCCAGGATGAGCGACGAGAAGCGCCACTCGTCGCGCTCGAGGCGGGCGACGATGGCGTCGACCGTCGGCGCGTCGTACTCCTCGAGGCCGCGGCCCAGCGCGTAGGTCAGCATCTTCTCGGTCAGGCTGCGCGCGAAATCGCGGCCGCGGGCCAGGAACAGCTTCTTCAGCTCGACCGGACCGCGGAACGTCACGCCGTTGGGCAGCGTGCCGGCGCTGTCGATCGGGCCGGCGCCGTCCGCGTCGCGCCAGCGCCCGATCGCGTCGTAGTTCTCGAAGCCGAAGCCGAGCGGGTCGAGGCGGTCGTGGCATCCGGCGCATGCCGGCTTGGCGCGATGCGCTTCGAGGCGCGCGCGCAGGCCGAGGCCGGCGACGACGGTCTCGTCGCCGATGTCGCCGACATCCGGCGGCGGCGGCGCCGGCGGCGCGCCGAGGATCTCGGACAGGATCCACTTGCCGCGCTTGACCGGGCTCGTGCGCGTCGGGTTCGAGGTCACGGTCAGGGTGCTGGCGAGGCCGAGCACGCCGCCGCGACGGCCGTCGTCCGGGTCGAGCGCGACGCGGCGGAAGCGCGCGCCCTCGACCCCGGCGATGCCGTAATGCCGCGCCAGGCGTTCATCGAGGAAGGTGAAGTCGGCGTCGATGAAGTCGAGGATCGGGCGGTCCTCGCGGATGATCGCCGCCACGAAGCGCAGCGCCTCCTCGCGCATCGACCCGCGCAGGCGCTCGTCGAACTCGGGGAACTGGCGGCGATCGGGCGTGACCGTCATCAGCTTGCGCAGCTGCAGCCATTGGCCGGCGAAGTTCTCGACCAGCGCCTGGGCGCGGCCATCGGTCAGCAGGCGACGCGCCTGGCCGGCGAGCTGGCGCGGATCGGCGAGGTCGCCGCGGTCGGCGAAGGCGCGCAGCTCGTCGTCGGGCATCGTCGACCACAGGAAGTACGACAGGCGCGCGGCCACCTCCCACGCATCGAGCGCATACGCCCGCCCGTCGCTCGCCGGCCGGTCGGCCTCGACGCGGAAGAGGAAGCGCGGCGAGACCAGCACGGCGGTCAGCGCGGTGCGCACCGCGACGTCGTAGCGTTCGCCGCGAGCGCGCGCGTCGTCGTACAGCGTCATGAGCGACGCGACCTGGCGGTCGTCGGCGGGCCGGCGGAACGCGCGGTCGGCGAAGGCGCGCACGACCAGCGCCGCGGCGAAGCGCGCGGTCGCATCGTCGGCGTCGAGCCCGGCCTCCGGCTCGGCGAACAGCAGGCGGCCGCGCAGCTCGGGGCGGAAGCGGTCGAAGGCGACGTCCAGCGCCTGCTCGGCGGCGACCGCGTACTTCTCGAACAGCAGCGGCGGCAGCGACAGGGTCTCGGCGCTGTTGTCGAAGCCGTCGCCGACGTCGTCGGCGGGGAAGCCGTCGGTCAGGCCGAGATCGATGCCGATCAGGTCGCGCACGGTGTTGGCGTACTCGGCGCGGTTCAGCCGGTGCAGGGTGACGCGTCCCGGGTCGCGCGGCTGGCGCGCGCGTTCCTTCATGATCCAGGCGACGAGATCGCGACGCTCGAGCTCGCTCGGCTGGGCCTTGCTGTGCGGCGGCATCTCGCCGGCCTCGATCCGCCCCAGCACCGTGCGCCAGATCTTCCCCGCACCGCGCGCGGCCTGCGCATCGGCATACGCGGCGAGATCGAGGCCGCCTTTCGCCTCGTCGCCGTCGTGGCATTTCCAGCAGTAGCGTTCGAGCACCGGCCGCGCGGTGTGATCGTAGTCGTCGGCGGCGGCGGCCGCGGCGGTGCAGATCGCGAGCAGGACGACGATCGCGGCCATCTGCCTCTGCTTACCTCCGGGCCATCGCGCGCGCTGACGACTTCCCGGCGTAACGATCGACCATTCGCCGGGATCCGACCGAACGGCCGCAGCTAACCGCGCAGTTGGAACGCCTGCGCCGCGTTGCGCGCCGGACGGGTCGAACGACGATGCGGCGCACCGCATCCGCCACGGTGGCGGCCACGTACCATCATCGGGAGACGGACCATGCGCTCGCGCGCCATCCTGGTCGTTCTGGCCGCTCTCGTGTCGCTGTCCGGCCATGCCGCCGAGGAGGTCCCTGCCGTGGGTGAGAAGACGACCGAGGTCCCCGCCGTGGGCGAGAAGCTGACGCTGAGCGATGACGAATGGCGCAAGCGGCTGACCCCCGAACAGTTCCAGGTCCTGCGCCAGCAGGGGACCGAGCGGCCGTTCTGCGGCGGCTACGTCCAGACCAAGGAGCACGGACCGGGCACCTACCACTGCGCCGGCTGCGCCGCTCCGCTGTTCGAGGCCGGGACGAAGTTCGAATCGGGCACCGGCTGGCCGAGCTTCTTCCGCGCGCTGCCCGATCGCGTCGCCGAGAAGGAGGATCGCAGCCACGGCGTGATCCGCACCGAGGTCACCTGCGCGCGCTGCGACGGGCACCTCGGCCACGTCTTCGACGATGGCCCCCGTCCGACCGGGCGGCGCTTCTGCATCAATGCGGTCTCGCTGTCCTTCACGCCGGCGCCGGCCGGCACGCAGCAGGGCGACGCCAAGCCCTAGCCAGGTCGCGGCATCGTCTCGCGTTGAAGCGTAACCCTTCGCTTTCCCCGCCTTCGGCACGGGGTCGTAGACTCGCTGTCAACCCCCCCCCTCCAATTTTTCGACGAGGACGTCATGACCACCGCCACGTCCGCTGAGCGACGCAAACGGGTGTTCTCGGATCGCACCCTGACCCTGGGCGACCTGCGCCTGATCCACGCTGAACTCGCCGCCATCGGCGACGAGGTCCGCATCGTCGCCAATGATACGCATCTCTTCGACCTCGAGCCGCTGCCGCGTCTCGCCGCCGAGGACGTCTTCATCCGCGACATCGTGATGAGCGTCGTCGGCGAGGACGACGAGGTCCTGCAGTTCACCTACGACCCCAGCTATCTCGAGGTCGAAGCCGGAGCGGATCCATCGTTCCGCCGGCCGTTCGCCGTCGTGACCGCCCTGATCGAATCGAAGCCGACCAACGCCTTCCACGCCTGTCTCCTCGACCTGACCGATGATCGCCTCCCGGCGATGCCGAAGGTCACGGTCGCGCCGGAGATGTCGGAGACGCGACGCGCGCGCAAGGCCGAGGCGGCCGCGAAGAAGAAGGCCGCCGCCGAGGCCATCACCGCGCGGGTCAGCGCGCCGCTGCGCGAGCCGAGCTCGCTCGAGATCGCGACCGCTCGCATGCAGCGCGCGATCGCGACGCGTCCGACGACGACGCCCCCGGCGATCCCGCCCACGGTCGTGAATGCGGCGACGCTCGATGCCCAACCGGCGCCGGCCGCTCCCGCCGCCGCGCCGTCGGTCGCGCCGACCATGGGGACGCCGCCGAACGAATCGGTCGCCAGCCAGGCGCGACCTTCCGCACGGGGGATGGTCGCCCTGCTGCGGCGGCTCTGGAATGGCCGCGCCGACTGACGGCGGGCCGTGTAAATTTCCGCAACAGTGGGACTTACGGTACCGTTCCTGCGCCGATGAAGGACGTGGTCGACCGCGGTCGATTCGCTGGGCGTGGCGGTAGCATCGGTCCCATGGCCACGATCGCCGCGTCATCCTCTCCGATCATCGACCGCGAGCGCGAGATCGACCGGCTCGACCGCCTCGCTGACCTGCTCGACGGCCGTTGGCGTATCCCGGGCATCGGCGTGCGTTTCGGTATCGACAGCGTGATCGGCCTGATCCCCGGTATCGGCGACACGCTGACGCTGGCGGTGTCCGGGTGGCTGGTCTGGCGGGCGCACCTGCTCGGCGTGCGCTCGAGCGTCATCCTCCGCATGGTCGCCAACGTCGGCATCGACTGGCTCGCCGGCAGCGTGCCCCTCATCGGCGACCTGTTCGACGTCGCCTGGAAGGCGAATCAGCGCAACCTCGTCCTCCTGCGGGCCGAACTGCGCTCCGCGCCCCCCGACGCCCGGGGCTGACGACCGCGCTGCCGCGTGTCCTGCCGTCCGGGTGTTCCCCTGGTCCATGCTCGGGCTATAAGATGGACTTCTGGGGGCGCCGGACGGCATGGAATCGCTGCTCGTAGTCGATGACGAACCCACGGTGCGCCAGGTCATCATCAAGGCCTTCCCCGAATTGCGCGTCCGCGAGGCCTCTTCCGCCGACCAGGCCCTGGCGGCGATGCGCGAGGAGATCCCCGACCTCATCCTGCTCGACCACAAGCTGCCCGATGGCGAGGGCCTGGCGATCATCCAGCGCCTGCGCGGGATCGATCAGCGCGTGCCGATCGTCATGCTGACCGGGTACGGTTCGACGTCGCTCGCGGTCGAGTGCTTCAAGCGCGGCGCCGCCGACTACCTCGAGAAGCCGTTCAAGCTCGACCGCCTGCAGTTCACCGTGCGCAACCTGCTCGAGCGCCACCAGGCGCAGCGCGCCGGACGCGCGGCCGCCCGTCCGGCGCTGGTGGCGCGCAGCCATGCGATGAAGGAGCTGCTGGCCTCGATCAAGCGCATCTGCTCGGTGCCGTCGAACATGCCGGTGCTGATCGGCGGCGAGCCCGGCACCGGCAAGGAGCTGGTCGCGCGCGTGCTGCACGAGCGGTCGCACCGCGGCGGGCGGCCGTTCGCCGCGGTCGCCTGCGCCGGCCTGCCGGCGGACCAGCTCGACGTCGAGCTGTTCGGGATCGAACGCGGCGGCGAGATGATGAAGGCGGGCGCCTTCGAATCCGCCGGCGGCGGCTCGCTCTACCTCGACGAGTTCTGCGAGCTGCCGCAGGCGACGCAGGGCAAGGTGCTGCGCGCGGTCGAGCACGGCCTGATCCGGCGCGTCAACGGCTTCGACGACGTGCGCATCGACGTGCGCCTGCTCGCCGGCACCAGCGCCGACCCGCGCGAGGAGGTCCTCGGCGGCCGCCTGCGCCAGGATCTGTATTTCCGCCTGCGCGTCGTGCCGCTGCGCGTGCCGTCGCTGCGCGAACGCGGCGACGACGTGCTGATCGTCGCCGAATCGGAGCTCGCGCGGGTGACGCGCGAGCTGGGCCGTCCGACGCTGACGCTCTCGCAGGCCGCGCGCGAGGCGATCCGCACGTACTCGTGGCCGGGCAACGTCCGCGAGCTGATGAACGCGATCGAGCGCGCCGTCGTGGTCGCGCCCGGGCCGGAGATCATGGTCCAGGATCTCTACCTCGACGAGAAGCTGCGCCCCGGCAAGCCGCAGGCGCGCGAGACCGTCGTCCTGCCCGGCTCGGTCATCATCCCGCCGGGCGAGCGCAACCTGCAGCGCATCGAGGCGATGGTCATCCGCGCCGCGCTCGAGGAATCGAGCGGCCACAAGTCGAACGCCGCCGACATGCTCGGCATCAACCGCACGACGCTGTACAACAAGCTGCGCGAGATCAACCCGGCCGCGACCCACGAGTCGGAGTCGTCGGATGTGGTCCCGGCGGTGCGTCCGCTGACCGGCATCGGCGACACGCAGCCGTAGCCGTCGATGCGCGTCCGGGTGCGGACCGCGCCGGTCGGTCACGCGATGGCGGGCACCTTGGCGACCTTCGTCGGCGACGGCGACAGCTCGGCGAAGAGCGCGGCGTGATCGGAGAGCTGCGCCCACGGCTGCCCGGTCAGGCACTCGGCGGATACCGGCACCAGCCCGCGGATGTAGATGCGGTCGAGGCGCAGCAGCGGGAAGCGGCACGGGAACGATCGCGCGCAGCGGCCGTGGATGGTCTTGTAGGCCTCCACCAGCGACAGCTCGCTCTCCAGCACGCGGCCGGCGCGTTCCTTCCAGTCGTTGAAGTCGCCGGCGACGATCAGCGGGCAGTCGGCCGGCACCGCGGCGGCGATGCGCTCGGCGAGCGAGCGCACCTGCTTCTTCCGCCCGTATTCGTGCACGTCGAAGTGGATGCAGATCACGTGCAGCGGCTTGGCGAAGCCCTCCGGTTCGAGGACCGCGTGCAGCAGGCCGCGGCGCTCGATCGGATTGGTCGAGACGTCGATGTTCTCCCAGCCGACCAGGTGGTGCTTGGAGAGGATCGCGTTGCCGTGGTGGCCGGCGTCGTAGACGGCGTTCTTGCCGTAGGCGTGATGCGGCCAGAGGCGATCGGCGAGGAACTCGAACTGCGAGGCCTGCCAGCCGTCGACCGAATCGGCGTGATCGCGATGCTCGCCCACGACCTCCTGGAGCAGCACGAGATCGGCGTCGACGATCTCGAGCACCTCGCGCATGCGCTTGAGCACGAAGCGCCGATTGGCGAATGAGAACCCTTTGTGGATGTTGTAGGAGAGGATCTTCATCGCCAGCTACCGGGATCCTACATCGCCCGCGAGGGCTCCGCAGGCCAAAGGCGGCCCAGGCGAACGCAGGCGGAAGCGCTTCGCGCAGCGCGCCGGTGGCATGGCCCGGCGATCCGGCGCCTTGCGCCGTGGCCCTGCCCGGCGCTCACATCCAGTAGCGCAGGCGCAACGCGATGCGGGCGATGGTGCGCTGCCACCACGGCCGCGCCTGCAGCACGCTCGCGGTGATCTCGACGGACTTCTCGAGATCCTTCTCGAACTGCGCCACCATCGCGGCCAGCGATGCCGGGGACGTGAGCACGACGTCGACTTCGAGATCGTGCTTCAGGCTGCGCGTGTTGAGGTTCGACGACCCGACGCTGATCCAGTCGTCGATGACCATGGTCTTGGCGTGGAGGATGCACGGCTGGTACTCGAACACGCGCACACCGGTCTTGAGCAGGGCGAGGTAGAACGCCGCCGCCACCCACGGCATGAACGCGACATCCGACTTGGACGGGACCAGCACGCGCACATCGCGGCCGGCGCGCGCCGCGGCGGCGAGCGCGCGCAGCAGCTGCCCGTTGGGCACGAAGTAGGCGTTGGTGACGAGCACGCGGCGCTCGGCCCAGCGGATGCGGCGGACCAGCTCGCGGTACCAGAACTCGCGCAGCCGCATGCGGTTGTTCAGGCGCACCAGCCCCGCCGGCTGCTCACGCGAGCGCCGCGGGCGCCTCGCCAGCGGCGTGCGCAGCCGCGGCCGGCCGATGCGCAGCGAGCGGCGCCAGGCGTGCTCCGTCGCCTTCTCGAGCTCCCACACCGCGCCGCCTTCGACGCGCGCGACGGTGTCGCGCCAGCAGTTCTCCGCCGCGACCGTGCAGGTGTGGCAGCCATCGACGTTGATCGAACCGACGAACGCGATCCGCCGGTCGATGATCGAGACCTTGCGGTGGTCGCGGCGGTTGATCGCGCGGAGGTACCCGAGCGCGCGGCTCTTGCGCGACAGCGCCGCTCCCTTCGGCGTGAAGAGGAACGGCAGCGGGTGGTAGACGCGCACCTCGACGTCGCGCGCGGCGAGCTGGTGCGCGCGCGACACCGCCCACGGTCCGGCGCCCCAGCCGTCGACCATCAGGCGCACGACCAGGCCGCGCGCGGCCGCCTCGGCGAGCGCCTCCTCCATGCGCCTGCCGACCGCGTCGTCGGCGAAGATGTACGTCTCGATCGTCACCGAATACCGCGCCTTGGCGATCTCGGCGATCAGCTCGTCGAAGAAGTCGTCGCCGCTGAAGAACAGCCGCTCGCTGCTCCAGCGCGCACCCGTGGCGACCGGCACCTGGTCGACCGGCGCGTGACGCGACCGCCCGCGCAGCGAGCCGAGGCGCTGCAGCAGCCCGCGTCCGGTGTCGACGACCGCCATCGTTGCCCCCGCGCCAGCCTGTGCCGCCGCGCGCGCGGGCGAAGCCGAGACGGCGCCGGATTCAACCCGGGACGGCATCGCCGCTTTCCGCGAGCAGCCAGCGCACGTAACCCTCGTCGCCGCGGTCGACCCTCAGCTCGATGACGCAGGGCGTGCGGTAGGAATGCAGGGCGCGGACGCGCGCGGCCAACGCCGGGAACAGGGTCGCGCGGGTCTTCGCGATCAGCACGGCTTCGTCCGCCTGCTCGATCCTGCCCTGCCAACGATAGATCGAACGCATCCCCGGCAGGATGTTGACGCACGCGCACCAGCGTTCCTCGACCAGCGTCCGACCGATGGCCTGCGCCTCGTCGGCGTCGCGCGTCGTGATGTAGGCGAGGACGATCGCGTCGCTCATGGGCGTTCCGCTTGCCGTTGTTTGGGTCTTGGCAGTAGCCGCAAGGGGCTAGCATCCGCGGCGCCCTCCGCCTCGTCGTGAACGAGCGGATGCGCGGAGAAATCAGCGTGCGCAACAAGGTGCTCGCCTTCGTCATGGCCGGCGGCAAGGGGACGCGTCTCGAACCGCTGACCCTCGCGCGCTCGAAGCCCGCGGTGCCGTTCGGCGGCAAGTACCGCATCATCGACTTCGTGCTCTCGAACTTCGTGAACTCGGGGATCTACGGCATCTACGTGCTGACCCAGTTCAAGAGCCAGAGCCTCACCGAGCACATGGAGGAGACCTGGAACTTCGGCACCATCCTGCCGGACCACTTCATCATCCCGGTGCCGGCGCAGCAGCGCACCGGCGAGCACTGGTACCAGGGCACCGCCGACGCCATCTGGCAGAACGCGAACCTCATCCAGGACCACCAGCCCGAACTGGTCGCGGTGTTCGGCGGCGATCACATCTACAAGATGGAGATCGAGGGCATGTGCCGGTTCCACCGCGACGCGGGCGCGCACTGCTCGATCGCGGCGATCCCGGTGCCGATCGCCGAGGCCAACCAGTTCGGCGTCATCCAGGTGGACAAGGACTGGCGCATCACCGGCTTCCAGGAGAAGCCGAAGAAGCCGACGCCGATCCCGGGCTCGCCCGACATGGCGCTGGTGTCGATGGGCAACTACATCTTCGGCAAGAACGTCCTGCTCGAGTCGCTGCAGACCGACGCCGAGGATCCGCAGTCGTCGCACGACTTCGGCAAGGACATCCTGCCGCGCCTGCTCGCGGATGGCCGCAAGCTGTACGCCTTCGACTTCCGCAGGAACCGCATCCCGGGTTCGACCAACGTCGCGAACGACAGCTACTGGCGCGACGTCGGGACGCTCGAGAGCTACTACGACGCGTGCATCGACCTGCGCGCCGTCGAGCCGCAGCTCGATCTCTACAACCAGGAGTGGCCGATCCGGACCACGCCCAACACCTACCCGCCGGCGAAGTTCGTGCACAACGCCGACGGCCGCGTCGGCACCGCGATCCAGTCGATCGTCTGCGAAGGCTCGATCATCTCGGGCGGACGCGTGATGGACTCGGTGCTCGGCCAGCGCTGCATCGTCCACAGCTTCGCCGAGGTCAACGCCTGCGTCTTCATGGAGGACGTCGAGATCGGCCGCGGCGCCAAGCTCAACCGCTGCATCATCGATAAGCATGTGAAGATCCCGGCGGGCGATATCATCGGCTTCGACCGCGTCGCCGATGCGAAGCGCTTCAAGGTCACGGAGTCCGGGTTGGTCATCATCGCCAAGCACCAGATGGTCGAGACCCCGCGCCCATGACGGACGCCACGCCGCTTCGGGGGGCGAGCCTGGCGACCGCCGCCATCGAGCTGCCCGAAGGCCGGCTGGCCAACGACCACGAGCGCCCCGACGGCGTGGTGGTCTACTCGCTGACCGCGCACGCGCTCTTCGCGATCGATCGGCACAAGTGGATCGAGAGCCAGAAGGCCGGACGCGACCTCGGCCGCGCCGCGGTCGAGGACTGGCTCGAACGCTACTGGAAGGGATGGACGCGCTCGAAGCTGGTCGAGCACCTGTACGGTTGGCGATGCTGGGGCGCGTTCGATGAGGGCGACTTCGGACTTCTCAACCGGTCGTCGGTCGAACACCATGTCACCCATTCGGTGCTTGAGCATGTCGCGACGATCCTGGCCGAGGGCGGCGAGAATCTCGATGTGATCAACTGGGCTCTTTCCCTGGATCAGCAGCTCGACGAGATCCTCTGGCTGCTGGATCGCATCGACATCAACGCCAAGCGTCGCCGTCTGCTCACCGACCACATCCGTCTGTTCATCGACCGGAGCTGAGCGCCATGTCACCGCACGAGCTCGACCGCCTCACCCTCGCGCAGCTGCGCGACCTCGCCGGCCGCCACGCGGTCGCGGATGCGGGAACGCTCAGGAAGCCCGACCTCATCGCCGCGCTCGCCAAGGCGACGGGCGTCAGCGGCGGCGGCCGCCTGCCGGACTCGGCGGCGCCGGGGCCCGCCGGATCGAGCCGCATCGAGGAGCAGCAGAAGCCGGCGCAGACCGGTCCGCGCCAGGCCGAGCCCGGCCTGCCGATCCCCGACCGCTACGGCCGCGACCGCCTCGTGCTCATGGTCCAGGATCCGTTCCACGTGTTCGCGTACTGGGAGCTCTCCGCGCACGCGCTCGAGCAGGCGCGCGCGACGTGCGGCGAACAGGGCACGCCGGTGCTGATCCTGCACACCGCGTCCGGCACCGAGCAGCGCGAGGTCGATCTGCGCGGCGGGAACTACTACCTCTCGGTGGCGCCGAACGCGAACTACGAGGCGCAGCTGGCGCTGCGCGATTCGAAGGGGCACCTGCACCCGCTCGCGCGCTCCAACCGCGTCACAACTCCGGCGGCGACGGTGTCGGCGCGCCGCGACGAGCAGTGGATGAGCGTCGACGATTCCTTCGGCGAACTGCTCGAGATGGCCGGCCTGCCCAACGCGAGCGGCGGCCAGGGCAGCGCCGCCCGCCTCTCCGACCGCACGCGCCAGCAGTGGACGTGGGAGACCAACGCGGCGACGGCGCCGGCGATGTTCAGCGGCATCCTCCCGGCCGAGGCGTCGCCCGGCGGCGCGTCGAGCGCGAGCCTGTCGAGCTGGCACCTCTCGAGCGCGAGCATGGCGCGCGAGCGCGACGCGACCGCGCAGCGCGCCGCGGGCGCTCCGGCCGCGTCCGCATCCGAGCCGCCCAAACCGGCGCCCGGTGGCGACGCCGCGAACGCCGCGCCCGACCTCGGCGGTTTCCCCGAGTAAGACCCGCGACGAGGCGGATGCGCGCCCGCGACGCGGGCGCGCGCCCCGACCGCCGTCGCCCCACCGTCGCAAACGAAACCTGCGCGAGCGCTCCATGCCCGATGGCCATCTCATGCTGGTGCTGCACGCGCACCTCCCCTTCGTGCGCCATCCCGAGGAACCGGTGTTCCTCGAGGAGAGCTGGCTGTTCGAGGCGATCACCGAGACCTACATCCCGATCCTGGGCCGCCTCGAGCAGCTCCATCGCGAAGGCGTGCGCGCGCGGCTGACCATGACGTGGTCGCCGCCGCTGTGCGAGATGCTCGCGGATCCGCTGCTGCAGCAGCGCTATCGCCGCCACGTCGGACGCCTGCTCGAGCTCGCCGAGCAGGAGGTGCCGGCCAAGGCGCACTCGCCGTTCGCCGAGGCCGCGGTGATGTACCGCGACCACTTCCGCTGGTGCCTGGCGAGCATGGACCGCTTCGGCGACAACCTGCTGGGCTGGGTGCGGCTGCTGCGCGACGCCGGCGTGCTCGAGCCGATCACCTGCGGCGCGACCCACGGCTACCTGCCGCTGATGCTGACCAGGGAGGCGCAGCGCGCGCAGATCCAGGTCGCCGCCGCGAACTACCGCAAGCACTTCGGGCAGTCGCCGAAGGGCATCTGGCTGCCCGAGTGCGGCTTCATCCACGGCGTCGACGACCTGCTGCGCGAAGCCGGCATCCGCTACTTCTTCGTCGACACGCACGGCATCTATTACGGCGACCCCCGGCCGCGCTACGGCGTCTACGCGCCGGTGTACACGAAGGCCGGCGTCGCCGCCTTCGGACGCGATCCCGAATCGAGCCGCCAGGTCTGGTCGGCCGAGGCCGGCTATCCGGGCGATCCGACCTACCGCGAGTTCTACCGCGATCTCGGCTACGACGGCGAGTACGACTACGTCCGCGCCTTCCTCCATCCCGACGGCGTGCGCCGCAACCTCGGCCTGAAGTACCACCGCATCACCGGCAAGATGCCGCTGCACGAGAAGCAGGCGTACGTCCCGACGCCGGCGTTCGCAACGGCGATGCGCCATGGCGCCGACTTCGTCGCGCACCGCGTGCAGCAGAGCCAACGGCTCGGCGCGCTGATCGGGCGGCCGCCGGTGATCGTGTCGCCGTACGATGCCGAGCTGTTCGGGCACTGGTGGTACGAGGGCCCGCAGTTCATCGAGAGCGTCTTCCGTTCCGCCGCGCTCAGCTCGCTGCAGGCGGTCACCGGATCCGAGGTGCTCGCCGACCTGCCGGTGCTGCAGGTCGTGCAGCCCTGCGCGTCCAGCTGGGGCGACGCCGGCTACAACGGCGTGTGGCTGAACCCGGGCAACGACTGGATCTACCGCCACCTGCACATCGCCGAGGAACGCATGGTCGAATGCGCCAAGCGCTTCCCGGACGCGCAGGGCGACCGCAAGCGCGCGCTCGACCAGATGGCGCGCGAGCTGCTGCTCGCGCAATCCTCCGACTGGGCCTTCATCATGACCACCGGCACGACCGTGCCGTACGCCCTGCGCCGGACCCGCGACCACATCAGCCGATTCACCGGGATCTACGAGCAGGTCATCGGCGACCGCCTCGATCCGTCGATCCTGCCGGAGATCGAGCGGCGCGATTCGATCTTCCAGGAGATCGATTACCGGGTCTACGCCGGCGCGCAGGCGAGCGCGCGCGGCTGAGCGGCGGCGGTTCCGCCCGTCGGACGTCGCGGCGCCGCGCTCGCCGAGCCTTGATCCCCGCGCGTTCGTGGGCGATCTTCCTCCGCTCGACGATGAACCAGCCCGCGATCATCGATCTCGACCAGCGACCCGAGCTGACCGCCCGGGTCGTCGCGCTGTTCGCCGCGTGCGCGCCCGGCCGCGACCACGTGGTCTGCGGCATCCCGGCGCGCATGGGGCTGACGCCGACCGCCGACGACCTCAAGCGCTGCTCCGGCGTGCTGGTGGCGACGCGCGGCGCGCAGGCGGTCGCCGCGCTGGCGATCTGCCCGTACAGCGACCAGCAGGTGACGTTCTGGGGCCCTGCCGCGATCCAGGGCGCGCTTGCGGCGGTGGGAGCGCCGCTGGTCGCGGCCGCGCGCCGCGCGCTCGGCGCCGCCGATTTCGCCAGCACGCGCACGCTGGTCGACGTGCGCAACCGCGATCTGCGCCGGTTCCTCATCGGCCACGGCTTCTCGGCGTGGAAGGACGACCACATCTGCGAGCGCGAGCTGGCCGCGGCGCTGCCGGAGGCGGCGGCGGGCGTCCGCCTGACCGCGCGCCGCCATCACGACGTGGTCGCCGACCTGCTGACGACGGCGTTCCCGGACAGCGGCCACGCCACCCCCGACCTGGCGACGCGCGAGCGCGAGGGATTCCGCCATTACCATCTCGAGGATGGCGGCGAGATCGTCGCCGCCGCCGCGGTCGAGGACGGCGGCCGCCGCTCGTGGCTCAAGCTGATCGCGGTGCGGCCCGACCGCCGCGGCAGCAAGGCGGGCAAGCGCCTGCTCGGCGGGATCCTGCACCACGAGGCGCAGCGCGGCTTCGCCGCGATCGGGCTCGAGGTGCTCGCCGACAACGCCATCGGCATCGGCCTGTTCGAGCGGATGGGCTTCACGCGCCGCTTCACGGCGACGGTGCTGGTCGGACCGGTCTGAGGCGGTCCGGCGCGTGGGCGCAGCGCGCAGAGCGGAGCCTACAGCGCCTTGTGCAATCCGGTGATCGGCGCATCCGCCGACGGCACGGTGAACCTGAAGATCGCGCCTTCGCCGGGCTGCGATTCCACCCAGATGCGGCCGCCATGGCCGCTGACGATCTTCCTGCAGATCGCCAGGCCGATGCCCGTGCCGGGGTACTGCTCGCGCGAGTGCAGGCGCTGGAAGACCTCGAAGATGCGCTCGAAGAACTGCGGGTCGATGCCGATGCCGCGGTCGGCGATGGCGAATTCGACGTCGTCGCCGCGGTTGATCGCGGTGATCGCGACACGCGCCGGCGCGGACGAGAACTTCAGCGCGTTGGCGATCAGGTTCTGGAACACCAGCGCCAGGCGCGTGCGGTCGCCGCGGATCCGCGGCAGCGGCGCGACGTCGACGATCGCCTGGCGCTCGTCGATCTGGCCGGCGAGCGTGCGCAGGCTCTCGTCGACGACCTCGCGCGCATCGAAGACGGTGAAGGCCTGCTGCGATCGTCCGGTGCGGGCGTAGGCCAGCAGATCGGCGATCAGCTGGTGCATGCGCACCGCGCCATCGACCGCGTAGGCCACGTAGGAACGACCGCGCTCGTCGAGCTGCGCCGCGTATTTGCGATCGATCAGCCCCATGTACTGGGTGACCATGCGCAGCGGCTCCTGCAGATCGTGCGAGGCGACGTACGCGAACTGCTCGAGCTCGGCGTTGCTCGCCGTGAGCTGCTCGGCGCGGCGCGCGGCCAGCGACCGCTGGCGGTGGGCCTCGTGGTAGAGCCGCAGGTTGTCGAGCACGAGGCCCGCGTTGCGGGCCAGCTCGGCGACCACGTCCAGATCGGCGTCGTCGTGCTGCCGCTGCGATCCGGGATCGCTCAGGACGGTCAGCGTGCCGAGCGCCCTGCCGCGCGCCGTCAACGGCGCGATCAGCATGCCGGTGCCGATCTGGCCGCGCATCTGCGCCAGGTGCTGGTCGTCGCGCGCGTATGCCGCCTGGGACGCCTCGTCCATCACGAAGCGCCGCGGCGCGGCCTCGGCGAAGACCTGCGCCGCGGGATCGCCGGCGCGGATCGGATGGCGCAGGGCCTGCTCGGCCATCTCGCGCTCGCGCGCCGGGTCGGCATGGCGGCCGAGGATGCGCTCGAGCCGTCCCTGCTGGTTCGCGGTCTCGATGACCACGCCATCGGCGATCCTGCCGATCAGCAGGGCCGCCAGCCGGTCGAGCGCCTCGCGCTGATCCAGCGTCGCCGACAACGCCGCGGTCGCGTCGGCGAGCAGGCGCGCGCGCTCCTCGTCGCGCTTGCGCGCGGTGACGTCCTGGACGAACACGACGGCGCCGTGGACCACGCCGTCGGGACCGCGATCGGCGACGTAGCTGGCGTCGACCTCGCGACGGCCGGCCGCCGGGAAGGTCATCGACGCCTCGTAGGCGACCGACTCGCCCGCCAGCGCCCGTCGCAGCATGGGCGCCACCTTGGCATGGGTCTCGGGCGTCATCAGCTCGGCGATGCCGCGGCCGATGAACGCGGCCGACGGCTGCGCGAACCACGCTTCGTACGTGCGGTTGACGAAGCGGTAGCGCTCGTCCGCGTCGACGTACGCGATCAGCGCCGGGAGCGTATCGGTGATCAGCGTCAGCTGGCGCTCGCGCGCGGCGAGCTGGCGTTCGCGCTGCTTGCGCTCGGTGATGTCGCGGCTGGTTCCCCACGCGCGCACCAGCGACCCGCCCTCGATCTCGCCGATCAGGTTGTTGAGGAAGCAGCGCTCGCTCCCGTCCTTGGCGAGCTCGCTGGATTCGGCGTCGACGAGGCGGTAGCCGCTGCCCACGAAGGCGCGCAGCATCGCGTCGTTGGCGGGATCGCTGCGCGGCATCAGGTCGCCGAGCCGCACGCCGCGCATCTCGTCGGCCGAGGCGAACCCGTACGCCCGCACCATCGCCTCGTTGCATTCGCCGAGCACGCCGTGGCGGTAGATGAGATCGATCTGCTCGTCCTCGCCCGCGTGGATCGGGACCGGCACGTCGACGTCGAACCGCCAGATCGCCTCGGTGGTGTTCTCGATCAGCCAGCGGAAGCGGCGCTCGGTCTCGCGCAGATCGTGGATGTCGGTCATCGACCCGACCCAGCCGTCGATCCGGCCGGTGTCGTCGCGCCCCGGAACACCGCGGCAGAGGTGCCAGCGGAAGGCCTGATCCGACCCGCGTCGCAGGCGCAGCTCGATGTCGTACGGCGCGCCGGTCGAGACTGCCTGGTTCCAGCTGGTCATCACCTGGTCGAGGTCGGCCGGATGGACGACCTCGATCCAGCCCGAGTCGCGCGCCTGCGCCAGCGGCATCCCGACGTAGTCGAGCCAGCGCTGGTTGGCGTAGATCATCCGCCCGTCCGCGTCGGTGCTCCACACCAGGTGCGGTATCGCCTCGGCCAGCGCCGCGTACCGGTTCTCGCTCGACGCGTGGCGCTCCTCGAGCGCCGCGCGCAGGCGGAAGAGCTCGGTGAAAACCTGGACCTTGGCGCGCAGCACCTCGCGGCGGACAGGGGCGAACAGGTAGTCGACCGCTCCCAGGGCGTAGCCGCGCTCGACGGGCGTCTCGTCCGGCGCGTGGGCGGTGACGAAGATGATCGGGGTGTGCGCGTTGCGCGCCCGGGAGCGAATCTGGCGCGCCGTCTCGTAGCCGTCCATGCCCGGCATCCGCACATCGAGGAGCACCACCGCGACGTCGACCTGCAGCAGCACGCGCAGGGCCTGCTCGCCCGACGTGGCCGTGATCAGCCGCCAGTCGCCGCCGGCGAGCAGCGCGGTGAGCGCCGTCAGCTGTTCCGGACGATCGTCGACGACAAGAACAGCTATCGACGACCGATCGGCGAGGGCATCCACGGCGCCCATCGTGGAAGCGCGCTTCCGCGCGTCATCGGCGAAGTCGTCAGGCGGTCTCAGGTTTGATGTCGACTGTCCACCGCGCGGCCCCGAGCTCGACCACGTCGCCGGTGCGCAGCTTCCTGCCGGGCCGCTGCTCGGGCTGGCCGTTCACGCGCACCTCGCCGCCGCGGGCGAGCATCTTCGCCTGGCCGCCGGTCGGCGCGGCGTCGACCATCTTGAGGAACTGGACCAGGGTGATGTAGGCGTTGTCGGGCGATTGCCCGGGCGGCGGCGCGGCTGGCGTATCGGTCATGCGGAGGTCCCGGAATTCATGGCGGCGCCGGCACGAGCGCCCGGCGCAACCGGATGAGGAGGTCGTCGTTCACGCCCAGGCGTCCAGCCGGCCCTTGATCCCGAGCCACTGCGCGCGCGGCAGCTGCGCTCCGAGGACCTGCACCACCGCCGCGCCGGCCGCGTTGCCGAGGCGCGCGCAGGCGGCGAGCGGCGCGCGGCGCAGGTAGCCGGCGATGAATCCCGCCGCCCAGCAGTCGCCGGCGCCCGTGCTGTCGACGGCGGTGACCGCGGCGCCGACCTCGTGCGCGCGTTCCCGCCCGCGCGCGACCAGGGCGCCGTCCTTGCCGAGCTTGACGACGGCGACCGGCACGCGCCGCGCGAGATCGGCGAGCGCCGCCTCGGGCGTCGCGCCGGGCAGCCAGGCCAGCGCCTCGTCCTGGTTGGCGAAAACGATGTCGACCTGGGCCTCGAGCAGCTCGCCGATGATCGCGCGGTTGGCGGCGACGACCTCGAACGCGGCGAGGTCGAGCGCCAGTTCGCAGCCCGCGGCCTTGGCCGCGCGCACCACCGCGCGCGCCAGGGCGGGATTGAACAGCGCATAGCCCTCGAGCACGACCAGCCGCGCGCCGGCGAAGCGCTCGGGCGTGAACCAGGCCGGATCGAGCTCGGCCGCCGCCGCGAGGCAGGTGCGCATGGTGCGCTCGCCGTCCGGCGTGATCAGCGCCAGGACGCGTCCGGTCGGCAGGCTCGAGTGGCCGATCAGCAGCGGCTCGCACGCCTGCGCGCGCAGGGCCTCGGCGTAGTAGAGGCCGAGATCGTCGTCGCCGCACGAACCGATGAACGCGGACGGCACGCCGAGGTTGGCGCAGCCGACGACGATGTTCGCCGCGCTGCCGCCGGGCGACTGGTGCGCGGTCTTGCCGCTGGCGGCGATGATCGTCGCCATGTCCTCGGCGCTGATCGGCTCCATGCCGCCCTTGGCGCCGCTGACGTGCTGGGCGAGGAAGTCCTCGTCGACCGGCAGCACCAGGTCGACCAGGGGTGAACCGACGCCGATGACGGCGGGCATGGCGGCGGACGAGGACATGGCTCGGCAGCGTGGGAACGAACCGCGCGGGGCCAGCCCGGGCCCGAGGACGGCTGTCGATCGCCGACGGGTGGCAAGGAGCTTGCTGCGCGACTCCTCCGTAGCCCTTGGACGAGCCGAGGCCGCCCATCGATCCGACGCGCGCTGATGACAGCGCATGTATATGCGCGCAGCGAACGCAGGTCGAGCGCCTCGCGAGCCGCTGTCATTATCATTTCGTCTGTCGTCATCGTGATGACGACGGGAAAACCACGCATCGGCGTAATGTGCCATTGGCAGGCAAGCTGCGACGAGAGCCTGTTGGATTCACGGTGCACAAGCGCTCACCGCCTCGTCTTCAAGGTGACCGCACCGCGCACTGACGGACGTCGGCCCGCGCGATTGCGGCATCGGGCAATCGGCCGCGTCGCGAGTCCAACGCGACGCACCGACCGCCCACCGCGCACCGTCATCGAATTCAATCCGACATCGCAATCATCGCCTTCGCGACATTGCGATTTTCCAAACCCGAAGGGACCCTGCATGAAGATTCGTCCACAACGGCGGCTGCTGCTCTCGCTGCTGCTGCTGACCGCCGGCCTGCCCGTCCTGAGTGCCGCCGCATTGCCGGACCAGGACTTCACCACCGATCCCGCCGACTACGAATTCTCCACCCTCGATCCGGGAGCGACGTTCTCGTTCTACACGGTCCAGCATACGATCACGGCGGGCGATCCGAAGACGCTCGTGCTCGGTGAATGCGTGAACAATGGAGGCAACGTCGGCGCGATACCCGGCTGGACCATCCACGACATCGTCGACGGCAGGTTCACCTACCACTACGTGATCGATGGCGCCGATGTCTACCGCGATTCGTTGATCTACGCGTTTTCGCCGTCGACCCTGCGGTTCATCCCGCCCACGATCAGTTATGGCCCGGAGATCTCCACGTCGTTCAGCGGCTCGATCGAGGGTGTCGGGCTCAATAGCCTGTGGGATTTCATGTGGCGGAGCGGAACCGTCCTGATCGATTGCAGCGAGGAGGTCTCATTGCCGTGGGGCACGCGCGCGAGGCTGGCGGTCACCTTCCAGACCGAGGACCATCACTACAGCCTCCGCGATCGGGTCTTCGGCTACGAATTCGCGACCATCGATCTGAAAGGGTGCCCGAAGCCAGGAACCAAGCTGACGCCGGAGTGGCGGGATGTCAGGACCATCAATTCGCTGAACAACAGCGGTATGTATCCCCTGCCGGTCGAGCCGTTGACCGGCGTGATCAGATACGACGAATGGTATTTGGGGTACAACGGCTGAGTTGACGGACCTGCGAAGACACCGATGTCTGCCCGCGCGAGCACCTGCTCGCGCGGGTTCCCTGCTGGATCGACGCAGGCATGGGACGTCGTCCGGGCTTCGCGCTCCGAGCCGCGAAACGCGCGCTGCGCGCGAACGGACACGCCTCAGCGCTTGTGCTCGTCCGACAGCCGCGCGATTTCCATGAAGATGCCGTTCGCGCTGCCCTCGAGCGAACGTTCCTCGGCGGCGACGTCGCCGTGGAAGGCGAAGCGCGGCGGCGGCGTGACGGCGAGCTCGACCAGCGCGTCCATGCCGATGAGCGCGCCGTGCTTCGCATGCACCGGCGTGCCCTTCTGCACCCAGACCGAGGCGTTGCCGCTCGCGCCGATCAGGTCGAGCCGGCCGGACTTGCTCGTCTGCTGGAGGAACTGCAGGAGCACCAGCAGCCCGTCGGACAGCGCGCCGGTGAACGCCGCGCCCTGCGTCGCCAGGTCGGCGAAGTTGAAGCCCGGGCCGATGGTCTCGACGTTGGAGATCTGCGGCGCCTGGTTGCCCAGGCTCGCCGGATCGCCGCCCGGCGGCAGCAGGTGGTAGCGGAAGACCTGGCCGCCGATCTGGACCTGGTCGCCGTCGGTCAGCGCCACCGGGTCCTTGACCCGCGTGCCGTTGACGCTGCAGCCGTTGCGGCTGCCCAGATCGACCATCTGCCAGGCGCTCTCGTCATGCCAGCGCAGCTCGGCATGGCGGCGCGAGACCAGCGCGTCCTGGAGCAGGATG
>DASPLE010000159.1:0-22382 GCA_035627695.1 Planctomycetota bacterium
GGGCGCGCGCACGCCGGTCGCGTACACCGCGCTCGACGAGCCGTCCTTCGCGACCCGGAAGACGCAGCCGTGCGAAGCGGTCACCGTGTCGAAACCGCGCCCGCCGCCGCGTACCGGCCCGCCCTTCACGAACCAGAAGTCGCCGGCGGCGTCGGTGTGCAGATCGAAGGAGAACTCGTGGAAATTGGGCGTCACCAGGACGTCATTGTTGAAGCACTCGTAGAGGTCGGCCTCGCCGTCGCCGTCGAGATCCTTCAGGCGCGTGATCTGGTCGCGGCCGTGCACGTGGACAACGTCGTCGACGATCTTCAGGCCGAGCGGCTGGAAGAGCCCGGCCGCGAAGCGCCTCCAGGTCAGCGTCCCCAGGGTCGCGTCGACGCCGGAGACCACCCACACGTCACCGCTCCAGGTCGAGAAGGCGATGCGGTTGTCCGAGAACAGGTCGAGGCCGCCGGGGCGCAGCCACGACGACCACGGATTGTCCTCGGGCAGCGTCAGCGTGTCGACGACGTACGCGCCGTCGCCGCTGCCGAGCGCGCCGACGGTGGTCAGCGGCGCCGGCGTGGTCCAGCGCGGCGCGCCGCCGCGGGCGATGCGCGCGCGCACGTCGTCGGCGCCGGGCGCCTGCGCCAGCACGGCCTCCAGCGCGGCGTCGCGTGCGTCCGCGGCCCCATGCCAGATCACCAGCGTCAGGCGTGCGCCCGCGGCCGGCACGTCGAGCACGATCCGGCCCGCGTCCGCGCGCAGCGCCACGCCCGTCGCCGCGCCGACGACCGCGACCACCGTCGCCTCGTCGCCGCTGATCAGCGTCAGGCGATCGCCGTGGATCAGCGCCTGCTGCGCGTCGGGCAACGCGCAGATCGACAGGCGCAGATCGCGTCCACCCGGTCCGACATCCATCGCGCGCGCGAAGGCGCGATGCGCGCCGCTGACGATCAGCGAGGGCGTCTCCGCCACGCTCGCCGTGCCGAGGTCGTAGCTCAGGGTCACGCGCTGGCCGTCGAGGTGCAGTCCGCGCCAGCGCGCCCAGTCGCGCGGCAGCGGCCCGTAGGGCTGCGGACGCGGATCGGCGAACGATCCGACCGCGGCGCGCGGATCGGCGCATCCCGGCGAGGCGGGCGACGAGAACGCGATCTCGCCGGCGACCTGCGGGTTCTGTCCGTGGCCGCCGTCGTAGATCAGCCCGCGGTAGTGCAGCCAGCCGCCGGTCCAGCCGGCGCTGTACTGCAGGAGATCGGTGTCGAACAGGACCGCCGCCTGCGTCAGGCCCTGGTCGAGGCGGATCGCGATGCCCTTGTTGGCGACGTGCCGGTGCGGCCCGTCGCTGTCGATCGAGGCGCTGACGAACGGACCGTAGTCCATCGCCTCCCACGGCGCGCGCCGCGCCGTGGGAGCCTCGCGCGCGTTCCACGCCGTCTCGTCCCAGGCGATCGCGGCGCTGGCCGGATCGTGCAGCAGCGCCTCGGGCGGGAGGATCACCGGCTCGGCGCCGGGCGGTTTCCAGCGGACGCGCATCGCCGCATCGCCCGCGGCCTCGAAGTACTCGATGCGGATCGGGTGGTCGCCGACGGCGAGCTCGACGGCGCCCTCCTCGCGCGCCATGCCGTGCAGCCCGCCGTTGTCGACCACCACCGCGCCGTCGATCGACAGGCGCGAACCGTCGTCCGAATCGATGGCGAAGGCGTAGCGGCCGGCGACGGCGATGCGCAGCACGCCGCTCCAGACCACGCTGAACTCGTCGGCGAACTTGGCCCCGGCGAAGTCGGCGGCGGTGCTCGCGTGGTCGACCGTCGGCTCGACGCGGACCAGCGCCGGCGTCCGTCCCGTGGTGTGCGGCCAGCCATCGACCAGCGGCGCGCGCTCGTGGTAGACGGCGACGAGCCCTGGAGCGAGCTCGGCGGCGGCGAGCGCGCCGGTCGCGGCGATCAGGACGGCGCAGCGCAATGGGGTCATCGATGGTTCCTCGCGGCAAGAAAGCGCACGTCGCAGCAAGCGAACGTCACGGGTCCGAGCAAGAACCTACATGGCGGGCCAGGCTGTCGTTGATCGCGCGTCGCCGCCCGGCGTAATGCGCAGCCCCGCCCGGGAAGGATACGCCATGAAGTTCGGCATGAACCTGCTGCTGTGGACCACCGACCCCACCGAGGAGCGGTGGCTTCCGCTGTACGCGCGCTTGAAGAAGATGGGTTTCGACGGCATCGAGCTGCCGGTCTTCAACCTCGACGTCGCCCGCTGGCAGCGCCTGGGCAGGCAGCTCGACGATCTCGGCCTGGAACGCACCGCGGTCACCGTCCGTTCGACGGCCGATGATCCGATCTCGCCCGATGCCAAGATCCGCGCCGCCGCCGTCGAGGCGCACCGCAAGGTCCTCGCCTGCTGCCAGGCCGGCGGCATGCGCATCCTCGCCGGACCGTATTACGCGGCGCTCGGCTCGTTCAGCGGCACCGGTCCGACCAGCGATGAATGGAAGCGCTCGGTCGCGGTCATGCGCGCCACCGCCGAGCTCGCCGCGCCGGCCGGCGTGACGCTGGTGCCGGAGTTCCTCAACCGCTTCGAGATCTACCTGCTCAACTGCGTGGCCGACACCGTGCGTTACGTGCAGGACGTCGGCCATCCGTCCTGCCGGATGATGTACGACACCTTCCACGCGCACATCGAGGAGAAGGATTCCGCGGCGGCGATCAGAGCGGGTGCCAAGCACATCGCGCATGTGCACATCAGCGAGAACGATCGCTCGACCCCGGGCAGCGGCCAGGTCGCGTGGGACGCGACCTTCGATGCCCTGAAGGCGATCAAGTACGACGGCTGGCTGACGATCGAGGCCTTCGGCCTCGCGCTGCCGGAGCTCACCGCCGCGACCAAGATCTGGCGCCGCATGTACCAGGACGAGGAGCAGCTCGCGCGCGACGGGTTGAAGTTCATGAAGGCGGCGTGGGCGAAGCGCGCCGGAGCGGCGAAGCCGGCGGCGACGAAGGCGGCGGCGGCGAAGAAGCCTATCGCGAAGGCCGGCAAGCGCTGACCCTGGTCGCAGATCGCAGCCCGAAGTACGCAGCCCGAAGCCGTGGATCAGGCGCGCGGCGCGCGCGCCTGATCCTGGTATTCACCCGGCGACAGACCGCTGACCTCGCGGAAGACGCGCGCGAAGTAGGTGGCGCTCGAGAAGCCCAGCTTCGCCCCGACCTCCTTGACGCTGAAACCACCGGCGAGCAGGCGGCGGGCCTCGCGGACGCGCAGCCAGCGGATGCGTTCGACGACCGTCATGCCGCTCTCGTCCTTGAGGCGATGGGACAGCGCCGACGCCGAGCAATGCAGCGCGCGGGCGAGTTCGGCGACCGACGGCGGACGCGCGAGCAGCGACTGCACCACGGCGTCGACGCGCGCCAGCAGCGTCTCGTCCGGCGGCGGCATCGCGCGCACCACCCACGGCCGCGCCGGCGAGCCGTCACCGCCCTGACGCGTCGCGCTCAGCACCTCGCCGATCGCAGCCCAGAGCAGACCGTGCAGCAGCGCGCCGGCATGGGCCTCGCCGCGCTGCTGGGCCGCGAACATCGTCCGCCCGTAGTGCAGCAGGCGGCCCTCCGGATCGTCGATCGCCGCGAACCGTCGGTCGGACAGGCCGGGCAGGGGGGCGAGCAGCCGGAAGAACATCCAGCAGTGCTCGCGGATGCGGTCCGGACGCGCGTACTGCTCGCTGTAGGCGGTGCCGGCCAGGTAGAGGTGCCAGCGCCCCGGCGGGCGATCGAACGGCGCGTCGTCGTCGATGCCGCGCAGCCGCGTGCGCATGCCGTCCGCGTCGATCCATTCGAGCACGGCCAGGGGGTGCTCGCACCACGCGCAGAAGGTCCGCGGCGCCACGGCGTAGGACGCTCCCAGGCGGTATTCGACCGAACCGGGGACGATCGCCGCGATGGTGACGGAGGACGCGTCCATGGCGCGACGCTACGTCGCGTGGCGCCCGGGCGCTGCACGAAAAGTGCGGTCCGCGGCAGGAAAACGCGCGTGGTGGTCGCTAGGCTCGACCGACGAGGGACATGCCATGGCCACCGCCGCCGCGGTCGGAGCGCGCGCCGTCAGCGCCGACGAGCGATTCCTTTTCGACCTGCGCGGGTACCTGCACCTGCGCGGCGCGCTCAGCCCGGGCGAGGTCGCTGACGCCCTGGCCTGGAGCGAGGAGGCGATGCGCGTCGACCTCGCGGCCTTCAACGCCGATCGCATCGAGCTGATGAAGCACCACCTCGGCCGGCCGGTGTCCCGCATCCTCGACGTCGAGCCGCGCTTCCTGCGCTTCCTCGACCACCCGGTGACCGCGCCGTACCTCGCGACGTTCTGCGGGCCGGACTACAAGCACATCGACAACGACCTCTTCCACACCGTGCCGGGCTACGCCGGCGGCGGGTGGCATCGCGGCGTGCCGGCGCACGACACCGGCTACTGCCACGCCGGGCGCTTCGACTGCCCGATGGTCAAGGTGTTCTGGTGCCTGACCGACGTCGGGCCCGGGCAGGGTCCGTTCGAGGTCGTGCCGGGGTCGCACAAGTCGCAGCTGCGGAGCCTGGACGATCAGGGCCGGCTCGACCTGCCCGGGCAGCACGTGTTCGACGACGTCGTCGCGGGCGACGCGATCATCTTCAACGAGGCGCTGCTGCACAACGGCCGCCCGAACACCACGGACCGCACGCGCAAGACGCTGATCATCAACTTCGGCCACGGCGCGGCGAAGTGCTGGGTCGGCTACCACCCGCTCGCCGCCACGCTGGCGCGCTGCACGCCGCGCCAACGCGAGATCCTGAGCAATCAGCCGGGCGATTGGGAATCTCCGGTCGTGCCGGGCCAGCCGACGCTCGGCGCGGCGGGCATGGCCTAGGGAACGAACGCACGCGTGCCAGGTTTGACGGGTACCGGGATCGCGCCATGGTCGCGCCTCCTCCCAGGAACCACCATGTCCATCCGCCCGCGCCCGATCCTGTTCCTCCTCGCCTGCGTCGTCGCGCTGATCGGCTGCGGCGGGCGTGAAGAGTCGTGGTCGCGCAAGGAGGCGCCGGTCGCCGACAACGGCGAGCAGGTGCGTCTCGTGGTGCGCGAGCTCGAGCAGGACGCCGAGCGCATCCAGATGCACCTGGTCGTCGAGAACGATTCCGATGCCGAGGTCAGCTTCCCGCTGCACATCCACAAGACGCCGATCATGAACGGCGTGCCCAGCCCCGAGAGCCCGACCTACCTCGAGGTCGAAGGCCAGAAGGTGACGTGGTGCCTGATCACCACCAAGAACGTCAGCAAGTACAACTTCGGCGCGAAGTTCGGCACCATCTCCGCCTACGCGGAAAGCATGGACGGCCGCATCGAGGTCGGTCCGAAGGGCAAGCAGACGTTCGTCCTCGCCTTCTTCCCGCGCCCGGAGACCGAGAAGGGCGACGCGCCCTTCAGCATCCGGGTCGACGGCATCGAGCGCGCCGGGCAGAAGCTCAAGCCGCTGGTGCTCGACATCAAGTAGGCCGGCGCACGGGGTGGCGTGCCGTGCGTTGCGACGCACGCCGCCTCGCAGCTCGCAGCTCGCAGCTCGCAGCTCGCAGCTCGCAGCTCGCAGCTCGCAGCTCGCAGCTCGCAGCTCGCAGCTCGCGAGGCGATCAACTCGCTGACGCGATCCGCCGGCCATCCATGGCGAAGACATGCACCGCCGCCGCCTTCGCCGTCAGCCGGCACGGCGTCCCCGGACGCAGATCGGCGCGCTCGTCGACCACGATGCGCACCCGCTCATCGCCGATGCGCAGGCCGACGACGACATCGGCGCCGAAGAATTCGACGATCTCGCAGCGCGCGCTGATCGCACCGTCGCTGGCGACCCGCAGATCCTCCGGGCGCAGTCCGACGACGACCTCGCCGGCCGGTGCCGCGCACGGCCACGCCGCCGCGGCGTCGGCGAGCAGCCGCACCTGCCCGCCCTCGACGCGCGCCGCCAGGAAGTTCATCGGCGGCGCGCCGAGCAGTTCGCCGACCCGTCGGTGCGCGGGGCTCGCGTAGACCCGGTCCGGCGTGTCGTCCTGCAGGACGCGACCGTGGTCGAGCACGACCAGGCGGTCGGCCAACGCCATCGCCTCGATCGGGTCGTGGGTGACGTAGATCGTGGTCGCCTTCAGCTCGCGCTGGATCGACTTGAGCTCGACGCGCAGCTCCTCGCGCAGCTTGGCGTCGAGGTTGGTCAGCGGCTCGTCCATCAGGAACAGCCGCGGCTCGCGGACGATCGCCCGGCCGATCGCGACGCGCTGCATCTGGCCGCCCGACAGCATGGTCGGCTTGCGCGTCAGCATCGGCTCGATGTGCAGGATGCGCGCGGCGCGCTCGACGCGCGCGGCGATCTGGTCGTCGGCGATCCGGCGCCACGGCGCGCGCAGGGGGAACGCCAGGTTCTCGCCGACGGTCAGGTGCGGGTAGAGCGAGAAGTTCTGGAACACCATCGCCACGTCGCGGCGCGCCGGATCGTGATGGGTGATGTCCTCGCCGCCGAGGTGGATGGCGCCGGCATCCGGTCGGTCGAGCCCGGCGATGGCGCGAAGCGTGGTGGTCTTGCCGGCGCCGGTCGGGCCGAGCACCGCCACCAGTTCGCCGTCGCCGGCGCGCAGGTCGATGCCCGCGAGCGCCTGCACCGCGCCGAAGCGCCTGGTCAGTCCGGTTATCGCGAGCGCCGCCATCAGACCGCCTTGCCCGTCACGCGGTCGAACAGCACGCCGCGGCCATCGCGGACGCGGAAGGCGACCCGCGTCGCGCCGGCGAAGGCGTTGGGCGCGGTGCGGCACTTGAGGATGCGGCGCGCGTCGACGAGCGCGGTCCCGGTGGGAGCGGCCGCGCCGCTCGAGCCGAGATCGATGTCGATCAGATCGAAGGCGCCGAGATGCTCGCGCAGGCTCACCGAGCCGACGGCGAAGCGATCGCCGCTGGCCACCTCCGGCGCGATCTCGATGTCCTCGGGCCGCAGGCCGACCACGACGTCCTGGCCCGCGACCGCGGTGGTCGGCGTGGTCAGCGCCAGGGGCGCGCCGGCTATGACGCCGTCGATCCGCAGCGGCGACGCCGAGGTCACCGTGCCGTCGATCAGCGCCATGCCGGGGCTGCCGATGAAATGCGCGGCGAAGAGGTTGGCGGGACGGTGGTAGATGTCCTGCGGGCTGGCGACCTGCTGGATGTCGCCGTCCTTCATCAGCACGACGACGTCGGCCAGCGACAGCGCCTCGGCCTGGTCGTGGGTGACGTAGACCGTGGTCGCGCCGATGCCGACGTGCAGGCGCTTGATCTCGTCGCGCAGCGACTCGCGCAGGTGCAGGTCGCACTGGCCGAGCGGCTCGTCCATCAGGAACGCCTTCGGTCGGCGGACCATCGCCCGCGCCAGCGACACGCGCTGCGCGTCGCCGCCCGACAGCGTGCCCGGCTTGCGCGTCAGCAGCGGCGCGATGCCGAGCATGCGCGCCGTCTCGTCGACGCGCGTCGCGATCTCGGCGCCGCGCATGCCCTGGGCGCGCAGCGGGAACTCCATGTTCTCGCGCACGGTCAGGTGCGGGTAGAGCGCGAAGAACTGGAAGACGAAGGCGATGTCGCGGTCGGCCGGGCGCAGCGTCTCGATGCGCCGGCCGGCGAGCGAGATCGCGCCACCGCTGACCTCCTCGAGCCCGGCGATCATGCGCAGCGTGGTGGTCTTGCCGCAGCCGGACGGGCCGAGGAAGACCACGAAGGCGCCCTGGCGGACGCTCAGGTCGAAGCGCTTGACGGCCTGGAAGCCGTTGGCGTAGCGCTTGGTCACCTGCTCGAGCGCGAGGTAGCTCATGCGGCCTCGACCGGGCGCGCGAGCAGCGATGAGACGACGGTCGCGGCGACGCCGATGGCCACGGCGATCGCGCCGGGGATCGCCAGCGCGAGCCACCACGGCTGGACCAGCGCCGCGCCGCCGAGCGCGATCAGCGCCACCGCGAGCGTACGCGTGCGCGCGCCGAGCCGGGTCGGCTCGTGGCGATCATCGGCGAGATGCGAGGCGACGGTGAACAGCGCCGCGGCGATCACCAGCACGGCGGTGTTGTAGCGGAAGAGGTCGATCAGGTGCGGCTGGCAGTTCATGAGGCCGCCGGCGATCAGCAGGACGATGGCGAGGGGTTCGAGCACGCGTTTGGGCAGGGTGGTGCCGATGAGGATCACGCCGAGGAGCAGGAGGAGGCAGCCGAGCCAGTCGGGGACCGCTGGAAGCAAGGTCGTCAACGCGCTGCACGCACCGATCGCGAGCGTAGCGACGCCGATCGTGAATCGGATGACGCGGCTGTTTTTTTCCGGGGGCTCCGCCCCCGGGACGCCGCTTCGCGGCTGCCCCCCCGCGCGTTCCGGATGGTTCTCCGAATGGAGATTATCCCGCGCACGATGCGGTTCCTCGGGATTCACTTCTTGATCGCCCCGAAGGTGATGCCGCGCAGCAGGTGGTCGCGCATCAGGAAGGTGAAGACCACGACCGGCGCCATGAACACCAGCGACGACGCGGCCATCTTGCCCCACTCGATGCCGAGCGAGCCGCCCTTGAAGCCGGCGATCGTCACCGGCGCGGTCTTCGCGACCTCGTTGGTCAGGATCAGCGCGAAGGCGTACTCGTTCCAGGCGGTGATCAGGCAGAACACCGCGGTGGCGGCGATGCCGGTCCAGGCCTGCGGCAGCACCACCTTCCAGAAGGCCTGCATGCGGGTGTAGCCGTCGACCACCGCCGCCTCCTCGTACTCCTTCGGGATCTCGTCCATGAAGCCCTTCATCATCCACACCGCGAAGGAGATGTTGAAGACCGTGTAGATGATGATCAGGCCGAGGTGCGTGTCCTTCAGCCCGAGGCGGCTGAACATCAGGAAGATCGGCACCGCCACCACCACCGGCGGCAGCATGCGCGTCGAGAGGATGAAGAAGAGCCAGTCCTTCGCGCCGGCGATCGTGAAGCGCGAGAAGCCGTACGCCGCCAGCGTGCCCATGGCCACGGCGATGAACGTGCTGAGCCCGGCGATGATCACCGAGTTGATGAGATTGGCGAGGAAATCGGTGCGCTCGTAGTCGACCTGCGCCGTCCAGCCGACGTCGTCCGGGCCCGGCGCGCTAAACGACGGCGAGCCGTCGGGCCGCACCCACCAGCGCTCCTCCGCGACGAAGATGTCGACGAAGTTCCTCCAGTACGGCGTGAAGGTCAGGCCGCGGTCGCGCGTCGCCGTCGGATCCGGCGCCGGTCCCGGCAGGAAGGTCGGCGTCGCCTCGGCGACCTCGACCGGATCCTTGATCGCGGTCATCGCCACCCACCAGATCGGCGCGATCGAGAACGCGACGTAGGCGAGGACCGCCGCCAACGACAGGATGCCGCCGAGGCGCCTCACGCGGTCTTGCCCTGGATGCGGTCGAGGTACTTCAGGTAGAGGTTGGCCAGGCCGATCACCAGCACGAGCACCATGTAGCCCAGCGCCGAGCCGATGCCGGTCTCGCTCTGGGTCAGCGCCAGGCGCTTGAGGTGCCACGACACGGACACCGTCTGGTCGAACGGCCCGCCTTCGGTCAGCACGATCAGGTCGAAGATCTTGAATGCGTCCATGGTGCGGAAGATCAGCGCCATCATCACCAGCGGCGCGACCAGCGGCACGGTGATGCGCGTGAACACGAACCAGCGCGACGCGCGGTCGATCTGCGCGGCCTCGTAGAGGTGCTTGGGGATCGCGCCGAGGCCGGCGAGCGAGATCAGCATGACGAACGGCGTCCACTGCCAGACGTCGACCAGCACCAGCGCCCACAGCGCGCTGGTCTGGTCGGAGAACCACAGTATCGGCTTGAGCCCGAGCGCGCGGAAGCCCCACGCCAGCACGCCGAAGTTCGGATCGAGGATGTACGCCCAGAACTTGGCCATGATCGCCGGCGACATCATCATCGGCAGCAGCAGCAGGGTGACGATCAGGCCCTTGCCCGGCAGCGTCCGGTTCAGCAGCAGCGCCAGGGAGAAGCCGAGCGCGGCTTCGATCGCCACCGCCAGCACGGTGAAGCGCGCGGTGAAGATGAAGTAGCCGTGGATGTCCGGGCGCGACAGCAGCTCGCGGAAGTTGGCCAGGCCGACCGCCTGCGGCGCCGTGCTGCCGGTGGCGCGGTACTCGCTGAAGCTGAGCACCAGCGACCACAGCAGCGGGAAGACGTTGAACAGGATGAGCAGCGCCAGCGTCGGGATGATGAACAGGTTGCGGATGTGCAGGTCGCGCAGGCCGCGGGGCGGCGTCAGCGCGCGGGCATCGCTCGCGGCGGAGGGCGTCATCGGCGTGGCGGGAGCATGGTCATCGAGTGGCCGGTCATCTACGGAGCCTCGGCGCGCGGCGTTTTATGCCAGCGCCCGGAACGCGCGACGGCGGGTCCGCGGCTGCGGACCCGCCGTCGCGGGAGAGGCGCCCTACTTGAGCCGGCCGGACTTGCGCAGGATCGCCTCGTGATCCTTGGCGATCGCGTCCATCGCCGCCTGCGGCGTGATCGTGCCGACGATCGCGCCGTTCCAGTTCTTCTGGGTCGACTCGAGCAGCTGGGCGTGCTCGGGCAGGTTGTAGAAGTCGCGCAGCAGCGGCAGACTGTCAGCGAACGCCTGGTTGAACGGCGCGGCCTTGAGGAACGCCTCGCCCTTGAGCGCCTCGGTGTTGGCCGAGAAGCAGCCGGGGTTCAGCGCCCAGCGCTTCTGCTGGTCGGTCTGCAGGAACCAGGCGATGAACTTCTTCGCCAGCTCCTGCTGCTCGGCCTTCGCGTACTTTATGATCGACAGGCCCTGGCCGCCGAGGCTGGAGAAGCGGCCTTCCGGACCCTTGGGGCAGGCGAAGTAGCCGGTGTTCGCCGCGTGCTTGTTCATCGTCCCGTCGACCAGCAGCGGCATCAGCGCGAAGTAGTTGACCGCCATGGCGACCTGCCCGGTCTGGAAGGCCTTCAGGCATTCGGAGTGGTAGTAGTTGGTCGAGCCGGGCGGCGTGCAGTTCTGGCAGAGCTCCTTGTAGAACTCGAGCGCCTGCACGCCCTTGGCCGAGTTGAGCACGCCGTCGACCTTGTAGGTGGCCGGGTCGCAGTACGCGCCGCCCCACGCCCACATCACCGACTGGAAGCCCATGGTCACGGCGTCGTAGCCGCCCGAGTTGGTGAACAGCGCGACGCCGTAGAGGTTCTGCTCCGGGCGCTGGAAGAAGCCGGCGATGTCGCGCAGCTCCTGCCAGGTCGTCGGCACCGCCAGCTCGCGGTTGAACTTCGCCCTGAAGGCTTGGCGTTCCTTGGCGTCCTCGAACAGGTCCTTGCGGTAGGAGAAGCCGAGCGCGTCGGTCTCGCACGGCGCCGCGTAGTACTTCCCGCTGCCGGTCGGGTACTCGCAGAAGTAGGCGAGCGCGCTCCGGCCGTACTCCGGGAGGTTGGGCAGCGCGGTGACGAAGCCGGTGAGGTCGACGTAGTGGCCCTCGTCGGCGCCCTTGCCCAGCCACTGGCTGTCGCCGACCACGATGTCGTAGGTCGCGCTCTTGCCGGTGAAGACGTCGGTGAAGATCTTGTCCGCGTAATCCGACCACGGGATCTGGGTGAGCTTGACGGTGACGTTGTTGGTCTTGCCCCATTCCTTGGCCATCTTCTCGAGCACCTCGCTCGGCGCCCACTGCGCCCAGGCGATGGTCAGCGTGCCGGCCGCGGTCGTCGGCGCGCCGCCGGTCGCGTTCGCGCCGCCGGCCGCTGGCGCCTTGTCGGTGCTGGTGAGGAGCACTGCGGCGGCGACCACCGCGGCGATGACGACGATGACGGCGAGGGCCTTGCCCATGTGGACTCCATGACGATCGCGACGTTGAGGAGAAGGCGCGCGGCGGCGCGGTGGAATGCGACGGGAAAATCGATGAGCGCGCGACGCTGTCAAGAACCGGTGACGCGTGGTTGCTCGCGTCTCACGGCGCGCGCAGCGTCGCGAGGTACGCGACGAGATCGACCGGGTCCTGCCGCGACATGCCGGCCAGCAGGCCGGTCGGCATCGGCGAGGTCGCCAGCTCGCGGCGCCGCGCCACGTCGGCCTTTGCATACGGCGTGACGATGCCGCCGGCGGCCTCGAGGCCCACGGCGCTCGCCATGTCGCTGACCACGATGCCGACCGTGATCGCGCCGTCCTTCAGCGTCAGCTCGGTGGTGGCGAAGCCGTGCGCGATGCCGGCGTCCGGGAACAGGATCGCCTCGTCGAGCGAGCTTCGCGCCGATGCAGTCCGATGCCGGGCCGAAGTCGACGCCCTTGCCGTCGACGACGTGGCAGGCGATGCAGAGGCCCTCGTGCACGATCTTGCGGCGCGTGGCCGCGCCTTGCTGCGCGACGAGTTTCGGCGATCGGCGGCAGCTCGCCGCGGGCGCGGGGAAGACGTCCTTCGCCCGTCGCGCAGGTCGCGCCACCGGATCGCCGTGAAGGCTCGGCTGGCGACGGCCTTCAGGTCGGCGCTGAGCTTGTCGCCGATCGGCGATCGCCGATCGCCGATCGGCGCGGCGTCGCGGGGCGTGCCATCGCCCGATGGTGATCCGCTGGACGCGTGCCGCGAGCACGCCCGGTCCCGCGCTCCTCGGACAGGCACCTGACGACTCCTCGCCATCCTCGCCGTCGGCCTGGTAGCCGCCGAGGTCGCGCTGCGCTCCTGGATGCCCGGATTGCCTGCCCTCGATGCGGTAGGACAGGGGTCAGCTCGACGTCGTCGACCTCGCCGTCGCGCCACATCAGGAAGGTGTTCCGCTCGGTCGGGGTCCGGGCGGTGGTCCGCCCGACGATGGCGCCGTCCTCGACGCTCCAGAAGCGCGGGTCGCCATCCCAGCCGGCGAGGTCCCGGCCCGTGAAGATCGGGGTGCCGGGCTCGGCGCCGGACAGCGTGGATCCGATGACGGACGAGGACCAGGGGCAGGAGGCGTCGAGGCATGCTCGCTCCGTGGTGGCGGTCGCCGGTCCTACGTTGTCGCCGCGACGGCCGTTGCCGCGGGCGGCTCCCCCGGTGGCGCTGCAACCATTGCATCGCAACCGCTGGCGGGCGCGCCGATGCCGTGAAAGCTGCCCCGGTCGGGCCGAGACCTGGACAACGTCGACAGCAAAACCATGGAACCGGTAGAAGCCGGGACCCAAGATCCGATCCCGACCATGCCGTGGAGTCCTCGAACCAGCTCATGAAGCGCGAACCGGTCATCCTGCTGGTCGACGACAACCCAGGTGACATCCACCTGACGCAGGAGGCGTTCCGCGAGAACGGGCACAGGCCGCATTTCCTGATCGCCGACAGCGGTACCGACGCGCTGGGCGTCCTGCGCAAGGAAGGCGCGCACGGCACAGCGCCGACGCCCGACTTCATCCTGCTCGACCTGAACCTGCCGCGCATGGACGGCCGCGAGCTGCTGCGCCTGATCAAGGGCGACGAGCAGCTGCGCCGCATCCCGACGGTGATCCTGACGACGTCGAACCGCCGCCAGGACATCGAGCAGTGCTACGGCCTGTTCGCCAACACCTACATCGTCAAGCCGGTCCACTGGGACCAGTTCCTGAAGATCGTCAAGTCACTCGAACACTACTGGTTCAACGTCGCGGCCCTGCCGGCGACGTGAGGTTCCCACCATGCTCGCCCAGCACGTCAACATCTTGATGGTCGAGGACAACCCGGGCGACGCCCAGTTGCTCCAGGAATACCTCACCGAGGGCCTGCGCTCGGGCTACAAGGTCACGCACTGCGATCGCCTCGGCGAGGCGCTGACCTTCCTCGATCGCGAAACCTGCGACATCATCCTCCTCGACCTGTCGCTGCCGGACAGCCGCGGCCTGCCGACGTTCCTGAACCTGCACACCAAGGCGACGGACATCCCGATCGTCATCCTCACCGGCTTCGACGACGCCGAGTTGGCGTCGCAGGCGATGCAGCGCGGCGCGCAGGACTACCTGCCCAAGAACAGCCTCGATGGCCAGCAGCTCGCGCGCACGATCCGCTACGCGATCGAGCGCAAGCAGTGGGAGGAGACCATCCGCACGCGCGAGGAGCGCATCAACCGGATGCAGAAGATGGAGGCCATCGGCAGGCTCTCCGGCGGCATCGCGCACAATTTCAACAACATCCTCACCGCGATCATCGGCAACTGCGAGCTGCTGCTGCCGCGCGTGGTCTCCGATCCGCGCGGCCTGCGCTACACCGAGGCGATCCAGAAGGCCGCGCAGCGCGCCTCGTCGCTGACCCGCGAGCTGATGGCCTTCTGCCGCAAGCAGCCGATGCGGCCGCAGCCGGTGATGATCAACGACGTCATCCGCGACATGGAGCAGCTGCTGCACGGCGTGATCAGCAAGGACGTCGGCTTCGAGTTCCAGCTCGATGCGGACGTCGGCGCGATCCTCGCCGATCCGGTCCAGATCGAGCAGGTGGTGCTCAACCTCGTGCTCAACGCGCGCGACGCGATGCCCAACGGCGGCCAGATCATCATCCGCACCGAGGCCCGCGACGTCGCCGCGCCGATCGACGGCCTGCCCGACCGGGTGCCCGCCGGCAAGTTCGTCGCGCTGCAGGTCAGCGACACCGGCCACGGCATCGATCCCGCGGTATTGCCGCACATCTTCGAACCGTTCTTCACGACCAAGGACGACGGCAAGGGCACCGGGCTCGGCCTGGCGACCGTCTACGGCATCGTGCGCCAGAACCAGGGCTCGATCCACGCCGCCACCGAGCCCGGCGTCGGCACGATGTTCACCATCTACCTGCCGCGCCAGGCCAGCGACACGGTGGTCGCGCCGGCGGCCAAGCCCGAAGCGAAGACCACGCCGATCGAGGCCGGCAGCGAGACCGTGCTGCTGGTCGAGGACGAGGCCAACGTCTGCTCGGTGCTCGCCGAGCTGCTCGGCGAGCAGGGCTACAACGTGCTGACCGCGGCCGGCGGCGAGGAAGCGCTGATGGTGCTGAACAAGCACGGCGACCAGGTCGGGATCGTGGTCAGCGACATCAACATGCCGGGCATCAACGGCTACGAGCTCGCGCGACGGGTGAAGCAGGCGCGACCGGCGTGCCGCATCGTCCTGATCTCGGGCAAGGACGAGGACCGCACCTCGAGCGAGCGCGACAAGAACCTCGTCGCGGCGTTCCTGCCGAAGCCGTTCAGCTCGCAGACCCTGGTCAAGACGATCCGCCAGGTCACGCGGGCGCCGGCGGGCGGGAAGAGCGGCGCCGGGAAGACGGCGTAGGCCGAGCTCGAAGCTCGACGACGCCTACGCCTCGGCCTCAACCGTGCCTTTGCGCTGCAGCCGCTTCGCCACCAGCCAGCACACGATCGCCCAGACCAGCCCCAGCGCCCAGCCGGCGACCACGTCGGTCGGCCAGTGCACGCCGAGGTAGACCCGGCTGACGCCGACCATGCCGGTCATGAGCGTCGCGACGGCGATGCAGTAGACCTTGAGCCGGCGCCCCGGCGCGAGCCGCGCGAGCAGCGCGCCGAGCGTCAGGTAGACGACCGCCGACATCAGCGAGTGGCCGCTGGGGAAGCTCGAGGTCATGATCACCGAGAGGTGCGGGACCAGCGCGGGTCGCGGGCGCGAGAACGCCTCCTTCACCAGCAACGACAGTCCCAATCCGCCGATCGTCGCGCCCAGGCACAGCACGACCGCGTGCCAGGCGCCGCGGATGGCGAGGAAGCCGCACACCGCGGCGACGACCAGCGCGAGCATGGCGATGCCGCCGAGCGCGGTGCAGTCGCGGCCGATCTCCTCGAGCCACGGCGGACCGATCGGATCTGACGGATCGCCGGGCACACGCATCGCCATGATGATGCGCTCGTCGAGGCCATGGGTCTGGCCTTCGACGACCTCGTCGGCGAGTTCGATGAACAGCCACAGCGCCAGCGCCAGCGCCTGCAGGCAGACCAGCACCATCAGGTCGTAGCCGCCGAGGCGCTGGCCGACGCGGTCGATGAGGTCGTCGAGGCGGCGGCGCATCAGGGCACGACGAAGAGTTCTGCGCAGCGCGCCGGCGACGTCCACGCGCCGCCGGCGAGATCGAGCTCGGCGCCGCTGAACAGGCCGCGGAAGCGGCCGCTGCCGGCCATCGTCAGCCGGCGTGGCGCATCGCTGCGGTTGGTGATGGCGATGAAGCGCGGGCGTGTGCCCCGCGACGGATCGACCAGGGCGTCGACGCGCACGCTGAGCGGCTCGTCCGCCTGCGCGTCGACCACGCGGCGCGCGCCGGCGTCGCCGCGGGCGCGACGCGCGCCGGCCAGCAGCGCGCGCGGATCGCGCCGGCGCGCCTGGCCCCAGCGCGTGGTGCGCGCGAGATCGCCCTCCCAGCAGTCCGACTCGGGCGTGGGCGCGCGGTAGTACTGCGCGCCCCAGAGGAAGGGCAGGTCGGTCATGTGCGGGTGCTTCGTGCCGGGGACGGCCGAGCTTCAGGCCTGCGGGCGCCGGCTTCCAGCGGCGAGATGCGCCGGCGCGGTTGCCTCGGCCGCTTCCAGCATAGACTCGGCGCCCCATGTCGCCGGTCGTCGCCCGTTGTCTGCGTGGTTGCCTGGCGCTGATCGCCCTGCTGGTGTCGGCGTGGGGCAACCTGCGCGCCGCGGTCGAGCAGCCGATCGACGACCGCGCCGATGGGCCGGCGGTGACCGACGTGGTCGCGTCGGTCGCGGCCTCCTGCGACGCCGCTCCCGTCATCGCCAGCCACGCGCCGACGCCGGCGCTGGTCGGCGAGGTGGACGGCACGGTCGCCCTGCCGCGTCCGTCCGACGTCGTCCGCCCCGCGCCCGGCCCACGCCGCGGCAGCGCCGGCGGCCCGCGCGCGCCCTGACCGCGCCCAGCGCATCCGACCGTCGCTCGCGCGGCGGCTCCCTCCTTCCTCAACCGCGGCCGAGCCGGCCGCCGGGAATCCATCCATGCATCGTCTCGTCCTGCTGCTCTCCCTGATCGTGGTCGCCGTCGCCGGCGATGGCGACCGCGGCACCACCACCGGTCTCGCCGCGACCGCGGGCGGCGGCGGCGGCGGCGCGCCCGGCGATCCCGGCATGCCGTGGCAGCAGTTCCTCATCCCGGTGATGATCATCGCCTTCATGTGGTTCATCCTCATCCGCCCGCAGCGGAAGGAGGAGAAGAAGCGCAAGGACGCGCTCGCCAGCCTGAAGCGCGGCGACAAGGTCCTGATCGGCTTCGGCGGCCTGATCGCCGAGGTCGCCAGCGTCGGCGAGCAGTCGATCGATGTCCGCGCCGGCCAGGACGGCAAGGACGTCGTGCTGACGTTCTCGAAGGGCAACCTGCAGATCGTCCCGGTCACCGCCGACGAGAAGGGCAAGTGATGCTGCGCCGCCTGATCATCATCGGCCTGGTCTTCGCGACCACGCTCGGCCTGCTCTTCCTGCAGAACAAGGTCCTGGTCGGCGAGCAGGAGTTGCAGGCCGAGCTGCGTCCGATCGAGGGCTCGACGACCGCCTCGACGGTGGTCTTCAAGGACCTGGCCGGGAACTTCATCCCCGCCAGCGCGCACGAGGTCGCGCAGATCAAGCAGCGCCTGGCCGGCGATCGCAAGAAGAAGGAGATCCCGGCGACGGTCGAAGGTCCGACGCCGCAGGACACCCTGATCGTCACCGCGACCAAGGCCGGCGAGGACCAGACCAGCCTGCGCCAGCGCCTGGTCGGTTCGCCGTTCCGGCGCCCGAATCCGACCCGCCCGCTGTTCCACGTCACCCGCGGCATCGACCTGCAGGGCGGCGTCGAGTTCGTCTGCCAGCTGTTCAACGCCGAGAACAAGCGCGTCGACGCCGGCGACGAGGAGATGCGCGTGCTGCGCAACCGCCTCGACGCGCGCGGCCTGACCGAGCCGACCGTGACCCGCATGTCCAACGGCGACATCCAGGTCGTCATCCCGGGCGGCAGCCGCGCGGACGCGGCGCGCACCCGCAAGGTGCTCGAGACCACCGGCCGCCTCGAGTTCCGCGAGGTCATCGCGGTCTACGGCGACGTGTTCAGCAAGGTCGGCGGCAACCACGCCTACGCCCGCACCACCGGCCAGTGGACCGGGACCAAGCCGGGCGATCCGGACTGCGCCGTGCGCGTGGTCAACAACCGCTACGTCTTCCGCAGCCCGACCGAGCCCTTCCGCAACCGCGGCGACATCATCGCCGTCGAGAAGAGCCGCGATCCGACCGCGGTGCCGACGGTGTTCTACCACCTCGGCCCGCCCAAGCTGACCGGCACCGACGTCTCGCAGGCGACCCAGGAGCTCTTCCAGGGCCAGAACGCGATCGGCATCCAGTTCACCTCCAGCGGCACCGGCCGCAACGAGGCCTTCACCCGCGACGTCCACCAGCGCGGCCTCTCGCAGCAGGGCACCGGCCACATCGCCATCCTGTTCGACGGCAAGATCGAATCCGATCCGCACATCGAGACCCCGTCGAGCAGCAGCTGCGTCATCCACGGCGTCTTCACCAAGGACGAGATCGAGAGCCTGCAGAACGCGCTCAAGGGCGGGTCGCTGGCGGTCACGCCGGTGGTGATCTCCGAGCGCGTGGTCGGCGCGACGCTCGGCGTCGAGACGGTCAACCGCGCGATCGAGACCATGCTCTGGTCGTTCGCGGCGATCGTCGCCTTCCTGGTGTGCTACTACCGCCGGCTCGGCCTGGTGGCGATGGGCTGCATGGTCGTGCTCGCGGCGCTGACCTACTCGGCGTTGTCGGTGTTCGGCGCCACGCTGACCCTGCCCGGCATCGCCGGCCTCGTGCTCTCGGTGGCGATGTCGATCGACACCAACGTGCTGATCTACGAACGCATCCGCGAGGAGCAGCGAGCCGGCAAGGAGGCGCGCGACGCGATCGAGGCCGGCTACGACCGCGCCTTCCTGGTGATCATCGACTCGCATCTGACGACCATGCTGACCGGCGTGATCCTGTACTACGTGGGCTCGGGCCCGGTGAAGGGCTTCGGCCTGACGTTGATGCTCGGCGTCGCGATCAGCCTGTTCTCCAACGTCTACGCCAGCCGGCTGTTCACCGACTTCATCTGCCGCGGGCAGAAGAAGATCGGCATGGCCAACCTGATCCCGGAGCCGCGCCTGCCCTACGTCGGCATGCGCAAGGTGACCTACGCGCTGTCGATCATCACCGGCCTCGCCGGCATCGGCTGGTTCGCCTTCGGCCACCACGTGGTCGGCGGCTCGTTCCAGCGCAATTTCGACATCGAGTTCACCGGCGGCAACCTGGTCCAGGTCAACTTCAACACGCCGATGGATCGCGAGCGCGTCGAGGCGGCGATCAAGGCGGCGCACGAGGCGATGCCGAGCGGCGACAGCATGCTGGATCCGGCGTCGCTCTCCGAGCCGCAGGCCTACTTCTCAGCCTTCGGCCAGGACGGCGCGAGCCGCCAGTGGGTGTTCCGCGCCCGCGATGAGGCGGGATCGCAGATCGAGGAGCGGCGCCAGGCGCTGTCCGCCGAGCAGGGCGCGCTCGAGCGCGAGCTCGACCAGGCGCGCGACGGCGGCGACGCGGTCCGCAAGCGCGAGATCGAGCGGCAGATCGAGGCCAAGGTCAAGGAGGTCGGCGAGCAGCAGCGCCTGGTCGCGACCCGCACCGACCGGTTCAAGCAGCAGCTCGCCCAGGCCTTCGCCGGCTCGATCGCCAACGAAGGCGACGAGATCACCGCCGCGACCTGGAACGACCGCACGCTCAGCCTGACGCTCGCGACCCTCGATGCGCCGAACGCCGCGGCCCTGCAATCGGCCGAAGCGGTATTGCGCAAGCGCGAGACCCTCGAGCACGTCGCGATGACGCCGGTGGGCGATGCGGCGGTGAAGGTCGATGTCACCTACCGCCAGGCGCCGACCGCGGATCCGACGTGGCAGCCGGAGGACGAGATCGCGCAGCGGCTGCTGACGCTGCTCGGCGGCGACGACGCCGCGCGCGATCCGGCGCGTCTCGCGGTCGACATCTACGACGCGGCGGTGAACGCGCTCGCGTCGCAGCGCCTCGCGGTCGCCAAGCCGTTCCCGGCGTCCGAGCACTTCAGCGGCCAGGTCGCGGGCCAGATGCAGGTGCGCGCGCTGGTCGCGCTGCTCATCGCCATGACCGGCATGCTGTTCTACATCGCCGCGCGCTTCGAGTTCGGCTTCGGCGTGGGCGCGGTCGTCGCGCTGGTCCACGACATCATGCTGACGCTGGGCCTGATGAGCCTGTTCGGCGTGCGCATCGACCTGACGGTGGTCGCGGCGCTGCTGACCATCATCGGCTACTCGGTCAACGACACGATCGTGGTCTTCGACCGCATCCGCGAGAACCTCAAGAAGATGGCCGAGACCCCGCTGGCCCAGATCATCGACCTGTCGGTGGCCCAGACCATGCCGCGCACGGTGCTGACCGGCGGCGGCACGATCCTGGCGATCATCGCCATGATCATCTTCGCCGGCGACGCGGTGCGCCCGTTCGCGATCACCCTGCTGATCGGCACGATCCTGGGGACCTACTCGTCGGTCTTCGTCGCCGCGCCGATCCTGCTGTTCTTCTCGCGCCAGAAGCTGATCGCGCCGCCGCCCCCGACCACCGGGGACGGCGAGTTCGGTCCCGCCGACAGCGGCGCCGACGACGGCGAGGAGGAGCCGGCCGCGGCCCTCCCCAAGCCGGTCTGAACCCCGCGCGGCCGCAGGGCTTCCCGCCCTGCGGCCGTCGACGACCCGCCGGGTTTTCGACGCGCAACGACTGCCGCACTCGCCGCTGGAGCGGGGGGTGGCCTCCGTCATACTCCCGCCCCCGGCGCCACGTGCGCCCACCTCCCCGGAGAGTCGCATTTGCTCGGTCGACGCAGATCCCGCATCCCAGTTCCCCCGCCCGACACCAACCGCGCTCGGGTCAACGAGAAGATCAAGGTCCCATCGATCCGTCTCATCGACGAGAACGGCCAGCAGGTCGGGGTCGTCACGGTCGAGGACGCGCGCTCGCGCGCGCTGGCGGTCAGTCTCGATCTGGTCGAGGTCTCGCCCGAAGCCAAGCCGCCCGTGTGCCGGATCATGGACTACGGCAAGTACCTCTTCGAGCAGCAGAAGAAGGACCGCCAGACCAAGTCGCGCGCGCACAAGATGGAGACCAAGGAGGTCCGCCTGCGCCCGGGCACCGGCGAGGGCGACCTCGACATCAAGGCGAAGCACGCGCGCGAGTTCCTGGAAGAGGGCTACAAGGTCGGCATCCAGCTCCAGTTCCGCGGCCGCGAGATGAGCCATCGCGAGCTCGGCATCCAGATGATCCGCAAGTTCACCCTCATGCTCCAGGACGTCGCGAAGATGGAGCAGGAACCGCGGCAGGAGGGCAAGCGCATGTTCGCGATGCTCTCGCCGGTGAAGCAGCCGCGTCCGGCGAAGCCCGCCGGCGCCGCCGGTCCGGCCGATGCGGGCGGCGAGGACGAACCCGACGTCGACGAGCCCGAGGAGGCTGCCGACGGCGAGACCTCGGCAGCGCCACCGGCCTGAGGTCGACGAGACTCGATGTGAGCGCAGCGACGCCGCCGGCCTGAGGCCGGCGGCGTTTCGCTTTCCCACGTTTGTCGCGAAACGATGCCATGCTGGCAACGAGGTCCGACGTTGACAGATTCTGCGCTCCTCCGGAGCCGTCATGTCGATCCGACTCGTCGCCGTCGCCGTGGTCAGCGCGACCCTCCTCGTCATCGCTGGCTGCCGTGGCGACACGCGCGCCGCCGCCGCGTCGCCCGCCGCGACGGTGTCGGATGCTCCCGGCGCCTCAGCCCCGACCGCGGTCGCACCGCGCGTCGCCGCTCCCACCGCTGCGACCGATGAGCGGGTCGCCGACGCGGCCGCGCGCGCGGCGCGCCAGCCGGCTCGCGATCCCGCGCCGGCACCGGCCGTCGACGCGGCGGACGCCGATATCCTGCCGCCGCGCAGCGAGGTCGCCGCCGATGGCGCCACCACGCTGACGCGCCTGGTCCGCCGTCCCGGCAAGCGCTTCCCGATCGTCCGCATCGAGGAGAGCGTCGCCGCCGACGGCACGACCCGGCGCCTGGCGATGGTCGGCGATCACGTCATCGCGCGCCTGGCCGCGCGCGACGAGGCCGAGGCGCGGGCCCTCGCCCGGGCCCACGGGTTCGAGCTGCGCGAGCGCGTCGGCAACACCGCCTGTTGGCTCCTGGCGTTCGCGCCCGTCGATCACGACCGCCTGCCGCTCGCGATCAGCGATCTCGCCGCCGCCGGCATCCGCGCCGAACGCGATTGGCTGGTCCACGCGCTAATCACCCCGGGCGACCCGTCGTTCGGCCAGCTCTGGGGCATGCACAACGCCGGCCAGACCGGCGGCGTGGCCGACGCCGACATCGACGCGCCCGAGGCCTGGGCGATCGCCACCGGCTCGCACCTCGTCCGCGTCGGCGTCATCGACACCGG
>DASPLE010000160.1:0-30186 GCA_035627695.1 Planctomycetota bacterium
CGGCTCGAGCTTCGAGCTTCGAGCTTCGAGCTTCGAGCTTCGAGCTTCGAGCTTCGAGCTTCGAGCTTCGAGCTTCGAGCTTCGAGCTTCGAGCTTCGAGCTTCGAGCTTCGAGCTTCGAGCTTCGAGCTTCAGGCTTCGAGCTCCGAGCTCCGAGCTCCGAGCTCCGCGCCCGGGCCGTCGCGTCGCTCACTGCGGCGTCGCCTCGCCCTGGGCCGGACCCATGGTCTTGTTCTTCGCCGGCGCGGCGGCGGGAGCGCCGGCGACGGGCTCGATCGCCAGGCCTTCGCGCGCGGCGAAGTCGGCCAGCGCCTGCTCGCCCAGCGCCTGCTGCTCGGATTCCTTGAGGTTGACCTCCTGCATGTCGATCTGGTCGCGCGCGACGCGGGCGCGGCCGCCCGCCTTGGTGCGCTCGTCCTCGACCATCTCGTGCAGGCGGTTGAGCGTGTCGCCCGAGCCGCCGATGTCGGTGATCATGCCCGCGGCCATCTCGTTCATCTCCGCCATCGCCTTCTTCATCTTCATGTCCTCGATGGCGCCCTTGAGCGATTCGATCTTGGCCCGCGCCGCGCTGATCGCGACGTCGCGCGCCTTCACCAGATCCTTGTAGGTCGCCTCGGCCTGCTCGAGCTGGCGGCGGTTCTCCTCCAGCTCCCGGGTCACGGTCTGCAGGCGCAGCGCGTACTGCCCGGCCGCCGAGCGGTTGCCGGCCTTGAGGTGGGCGCCGGTCTTGGCGCGCAGCTCGCGCTCCTCCGACTCGAGCTTTTTGACCTGGCTCATCAGCCGCTCGCACATCCCGGCGTGCCCGGCGAGGCCCTGGTTGTACTGGCCGATCTGCTTGCGCAGGTTCTCCTTCTCGACGTCGAGCAGGGCCTCGGGGTTGCGCTTCTCGATGCCGCCCACGAACAGGCCAAGGAAGCCTTTGAAGAGGTTGGCGATGCGTCGGAACATGTCGGGGTCCTCCAGCGACGGGCGACATGCTCGGGATGCGGAGCCGGATCGCTAGCACGGCGCTCGGGGTCGTCCCGCACCGGTCGCCCGCGCGGCGCGCTGGCCAGTCCGCCACCCCCGGTCGGCCCCGGCCATCACCGGGGCGCCGTGACGGCCCCCAGGGCCAGCCGAGCGCGCTCGCCGACGAGCGTGCCGGCGAACTGCGCGCCGAACTCCTCGAGCAGCTTGGCGCGCCTGGCCGGATCCTTCATGAGCAGCGTCGCCTCGAGCATGGTCAGGCCGATGCCGTCGATCTCGGCGCGCGCGTCGTCGGCGGCCGCGCTGGGCGAGAACCGGTCGGCGACGCGATGCAGCGCCGGCACGCGGCCCCCGTCGACCGGCAGCGACCGCGCCTGGTCGAGCTCGGGCCGCGCGAGCGCGTCCAGGGCGGCGAACGCCTCGTCGGCGACGGCATGGCCGCGCCAGCGATCGATGAAGCGCTGCAGCGCCGCGGCCAGCGCGTCCGCCGGCGCATCGAGCACCTCCTGCAACTCCTCCGCAGCCATGGGAGCGGCGCGCTCGGCGGCGAGCCGCCCGGCGACGGTCCCCGCCCACGTCGCCGCGCCGGCGCGCCAGTCGTCGGCGGTGGGCGCGCGCTCGTCGAGCTCGCCGATCGCCGAGGTCGCCGCGGCCTCGATCTCGGCGATCGCCTGCGCCGCCTTCTCGCGCTCGGAGCCGTCGGGCGGCGCGATGCGCAGCACGGTGCGCGCCGCGGCGAGCGCCGCCTCCCAGCGCCGCGCCTTCCTCGCCGCCTGCAGGCGGCGCATCGCGCGCTTCAGCCAGCGCGGACGCAGATCCTCGACGAACCAGGCGGCGAGCGGCGCGGTGGTCGTGGTCTGCGGCCCGCCGGGAAGGACGGTGCGCAGGAAGGACTCGCTGCGCAGCGTCCGGGTGAAGAACTCGACCGACTTCAGGTAGCCGGCGGCCGCGTCGCCGCTCTCGGCATCACCGTGCGTGATCAATGCCGCGATCGATCCCGCCTGCGCCAGTTCGGCCCTGCTCCACGGCGTCCTGCCCCCGGTCCAGAACGTCCCGCTGCGCAGCGAGACGGCGGTGCAGACCTCGGGATGGCGCAGCGCGATGTCCCAGATCGGGATGCTGCCATTGCGGACCCCGCTGTGCATGATCATCGATCGGTCGACGTCGAGCGATCCGAGCACGCGCCTGGCGATGTCGCCGAGCATCGCCTTGTCGTGGCTGAGGCGCTGCTCGATGCCGGCATCCACCGGATCCGCGAAGGCCGACCAGTACCCGGGACAGACGACGATGAAGCGATGCTGCTCGGCGGCGGCCTCCCAGAGCGCGGCCTCCGCGGCGGGTCTGCCGCCGGTGCCATGGCTCGCGAAGACCACCGGCAGCGCGTCGCCCGCCGCGCGCGACCGCGGGATGTAGACCGCGAAGCGTACCGCCGGCTGACGCGCATAGCGGCACGCGTACTGCGCGAGGCCCGCTGTCGCGGCGATGCGCTCGCCGGGATGCAGCGGGCGCCCGGCAGCGAAGCCGATGGTGAACTCGTCGGCCACGGCGCCGGCGGACGCGCAGAGGAGGAGGACGAGCGCGATGGGCAGGTGCATGGATTCCTCCTCGGGAATGATCGGTCCGGCACCGATCGCGTCGTTCCGGCGCCCACGGCGCAGGCCGGGGGCACGATCGCGTCCGGACGTCGATCGGTCATTCTAGCACGTGCTAATAGGTGGCTAGTGCGCGGTCCGCGCCACAAGGTGCGCGGTCGTACGGATCATCGCGCCCCCCAGCCAGACCTCAGGACGGAGGAGCCGACGCACGCCGCGATCGGCCTCCACCCAGGCGCGACGAGGCTCACAGCCAGGGGCAACGCCACCCATCGGCGAGACGGTCGCGGTCGACGTACCAGTCCCGCGCGTCCGGCGTCGGCCGCGCGTGGGCGCCGCGCAGATGAAGCGCGATCGAGACCCGCGTCGCCGACGAGCGGTTGGCGCCGCTGCCGTGCACGGTCAGCGGATGGTGCACGCTGAGACCGCCCGGCGGCAGGAGCACCGGCCGCTCGACGACGGCGCCGCCATCCGGCGCCGCGGTGGCGGCGGCGCTCGACTCCTGATCGGCGAAGAACTCGCCCAGGCCGCGGTAGCCCCAGCGGTGCGAACCGACGATGAACACCATCGGCCCCATGGCCGCGGTCACCTCGCTGAGCGCGATCCAGACGGTCATCAGCTCGCTGTCGGCGGCCCAGTAGCGCCAGTAGTGGAAATCCTGGTGCCAGCCGACGTGGCTCGCGCCGCCGCCGCCCGGCGGCTTCATGAGCAGCTGGCTCGCCCAGAGCTGGAGCGCGCCGGCGCCCGTCGCCGCGCGCGCCGCCGCCGCGACCGTCGGGTGCACGACCAGATCGCGCAGACGCGCGTCGGCGATGTGGGCATCATCGATCTTCGTCAGGGCGTAAGCCGACGGGCCGACACGGACCAGCGGCGCCAGGCCGCTCGCGTAGCGGCCGGCGGCGATCTCGTGCGCCGCGGCCGACGCGGTGGCGACGACGTCCGCGGGCACCGCGCCGGGCACGATGGCGAAGCCGTCGCGCTCGTACGCGGCCGTAGCGGTCCTGGGCTGCTCCTGCATGGCGCCTCCAGTGGCCATGCTGCGCGGGCCGCACGCGCCCGCAGGTGCAACTTCATCGCCGAGGGGTACGAATCCCCCCATGAGCGGCTGGCCGATCGGCGTCCTTCCCACGATCGTCACGCTCGGGCGCTACCGCCTCGCCGACCGCGGCTATCCGGTCGGCTATCGCCACGGGACCTTCGCCCTGCATCAGCACGGGTACCACGCGCGTTGGCGCGTCGGCGATGCGCTGCGCACCATCGAACCCGGGGACATCACGGTGTCGGCGCCGGGCGTCGAGACGCGCTACGACCTGGACGCGCCGGGCCCGTGCTGGTGCGTCCACCTCGCCGCGCCGCCTCCCTCGGGCAGCATGCTGCGACTGCCGACGCTCGTGCGTCCCGGCGGCGCGCAGCGCGAGTTCTCCGACCGCTTCGCGCGCATCGTCGGCTGGGCCGCGCGCGGCACCGTCGACGGCGACGCCGCCGCCCGTGCCGGCCTGTACGAGCTGATGGCGGCGCTGGCGACGCATGATGCCGCGGCGCCGCCGCGCGCGACGCGGATAGCCGCCCAGGTCGATCGCGCGGCGGCTTGGCTCGACCGCCACTACCAGGATGAGGTCGACATCGAACGCCTGTGCCGCGAGCTGGGCGCGCGCCAGGACCGGCTGTCGACGGCGTTCCGCCAGCGGCACGGCTGCACGATGCTGGCCTACATCGCGCGCCGACGCATCGAGCATGCGCATGTCGTCCTGCAGGCCTCCGATCTGCCGATCGGGGTGGTCGCCGATCTGGTCGGATTCGCGGACCGGCGCTACTTCACGCGCATCTTCCGACGGCTCACCGGCGCCAGCCCGCAGGCCGTGCAGGCGTCGCGGCGCCGCCTGCGCGGCGGCTGACGACGTCCGCCGTTCGGCTTAGGCCCTGCGAGGCATCGGTCTGCGTGCCGGGCAGTACGGTGGTCGACGGAGTGCCGCCATGTCCCCTCTGCACGCGCTCAATGACACGCATCGCCTCACCCAGCTGGCGCGGGCCGGTCACGCCGCGCGCGGCGTGGTCTACGCGCTGATCGGCGTGCTGGCCTTCAAGCTCGCCATCGGCGACGGCGGCGAGGCCGCCGGACCGGGAGAGGCGCTGAAGCATCTCGCCGACGAGCCGTTCGGGGCGATCGCGCTGTGGGTCATCGCGGTGGGACTGGCGGCCTTCGCCGTCTGGCGCTTCATCGACGGCGCCGGCGACAAGGAGGGCAAGGGCTCGGAGGGCAAAGGCCTGGTGGTGCGCGCCGGGTTCATCGGCAGCGGCGCCGTGCACGCCGCGATGGCGCTGACCGCGGCGGGCATCGCCATGGGCAGCTCGTCGGGCGGCGGCGGCGACTCCTCGGCCCAGGGCTGGTCGGCGGACCTCCTGGCCCAGCCGTTCGGGCGCTGGCTGCTGGGCGCGATCGCGCTCGGCTTCATCGCCCACGCCGGGGCGCAGGTGCGCAAGGCGTGGAAGGGCTCGTTCCTCAAGCACGTCGCCACCGATCGCCTCGAGCCGGGCACGGTGCGGGCGGTGCGCATGGTCGGCGGCGCCGGCATCGCCGCCCGCGGCCTCGCCTGGGCGCTGATCGGCGGATTCCTGATCGTCGCGGCGGTGACCTACGACGCGTCGCGCGCGCAGGGTCTCGGCGGCGCGCTGGGCGAGCTCATGGACAAGCCGTTCGGCCCGTGGCTGCTCGGCATCATGGCAGCGGGTCTCGTCGCGTTCGGGATCTACAACCTGGTGCTCGGCCGCTACTTCGTCATCCGTCGCGGCTGAGCGCCAGCGGCTGGTCGACGCGGATCCATCCGCCCGCACCGTGCCGCCAGCGCGAGGCGGCGGATTCGCCGAACGCGCCGGCGCGGAATCCGCGCACCGCGATCAGCAGGCCGGCGCCGTCGGACGTCACCGCGTTCCACGCGTTGCCCTGCGCTCCGCGGCGCTGCGAGATCGCGGTGCCGGCCTGGGCGACGACGATCGATCGGCCGCACGCCGGCCAATGCGCCGCGAGATCGTCGCTGAAGGCGTGGTGCAGATGGCCGGCGAGCAGCAGATCGACACGCGCCTCGCGCAGCGCATGCACCGCCAGCTCCATGCGGCCGAGCGGCGCGTTGTGCCGCGACGCGAGCGGAGCGATGAACTGGTGGTGGGCGACGACCACGCGCAGCGCCTCCGGCGCCGCGCCGGCGAAGAAGCGCGTCAGCGCCAGGATCTGGTCGCGCGAGATGCGGCCGGACTTGACCGTCCCGGCGCGCGCGGTGTTGATGCCCATGACCGCGAGCGAGCGGTCGCGGAACAGCGGCGCGGCGGCGCCGATCGCGCGCTGGAAGCGCGCCAACGGCCGCACCGCGCGATCGAACAGGTGCCACAGCGGCAGGTCGTGGTTGCCCGGCACCGCCAGGCGCGGGAACGGCAGCGCGTCCAGCCACGCGCGCGCGGCGGCGAACTCGTGCGTGCGCGCCCGCTGGGTCAGGTCGCCGCTGACCACCAGCAGATCCGGCGCGAAGGCGCGCAGATCCTCAGCCAGCGCCGCCGCGACGACCGTGTCCTCGGTGCCGAAGTGGAGGTCGGAGACGTGCGCGATGCGGACCATCAGCGGTCCGTCGCGGGCGCCGGCGCCAGCACCGCGAGGTGCCGCGGGCGGATGCGGTAGTGCAGCGGCGGCGTCAGGCGCGCGATCTCGCCATCGAGCGACACCGGCAGCCGCCGCGCGCCGCAGCGCACGGTCAGCGCCGGCACCGGCAGCGCGACCAGCTCGGGCGACTCGTCGAGCTTGTTGCACAGCGCGTGCATCGCCATGCGCGCCAGGCGCGGGAAGCCGCGACGGGGCGTGACGTAGCACCACAGCCGTCCGCCATCGAGCGCGTCGCGGCGGCCGATCGCCCCGGTGAGGCGATAGGCGTTGTTCGCGATCAGCACGGCCGGGGTGTACTGCACGACGCGCGCGCGGCCGAGGTCCAGGCGCAGGTGGCGCGGCATGAAACGACGGCGCGTGCGCACCGCCGCCACGGCCATCGCCGACCACTTGCGCCGACCGCGCGCGCGCAGCCGTTCGCGATCCTCGACCGCGGCCGGATAGGCGCCGATCGAGGAGTTGTTGAGGAACAGCCGGCCGTTGACCTCGCCGAGATCGACGTGGCGCACATGGCCGGCGGCGATGACCTTGGCCGCGCCCTCCGGATCGAGCGGCAGCCCGAGGTCCTTGGCGAAATGGTTGAGCGTGCCGCACGGCACGATGCCCAGCGGCATCCCCGAGCCGGCCAGGGCGCGCGCGACGGTGTTGATCGTGCCGTCGCCCCCGGCGGCGACGACCGCGTCGACGTCCAGCGAAGCGGCGCCGCGCACCGCCGCCGCCAGCTCGCTTCCGGGCAGCCAGCGCGCGATCAGTTCGACGCCGCAGGCCGCGAACGCCGCCTCGACGCGCTCGCGGCGCGCGCCGTCCTCCTCGGGCGCCGATCCGGCGCCGACGTTCGCGATCAGCAGGACGCGGCGAAGGGTCATACGACGAGCTTAGCCGTCGCTGCGCTGCCCGCCGCGAAGCGCTTCTTCCGCTTGCACAACCCGCATGGTCCGCGATCTGGCGACCATCCAGCACAGCCGCGCCCAGGTCAGGCCGATGAGCCATCCGGCGAGGACGTCGCTCGGGTAGTGGACCCCCAGGTAGATCCGCGTCAGACCGACGAGCCCGGCCGCCGATAGTCCGATGGCGATGGCGTAACGTCGGAGCGCGACGCGCTTTTCACCCGATGCCAGGAGCGCCGCGAGCGGCACCCAGGTCGCCGCCGCGAGCAGCGCGTGGCCGCTGGGGAAGCCGAAGGTGGCCAGCGTGTCGGCCAGCGGCAGCTGCGGCCGCGGCCGGCCGATCAGCAGCTTCAGCCCCGCGTTGAGCAGCAGGCCGCCGGCGAGGGCGACGACGCAGGCGACCGCCAGCGCGCGTCCCTGCTTGAGCCAGCACCAGCCGCAGGCGGCGATCCCGACCAGGATGACGATGACGTGGCTGCCCAGGGCCGAGCAGTTGAGCGCCGCCTGCTCGAGCCAGTGCGGGCCGAGCGGCCGCGACGGATCGGCGGGATCGCGCAGCGCCATGACGATCGCCGCGTCGACGGTGTCGGCGCCGCCGAAGCGCGCGAGGCCGGCGACGATCGCGAGCAGGACGATGAGCGCGATGACGATCCGCCAGCCCATGGCCGTCGATCCTGGCACGCCATCCGCCGTACGCTGGTGCTCGACGCCGACGCTTCGACAGCTTGACCGACGTCGGTACCCCGCACTGTCCGCGCTGGAGAAACCACATGATCACCCTCGACCAGTTCAACGCCGCCATCGCCAACGAATGCCGGATCGTCAAGCACCTCGTCGCCCAGGTGCCCGCCGACGGCTGGGCGTACCGCCCGACGCCCGGACAGCGCTCGACCCTCGAGCTGGCGCGCTACCTGACGCAGGGCGCGCTGGGCTGCCTGCGCTACGCCCTCGACGGCAACTGGGACCGGTGGGACGACAAGGCCGGAGCCGACCTCGCGCCGGCGCAGATCGGCAAGGCGATGGACAAGCAGGCCAAGGCGATCGCCAAGGAGCTCGGAGCGCTGACGCCGGCCAAGCTGAAGAAGGCGACGGTCACCGACTTCGACGGCAAGACCGTGCCGCTGTCCGACTTCGTGCTGCGCATGGTGCTGGGCCAGCTGGCCGCGTACCGCATGCAGCTCTTCCTCTACGCCAAGCAGGCCGGCAACGCCGGGCTCGGCACGAGCGACTGCTGGATGGGCAAGAAGGCCAAGCCGAAGAAGGCCGAGAAGGTCGCCAAGGCCGCTGGCTGAGGCGGGACGCGCGCACCGCTCCGCACGCCGGCGACGGCGATCGGAGCGGTGACGCGAAGCCCCGGTCGATCGCTACTCGACCGGCGTCGTCGTCGCCGCTTCCGCGGCGCCGCGCCGGAACACCAGGACGCCGTTGTCGCCGCCGCTCATCGCCAGGCGGTCGCCGCGCAGCTCGAGGCGGCCGACCTGCTTCGCGCCGTCGCTGCCGGCGTGCTCGATGATCAGCGCATCGCCTTCGGTCCCGGTGACCGTGAACGGCGTCGTGCCGATGACCTTGCCCTTGTCGCTGTGCGTGAACGAATCGGTGGCGACCTCGACCGTCATCGCGCCCATCATCTGCATCGCGGTCTCGCGGATCGTCTCCTTCAGGTCCTCGGGAGCGTCGGCGAACTCCGGGCGCTTCTGCCACTCGCTCCACGTCGCCTCGCTATCGATCGACCAGGTGCCCGTGACATCGGCGATGGTCGCGGCGTCGCTGCGCGCGCCCACGGCGAGCAGCAGGGCGGTCATCACGGCGAGCGTCGGCAGGCGCGTGGCGGGCAGGTGCATGGTCTTCTCCGTGGGGTGGCGTACCCGATCGATCGGCGGCGACAACGGCGGCGCGGGGCGCGGCGCCGCCTTCAGGCGAAGCGCATGGTGAAGCGGAAGCGCGCGTCCTCGTCGTACCACATCGGGAAGTTGGTGCCGTAGACGTTGTTGTAGAGGTTGACGTGCATGCCGTGGCGGCACTGCGGCGGCCGGTCGTGCGCGTCGAGCAGGCCGGGAACGCCGGGCGCGATGAGGTGCGCGTCCAGGGTCTCGAGGGCGAACGCGCCGTCCTCGCCGCGCCAGCGCGCGCCGGTGCCGACCGCGTGCAGGCGGCGGTTTCCGCCGGCGACCACGTCCATCGGCGAGATCTCCTGGCCGAGCTTGTCGAGCGTCCAGCCCTCGTCGCCGGCGCCGGACGGGCAGAACGTGAGCCACAGCGCCTCGGGCAGGCGGCTCGCCGGCTTGTCGCGCCAATGCAGCTCGACGTCGACGCGGTCGTCGTCGTTGGGCAGCGTCATCAGCAGGTTGATCTTGTTGGGCGCGCCGAGCAGCTTGCGCGCCTGGTCGGGCAGCGAGAGCGTCAGCAGGATGCGGTCGCCGTCGTCGTCGCTGCGCCAGCTCGCGTGCTCGAGCTTGGCCAGCCACAACGCCGAGATCGGCCGCGCCTTCTCGATGCCCGGCTTGAGGTAGTCGGGGATCGCCCACCAGGCGTGCTGGTCGAGGCGCACCAGGTACTGCTTCTTGAAGCGCTCGTAGTCGTCCTGGTCGAAGGTCTGGTAGCGCAGCAGCGCCAGCGGCGATTTCACGGTCGCCCATTCGCGGCGGTCGGCGTGCCGGCGCAGCTTGCTGATCGCGCCCGTGAGGTGGTCGAGGCGGACGGTGAAGCGCGCCAGGCGCAGCTCCTTGCGCGGATCGATCTCGCGGAAGCCGCGGGTCTCGAACGGGTCGGGCAGGACGTCGCGCGCGACCGCGCGGGCCTCGCGCCGCAGCTCGGTCGGCAGCGCGGCGATCGCGTCGTCGATGAAGCTGCGCTGCTCGGTCCACGATGCTTCCAGCTTCTTGTAGTTCGCCCCGCCGCGCGCGGCGGCGAACTTCTCGCGTTCCCAGTTCTCGAACTCGGCGAGATGGGTCTTCACGTCGAGGCCCCAGGTGTGCTCGGCGACCATGATCAGGCCGTCGCTGAAGCGCGCGAAGGCCCGCGGGTCCTCGTGCGACGATCCATCGGTCAGCCAGCGGCGGCGCAGGCGCATCAGCGCGCGCAGGCGCGCGGTCTTGTACGGATCGGTGCCGGTGCCGTGGATCCAGGTGTCGCCGATCTCCTGCTCGACCACCGGCAGCGAGGCGCGCACGCCGTCGACCGCGCGCGCGAAGTCGTCGAGCGTGCCGGCGCGCACGTCGGCGCCGGTGAAGGTCGAGCGCACTCGCGCGAACTCGGCGAGGATCTGGTCCGGCCCCTGCGGACCCTGGTTGTCGCCGGTGTGGGCGAAGGCGAGGACCTCGTCGCACCCCGCCACCTGCAGCGCGGTGCCGTAGCCGGACTTGTCGTAGCCGACGACGATCTCGGCCGCGCCGGTCTTCCAGCGGAAGCACTCGGGCACCTGCGGCGCGCGCGCGGCGGGATTGACGCCGATGTGCAGGAAGGTGACGCCGGCGTCGACCAGCAACGGGACGAGGCCGCGGGTATGGCCGGGCACGTCGGTCATCTTCGCGGCGGTGGTCTTCACGCCGAAGCGCTGGTCGAGCCGCTGCGACAGCGACAGGCCGTGGCGCACGAGGTCGGCGTCGAGCAGCTCGGTGTGCATGGTGAACGGCAGCGCGTGCCAGCGCACGTCCCCGGCGGCGATGCCCGCCTCGAGCGACTTCCTCAACGCCGCGTCGCCGTGCTCCAGCGCGTCGTCGATCAGCCACGAGCCGGTGGTCCAGACGAAGCGGTCGCCGCCGCGTTCGCGCAGCTCGCGCGCGACGGTCAGCGCCGCCGGCAGGTACTTCTCGCGGTAGCTGCGGATGACCTCGGCGGCGAAGTCGGTGAAGCCGATGTCGAGGTGGGTCTTGAAGACGACGTGGACGGTACGGACGGACATCGCCGCAGGATGGGCGGCCCGCGGCGCGACGGAACCCGCGAGGCGCGCGACGTTGCCGGATCAGCCGCGCCGCGGCGAGCGGCGGACGCCCGGCCGCAGGCGGCGGAACGGCAGCTGCCCGGGATCGACCGGCATCGGTCCGGGCGTGGCGACCACCAGGACCTCGGCGGCGATGGGCTCGAAGTCGGCGCGGAAATGCACCGAGCTCTTGAGCGCGACGATGCGCTGCCGCGCCGGCTCGACGCCGACGTGGCGGAACATCGACTGGTCGGCGGCCTGCGCCTTGCGCGACGCCAGCACCGCGCGGACGCCGTCGATCTCGACCAGCGCCATCGGTCCCAGGCGCATGCGCGAGCCGAGGAACATCGGACCGGTGGCGGTGAACTCGCCGTCGCCGAGCCGCTCGACGCGGAACCGTCCGCGCAGCGGCGCGTGGCCGGGCTGCGCGCAGCGCGCGCCGAGGGCCAGGTCGACCGTCGCTCCGGCGCCGGCGGCGTGACAGGCGGCGGCGGCGTCGACATCGTAGAGCACGCCGACCACCGCCCCCGGCGCGCGCTGGCGCACCAGCGCCTCCAGCAGCCAGACCGTGTCGGCGTTGCCGCCCGCGCCCGGGTTGTCCTGCGTATCCGCCAGCACCACCGGGCGGCCGGCCCCCTCCGAGCGGGCGACCGCCGCGCGCACCGCCTCGTCGGCGTCGTAGAGCCGTCCCGCGAAGGCGCTCTCCTGCGCGATCACCTCGCCCATCAGCTGGTCTGCGAGGCGATCGGCCTCGGCCTGCGTTCCCGCGTAGGCGACGACCGATGGTCCGCAGTCGGCGATGTCGGCGGCCGGGAACCCGGCGGCGAGCGAGACGCTGGCGCCGTCGCGTTCGAGCGCCGGGATCCGCGCGTAGAGCGAGCGCGCCGGCTCGACCCCCGTGCAGCCCCAGGTCAGCGGGATCAGGAACGGCGCCTGGCGCCACGCCTTGGCGCGGCCGGCGCTGCCGGCGATAAGCGCCAGCAGGCGTTCGGCCGAGCGCGCGCCGGTGACGTCCATGTCGACGTGCGGGTAGGTGCGGAAGGCGATCAGCGCGTCGCTGTGGTCGACCATGGCGCGCGTGATGTTGGCGTGCAGGTCGAGGCTGGCGACGATCGGCACCGTCGCGCCGGCCACCGCGCGGACGCGCCGCAGCAGCTCGCCTTCGCCATCGTCGTGCGAGACCGTGACCATCGCGCCGTGCAGGTCGAGGTAGACGCCGTCGACCGGCCCGGCGGTGCACAGCGCGTCGACGATCATCGCCGCCATGCGCTCGAACGCGTCGTCGGTGACGTGGGCGGACGGCGAGGCGGCGGACCAGGCCAGCGGAACGACCTCGGCTCCGGCCTTCTCGAGCACGCCGATCGCGCCGGTGATCGGCATGTTGATGCCGGCCACGGCCGGCATCAGCGCCGGACCGCGCACCGCCGCCGGCCACGCGCCGCCGACCGCGAAGTCCTCCCATGTGGCCGGGCTCGGCGCGAAGGTGTTGGTCTCGTGCAGGAAGCCGCCGACCGCGATGCGCATGCGGTCACCGTGAGGCGGTCGCGGCGCCGGGTAAGGCCGCTGCCGATCCGGACCCGTCCGACCTTCCACCGCCAGGCGACGCGCGCGGAGGATGCGCCGGCCTGGTATGCATCAACGGCGCGAGCGCAGGCGCAGCGCGACGGTGCCGCCGTCGAGCCGCGGCGGGCACTCGTGCTCCCAGCGCGCGCCGTCTGCGATCGCCGCGACGCCGGCGCCGGTGGCCACCGGCAGGCCGCCGCCCAGCGTCACCGCGCTGACATAGACCTCGAGGCGATCGTAGAGCCCCGCGCGCAGGTAGCCGCCGTGCACCGCCGCGCCCCCTTCGATCAGGACATCGTTGAGGCCTTCGCGCCCGAGCGCCTGCGCCACCGCCGCGGGATCGTGCGCATCGGCGACCGCGATCGCGCGGATGCCGCGTCCGGCGAGCTCGGCGATGGCGCGCGCCTCGGCGTTGGCGTCGTGCACCAGCCACGTCGGGGTCCGCGCCGCGGTCGCGACGAGGTTGCCGTCGTCGAGGCGCGCGCTGGCGCTGAGCACGACACGCACCGGGCCGCGCCCGCGCGCCGGCACGGCGAACAGCGACGGGTTGTCGCGCGCGGCGGTGCCCGCGCCGACGACGATCGCGTCGAAGGCGCGGCGACGGCGGCGCGACAGCGCCAGCGCCTCGGGCGTCGAGATCCACTTGGCGTCGCCGCCGACGGCGGCGATCGAACCGTCGAGCGTCATCGCCCACTTGCCGGTCAGACGCGGACGGCCGAGGCGGATGCGGGTGAGGAAGCCGCCGTGCACGTGCTCGGCGAGCGCGCGTCCGCAGCCGACCTCGTAGGCGATGCCCGCCTTGGCGAGGAGCGCGCGCGCGTCGTCCTGGTTCGGATCGTCGATCGCCGCGACCACGCGCGCGACGCCGGCGGCCACCAGCGCGTCGACGCACGGGGGCTGACGTCCGTGGCGGGTGCACGGCGCGAGCGTCACGTAGGCGGTGGCCCCGCGCGCGGATTCGCCGCGGCGCTCCGCATCGCGCAGCGCCAGGACCTCGGCATGCGCCTCGCCGCAGCGTTCGTGACGGCCCTGGCCGATCAGGCGCCCATCGCGGATCAGCACGCAGCCGACGCCGGGGTTCGGCCAGGTGCGGCCGAGGGAGAGCGAGGCGATGCGCACGGCGCGCCGCATCCAGTCGATGTCCGGATCGCGGATCACGTCCGCAGCGACCAGTCGACGCGGTAGCAGGGCAGGAACAGCCAGTACATCACGTGCTCGGCCGGAGTGATCTTCAGCGCGGCCAGCCACTGCTCGCCCATGGGCCCCAATTGCAGCATGCTGCGGCCGGCGTGGATCTCCTGCATGCGTTGCCCGCGCGGTCCGTGGCGGAAGAAGATCGCGTAGGCGGCGACGTAGATCAGCAGCGCGATGATGACGGCCACGGCGACGAACAGCGCCTGGCGAAGCGCCGCGCCCTGCGCCATCACTTCCCCGACACCGGCTTCTTCTCGACCTCGTCCCCGCGATGCTCGCGCGCGATGCGGTCGAGCACGCCGTTGACCAGCTTGGTGGTCTTGGCCTCGCTGCCGTAGGTCTTGGCGAGCTCGATGTACTCGTTGATCGCGACCTTCGGCGGCGTGTCGCCGCGGTAGAGCAGCTCGTACGCGCCGAGGCGCAGCAGCGCGCGGTCGACGACCGCGAGCCGGCTGATGGTCCAGTTCTCGAGCCGCTTGTCGACCGCCGCGTCGACCGCGGCCCGTTCGGCGACGATGCCCGCGAACAGGTCCTTGGCGAACGCCTTGCCGGTGTCGTCGGTCTCGGCCGCGCCCTCGTCGCCGAGCAGCGAGCCGTCGTCCTGGTAGTGGTTCTGCTCCCAGCTGTAGACCAGCTGCAGCGCCAGGGCGCGGCCCTGGGTCTTCGCCGCGTGCACCGACGGCTTCGTCGACTTGGCGCTCGCGGGCTTGTCGGCGACCGGCTCCTTGTCGCCTGCCGTCACTCGAGGTTTTCCATCAGGTTGATCATCTCGATCGCCGACAGCGCCGCGTCGAAGCCCTTGTTGCCGGCCTTGCCGCCGGCGCGGGCCATCGCCTGCTCGGTGGTGTCGGTGGTCAGCACGGCGAACACCACCGGCACGCCGGTGTCGGCCTGGGTCGCGCTCAGGCCCTTGGCGCATTCGCCGGCGACGTAGTCGAAGTGCGGGGTCTCGCCGCGGATGACGGCGCCGAGGGCGATGACGGCGTCGTACTTGCCGGAGGCGGCCAGCTTGCGGCAGACCAGCGGCAGCTCCCACGAGCCGGGGCAGCGGACGATGGTGATCGCGTCCTCGCCGACGCCGTGGCGGACCAGGCCGTCGACCGCGCCGCCGACCAGGTGCTCGACGACCTGGCCGTTGAAGCGCGCCACCGCCAGGGCGATGCGGTGGCCCTCGCCCTTGAGGTCGCCGGTGATGGTGTGCGGCATGGCTGCTCCCGCGGGCGACGCCGCGGGCGGTACGCTAGATCGCCCACCCGGCGGCTCAAGCGATGCGGAAACCCCGGGCGGAGCGCGGGCGCGCGGCGTCGCTCAGGACGCCTTCGCCTTCGCCAGCCACTCCCGGAGCTGGCCGATGACGTTGACGTAGCCGTCGTAGCCGAACGGCTTGATCATGAAGTGGTCGGCGCCGAGCCGGCGGCATTCCTTGAAGTCGGTGACGCGCGTCGAGTTGGAGTACGCGAGGACCGGCACGCGCAGCGGCGTCGGCCCGCGGCGCAGGTGCTGGATCAGCTCCTGGCCGTGCATCGCCGGCATCTCGAGATCGACCAGCACCAGGTCCGGAGCCGGCGCGTCGGCGAACGCGCCGCGACGCTCGACGAAGCGCAGCGCGTCCCAGCCGCACAGCACATGGCGCAGGTCGGCGTCGAATCCGACCTCGCTCAGCGCGGTCTCGAGCATCCGCGCCTCCTGGACCTCGTCGTCGATCAGCAGGATGACGGGTCGCCCGACGAGGCGATCGGTATCGGCGTCGGGCAGCGACTGCGTGCTGTGGTTCATCGGATCCCCTGACATGCACCGAGGACTGTTGCGCATGGCAGGTGTGGACAAGCCAAGGACCGGGATCCCTGTTCAGGATCGTCGCCTGGCGAGGGGGAATCGGGGCAGGTGTTGCACGCGACCAGGCGCGGCCCGAGACCGACGCCGGACGCGAAGCCCGCGGCCAGAAGCTTCGAGCTTCGGGCATCGCGCTTCGAGCTTCGGGCTTCGAGCTTCGGGCTTCGGGCGCTTCGGGCTTCGGGCTTCGGGCTTCGGGCTTCGAGCTTCGGGCTTCGAGCTTCGAGCTTCGAGCTTCGAGCTTCAGCCTCGGGCTCCGCCGCGCTTCGCCCCTCCTACGCGCCCGCCTCGCTCGCCGGCGCCGTGTGGTAATCGAGCTTCCGCTGCAGGTACGCCGAGCGGTTGATCGCGTCGAGATATGCCAGGCAGCTGGCGTGCACGATGTCGGTCGAGAGGCCCTTGCCGCCGACCACGACGCCGTTGATGCGCGCGCGGATCGAGACCTCGCCCTGCGCATCGCCGCCCTTGGTCACCGCGCGCAGGCCGTAGTCCTCGACCGTGCCGTCGACGCCGCAGATGCGGTTGAGCGCGAACACCGCGGCATCGACGGGACCGTCGCCGGTGGCGGCGTCGGTCTTGGTCTGGCCGTCCTTGCTCAGGCGCACCGTCGCCGTCGCCATCGCGCCCGAGCCCGCCGATTCGCCGGAGGCGGACGAGCTGTGCAGGTACTCGAGGCGCCACGAGCTGACCGTCCGCCCGCGCACGACCTCCTCGACCAGCGCGATGAGGTCGCCGTCGTAGACCTCCTTCTTCTTGTCGGCGAGCGTCTTGAAGACCACGAAGACCTTGTCGAGATCGCTGTCGGCGACCGCCAGGCCCAGCTTCTCCAGGCGCTTGCCCAGGGCCGCGCGCCCCGAGTGCTTGCCCAGCACCATGTTGGTGTCGGGCACGCCGACCGACTTCGGCGTCATGATCTCGTAGCACTCGGCGTTCTTCATCATGCCGTGCTGGTGGATGCCGGACTCGTGCGCGAACGCGTTGTCCCCGACCACCGCCTTGTTGCGCGACAGCGGCAGGCCGGTGATCGACTGGATCAGGCGCGACGCGCCGTAGAGGTGCTCGCTGACGATGCCGGTGGTGATGCCCGGGAACTGGTCCTTGCGCACGCGCATCGCCATCACGACCTCCTCGAGCGAGCAGTTGCCGGCGCGCTCGCCGATGCCGTTGATCGTGCACTCGATCTGGCGCGCGCCGGCGCGCACCGCGGCCAGCGAGTTCGCCACCGACAGGCCGAGGTCGTCGTGGCAGTGCACGCTGATGACCACGTCGTCGATGCCGCGCACGTGCTTGCGCAGGTAGGTGATGAGATCGGCGTAGTCCGACGGGTACGCGTAGCCGACCGTGTCCGGGATGTTGATGGTGCGCGCGCCGGCGGCGATCACCGCCTCGACCACCTCGGCGAGGAACTCGGGCTCGGTGCGCGACGCGTCCTCGGGGCTGAACTCGATGTCGTCGATCAGCGAGCGCGCGTGCGCGACCGACTCGCGCGCCTGCTTGACGATCTCGGGCTTGGCCTTGTTGAGCTTGAACTGGCGGTGGATCGAGCTGGTGGCGAGGAAGACGTGCACGCGCGAGCGCGCGCCGGCCGGCTTGACCGCCTCGGCGGCGCGATCGATGTCGTTCTTCAGGCTGCGCGCGAGGCCGCAGACGATGACCTTGCTGCTCTGGCGGGCGACGCCCTGGACGGCGGCGAAGTCGTCGGGGCTGGCGACCGGGAAACCGGCCTCGATCACGTCGACGCCCAGGGCCTCGAGCGTGCGCGCGATCTCGATCTTCTCCGCCAGGTTCATGCTGGCGCCGGGGCTCTGCTCGCCGTCGCGCAGGGTGGTGTCGAAGATCAGGACGCGGTTGGGATCGCGCGGGTTCTGCTGGGCGGTGGATGGGGTGGTCATGGGTGCAGCTCCGGCCGCCGATCGGCGGCCAGGTCCGTGGAGAGATGGATGACGGTGCGACAGGGCAGGGAGCGGAAGCTCGACCCGCCGGGCGGGGTCATGGCCGCCTAGGCCAGGAACCCCTGCGTAAGTCGGCGAAGCAGCAGCACGGTGGCTTCGGGGGACATGCGCGGGGATGATGGCCGAGGACGTGCGGCGCGTCAACCATCGTCTCCCGCGGGCGGGGGTCCGCAGCGCCGCCACCCCGGTCGGCGCCGCTCATTCCTCGTCGCGCGGCCACACCCGCCGGCGCGGCAGCCAGCGCGCCTCGATGGTCACCGGAGCGCCGGCGGCCGGCAGCGTCTCGGTCTTGAGATCGGCGACGATGCGGCGGACGAGACGCTGCCAGTCGATCAGCGCGCCGTCGCAGCGCGCGTCGCCCGCGTGGTAGCGCGGCAGGTCGATCTCGCGCGTGACCAGCACCCGATGGCGGCGCAGCAGGTCGGCCATCAGGCTCGGCGCGAGCCGGCACAGCCCGGCGCACATCAGGTCGTCGTCGAGCACCAGCGCCGTGCGCGGCAGCGCGACCAGGCGGCGCAGGTAGTCCTCGATCCCGTCGCCCAGCGGCTCGCTGCGCCAGGACTGCGCGGCGACGCCGACGTCCGCGCACAGCGCGGCCTGCGACCGCGTCGGTTCGCGCGTGGGGCGCATCAGGCGCACGCCGTGCACGCCCTCGCTCGACCATTCGCGCGCGGCGCTGGCCAATGCGCGCCGCCACGACACGCGGTAGCGCGTCCATGGGCACGGCTCGGTCTCGTCCGGACCGGAGACGACGATCGCGGTGACGCCGCGGTCGGTCATCGCCTCGATGATCGGGTAGTGCTCCGGCAGCGGCATGAACCACAGCAGCACGTCGAGCCGGTGCGCCCACAGCCGGTCCGGGAAGGCGCGGTGGAAGCGCCGGTCGTGCTCGTAGAACAGCAGGTCGCCGACGAACTGGCTGCGGCGCAGCTGCTCCTCCAGCTCGATGAAGAAGGCGCGCCAGTCGCGCAGCTCGAGGAAGCCCTGCTGCCACACCGGCAGGCCGACCACGGCGCGCAGCCGCGCGCGCGGGCGCGCCCGGCGCGGCCGCACCATGGTCATCGAGCTGCGCAGGCGGCTGAGCAGGCCCTCGTCCTCGAGCGCGCGATACGCCCGGGAGACGGTCGGCAGCGGCACGGCGAAGAACGCGGCGACATCGCGCATCGCGTAGAACGCCCTGGGCTGCGACCGGCGCACGCGCAGCGCGGCGCCGCGCAGGGACTCGAGCAGCAGCGCCGAACGATTGGCGCCGGCGGGGAAACCGGCGTGGCCGGCGAACAGCCGCGCGAGCGGCGGCACGTCGCGGTGCACTTTCCTGCGGGCCATGCCCGACGGTACGCCGGCCGTTTGCGATACCATTGTGTTTTGTTGGCGGGTCCGCGCCGCCGGCGTACAGCCAGTCACCGCGCCGGCGCGCCGCGTTCCGTCGGCACCGCCGAACCATCCGACCCCCGTCCCGGAGCCCGCATGCGCCGCCACCACCTCGCCCTCGCGCTGTCCGCCTTCGTCGATCTCGCGGCCTGCGCCGAGGCCGGCGTCGCCGTGGTCGGCGCCCGCAGCGCCTTCACCAGCGCGGAAGCCATCGATCTCGCGGTCTCGGGCGCCGGTCCGATCGATATCCGGCACGAGGACGGCAGCGTCGTCCGGCTCCCGGCGCCCGGCAGGGCGACCGTGCTCACGGTGCCCGCGGGCACGTTGAAGGCGGGCGCGTACGACGCCGCGGGCGCGCGCTTCGCGGTGCATCCGGCCGAGCACGGCAACGCGTACTGGACCGCGCAGTGGTCGCATGGCAGCGACCGCACGGCGATCCACGCCAAGGGCGGCTGGATGTCCATGAACGGCGAATTCGCTGGCCTGCACGCGCGCCCGCCCGCGCCCGGCGACATCGTCGAGGACTTCATCGCCGCGCGCATGCGGCCGTACGCGCTGATGGTGCTGGGCGGGGGCCATCAGCTCGACCTCGACCACCGCAACGACTGGGGCGACCCGTACGTCCAGCGCGCGATCATCTGGCGCGCGCAGCGCGCCGCGCTCTCGAACCGCATCCATCCGATCGCCGGGCTGCACATGTTCGACGAACCCGGGCTGACCTGGTGGCCGGTCGCGGGCGGCATGACGCCGTTCGCGATCCCGCACCAGCTCGCCGAGTTCACCCAGCGCACCGGCGCCAGCATCCCGATCGGCACGTTCGCCGACGTCGGGCAGCGCTTCGCGCCGATTATGGACGACTGGCTCGATTTCATGGCGCAGCGCATGCGCTACCTCGAGCAGGCCTGGCATGCGTCGCGCTACGGCGTCGACAGCGTCCATCCCCGCTTCACCACGCTCAACCAGGTCTCGTCGAGCTACGCGCCTGGCGACACCACGGACGGCGTCGATAGCCGGCAGAACCGCGCGTACGACGTGCTCAGCGGCCACGGCGGCTATCCCGACCAGTTCAACGGCACGCTGCAGCCGGTGATCTCGGCTGAGGCCTTCCAGGGGTTCTCGCGCGGCAAGCCGCACTACTTCCTGCCGATGTGGGGCATGTACCGCTGGTCGCAGCTGCGCAACTTCGTGTGGCTGTCGTGGACGACCAAGCTCGAGGGGATCATGTACGATCCCAACCAGGCCTTCGCCTTCCGGCTCGACGGCGGCGAGGGCTCGACCTGGCAGAACAGCGACGTGGTGCTGGAGATCGCCGAGATCAACCGGCGCCTGGCGCTGGTCGGTGGCGTCATGAACCAGCTGCCGAAGACCCTCGCGCCGATCGCGGTCCTGCACAGCGACCGCCAGTTCGCGCACGACGTCGCCACCCACAACCATCCGCGGGTCCAGAGCGAGGGCGTGCCGCAGTACCTGAGCCCGCATTCGCGCACGGTGAGCCAGTGCTTCGTCCACTGCGTCCACGCCACCGGCACCATCCCGAACTGGATCGACGAGGCCGAGGCGGTCGACGGCGGAGCCGCGTTCCTGAAGCGGTGGCGCGTCATCTACTGCCCGCTGCTGGCGACGGCGACGCCGGCCTTCGCGAAGGCGCTGACCGAGTACGTCGCCGGCGGCGGCACGCTGGTGCAGTTCGCGGACGACGCGCTGCGGATCCCAGGCGCCTTCCGCGGCGCCTACCGCAGCGCCGACATGGGCGCGTTGGCGATCCCGGCCGAGAACGCGTCGAACAGCCCGGGCCTGCGCGAGACCGCGATCCGCGACTGGCTGGCGGCAGCGGCGCCGACCTTCGCCGCCGATCTCGCGGGTTTCCTCGGCGAGCGGCCGTACGCGTGCGCCGATCGCGAGGTCATCCTCGGCGTGCACGGCGCCGGCGAGGCGCGCTACCTGCTGTTCGCCAACAACCGCCAGCAGCGCGACAACACCCGCGGCACCAAGCACGAGCTGATCGCGGCGAGCACGGCGGTGCGCGTGCCCGCGGGCGGAGTCATCTACGATCTGTTCCGCGGCGGGCGCGTCGCGGTCAGCGACGGCGGCGCCTCGCTGCGGCTCGGTGCCGGCGACGGCGCCTGCTGGCTGCATCTGCCGGCGGCGCCGGGCGCGCCGACCCTGACCGCCAGCGCGACGGATGGCGCGCTGCGGATCGCGGTGGCGTGGGGCACCGACGGCTTCCTCCCCTTCCGCCTGCGCATCACCGACCCGGCGGGAAACACGATCGACGACCTCTACCGCGCCACGACGCCGGGCGACGACGGCAACCGCTTCACCGCCAGCTATCCGATCGGCGTCAACGCCACGCCGGGAACCTGGAGCGTGCGCGTCGACGAATGGCTCGAGGGCACCACCACGTCCGCCGCCGTGGAGGTGGGACCGGGCGCGGCGAGCGTCAGCATCGAGACCGACGCGGTGACGCTCGGCTTCGACGATGCGCGCCGCATCGCCGACCTGGTGGCCGGGACCCCGATGGCCCCGGACTTCGCCAAGCTCAACTGGCAGGCGCCGCGGGTGATGGCGGTCGATCCCAGGGTCTTCGCGGTGTTCGGCGACCCGGCGCAGGCCGGGCGCGTCGCCGCCGCGCTCACCGCCAAGGGCATGTCCGTGCAGGTCAATCCCGCGTACGCGATCGAGCCGATCGCCTCCGAGGAGGGCTACCACGATCCGGGCGTCGGGTACCGCGAGGTCAACGGCGAGAACATCCGCGCCCACGCCATCGTCCTGCCCGGCCACCCCCTCATCGAGGTCTCGCATGCGCGCGGCCTGATCAACCGGATGCCGACCGCATCGTTCCCGGGAGCGGGCCGCGCCTACGTGCAGTGGGCGATCGGCGCCTTCCAACCGGGGTGGCAGGACGTGTTCGTGCTCGGCGACGCCCAGGCCGGCGTGGACTGGCTGCTGGCGGCCATCGCCGGGACGGCGACGCAGGGCAGCGCGCCGCTCACCGGCGAGGTCGTCGCCGCCGCGCCGCGCGCGCGCACGCGCGAGGCCGCGCCCACGGTGGCGCAGCGGATAGCCTGCGACGACACGCCGATGGGCATCGCCAGCAGCGCCGACGGCCAGATCACCTACGTCCTGCAGTACGACGGCACGGTGCGCGCCCACGACGCCTCGGGGGCGATCCGTTGGCGGGCCGAGCCGCTGATCGAAGGCCAGGCGCTGGCCCTGAGCCCACGTGGCGACCGCATCGCGGTCTCGGGATTCCCCGGCGTGGTGATGCTCGACGCCGCCACCGGCGGCATCCTCGGCTCGGTCGGCGGCCCGCGCTTCGCATCCTCGCACGTGCTGCTGTCCCAGACCCTGACGAGCGTGACGTGGAACGATGCCGGGACGCTCGCCGCCGCCGGGTGGAACGGCAACCATCCGGAGGTGGTAGGCGTCGTCATCGTCGACGCGAATGGCGCGGCCAGGCCCGCGCCGACGATCGCCAGCCATGTCCGCGGCGTCGCCTTCGTCCCCGGCGGCGACGTGCTGCTGGTCGGCGCCGCGGCGCTGACCGCGGTCGACGCCGCGAGCGGGGCGGTGCTGTGGAGCAACCCCGACCTGCGCGACGCCATGGCCTTCGCCTTCGCCGACGCGACGGCCGCGGTCGGGTGCTGGTCGCGCCGCGCCGGCGCCGTCGACCTCGCCACGGGCAAGACCACGCGCATGGCGGAGTTCGAATCGATCGTCGGCGGCGTCGCGCTGCTGCCGGACGGCGATGTCGTCGCGGCGCGCTGGGGCGGCTCGTATCCGCTGACGCGCATCGGCGCGGGCGGACAGCAGCCCTTCTTCCAGTCGCGCTTCGGCTTCCAGGACGTGCGCTGGTCGCCCGCGCTCGGCGCGCTGGTCGCGGCGGAACAGGGCGGCGTCCTGTGGTTGATCGACGCCGCCGGCCAACCGACCGCCAGGCTGGACGACGCCGGCACGACCGTCCACCGGCTGGACTGCTCGCGGCGCGAGATCCTGGTCGGGCGGATGGATCGCGTGGTGCAGCGGTTGACGCCACCCTGAGCGACGGAGGTCGCGACGCCGGCTCAGGCGACCGGCTCGAGCACGACGCCGTCGACCGTCGCGGCGGGATCGTTCGCCGACGACTGCCGGCGCGCGATCGCGGGCTTCAGCGACGGGATCGGCATCACGGTCTCGGCGATGATGTACAGTGGACGCGCCTTCACCTCGTCGTGGATGCGGCTGATGTACTCGCCGATCAGGCCGAGCACCGTCAGCTGGACGCCGCCGATGAACGACATCAGCACGACGATCGAGGTCCAGCCGCTGACGGTGAAGAACCCGCCGAGCTTGATCGCGAGCGCGGCGATGCCGGCGATGAATGAGAGCAGGGACACCACGCAGCCGAGGATGAGCGTCAGGCGCAACGGCACGGCCGAGAACGACAGGATGCCGTCCGCGGCGAGGCGGAGCATCGCGCCGAGATCGTACTTGGTCTCGCCGGCGTAGCGGCCGGGACGCTCGAACTCGACCCGGCATTGGCGGAAACCGATCCACGCCACCAGGCCGCGCACGAAGCGATTGCGCTCGCGCACGCGGCGGAAGGCGTCGACCGCGACGCGGTCCATCAGGCGGAAGTCGCCGGCGTCGAGCGGGATGTCGGCGCGGACGAGGCAGCGCAGGACGCGCGAGTACGCGTAGGAGCTGGCCTTCTTGAACCACCTCTCGCGGTGCCTGCGCGTGCGGACGCCATGGACGACCTGATAACCCTCGCGCCAGCGTGCGATCATCTCGATCACCACCTCGGGCGGATCCTGCAGGTCGGCGTCGAGGCTGATCACCGCCTGGCCGCGCGCGGCGTCGTAGCCCGCACTGAGCGCGGCCTGCTGGCCGAAGTTGCGCGACAGGCGCATCGCGCGCACGTACGGGCGCGCGCGCATCGCCGAGCGGATGAGCTCGAAGCTGCCGTCGCTGCTGCCGTCGTCGATCAGCACGACCTCGACCGGCGCGACGATGCGCGCGACCAGCGCATCGATCCGGCGCATCAGCTCGTCGAGGCACGCCGCCTCGTTGAACACCGGGATGATCAGCGAGAAGGTCGGGTCGGTCATGGGTGGATGCCCCGGGGGACGTGGAGGGACGTGCGCTGGCGAACGACGGGCGGCGCGCCGAGAGCGACGCCGCGGCGGGCGGCGAACCAGCAGACGGCGAGCGCCGCGAGCAGGGCGAGCACGCGCGCGATCGGCCACGCGAGGCCGGCGTCCTCGCCGCCGCGGAAGCATCCGCACGCGATGTCGAGCCCGCGGGCCGCCGCCGAGAGCAGGGCCGCGAGATACGTCCCGAGCAGCGCCACCGCGACCGCCATGGCGCCCTGCGCCCGCGACGTGCACGCCAGGCGCATGCCGACGATCAGCTCGAGCCACGGCAGGTAGAGCGCCGCCGCCGGCACCAGCGCTCCCGGGAGCAGGCGATAGCGCTCGATCGCCACGGCGAAGCCCGATGGATCCCATGCGTGTCCTGCGCCCGCCAGCGCGAGCGCGCCGGCAACGCCCAGTCGCGCGGCAAGGGCGATCACCGCGGGGACGACGACCATGCCGTCCACCCTCCCTGCATGGCGAACACGCGTTCAGCGGCGAGCTCGCGGCGCAGCCGATCGGCGACGGCTCTGCTGGCCTCGCAGCCGCCCCCGTCGCAGTAGACGACGATCGGCCGGACGCCGTCCCAATGCGCCGCGAGCTCGGCCAGACCGTCCTCCCAGGCATCCTCGTCCAGGCGCAGCGCGCCGGGGACATGGCCGGCGGCGTAGCGGTCCGCCGGACGCACGTCGATCCACAACGCATCGCGCCACGTGCTGGCGGTCGCCGCCGTGACCTCGCCCTGGACGATCGCCGGAGCGTCCGCCGGTCGACGCGGATGCCAGACGCCGGCGATGGACGCCGGCACCATCGCCAACAGGACCAGACACGCGGCTTCGCGCGCGAGCGGGATCATGGCGCCGCCTCGGCAGCCTCGCCCGTCGCCGCCTTCGGCGGGCTGACGCGCACGTGAACGCGGTACGCCTTCGCACCGGCACCGACCTCGATCACGGCGTTCCGGGGCGCGCTGGTGTCCGCGGGAGCGACGCTGACGCGATACCGCCCGGCACCGACGGTCTCGAGCGAACAGGTGAACGCCGCCGCCTGCCGTCCGGTCGTCGTCGCGCGATCGATCGCCTGATCGACGCCGTCCGGGATGACGATGTCGACGATCTTGGCGGCCGGTTCGTCGCCGATGCGCCACACCAGCACGCGCGGGATCAGCTGCGCCTGCGGCGGGAGCTGGACGCGCATCAGCAGGCGGTACGGCTCGGCGCCCGCCTCGTCGGTGCTGACCGTGATGCTCTTGCGCTGCTCGCCGACGCGGTCGCCGATGGTGAAGACGCCCGTGATGACGCCGCTCTCGCCCGGGGCGTACATGAGCTTCTCGAGCTTCGTCGCGGTGCAGCTGCAGGATGCCTTGAGCGACAGGATGGTCACCGGCGCATCGCCGGTGTTGGTGAAGGAGAAACGTCCGACGACGGTCTCGTCGCCCAGGCTCGGGTTGAAGTCGAGACCCGTGGATTCGAATGCCAGCGCGGCATCAGCGCGCGCTGTCAGCGTCAGCAGCACGGCCAGCGGGAGGAGCGTGCGCGTCAGGGGCCTGCCGACCGAGGGACGACTCCGGACGCGGCGGGCCTTGGCGGTCGGCTCCGCCGCGCTCATCCGGATCAGTCGCGTCATTTCGGGAACCTGCCCGCGTCCATCGACCGTTCGAAGATGTAGAATTGGCCGTGCGTCTCGAAGTGCCGATTGAGCGCCTCGTTCGCATCGCGGATCGCCTGCTGCACATCCGGCGGGAACGCCCTGGTGGTGTCGCTCGCATAGCACGCGCGGGTGAACGGCGGCGAGGCGGACTTCATCTTCTCCACGACGCCGGCGATCTCCGTCAGGCTTCCACCGGCATAGCCGTATTTGTAGTTGATGTAGCAGAGCTGTCCGACCGCGCCCTCGGATCCGGCGCCGAGGAACCTGACGCCTGGGCCGAGCGTCGCGAGGCAGTCGGATTCGATCAGCCGCTGTCCGGACCCCGCCGCTGGGAAGCGCTGTCCCAGGGAGACGACGTCGACGACGATCTCGTCGTCGATCAGGTTCGACGTCGCGAGGGCCTCGAACCAGTGCCCAGCGTTGCCTCGGCGCATGTTCGTCAGCAGCGAACTCGCCTCCAACGAACCGACCTGCGGCGGAACCGTGATGCAGCCCGACGGGTACTCGCCGTCGGTGTTGTGGCGGCGCATCTTGCCGAACGCCTCGAACGCCGCCTGCTTGCGCGCGTCGGTGACCGTGCTGGTCGGGCAGTTGATCGCGAGCGTCAGGTCGCTGAGGACGTTCTCGGTGCCATTCGCGGTCAGGGGTATGGCGTCCACGAGCTTGTCGATCTCATTGATCACGCTCTCGCGGAAGCCATCCAGCCGGGCCAATGCCCGCTCGAGCTCCGGGCTCTCGAGTTCCTGCTTCGCGAACTTGGCCATGCGCCTGGCCGCTACGGCGGGATCCCGCGCGCCGACGATGTCGTGACCGACGAAGTGGTGCGCCTTGGCGTCATCGTAGTCGTTCAGCCGCTCGAACAGCCGGTTCGCGTCGGCGATCGGCTCGACGTCGAGGATGCTGTCCAGCGCCCGGAAGGCATCCGGATCGGGCACCCCGTCGCGCCTGGTCTTGTGGATGAACTTGGCCAGGCCCTGCCTGCCGGTGTCGCTGAGCGCGTCCGCCCTGCTCAGGATCTTCGTGAGCTGGGCGTTGCTGGGCCCGCGCCCGTCGATGCGCTTGCCGTTGGCCGGATCGATGCCGAGCAGGTCGCGATCGAGGTCGAAGCCATGGAGCTGATCGCCGGCCTGCAGCTTCTTGAAGCCGCCGAGGCCCCTGCCCGCCGCCTCGAACTTGTCGCGGGCGAACACGAGGTCGCGACCTTCGGTGTCGACGATCCGCGCCAGGGACAACATGGTGTCCTGGACCGAGTCATCATGCGCCGCCTCGATGACCTTGACGATGCTCTCGTGGAGGAGATGGGCCTCCTTCTCGTCGAAGTGGTCGAGATGCCGCGCATACAGGCCGCCGAGCTTGCCGCTCTCGTGCTCGAGCTCGCCGAAGCGGTCGAGGACCTTGTCGATCTTGGGGGATTGCGCCGCGTCCTTCATCAGGCTGCCGAAGGACATCAGGACCTTGAAGCGCTTGCCCCGCAGCTCGGCGGTTGTGCCGATCACGTGGCGCGACGCCTTGATGATCTTCCAGATGCGCTCGAACTTCCTGATGACCGTGAACTTCGACGCCCAGGCCAGGGCGCGGGCGTAGGCGGCTGATCCGCCGGTGACCAGCGACGAGCCGACGTCGACGGTGGTCTCGAGCGCCATGCAGGCGAAGAACACGCCGGTCATCTGTCCGATGGCCGCCGAGTCGAAGTGCCGCGTACCCGGCCGCCACTTGTACAGGTTGTTGAGGACCTTGGCGCCGATCCCGTCCTTGAAGCCGGGGAAGAGGACGTTCGCGAGATCGGCGAGGGAGAACGTGCCGTTCTGCACCTGCCGGTAGGTGTCGACGACCATGGCCTTGATGGCCTTGGCCGCTTGCCAGATCGGCGCGAACTTCTCCGCCACCTTGGCGGCGATCTTGTTGGCGACGCGGAACGCCGCCTGCTCGGGGAACAGCAGGTCGTTCCAGGTGAACTCGCTCGCGACCTCGAGCACGAAGTCCTTGGTCTCGGTGATGCCGCCCCACGCGGCGACGGGCAAATCGATCACGATCGACTTGAGGTCGTCCATGGCGGCTTCGCCCCAGGCCAGGACGCCGTTCGGCAGGCCCATGAAGAAGCCGACGAAGATCGCGTGCGCCTGCGGGCGACCGACCTGCTGCTGGATGTACGGGAAGGGCGAGGCCGGCATGTAGTACGCGAGCTCGTAGCAGCGGTCGATGACGAAGCGCGCGACGCGGTTCGCCGTGCGCGCCATGCTCACCTGCCAGCCCTTCATGAAGTCGGGCAGCTGCGCGGCGGCGAGCACGCCGCGGGCGCCGCCCCCGCCGGCCCTGGTCACGCCGACGGGCGACGAGATGAACGGCAGGTGCTTCTCGGTGATGCCGTCACCGTCCTCCTTGACGTCGAGGATGATCCCGCCGCTGCGCGCCGGATCCTTGAGGTCCTCGAGGCACGCCTCCTTGAGGAAGGCCTGATCGGCGATCTCGATGAAGATGCTGGACGTGACCAGGTCGTCGACCTTGGCGCCGTCGAGCAGGACGCGGTAGAAGATCACGCCGTTCGCGTTGGTGTAATCCGAACCGCCGCCGCCGCCCTCGCGCAGGTACTCGAGATCGTTGCCCACCCCGTCGACGACCGAGCGATCGCCGGCGACCTGGTCGATGAACCGCGGCGCGAGATGCACGCCCTGCTTGGGCTCGCCGTCGAAGACGAGCTGCGAGGCGACGTAGACCTCGAACTGGCTCGGCACGCCATCGTCGTCGTCCCGGAGGATGCCGACGCTGACGATGCCGGTCTTGAAGGTCATCTCATGGACTTCGATCTTCTGGCCGACGCTGTCGACGCAGCCCTGCGCGTCGCCGACCGCGACGACGAACTCGAACTCGCCGTCGCCGCGCTCGGTCGGCGTGCCGGAGATCCGGCCGTCCGCATCCAGCTCGAGGCCCGGCGGGAGCTGCCCGTCGACGACCTCGAAGCGGTACGGCGGCCTGCCGCCGGAGACCTCGAGCTGCGCTTCGTAGGGCTTGCCGACCAGCCCGCAGGGCAGGTCCGGCGTGGTCAGCCGGGGGCCGGTCTCGACCTGGATGCTGAAGGTCTCCTGGTCGGTGTTGTCGCAGTCGTCCTTCACCTCGACGGTGAACGTGTAGGTACCCGGCTCGGCCTCGGGCGAGACGTCGCCGCTGATCTCGCCGCTCGCATGCAAGGCGAGGCCGGGTGGCAACGAGCCGCCGGTCAACGACCAGGTGAGCGGTTCCTTGCCCTCGTCCGCCGTGAGCTGCGCCCCGTATCGTCCCCCTGCCGTGCAGGCCGATGCCGACGGCAAGGCCTGCGCGCGGATCCTCGGCTTGCAGTGCACCTCGACCGGGTGATCGCGCCGGATCTTGGTCTCGCGACCGCCCGGCGAGTACAGGCTGGCGATGATGCTGATGGTGGTCGGGCCGCACTGCGTCGGGGTGCCCTGGAGCGTTCCGCTCTTCGGGTCGAAGGTCATCCCCGCGGGCAGGCCTTCGGCCGACAGCGTGACGGCGTCGCCGGTGTCTTCGCAGCTGGTCTTGAACGTCACCGGATCGTACGGCCGGTCCTGGCAGGGATCCTCGAGCTCGTAGCCCTCGGCCGGCGTGGTGAACGCGAACTCCTCGATGTGCACCGTGACGTGCCGCGAAGCGCTCGCGGTTTCCGCCGGGCGGCTGTCGTTGGTCGTCTCGAGGGTGATCGTGAAGTCGAAGTCGCCCGGATCCTTCGGCGTTCCGCTCAGCGTCAGGGTGCGGCTGTTCTCGCCGCGGAATTCGAGTCCGTCGGGATAGTCGCCGGCGATCGTCCAGCGGTACTCGACGCTGCCGCACAGACCGCCCTCGGCTTCCCATGAGGCGGCGTACGACTTGCCGAGGCATCCTTCCTTCGGCTGGTGCTCGGTCTTGATCTCGAGCGCGGTGCGGGGACCGCGGACCTCGAGCGTGTGGCTGGCCTCCGACTCGTCGCCGCAGGCATCGGTCACCTTGAGCGTGATGGTGTGGGAACCCTCCTCGGAGAAGGAGAAGCCGGCTGAGGTGAAGGGCGTCGCGAGCGACCAGTCGCCGTCGTCGACCTTCCAGCTGAAGCTCAGGCCACCGTCCGGATCCGTCGTGTCCTGCGCGTTGAGGAAGACGCCGCTCGGAGCGCAGCCGCTCTCGCGGCTCGCGTGCATGACGATATCGGGACCGCTGTTGTCACCGCAGTCATCGGTCTCGGTGTCCGTGTCAGAGTCGGTGTCCGTGTCAGAGTCCGTGTCCGTGTCCGTGTCCGTGTCCGTGTCGGAGTCGGTCTCGGTGTCGGAGTCGGTCTCCGTGTCCGAGTCGGTCTCGGTGTCGGAGTCGGTCTCCGTGTTGGAGTCGGTTTCCGTGTCGGAGTCGGTTTCCGTGTCGGAGTCGGTCTCCGTTGTCGTTTCCGTTTCTGTCGTCGTCTCGGTCTCGGTCTCGGTCTCGGTCTCGGTCTCGGTCTCGGTCTCGGTCTCGGTCTCGGTCTCCGTCTCGGTCTCG
>DASPLE010000161.1:0-26563 GCA_035627695.1 Planctomycetota bacterium
ATCGACACCGGCATCGACGGCAGCCATCCCGATCTCGCCGGCAACATGTGGGTGAACCCGGGCGAGGACGGGACCGCTCCTGGCGGCGCCGACAAGCGCAGCAACGGCATCGACGACGACGGCAACGGCTTCGTCGACGACTGGCGTGGCTGGGATTTCGTCAACGGCGACAACGACCCGCACGACGACCACAGCCACGGCACGCACTGCGCCGGGACGATCGGCGCGATCGGCGCCAACGGCGTCGGCGTCGCCGGCGTGTGCTGGCAGGTGTCGCTCGTCGGCCTCAAGTTCCTCGATGCCGGCGGCGGCGGCTCGACCTCCGGAGCGATCGCCGCGGTCGCCTACGCGAACACCCTCGGTCTCGACCTGACCTCGAACTCGTGGGGCGGCGGCGGCTACTCGGCGGAGCTCGAAGCGGCGATCGAGGCCGGCCTCCCCGCCGGCCGGCTGTTCGTCGCCGCGGCCGGCAACAGCGGGATGGATATCGATGCGTCCCCGTCCTATCCGGCCGGGTACGACAGCCCGAACATCGTCAGCGTCGCGGCCACCGATCACGCGGATGCGATCGCGTACTTCAGCAACTACGGACTGGCCGGCGTCGACCTCGGCGCGCCGGGGGTCTCGGTCTACAGCACCACGCCCGGAGCCGGGTATCAGCACTTCAGCGGCACGTCGATGGCCTGTCCGCACGTCGCCGGCGCCCTGGCGCTGATGCGCTCGGTCTCGTCGTCGCCCGGCGCGGTGCTGAAGCAGGCGCTGCTCGACGAGGTCGACGCGATCCCCGCGTTGAGCGGCAAGTGCGTGTCGCACGGTCGGCTCAACCTGGCGCGAAGCCTCGCGGTCGTCGCCGGCCCGCATCTGGTCAGGCACGCCCTCACGGTCGACGACGCGACGCTCGGCAACGGCGATGGCCTCATCAATCCGGGCGAGACCGTCGTCGTCCGTCTCGCGGCGCGCAACACCGGTGGCGATCCGGCGCTCTCCGTCGACGGCGCCCTCGTCGCCACCGGCGGCGATCCGGCGCTCGTCCTGGTCGATCCGCTGTCGGCGTATGGCGACATCGCGCCGGGCTCCGTGGCCGACGGCGACGGCTACGCGTTCTCGGTCGCCGCCGGCACGGCGACGCCGCACGCGATCGCGCTGCGCATCGATCTGACCGACGGAGCCGGCGCGACCTGGAGCTTCCCGCTCGACCTCGTCGCCCACACCAGCTCGACCATCGCCGGCGCCGTGCGCGCCGCGACCGGTGGCGCGGCGATCGCGGGCGCGGTCGTCACGGCGCTCGGCGCCGAGCACGCGATCGACGCGGTCAGCGGGGCGGACGGCGGCTTCACCCTGACCGTGCCCGACGGATCGTGGCAGGTCGGCGCCAGCGCCGCCGGCTACAACGACAGCGCGACGCTCGCCGTGGCCGCCCCGCCCGGCGCCAGCGGCGTAATCCTGCTGCTCGGTCACGCGGATATCGTCGTCGAGCCGCCGTCGCTCGCGCTGATCGCCGACCAGGGCGGCAGCGACGACGCGCCGCTGCTCGTGCGCAACATCGGCGACGCGCCGCTGACCGTCGCCATCACCGCCACGAGCGCCGAGTGGATCGCCGATGGCCTGTGGCACCGCTGCGATCGCGGGCGGACCGACGACGATGCGTGGTACTACGGCCGCGAGGACACCCGAAAATTCGACACCGGAGGGAGGAACCGCGGCGAACTGATCAGCGACCAGGTCGTGGTGCCGCTGGCGGATCCGACCCTGGCGCTGTGGTACCGCCGCCAGACCGAAGGCGGGACGACGTACGACATCTCGCAGGTCGCGGTCTCCAACGATGGCGGCGCATCCTGGTCGACCGTCGGCGCGTTCTACGACTCGACCAACACCTGGGTCCCGGTCTCCATCCCGCTCAGCGCATGGGCGGGACAATCCGTGCGGATCCGCTTCCTCTTCGACACCCTCGACTCGATCGGCAACGCGTACGAGGGCTGGTACGTCGACGACGTCCTGCTCGGCGGAGCGCCCCTGGCGGGCGGCTGGCTGACCGCCGCGCCGGACGCGCTGACCGTGCCCGCGGGGGACGAGCGCACCGTCATGGTCAGCGCATCGGCGGCGGGCCGCGCGCCGGGGACGTACACGGCGAACCTGCTGATCGCATCGAACGACGTCGATCAGCCGCTGACCCCGGTGCCGGTCACCTTCCAGGTCGTCGGCTCGCCGGCGTTGATCGGCGATGGCCTGTGGGTGACCGACGCCGCTCCCGGCGGCGACGCGGACGGCTTCGCCGAACCGGGCGAGACCGTGGCCGTGTTCGCCAGGCTGCGCAACGTCGGCAGCGAGGACGCGGTGGCGATCGCCGGCGCGATGACCAGCGCCGACGACCAGGTCGCGATCGGAGATGCCAGCGCCGCCTACGGAACGATCCTGGTCGGCGCGTCGGCCGACGGCGACGGCTTCGCGTTGACCATCGCCCCGGCCTGCCCGGTGGGCCACACCGTCGTCGCGACGATCATCGCCAGCGATGGCGTCGGCCGCAGCTGGACCATTCCGCTCGCCCTGACCGTCGACCGGCGCTCGCGCCTGAGCGGCATCGTCACCGGCGTCGGCGCGGCGCCGCTGGCCAGCGCATGGGTGGCGATCGCCGGACTGTGGACGACGACGGCAAGCGATGGCAGCTACGCGATCAGCGGGATCCCTGATGGCGCCTGGTCGGCCAGCATCTCGGCGCCGTCCTATCGCACCTCGAGCGCCTCGATCACCACGCCGCCCGATGCGATCTGGAGTCCGGAGCTCGGTCGCGCCGAGATCAGCGTCGCTCCCGCCAGCCTGATCGCCGACGTGCAGCGCGGCGGGAGCGCGGCGTTGCCGCTGAGCATCGGCAACCTCGGCAACGTCGATCTCGACTGGTCGATCGCGGTCGAAGGCCTCGCCGACGGCTACGCGATCTCGCATTCCGACGAGGTCGGCGCGCCGCCGCACGAGTGGTTGGATATCCGGGACACCGGCACCCCTTTCGACCCGATGTACGACGACACGAATCGCGGACCGTACCCGATCGGCTTCACGTTCCCGTTCTACGGCGACTCGTTCAGCACGTACCGCATCTGCTCGAACGGCTGGCTGAGCTTCACCAGCCACGCCTACAACTACTGGACGATGCCGCTGCCATCGCTGATGGCGCCCGAGAACCTGATCGCGTTCGCGTGGGCCGATCTCAACTTCACCAGCGGGACGGCGCACCGCCAGTCGTTCGCCGATCGCCTGGTCGTCCAGTTCACCGACGTCCCGCTGTACCACCACGCGGCGGCGCGCCTGACGTGCCAGGCCATCCTGCGCGCCGACGGCTCGATCACCTTCGCCTACCACCGGGTCGATCGTCCCCAGGCCTTCACCGTCGGCGTGCAGGACGCGACCATGACGCACGGCGCGACGGTGACGCATGCGTCGACGCTGCTGCACGCGGGGTGGTCGGTCCATCTGCGGCCGTCCGCCGGCTGGCTGAGCGTCGCACCGCAGGCCGGCACGACCGTCGGCGGCGGGACCAGCCTGGTCATGGCGCAGTTCGCTCCGGGCACCCTCGCGCTCGGCAGCCACGTCGCCGAGCTGCGCGTCGCGTCCGACGACGACGATACCCCGGAGATGGTGGTCCCCGTGACGATGCGCATCCACAGCGCGCACGTGCCGATCGCCGCGCCCGGTACCGCGAGCGGCATCGAGGACCAGCCGCTGGCGATCGCGCTCCAGGCCAGCGACGCCGATGGCGACGCGCTGACCTACCGCGTCGTCGTCCCGCCCGCGCACGGCGCCGTCACGATCACCGGCGCGCAGGCGCTGTTCGTGCCGACGGCGGACTGGAACGGCAGCGACTCGTTCGCCTTCGCGGCCAGCGACGGTGGCGATGAATCGGCCCCGGCGGAGATCGCGCTCACCATCGCCCCGGCGAACGACGCGCCGGTGGCGACGCCGCAGTGGTGCTCGACGCCAGCCGGACAGGCGCTGCACCTCACCCTCTCGGGCAGCGACATCGATGGCGATGGGTTGACCTTCCGCGTCGTCACGCTGCCCGCGCATGGCATGCTGATCGGCGACCCGCCCGCGCTGACCTACCTCGCGGAAGCCGGATTCACCGGGCCCGACGCTGTCGCATTCGTGGTCAGCGACGGCGAGCTCGAATCGCCAGCGGCGTCGGTCGCCTTCGAGGTCTACGCGCCCGTCGTCGAGGACGCCGCGGCCTGGCCGCAGCTCGGCAATGGTCCGCAGCACCGCGGGTACGCGCCGGTGCGCCTCGGCGATGCGGATCTGCTCGGCGCGTGGTCGCATGGCTATTACGGACAGATGGCGACGGTCATCGGCGATGGCGCCGCATTCACCGCCGAGCAGTACGGGCTGGTGCGCCAGCTCGCGATGGCGACGGGCGAGGTGAAGTGGACCCTGCCCCTGAGCGGTTACCAGCTCACCGGCCTCGCACTGGCCGGCGACCGCCTGCTGGTGCACGAGATGTCCTATCCGTCGCAGCTGCATGGCATCGCCTTCTCGGCGGCCCCGTCGGTGGCCTGGTCGGTGCCGACCGGCTGGTACGCGGTCGGCAATCCGATGGTCGCCGGGGGCGACGTCGTGCTCGCGACGCCGTACGAGGTCCTCGTCCGTTCGGCGGCCGACGGCACCGGCGGCTTCACGGCGCCGCTGCTCGAGGCGCGCGGCACGCCGGCGGCGCGCGGCGACGTGATCTTCACCGTCGGCCTCGGCGGCTTCACCGTCCTCGAGAGCCGCACCGGAGCCGTGCGCTGGTCGGTGCCGCTGCCGGGCGAGTGGTACAACGTGGAGGTCGGCGGCGTGGTCGTCGACGGTGATCGGGCGTTCGTGGTGGTTCGCGGCTTCGTCGATCGCCTCCACGCGATCGATCTCGTCGGGCGCGGCGTCGCCTGGACGCACGTCGGCCGCTACGCCGGCATGCCGGCCGCGGTCGATGGGCTGGTCCACGTCATCAGCCCGGATGCCGGGGTGCTCTCGTACCGCGCCGCCGACGGCGCTCCGACGCGGTGGTACCGCGCGCCGATCCAGGCGCCGACGATCACGGCGCAGCCGCTGGTCACGCATGACGCCATCCTGGCGTCGGGCTACTACCAGACCTGGCGGTTCCGCCTCGGGCAGGATGACCCGGTCCAGGTCCTTCCCGCCGGTGGCGCGCTGGCGATCGGCGGCGGCAAGCTGCTCGTCTCGGGCTACGGCGGCGTCATGGCCTTCGCGCTGCCAGCCCAGCCGCCGTCGCTGCGCGCGCAGCATGTCGCTGTGCTCGAGGACCACGCGGTTGCGATCGCCCTGCATGCCGACAGCGGCGATGGCGATCCGACCACGTGGTCGGTCATCGAAGGTCCGTCGCACGGGATCCTGCTCGGCACCGCGCCGACGCTGACCTACATCCCGTCCGCCGACTACCACGGACCCGATGCGTTCACCGTGCGCGTCAGCGACGACGATGGCGCCGACGAGGGCGTGATCGTCATCGATGTGCTGCCGGTCAACGACGCCCCGCATGCCGCCGACCGGATCGCGGTCGCCAGCGTCAGCGGCGCGACCGTCGTGCTGTCGGGCCACGACGTCGACGGCGACGCCCTGGTCGCGCGCATCCTCACGCCGCCGACCGCAGGCACGCTGACGGGCACGCCGCCGACCTTGTACTGGAGCGTCCCGCTCGAGGAGGCGGGCGCGACCTTCACCTACGTCGTCAACGACGGACACGTCGATAGCGCGCCGGCGACCGTCACGCTGACCGAAGGGCCGCTGACCTCGCCATCGCCGCGCTCCGAGGATGGCGGCGATGGCGGCGGCGGTTGCGGTTCGGGCGGCGGCGGCGCGATCGCCGCGTTGGGGGTGGCGCTGTCCCTGCTGCGCCTGCGTGGCGGCAAGCGCCGCTGAGCGCGCGTCGCGCGGCGGCCGCGTCGCTCCCGGCTAGGCCGGAGCGGCCGGCGCGACCGCCGCGCGACGACGCATCCAGGTCCCGAAGAGGACGGTCGCCCCCAGCATCGGCACCTGCATCATGATCGCCGGCAGCAGCATGTGCGCGTCATCGGGGTAGAACTTGGCGGCGAAGGCCACGCCGAGTCCGTTGTTCATGTAGATGCAGGCGCAGCCGAACGCGATCGCCTCGGGCGTCGCCAGCGCGAGGCGCGAGACCAGCCCGGTGGCGACGAACAGCGCGCTGGCCACGCCGGTCAGCGCGATGGGCACGAGCAGAGCGTGCCCGGCGACGTGCGACCACGCGTCGCGGCACGGCGCCGCGCTGACGAAGATCAGCGCCGACATCACGCCGAGCGTGCAGCGCTGCCACAGCGCATCGCGGTCGGCGACGAAGCGCGGCGCCACGCGCCACGCGACCTGCGCCAACGCGAACGGGATGGCGAGCAGCAGCAGCAGGTAGCCGGCCTTGCGTGCGGCCAGGGGCCAGTCGGGACTGCCGCCGAGCAGCTGCAGCTGGAGCGGCACCGTCAGCGGGCAGAGCAGGCTGGTGGCGAGGATCAGCATGAGCGCCATGCCGATGTTGCCGCCGTACAGCCCGGTCAGCGCCGCGCTCGACATGCCTGCCGGCATCGCCGCGACCAGGAACAGCCCCAGCGCCCACTCCGGCGCCAGCAGCAGGCCGAGCGCGTACACCGCCAGGGGCAACGCGATCAGCTTGAGTCCGGAGAGCGCGGCGATGCGGCGCAGCGCGCGCAGGGAGGTGATCTCGCCGGCGAGCGCGCTCAGCCGCACGCGCAGGCTGGTGAAGAACAGCATGGTGCCGAGCACCACCGGGATCAGCGGTTCGAGGTGGCCGTAGTCGCCCGGCAGCCATAGCCCGGCGGCCAACGACAGGTAGCCGACGATCCAGAAACGGCTGCCGAGCAGGGAGGCGAACACCCGACGGACTCTGAACCTGCCGCGCCGGAAGCCAGCGGCTCGGAGCGCGGCCGCCGCGCCCGGACGCTCAGCCTTCGCGCAGCCAGACCCGCATCGCGCCGGGCGCGCGGTTGTCCCACGCGAAATAGGGCACGGCGAGCAGGCGGCGCGGTCGCGTCGGCGTCGCATCGGCGCGGTAGAGGCGATCGGTGAACGCGGCGGCGTCGACGACGGTGCCGTCGCCCTCGATGACGGTCACGCCACCGAGCAGGCCGTCGTCGTGGCGCGCGTGCAGCGGCGATCCGCGGGCGATGGTGAGCGAGTCCGGATCGATGCCGAGGTCGACGGCTTCGCAGCAGTAGACCACCGGTCCGCGCCTGAGCGCGACGCGTCCGCGATCGTCGACCACGGCGGGGTGGGCGTGGAGGCGTTCGACCGGCATCGCGAGATCGAGCTCGATGACGTCGCCGGCGCGCCAGCGGCGGGCGATGCGCAGGTAGCCGGCGCGCGTCGACCCGGCCACGTCGACCGCTTCGCCAGCGATGGTCGCTCCCGCCTGGCGGCACCACCCCGGGATGCGGAGGCGCACGACGGCCTCGACGGGGTTTTCCGGACGCACGGTGATCGTGATCCGTCCGGACCAGGGATACGTCGTGGCGACGTCGATGGCGCAGGGCGTCCCGGCGAGGTCGAGCCGCGCCGTTCCGGCGACGTACTGGTGCACCCACGCGCCGGCGCGATCGGTCGCATAGGCATGGCCGCCGAGCGACGCGATCAGGCGCGCGATGTTCGGCGGGCAGCACGCGCAGCCGAACCACTCCTGGCGGTGGTGCGTGCCGTCGCTGGCCAGCGGGTTGACGTAGAAGAAGCGCGTGCCGTCGAGGGCGATGCCGGCGAGCGCCCCGTTGTACAGCGCGCGCTCGGCCTCGTCCGCGTAGCGGCCGTCGTCGCGCAGCGCGCTCATCCGCTGCGCCCAGAAGACCAGGCCGATAGCGGCGCAGGTCTCGCAGTAGGCGGTCGCGTTCGGCAGCTCGTAGTCGTCGCCGAAGGTCTCGCCCTGATGGCGCGAGCCGACGCCGCCGGTGACGTACATGCGCCGCTGCGTGACGTTGTCCCACAGCCGGTCCAGCGCGGCGCCCAGCGCCGCGTCGCCGGTCTCGAGCGCGACATCGGCCATGCCGCAGTACAGGTACATCGCGCGCACGGCGTGGCCGTGCGCGTCGGTCAGCGCGCGCACCGGCATCGACGCCTGGCAGGACGCGACGTCCCAACGGTGCGCCGCCGGCACGCCGCGCGCGTCGTCCTCCTGCGCGAACCAGTTCGGGCTGGTGCCGCGTTCGTCGATGAAGTAGCGCGCCAGCTCGAGGTGCTCGCGCTCGCCGGTCGCGCGGTAGAGGGCGATCAGCGCCAGTTCGATCTCCTCGTGGCCGCAGTAGCCGCGCTTCTGCCCGGGACCGACGCCGAACACCGAGCGGATGCACGCGGCGAGGCGGCGCGCGACGTCGAGCAGCAGCCGGTCGCCGGTGGCGCGATGGTGCGCCACCGCGGCTTCGATCAGGTGTCCGGCGCAGTACAGCTCGTGCGCGTTGCGCGTGTCGGTCCAGCGGCGCTGCGGCGCGACGACCGTGAAGTGCGTGTTGAGGTAGCCGTCCGGCTGCTGCGCCGAGGCGATCAGGGCGGCGACCTCGGCGAGCGGTCCCGCCAGCGGCGACGCGGGATCGCTGGCGATGACGTGCGCAGCCGCCTCCACCCACTTGGCGGTGTCCGAGTCCCAGAAGATGTGCGGTTCGTCGGGCTGGCCCGGCTTCCACGCCAGGCGGAAGGCGTCGATGCGCCCGGTCGCGAGCAGCGAGCGATGCTGCGCCGGCAGGGTCGTCGACCGCACGAGCTCCTGCCAGCGGCCCCAGAATCCGCGCACCCGCACCTGGTCGTGGGCAACGGCGGTCCTGCGCTCGATGGCGGACGCGGCGGCGGTGGTCATGGCGGCCGTGGTGATGGCGGCCGTGGTGATGGCGGCGATGGTCATGGCGGCTCCGCGGCCGGTACGATCCCGGCCAGGTCGCCATTCTATTCGCGCGCGTCGGAGCCGGCAACCGCAGCGTTACGGATGGCGACGGTGACGATTCCGACCTCCGCTATCGACCCGATCGATCGTCACTCGGTGTTCATGTGCAGGCGCGAGTGCATGCGCCGGAACGCCGCCGGCGCCATGCCCTGATGGCGCTTGAAGACGCGCCGGAAATAGAGCGCGTCGGCGAAGCCGCAGGTCGTGGCGACCGCCTCGATGGTCTGAGCGCTGTCGAGCAGCAGCTCGCGCGCGCGCTGCAGGCGCCGGCGATGGATCGCGTCGACCACGCCGTGGCCGTAGACCCGCCGATAGCAGCGGCCGAGGTAGTCGGCGTTGCACTTCAGCGCGCGGGCGATCGCGGCGGTGGAGATGCGTTCGTGGAACCGCGTCAGGATCAGTTCGTGCGCGTGCCGGGCGAGCGCGCGCTGGGCGCCGTCGTGCGCCTGCGCCTCGTTGGGCAGCGCCAGTTCGATGAGCATCAGCGCGATCAGGTGCGAGCCCATCGCCGGCGTCAGCCGTCCGCTCTGCTGGTCGTCGAGGTAGCGCCGGATCAGCGCCGTGAGCGCGTCCGGACGCGCCAGCGTGCTGACCTGCGGCACGTGCAGCGCCGCGGCGTCGGCGGCGCGCTCGTCGCGCCCGCCACGGCGGAAGTGGACCCAGTAGAAGCGGCAGTCGCGCGTGTACGGCTCGACGCCCGCGTGCTCGACGCCCGGCTGCAGCAGCAGCGCCTGTCCGGCGCGCAGGTCGAAGCGGCGGTCGCCTTCGCGCATCGCCAGCGTGCCGCCGATCAGGTAGATGATCTCCCACGAGTCGATGGTGCGCCGCGGATGGATGCCGTGGCCGCGCGACACGAACAGCCCCGAGAAGGCCGGGACCAGCCGCACCGGCTCGCGCAGCGTCAGCAACGGCTCCTCGCTCATGGCAAGAGCCTAGAACGAGTGCGAGGAAGCTGTCGGCCTGATCTGCGCGCTCGGCCAAAGCAGTGTCGCATACGCCAGTTGCGACGACGGGCGCGCGGGCCGGCGCACCGGCCGGGCAGCGCTGCACGGCCTCGACCGTACGATACGCTCGAACCATGCCCCCGGCCCAGCCCGTCGCATCGACCAACTACGACCGCGCCGGCCGCGACCTGCCCGCGAGCGGCATCCGGCCGACGTTCGCCCAGCTCGGCGTCGTCGAGGCGTCGCAGCCGATGCTGTTCGGCCGTCACCAGCATCCGCACTACGAGATCATCGTCTGCGATCGCGGCGACTACCGCTGCTGGCTCAACGATCAGCAGATCGCGCTGCGCCCCGGCGAGGCGCTGGTGGTCAAGCCGGGCGACTGGCATCAGGACGACGTCGACGCGGGCGTGCGTTATCTCGGGCTGTCGTTCCGCCTCCAGGCGCGCCAGGACGAGCGTTCGGTCAGCGTCTTCGTCGCCGACGTGCCGGCGATCGACCAGCGCGTCGCGCTCGATCGCGCGGTGCACTGGCCGATCCTCGAGCGCATCCAGCGCGAATCGTCGTCGAGCGACCCGTTCGCGGCGCACATCCAGGACGCGCTGCTCACCGAGTTCTTCTGGCGCCTGGTGCGCGCGCTGCCCGCCGAGATGGTCGCGGCGCCGTTCCTGCGCGAGTCCGACGAGCACGGCTTCGCGCTGACCCTGCGCCGCCTGTTCCAGCGCCACCATCGCGAGCAGCTGTCGATCGGCGACATGGCGCGGGAGCTGGGCATGAGTCCCAGCTCGCTGACCCAGAAATGCCGCGCGGTGCTGGGCGTGCCGCCGGCGCGCGCGTTCCTGCGCTACAAGCTCGAGCGCGCCGCCTGCCTGCTCCAGCAGACCGAGATGCCGATCGGCGGCATCGCCGACTTCCTGGGCTTCGAGAACCCGTTCCACTTCTCGCGCGTGTTCAAGAAGCACTACGGGCGCGCGCCGTCGCAGTTCCGCTAGCCGTCGCGGCGTTTCGCCGCCAGCGACCGCGCCGCCAGCTCGAGGCCGCGACCATCGATGGCGACCAGCGATTCGATCTGCGCGGGTGTCAGGCCCGCGCGCTGCGCCTCGCCGCGCGGATCGGCGACGAACCGCACGCGCGCTGCGGCATCCGTGTAGATCAGCGCCAGGAACGCTTCAAACGCCGGCGAGGACACGCTGCCTCCGTCCGCGCGCGACCGCCGCGCGCGCCCGATCGAGCTGCGCCAGCAGCGCGCCCATGGGCGGGAACGCGCCGTCGCGCTCGATGATCACCGTCAGCGGTCGACTGGCGTGCGCGGCGAGGCGCTCGAGCAGGGCGAACACCGGATCGGGGACGTCGTGGCGGTGGTCGTCCAGCCAGCGCTCCTCGAGCCACGCGCCACCGGCGAGGTGGACACCGCTGATCGCCGCCGCCGGCAGCGCGTCGATCCACGCCGCGGGATCGAAGGCGAAGTTGACGCTGTTGGCGTGCAGGTTGTGCAGGTCGACCAGCAGCGGGTGGCCGGTCGCCGCGGCGACATCGCGGGCCCAGGCGGTCTCGTCGCGGTCGCTGCCCGGCGGTTCGATCAGCGTGGCCACGTTCTCGAGCCACGGCGCCGCACCGACAACCGCCCGCGCCCGGCGCAGGTTGCGCATCAGGCCGTCGAGCGTCGCGGCGCAGCGCGGCGGCGCGCAGAGATGGCCGATCTCGATGCCGCCGGCGCGGACGAAGGCGAGGTGCTCGCTCCATGCCGGCGCGCCCGCCGCCGCCACCGCGCGCGCGACCGCGGCCAGGCGCTCCTCATCGACCGGAATGGTCGATGCCAGGCCGAGCGACAGCGCGTGGACCGTCACCGGCAGGGTGCGGGTCAGCGCGCGCAGGGTGGCGAGCGCGGCGCGATCGACGAAGTCCTCGGCCATCGCCTCGACGACATCGATGCGATCCGCGCAGGCGAGGATCCCGGCGGCGAGCGCCGGCCGCCATCCGATGCCGAAGCGGTCAATCACCACCGCCTCCGCAGCCGCCGCAGCCACCGCCGCCGCACGACGAGGAGCCGCACGAGCTGCCGCAGGAGGAACCGCTACCGGACGACGAGGACGACGAGTCGTCGCGCGGGAACACCCGGTCGCGCGCGTCGCCGATGCGACCACGCATGGTGCCGATCCCGTACACCGCGCAGAGCAGGAGAATCTGCGCCGGATCGGTCGCATCGGTGATGGGCTGCTTGCGCGTCGGCGCGAGCAGCCGGCGGAGGTCGCGCAGGAGGGTCCGGCCGGCGACGCTGGGCCAGGGCGAGGCGAAGCATGTCGCGAGGAGGACGACCATGGCGAGCGCGATGCCGACCATGATCGGCACGACGATGGGGGCCTGGGCGCGGTCGTGGATCGCCGCGTGCGCGAGGGTGGCCCCCGCCATCGCGACGAGCATCGCCAGCGCGCCCATCGCCACCCGTCGGTGGCGTGCCGCCCATGCGGCATCGACCAGCAGTCCATCGCGTCGCAGCTGCGCTTCGAGGTCCTGGCACTGACGCTTCAGGCTCGGCACATCCTGGCATTGGCGGGGATTCAGCGGGTAGCGCGCGGAGGCCATCACCGCGCGCTCCATCGCGAAGGAGGTCATCGACTCGGCATCGGGCCTCGTCGGCCGGATGGCGTCCTGCCGCACGGCCAGCAGCCCGCGGTGGACGAGCAGCACCACCGCCATGCGGATCGCGACCGCGTGCCCGTGCGCGAGCAGCGCGATGGCGTAGGGATCGATGCGGCCTCGCGGCCAGGATCCGCGCGGCGGTGCGCGCAAACGCGACCACGACGCGATCAGGCACGCGGCGGCCGCCGCCGGGAGGCAGAACGCGAGGAACTGTCCTCCGGTCCACGTGGAGGGGTTCACGCCGTCAGTCCCCACCGCCGCCGCAGCCCCCGCAGCCGCCGCCGCCGCAGGACGATCCGGAAGAGCACGAGGATCCGCTCGACGATCCGGGCGTTGAGCTGCACGAGGAGAACGATGTCGACGAGCACGACGAGCCGCACGACGAGGAGCCCTGGGCGGGGCCGCCATAGAGCCGGCGACGGTACCGGCCGATGTCGCCGCGCATGGTGTGCGTCCCGAACACCGCGCAGAGCAGCAGGGTCTGCGCCGGATCGTCCGACTTCCCGATCGGCCGCCGGCGCCGCGGTTCGAGCAGGCGCTCGAGGTCGGCGACGAGTCGTCGACCGCGCGCGCTGGGCCAGCGCCGGCGCGTGGTGATGACGAGCATCGCGACGGTCAGGGCGATCATGCTCAGGACGAGGAAGCCGACGTTGTGATGGCCACGCGACAGCGCGCTGGCGACCTTGGCGCAGCCGAACGCGAGCAGAGCGATGAGCACGACCGCGCTGACCAGGCGATGGCGGGTCAGCCACGCGTCGCTCGCGCGCAGCCCATCCCGCTCGAGCGCGAGGTCGAGAATGGTGATCGCCGCGCGCACCGGGCCGCTGCCCGCGAGGGACGCCGCGGCGATGCGTCGCTGCGTGGATTCGAGCACCGCCCGTTCGAGCGGCAGCACGGTCTTATCGGCGACGTCCGACTCCTCGACGCGCGCGTCGCCGCTGGTGGTCGCGAGCAGCCCGCGATGGGCGAGCATCAGCACCGCCATGCGCACCGCCTCGGTCGCGCCACGGGCGAGCAGGGCGATCGCGTACGGATCGAGCGAGCGGTTGCGCGCGACGCCGCCCGGTGGTGCGAGGCGGCGCGACACCAGCGCCCAGACCACCGCTGCCGCGGCCAGCGCCAGGTACAGCGCGAGGAACTGCGGTCCGGGCCAGAGCAGCGGGCTCATGCCAAGGCCCGCACCCGCTCCAGCATGCGTTCCGCCAGCCCCAGCAGCTTGCGCGTCAGCGGTCCGGCCTGGCCGGCTGGGAGCGCGGCTTCATCGCGCAGGCGGCTGAGCTCGGCCAGCGTGTCGCCGGCGACGCGCTGCAGGGCCTCCTTCGGGGTGGGCGCCGGCGCGCCCTCGAGCTCGAGCAGCTCGGCGGCGCTGGCGCGCAGCGGCCCCGAGGCGTCGGCCGCGGCCATGGCGAGGCTGTCCTCGAACTGGCCGCGGGCGATCAGGTGGTGGCGCAGGTTGAGCACCAGTCCGAGCAGCGTCTGCTTGAGCTGCGCGACCGCCGCGGCGCGCGGCACGTCGAGCGCGGCGAACGGATCATCGCCGTGGAGCACGCGGTGGCGTCGCCGCACGTCGAGGAACTTCACGGCGAACGCCGCCGCCGCCTCGGCGATCTCATCGCCCCGCAGCCACATGTGGCGCAGCTGCGCCGCGGTCCACTCCGGCGCCTGCAGCGCCGCGAACGCCGCCGCGCGCGTCGGGTCGAAGCGATGCAGCACGATGATCAGGTTGACGTCCGAGGTCGCGCGCAGCCGATCCTCGGCCGCCGAACCGAACAGGACGATCGCGCGCAGATCGTCGGCGAAGGTCTCGCGCACGGCCGAGACGAAGCCGTCGAGCGCGCGTTGGATGACTGGGTCCATGGCGCGCATGCTGGTGCTTCGGGGACGGTTGCGAGGCGGAGTTCCGCTTCGGGCTTCGAGCTTCGGGCTTCGCGCTTCGCGCTTCGGGCTTCGGGCTTCGGGCTTCGCCCTTACGCGCGCCCGGATTCAGGTCGCCTTCGGCCGCGGCTTGCGCCGCGCCTCCCACCAGTCGATGCGCTTGGCGATCTCCTTCTCGTGGCCGAATGCGCCGGGCTTGTAGAAGACCTCGCCGAGCAGCTCGTCGGGCAGGCACTGCTGGCCCGCGAAGTGGTCGGGAGCGTCGTGGTCGTACTGGTAGCCGGCCTTGTAGCCGAGGTCCTTCATGAGTTCCGTCGGCGCGTTGCGCAGGAACATCGGCACGCTCGCGCCCGGGTGGCGCTTCACGGCCTCGGCCGCGGCGAAGTACGCCTTCGCGCTGTTCGACTTCGGCGCCGTCGCGAGGTAGACGGTCGCCTCGGTCAGCGGGTAGATGGCCTCGGGCATGCCGATGCGCTCGGTCGCCATGAGCGCCGCGGTCGCGAGCTGCAGCGCCTGCGGATCGGCGAGGCCGACGTCCTCGCCGGCGAAGATCACCAGCCGCCGCGCGACGAACATCGCGTCCTCGCCGGCTTCGAGCTGGCGCGCGAGGTAGTAGAGCGCGGCCTGCGCGTCGGACGCGCGCAGGCTCTTGATGAAGGCGCTCGCGACGTCGTAGTGCGCATCGCCAGCGCGATCGTGGTCGGCGACCGGATTCGAGGCGATGCGGCCGACGACCTCGGCGGTCACCGGCGACGGCCTGGTCAGCGCCCAGGCGCCCTCGAGCAGCACCAGCAGGCGGCGGCCATCGCCCGCCGAGAGGCGCAGCAGCGGATCGAGCGCGCCGTCGTCGACGACCAGTCCGGGCAGTCCGTCGCGGTGGTCGCGGGCGCGCGCGATGAGCCCGCGCAGCGCGTCCTCGTCGAGCGCGCGCAGCGGATAGACGCGGCAGCGCGACAGCAGGGCGCGGTTGACCGAGAAGCTCGGGTTCTCGGTGGTCGCGCCGACCAGCGTGATGTTGCCGCTCTCCACGTGCGGCAGCAGCGCGTCCTGCTGCGCCTTGTTGAAGCGATGGATCTCGTCGATGAACAGCAGCGTCGTCCCGGCGATGTCGCGCACGGTCTCGGCCTCGTCGATCAGCTTGCGCAGTTCGCCGACGCCGCCGAGCACCGCGCTGAACGGGACGAAGCGCATGCCCAGGTGGTTCGCGAGCAGCCGCGCCAGCGTCGTCTTGCCGCAGCCCGGTGGGCCCCACAGCAGCAGGCTGGGGAGGTGCTTCGCGGCGACGAACCGCGTCAGCACGCCGTCGGGGCCGACCAGGTGCGGCTGGCCTGCGACCTCCTCGAGGCTCGTGGGGCGGATCCGTTCGGGCAGGGGCGAGGACACGGCGGCGAGCCTAAGGCGCGAGCAGGCGCGGACCACGCGCCGGGGGCGCCTCTTTCGTCGCCGCGCCGCGCGCCATCCTGCGCGCATGTACGACTTCCTGCGCGGTCACGTCGTCGCGATCGACGCCGGCAACCGGCTCAGCTTCGACGTCGGCGGGATCGGCTATTCGCTGCGCATCAGCGAGTGGACGCGCAAGTACATCCCGCTCGACGGATCGGTGACGACGATCTCGGTGCGGCTGCAGGTCAAGGAGGACGACCTCGTCCTCTTCGGTTTCGCCGACGTCGCCGAGCGCGCCGCGTTCGATCTGCTGACCTCGGTGCAGGGGGTCGGCCCCGGGGTCGCGATGGCGGTGCTCTCGGCCATGGGCGTCGACGACCTGCGCCGCGCGCTGGTCGCGAAGGACGTCGCCGCGCTCAAGAAGGTGAAGGGCGTCGGTCCGAAGAGCGCCGAGCGCATCGCGCTCGAGCTGGCGGACAAGGTCGAACGCATCCCCACGCCGCTGATCGAGACGCCGCGATCGACATCGGGCGCGGCGCAGGTCGAGGAGGCGCATCGCGCGCTGGTCGTGCTCGGGTTCTCGCCGAAGGAGGCCGCCGATGCGCTGGCCAAGGCGGCGAAGCCGGGCCTGCCGAGCGAGGACCTGCTGCGCGCGGCGCTGGCGCTCCTGCGCTGAGTCCACCGAGGTCGGTGCAGCATGAAAACACAGGTGTTCGGCAGGGCCCACGATTCAGCCGGGGGCATCGCGGGGTACAGTACGGTCATGACCAACGCGACGCTTCCCGCGCCCGCCCTCACCGCTGACGAGCTGGCCACGTTCGCGGAACGCGGCTGGCTGCTCAAGCGCGGGCTGTTCTCGCGCGATGCGATGGCGGCCCTGGCCGTCGAGACCGAAGGCCTGCACGAGCGCATGTCCGCGCACACCCCGGAGACCGTGCACGTGTCGTGGGAGGAGGGCCTGCCGGCGGACCGGCCGCAGCGCATCCGCCAGCTCATGCACAGCGAGGTGGTCTCGCCGATCCTCGACGGGATGTCGAAGTCGGAGGCGATGCTCGGCGTCCTGCGCCACCTCATCGGGCCGGACATCTACCTATTCCATTCCAAGCTGATGATGAAGGCGGCGCACGACGGCACCTTCACGCCGTGGCATCAGGACTGGGGCTACTGGCAGTACGGCTCGAAGCGGCCCACGCACATCAACGGCATGCTCGCGATCGACGCCGCCGACGCCGAGAACGGGGCGATCCGCTTCGTCGACGGGTCGCACAAGCAGGGGCCGGTCGACCATCGCCACTTCGAGAGCGCATCCTTCTCGATCGGTCTCGATGGCGGCATCGAGGACCGCTCCTCGACCATGGTCGAGATGCAGCCGGGTGACGTGATCTTCTTCGGCCCGCTGGTGATCCACGGCTCCGGCCCGAACCGCTCGGCGCGGGATAGGCGCGCCAACACCTTCGCCTTCGACACCATCGCCAACCAGAAGGGCGATCCGCTGCCCGAGCGCTGGTGGCGTTGCGGCAAGCGCGAGCCCTGAGCGCGGGGAGCCGATAGATACGAGAACGCGAAACCCGAGGCGCTGGCCTCGGGTTTCGCGTTTGGCTGCCTGCTCGGCGAGCGTCGAGCGGGCTCGTCTATTTCGCCTGCGCGCGCTGCACCGGATTGGCCACGTACGCACCGCCGCGGCACGCCTTGAGGTAGTTGAGCGCGTGGACCTGGCCGGTCATCTCGAGGTCCTCGCGGTAGACCGGATCGTGCCAGCCCTCGATGTCGATCGAGCCCTTGAAGCCCTTCATCCGCAGGATGGTGATGATGTCGGTCCAGTTGGTGTCGCCGAAGCCGGGTGTGCGGTGGTAGACGTACGGCTCGCCTCCGCGCGTGCCCTTCGTCTTGACCACGTCCCAGAGCACGGTCGCGTCCTTGCCGTGGACGTGGAAGACCTTGTGCGCCCACTGGCGCAGCTGCGGCAGCGGATCGATCAGGCTGTTCATCTGATGGCAGGGTTCCCACTCGAGGCCGATGTTCGCGTCCTTCACCGCGTCGAACATCAGCTCCCACGCCTTCGGGGCGTGGGCGATGTTCCAGCCGCCGTGGTCCCAGGTGCCGCCCATGTCGCAGTTCTCGAAGGCGAGGCGCACGCCCTTGTCCGCGGCCTTCTTGGCCAGCGGGCCGAAGACCTCCTTGAAGCGCGGGATCGATTCCGGGATCGGCTTGTTCTCGACCCGCCCGGCGAAGCCGGCGACGATGTCGCAGCCGAAGTCGGCGCAGGCGTCGATGCAGCGCCCCCAGTCCTTGGCGGTGCGCTCGTCGATCAGCGGGTTGCCGAACATGCCGAGCGAGCTGATCACCGGTTTGACGGGGCCGGGGGCCTGGGCCAGGACCTCGCGCACCTCGCGCGCCACCTTCTTCAGGTCCACGCCGTCGGGGATGTGCTGCCAGAAGGTCAGCGAGAAGGACTCGAAGCCATGGGGGATGATCTGCCGCAGGTAGTCGGCGTCGGGGGACGCGAGCGTGCCGATGCGCAGGTCGGAGTGGTGGGGCATGGTGGGTGGTTCCTCACGGTGAAGGACCGGCGTTGTGCCACGGGCCGCTCGCAATGGAAGCGCTTCCAGAACGAGGGGTCGAGGCTCTTCACGTCCTTGGAAGCAGCGGAATAAACTTGCGTCCAGGACGAGTGTTCTATCCTCCGCGTCCTCTCATGTACGGGCATGGCGAAAGCCGAGCCCAGACCTCTGGGGGCTGCGACGACGATCCGGGTTCGGTCGTCGTCGCTCGGGGAGCGAGACCCTCTGCCTCACCGGTTCGCCGGCTGGCGGTTGAGTCGTAGCCCCAGGCCGTCGGACCAACGCAGCTTACGCTGACCAGGCCAGCAATGCCTGGGGGGACGTGCATCGTGAAAGAGAAGATCAAGATTCGCCTCGAGGCATACGACCATCGTATCCTCGACAAGGCCGCGCAGGACATCGTCGACACCGCCAAGCGCACGGGCGCGAAGGTGGCGGGACCGGTGCCCATGCCGACCCACATCGAGAAGTTCACGGTCCAGCGCTCGCCGCACATCGACAAGAAGTCGCGCGAGCAGTTCGAAGTCCGCACCCACGCCCGGATCATCGAGATCCTCGAGCCGACCGCGAAGACCAACGAGGTCTTCAGCAAGGTCGACGTCCCGGCCGGTGTCGACATCACCATCAAGCAGACGGTGCGGTGAGCCAATGCCCATCCTCTACGGAACCAAGGTCGGCATGACCCGCGTCTTCGCGGGCGATCAAGTCGTGCCCGTGACGGTCATCCAGTGCCTGCCCAACGACGTGGTCGAAGTGAAGACCGCCGAGAAGCACGGCTACGTCGCGCTGAAGGTCGCGGTCGGCGAGAAGCGCCGCAAGCCGACCAAGGCGCTCGCGGGCGAGTACAAGCGCGCCGACGTCGCGCCACGCCGCCATCTGCGCGAGGTGCCGGTCGTCGATGGCGTCGCCGCCGGCGGCAAGCTGACGGTCTCGGCCCTCGACCTCGCGAAGATCTGCGACATCAGCGGCACCATCAAGGGCCGCGGCTTCGCCGGCGTCATGAAGCGCCACAACTTCAGCGGTCACAAGGCCACGCACGGCACCTGCAAGCATCGCGGTCCGGGCTCGATCGGCTGCCGCATGGATCCGGGCCGCGTCTTCAAGAACAAGCGCATGGCCGGTCACTGGGGCAACGAGCAGGTGACCATCAAGAACCTGAAGATCGTCTCGGTCGACGCCGACAAGCACATCGTCGTGGTGAAGGGCGCGATCCCCGGGCCGAATGGCGGCCTGGTGTGGATCACGCAGAACTGAAGGCAGCCATGACCACCAGCATCCCCGTCTACAACCTCGCCGGCGCCAAGACCGGTGAGCTGAAGCTCGAGGCCGACCTGTTCGACTCGACCGTTCGCCGCAACCTGCTGAAGGAGGCGCTGATCCAGCACCTCGCCAGCCAGCGCCAGGGCACGCACGCGACCAAGAACCGCGGCATGGTCGCCGGCGGCGGCAAGAAGCCCTGGAAGCAGAAGGGCACCGGCCGCGCGCGTCAGGGTTCGACCCGTTCGCCGCAGTGGGTCGGTGGCGGTCACGCCCACCACGTCGGGCCGAGCGATTACACCTACCAGCTGCCGAAGGCGCAGCGCCGCAAGGCCTACCTGTCGAGCCTGCGCTATCGCCTCGAGAACGGCGGCCTCGCCGTGGTCGACGGCTTCGACGGGCTGACCGAGCCGAAGACCAAGTCGGTCGCCGCCTTCCTCGCGAAGGTCGGGATCACCGGCAAGGGCACGCTGCTGGTCAGCGAAGGTTTCAAGCCGTCGATCCACCTCAGCGCGCGCAATATCCCGAAGGTCAAGGTCGAGGAGCGGCGCAACCTGAACGCCGCCCACCTGCTGACGAACTCCAACGTGATCTTCACCAAGAGCGCGATCGACGCGCTGGTCGGTGAGCTCAAAGGCGAGAAGGCGAACGCATGAACCTCGGCATCTACGACATCATCCGTCGCCCGCGCGTGACCGAGAAGGCCGTGTACCTGCAGAACGAGCAGTCCACGTACACCTTCGAAGTGCACCCGAAGTCGAACAAGAACGAGATCCGGAAAGCGGTCGAGACGCTCTTCAAGGTCAAGGTCCGCTCGATCACGACCCAGAACTACGACGGCACCGCTCGTCGCGTGCGCTCGAAGCTCCCCGGTCTGACCCCCGGCTGGAAGAAGGCGATGGTCCGTCTGGTCGACGGCCAAACGATCGAAGGGATCTGAGCCATGGGCTTCCGCAAGCTGCACAACTCGTCGAACGGCTCGCGCACCGCGACGATCCCCGACTTCGCCGAGATCACGAAGCACGAGCCGGAGAAGTCGCTCGTCGTCCGTCTCCGCTATGACGCCGGCCGCAACAACCAGGGCCGCATCACCGTCCGCCACAAGGGTGGCCGCCACGACCGCCTCTACCGCATGATCGATTTCAAGCGCGGCAAGCTCGACATCGAAGGCACGGTCAAGGCGATCGAGTACGATCCGAACCGGAACTGCCGCATCGCGCTGGTCTTCTACGCCGACGGCGAGAAGGGCTACCTGCTCGCGGCCAAGGACATGGTCGTCGGCATGAAGGTCATCTCGGCGAGCGAGGTCGCCGAGCCGAAGGTCGGCAACGCCATGCCGCTGAAGGCGATCCCGCAGGGCCTCAACGTCCACAACATCGAGCTCAAGCCCGGGCGCGGCGGCCAGCTGGCGCGATCCGCCGGCACCTTCGCCCGCCTGATGGCGATCGACGGCAACTACGCGATCCTGCTGCTGCCGTCGGGCGAGCTGCGCCGCGTCCCCGCCGAGTGCCGGGCCACGATCGGCGAGATCGGCAACGCCGACGCGAACATCCGCAACATCGGCAAGGCCGGCCGCAGCCGCTGGCTGGGCATCCGCCCGACGGTGCGCGGCAACGCGATGAACCCGATCGCCCACCCGCTGGGCGGCGGCGAAGGCCACACCAACGGCGGTCGCCAGCACTGCACTCCGTGGGGCCTGCTCGAAGGCACCAAGACGCGCAAGCGCAAGAACCGCTCGAACATCTTCATCATCCGCCGTCGCAAGGGCGCGAAGGGTAACTGAGCATGAGCCGCAGCAGCCGCAAAGGCCCGTTCGTCGACCTCAAGGTCCTGGGCAAGATCGAGAAGCAGAAGCAGTCCAGCGATCGCAAGCCGATCAAGACCTGGGCGCGCGCCTGCACGGTCGTGCCCGACTTCATCGGCCACACCTTCGCCGTGCACAACGGCAAGACCTTCATCCAGGTCTTCATCACGGACAACATGGTCGGCCATAAGCTCGGCGAGTTCGCGGTGACGCGCACCTTCCGCGGCCATGCGTCCGAGAAGAAGTCCGCCGCGCCCGCCGCCGCGCCGGCCAAGGCCTGAGGGAATCAGCGATGCAGACGTACCAAGCCATCCAGCGCAATGCCCGCATCAGCCCCCGCAAGGCGGGCCTGTCGGCGACCCTCATCCGCGGCAAGCGCGTCGAAGAGGCCCTCAACATCCTCGCCTTCGAGCATCGCCGCGGCTCGACGATGCTGCGCAAGGTCCTCGAGAGCGCGGTCGCGAACGCCGCGAATGTCGGCGGCATCGATCCGATGGACCTGACCGTCACCGACGCGCGCGTCGACGGCGCCTTCATCATCAAGCGCATCCGCCCCCAGGCGCGCGGCCGCGCCCACCGCCGCTACAAGCGCTGCAGCCACATCCAGGTCGCGGTCGGCATCAAGCCGACGGTTGCCAAGCCGAAGTTCGAGAAGAAGCAGAAGGCCGTCGCCAAGCCGACGTCGGGCAAGGCCAAGACCGACAAGCCCGCCGACCAGAAAGCGACCTGAGGTAGCCATGGGCCATAAGATCAATCCGCTCGGCTTCCGCATCGGCATCACCGAGCCGCACCGCTCGACCTGGTACGCCCGCGGCAAGAAGTACGCCGACCTCATCGTCCAGGACCACAAGATCCGCGAGTACCTCAAGACCCGCTTCAAGTCGGCGGCGATCGAGAAGATCGAGATCGAGCGCAAGGCCGATCGCGTCACGATCGCCCTGCACGCCGGCCGTCCGGGCGTGATCATCGGCAAGCGCGGCGCCGAGATCGACGGCCTGACCAAGACCCTCGAGGGCATCACCGGCACGAACGTGAAGGTGAACATCCAGGAGGTGCGCAAGCCCGACCTGTCCGCCCAGCTCGTCGCCGAGAACGTCGCCGAGCAGCTCGAGCGCCGCGGCTCGTTCCGCCGCGCGATGAAGCGCGCGGTCGAGAACGCGATGCGCGAAGGCGCCAAGGGCTGCAACGTCAAGATCTCCGGCCGCCTCGGCGGCGCCGAGATCGCGCGCGTCGAGCACGACCACCAGGGCTCGGTGCCGCTCAACTCGCTGCACACCAAGATCGATTACGGCTACGCCCTCGCCAAGACCACCTACGGCGTCATCGGCGTGCGCGTCTGGATCAACCACGGTCGCTACAGCGACATCAAGCAGAAGCAGGAGGCGTGAGGGCGGCGCTCTCGCGATAAAGGATCTCCCATGGCTATGCTCCCCTCGTTCGTCAAGCATCGTAAGCAGCACACCCGCGGCTTCCGGACCGACCACGTCGCCACCAACGGCAACAAGCTCGCGTTCGGCGACTACGGCATCCAGCTGCTCGAGAGCGGCGAGATCACCGCCCGCCAGATCGAAGCGGCGCGCGTCACCGCCGCGCACTACCTCGGCCGCGTCGGCAAGATGTGGATCCGCGTCTTCCCGCACATGCCGGTCACCGGCCGTCCGGCCGAGACCCGCATGGGTTCGGGCAAGGGCGAGGTCAAGTACTGGGCCTGCAACCTCGACGCCGGCAAGATCGTCTTCGAGTTCGCCGGCGTCACCGAGGAGATGGCGCGCGAGGCGATGCGTCGCCAGGCGCACAAGCTCCCGCTCAAGATGCGCATGATCAAGCGCGAGGGAGTCGCATCGTGAAGCGTTCCGCCAAGACCGAACTGCGCGCGAAGAGCGTCGACGACCTGCAGAAGCAGTCGCTCGAGCTGCGCGAGCAGCTGTTCAAGGGCCGCATGACCACGGCGATCGAGGGCAAGGGCCTGGGCGGCAAGGCCCGCACGATCCGCCGCCAGATCGCGCGCATCGAGACGTTCATCAACCAGAGCCGCCAGGGCGGCGCCACGGGCGCGGCCGCCAAGCCGACCGCCGCCAAGGCCGCGGCCACCAAGTCATCGAGCAAGAAGGCGAAGGTCTGACCATGAGCGACACCAGCAGCACCGCGACCGTCGACGAGCGCGGCAACCGCAAGCGCGTCGTCGGCGTCGTCGTCTCGGACAAGATGGCCAAGACGCGCGTCGTCGCCGTGACCGAGATGTTCAAGCACGATAAGTACGGCAAGTACATCAAGCGCACGCAGAAGTTCCACACGCACGACGAGAAGAACGACAGCAAGGTCGGCGACAAGGTCCTGATCGTCGAGACCCGCCCGCTGTCGAAGACCAAGCGCTGGCGCCTGATGCAGGTGCTCGAGCGCGCGGTCTGACGACGGCGAGCGAAGACCGAGCAGCCAAGACAGAGCGAAAAGAGCACTGACCCATGATTCAAATGCAGACCTGGTTGGACGTCGCCGACAACAGCGGCGCCAAGCGCGCGATGTGCATCAAGGTGCTCGGCGGCAGCCACCGCCGCTACGCCAACGTCGGCGACATCATCGTCGTCTCGATCAAGAAGGCGATCCCGCACAGCGAGATCAAGCAGAAGGCCGTGTGCAAGGCGGTGATCGTCCGCACCGCCGCCCCGATCCGCCGCGACGACGGCAGCTACGTGCGCTTCGACTCGAACGCCGTGGTGCTGATCGACAAGGACGGCAACCCGGTCGGCTCGCGCATCTTCGGCCCGGTGGCGCGCGAGCTGCGCGGCAAGAAGTACATGAAGATCGTCTCGCTCGCTCCCGAGGTGGTCTGAACCGGTCGCCGTGACCGCAGACCGATAGACCGAGACAGACAGAAAGACCGACCATGTCGACCAAGAGCAAGAAGAAGAAGTTCGCCCTCACGCACCCGGCCCCGCGCAAGTGCCACCTGCGCGCCGGCGATCGCGTCGTGCTGCTGGTCGGTCCGAAGGATCGCCGCGGCAAGACCGGTACCGTGATCAAGGTGATGCCGAGCGACCAGCGCGTCCTGGTCGACGGCGAGTGCTCCGCCTACGACACCCACCACGAGAAGGCCAACCCGCAGGCGCAGAAGGAAGGCGGCCGCATCAAGCGGCTGCGCACCATCCACGTCTCGAACCTCGCCCTGCTCGACCCGACGACCAACAAGCCGGCGCGCGTCCGGCATGAACGCACCGAGACCGGCGCCGTGCGCGTCGCGAAGAAGAGCGGCCACCGCTTCGTCGTCGCCGCCCCGACGACCGCCTGACCGGAACGACAAGCTCGAACGATAAGAGAGACGATCGATGGCTACCACCACCCTCCAGAAGACGACGCGCGAGCTCTACCAGGATTCCCTGGAAGAGCTGTGCAAGCGCAACGGCATCAAGAACAAGATGGCCGCCCCGCGCATCGACAAGGTCTGCCTGAGCATGGGCGTCGGCCGCGCCATCGCCGACGGCCAGATCCTCAATGTCGTCTCCGAGCACCTGTCCCAGCTCGCCGGCCAGCGCGCGACGATCACCAAGGCCAAGAAGGCGGTCGCGAACTTCCGCAGCCGCATCGGCGTCAAGATCGGCGCCCGCGTCACCCTGCGCGGCGCGCGCATGTGGTCGTTCCTCGACAAGCTGATCAACCTGGCGGTGCCCCGCATCCGCGACTTCCGCGGCTTGCCGTCGAAGGCGTTCGACGCGGGCGGCAACTACAACATGGGGCTGCGCGAGCAGGCGCTCTTCCATGAGATCGTCCTCGACAAGCTCGAGCACAACCAGGGCCTCAACATCACCATCTGCTTCGCCAACAGCACTCCCGAGCTCTCGCTGGAAGTCCTGAAGGCGATCAACATGCCCTTCCGCGATCGCTGAGAGACAACCATGGCCAAGAAGAGCAAAGTCGCCCGCAACCAGCAGCGCCTGGAACTCGCCGCGAAGTACCGCGAGCGTCGCGGCGCCCTGCGCGACCGGTCGAAGGACCTGAAGCTGTCGCTCGAGGAGCGCATGGAGGCGCGGGCCGCGCTCGCGCTGCTGCCGCGCGAATCCTCGCCCACGCGCTACCGCGTGCGCTGCTCGATCACCGGGCGGTCGCGCGGCAACTACCGGAAGTTCGGCGTCTGCCGCAACGTCCTGCGCCGCCTGGCCCACAAGGGCGAGCTGCCGGGCTGCACGAAGTCGAGCTGGTGAGTCGAGTCGAGTTGCTGAACTGACCGCACGGGACACATGACATGAGCTGCACCGACCCCATCGCCGACATGCTGACGATCATCCGTAACGGCCTGATGGCCGGGAAGAAGACCGTCACCATCATCCACTCGAATCTCAAGGTCGGCCTGTGCCAGGTCTTGAAGGACGAGGGCTACATCGAGCGCTTCGACGTGCTCGACACCAAGCCCGCGCGTTCGATCCAGGTCGGCCTCAAGTACACGCCGACCGGCGAGAGCGCGATCCACCACATCACGCGCGTCAGCACCCCGGGTTGCCGGATCTACCGCGGCAAGGCCGAGCTGAAGCCGATCATCCGCGGCTTCGGCATCTCGATCCTGTCCACCTCGAAGGGCATCCTCTCCGACCGCGTCTGCCGCAAGCAGAACCTCGGCGGCGAAGTGCTGTGCACGGTCCAGTGATCGTCGGCATCTGATAACTGGCACCAGGAACGCATCATGAGCAGAATCGGCAAAGCCCCCGTCGTCGCGCCCCAGGGCGTGCAATTCACGCTGCAGGGCAGCACCCTGACCTGCAAAGGCCCCAAGGGTTCGCTGACCCTCGCCATGGGCGACGGCATCGCCGCCAAGGTCGAAGGCAACCAGGTCGTGTTCTCGCGCACCGGCGACAGCAAGCAGCTGCGCGCCATGCACGGCACCACCCGCGCGCTCGCCGCGAACATGGCCGAAGGCGTGACGCAGGGCTACAGCAAGCGCCTCGAGATCGTCGGCGTCGGCTACAAGGCGACGCTGCAGGGCAAGAAGCTGGCGCTCAACGTCGGCTTCGCCAACACCATCGAAGTCGCGATTCCCGAAGGCGTGAAGGTCGAGGTCCCGGACCCCAACCACGTCAACGTCTCGGGCCTCGACAAGCGCCTGGTCGGCCAGGTCGCCGCGGACATCCGCGCGTCGCGTCCGCCGGAGCCCTACAAGGGCAAGGGCGTCCGCTACATGAAC
>DASPLE010000162.1:0-29812 GCA_035627695.1 Planctomycetota bacterium
CGATCGCCGATCGCGCGAAGCCGTGAGCGCGACGTCGTCACGCGCGCTGAGCACGAATCGACAAGCGCGGGCGATCCGCAGACAAACGAGGGCGGCTTCCTCGATGATCCGTGAACGCGCATCGGCGCGGGCAGTATCGGGTGAGCACGTCTCGCCATGCCCGCGGAGTCATCGATGCGCCTCGTCGTGCTGCTCGGCCTCGTCGCCGTCCTCGTCGGCGAGGAACCCTGGGATGCCCTGGTGCGCGGCACCGAAGCGCTGACCGCGGCGGAGCAGGCGACGCGCTTCCACCTCCCGGACGGCTTCGCGATCGAGCTGGTCGCGTGCGAGCCGCAGGTCCGCAAGCCGATGAACCTGGCGTTCGACGCGCGCGGACGGTTGTGGCTGACCGACAGCGTCGAGTACCCGTTCCCGGCGGCGGACGGCGCCGGTCGCGACACGGTGAAGGTGCTCGAGGATGTCGACGGCGACGGCCGGTTCGAGAAGGTCACGACCTTCGCCGACGGGCTGAACATCCCGATCGGCCTGCATCCGTACGGCAGCGGCGTCATCGTCTTCTCGATCCCGAAGGTGTGGTTCATCGACGACCGCGACGGCGACGGCGTCGGCGACCAGCGCACCGAGCTGTACGGCGACGTCGGGCGCTCCGACACCCATGGCATGCTGGCGTCGTTCCGGCGCGGCTTCGACGGCTGGATCCGCGCGACGCACGGCTTCGCCAACACCTCGCGCCTGGTCGGCGCCGATGGCCAGGCGGTCGAGCTCGTCTCGGGCTGGACGCTGCGCTTCCGCCCCGATGGCGGGCGCGTCGAGTCGTGGGCCCAGGGCATGATCAATCCGTTCGGCAGCTGCTTCGACGCGCGCGGCGACTGGTACGTCTCGGACTGCCATTCGAAGCCGATCAGCCAGATCCTGCGCGGCGGCTGCTACACCTCGTGGCATGTCGCCAACGACGGGCTCGGCCCGGCACCCGAGGTCATGGACCACGTCCACGACTCGACCGGTCTGTGCGGCGTCGCGACGTGCCAGACCGACCGTTGGCCAGAAGCGTACCGCGGCGACTTCTTCGTCTGCAACGTGCTGACGTCGCGCATCAACCGCGACGCGCCCGAGATCCATGGCTCGACGACGCTGATGCGCGAGCGGCCGGACCTGGTGACCTGCGACGATCCGTGGTTCCGGCCGGTCGACCTGCGCTTCGCGCCCGACGGCGCGCTGTACATCGCCGATTTCTACAACCGCATCATCGGCCACTACGAGGTCGACCTGCGCCATCCGGGCCGCGACCGCGAACGCGGTCGGATCTGGCGCCTGGCGCCGAAGGGCATCGCGCGCCGCGCGCCCGATCTCAGCCGAGCGGACGAAGCCGGGCTGATCGCGGCGATGGGCGATGGGACGCTGCCGCTGCGCATGGCGGCGCTGGACGAGCTGTGCGACCGGTCGGGGCCGGACGCCGCCGCGGCGCTGCGCGGCGCGCTCGCGGCGCCGGTGAACGAGGATCAGCACGCCTGCCTGGTGTGGGCGGCGCAGCGTCTCGGCCTGCTCGACGACGCGACGCTCACGGCGGCGATGGCCGCCGGGCCGACGGTGCGCGTGCACGCGCTGGGCGCGCTGGCCGAACGAGGCGACTGGGACGATGACGATCGCGCCCTGGCCATCGCCGGCCTGCGCGACGACGACGCCTTCGTCCGGCGCGCCGCGGGCGACGCGCTGTCGCGCCATCCGGCGCCGGCGAGCGTGCGCGCGGTGATCGCCACGCTGGCCGCGGTCCCCGCCGACGACATCCAGCTGCGCTACAAGCTGCGCCAGGCGCTGCGCGACCACCTGCGCCACGACGCGTGCGTCGCCGCCCTGGACGAGCCTCGCCTGGACGAGGCCGAGCGCGCCCTGGTCGTCGATGCGGCGCTGGGCGCGGAGTCGCCCGGAGCAGCGCGGCTGCTCCTGGCCGAGGTGCGCGGCGGCGAGGGCGATGACGAGCGGATCGCTGCCAGCGTGCGCCACGTGGCGCGCAATCTGCCCGGCTCGTCGCTGGTCGACCTGCTCGACGCGGTCGATGCGCGCTTCGCCGATCGCCCGGGACCGCGGCTGGCGCTGGCCGGCGACGTGCGCGCATCGCTGATCCGGCGCGAGGGGTCGGCGCCGGAGGTGGTCGAGGCCTGGTGCGGCCGGACGGCGAGCGCGGTGATCGAGGGTTTCCGCCTCGACGGCACGGCGTGGACCGCGGTGGCCGGCGACCTGACGGCGTGGGGCGTGGACGGCCGCTACGTGCCGGGGCGCCTGTGCATCAGCTCGCTGGTCGCCGGGGAGGCGCGCGTCGGCACCGTGCGTTCGCCGGTCTTCGCCTGCCCGGCGCGCCTCTCGTTCCGGATCGCCGGTCACGATGGCGTCCCGGAGCGCGCCGCGCGCGGCGCGAACCGCGTGCGCCTGATCGCCGGCGATGGCGTCGAGCTCGCTTCGGCGCCGGCGCCGCGTTCCGATCAGGCGGTCGCGGTCGATTGGGACCTCGCGGCGCACGCCGGCCGCGCGGTGATGGTCGAGATCATCGATGGCGATGATGGCGGCGGGCACGGCTACGCCTGGATCGCCGCCGGCGCCTGGGATCCCGCGGTGGTTCCGGAGCAGGTGCCGGCGGTCGAGGACCTGCGCGCGGCGGCCCGACTCGCCGGCGCCTGCCGCGGGATCGCCGCCGCTGCGCTGCTGCGTCGGGTGGCCCGCTACCGGGGTCTCGACGACGACACCCGCGCGGCTGCGGGCGTCGCGGCGATCGCCTGCGATCCGGCCAGGGCGGGCGATCTCGTCGCCGTGACGGGCGCCGCCGACGATTCTCCCGAGGTGCGCGCGCGCATCGCCCTTGCGCTGACCGGAGCCGGCGTCGGCGCTGCCGACGCGGTGGTCATCGACCTGCTGTCGGCGTCCCCGGCGTCCAGGCAGACCGCCTTCGCCGCCGATCTCGTCGCGACGCGCCGCGGCGCCGGGCTGCTGCTCGCCGCGGTCGCCGACGGGCGCGCGACGGGCCGTCTGCTGCAGGATCGCGGCATCGTCGAGCGGATCGGCGCGCACGACCCGGCCTTCGTCGCGCGCGCCGGCGAGCTCACGGCGGCGCTGCCGCAGCCGTCGGCCGAACGCGAGGAGCTGATCCGCGCGCGCATCGCCGGGTACGTCCCGGGATCGGCCGCCGCCGGCGAGCAGGTGTTCCGCGCGACCTGCATCGCCTGCCATCGCCTGGGCGGCGACGGCGCGCTGATCGGTCCCCAGCTCGACGGCATCGGCAAGCGCCGCGCGGCGCGGCTGATCGAGGACATCCTCGATCCCGGCCGCAACGTCGACAACGCCTACCGCATGAGCGTGCTGACGCTCGTCGACGGCCGCGTGGTCAGCGGCTTCGTCCGGCGCGAGGAGGGCGAGACCCTGATCATCGCCGACGCGGCGGGCGGCGAGACCGCGATCGCCACGGCGGATGTGCGCGAACGGGTGGTCACTCCCGGTTCGCTGATGCCGGAGATCTTCGGCCAGGTCCTGAGCGAGCAGCAGCTGCGCGACCTGGTCGCGTTCCTCGGCGACTAGGCCTTACGGCCGGCGCCGGTCAGGCCGGCGCGCCGCGATCCAGCGCCTCGCGCACCTTGCGCAGCATGCTGGCGCTGGTGAACGGCTTCTCGAGGAAGATGAAGTCGCGGTCGATGACGCCCTTGTCGACGATGATCTTGTCCATGTAGCCGGACATGTAGAGCACGCGCAATCCGCCGACCGACTTGCCCAGCCGCTCGGCCAGTTCGGGACCGCTCATCTTCGGCATGACGACGTCGGTCATCATCAGGTCGATGCGGTGGCCGGCCTTCTCGGCGGCGGCGAGCGCTTCGCTGCCGTTGCCGGCCTCGATCACGCGGTAGCCCTCGGCCGACAGCATCTCGCGGATCAGATCGCGCACGTCCGCCTCGTCCTCGACCAGCAGGATGGTCTCCGCGCCGGCGCGGACCTGCTCGGCGTCGGGCGCCTGCGACTCGATCCCGGGCGAATCCCCGACCCGCGGCAGGTAGATCTTGAAGACGGTCCCGCGCCCGGGCTCGGACGAGAACCAGATGTTGCCGCCGCTCTGCTTGACGATGCCGTAGACCGTGGCGAGGCCGAGGCCGGTGCCCTTGCCCGGTTCCTTGGTGGTGAAGAACGGCTCGAAGATCCGCGCCTGGGTCTCCGGATCCATGCCGATGCCGGTGTCGCTGACCGCGAGCATGACCGTCGATCCCGGCTTCACCGTCGGATGCAGGCGGGTGTAGATCTCGTCGAGCTCGACGTTGGCGGTCTCGATCGTCAGGTGTCCGCCGTCGGGCATCGCGTCGCGCGCGTTGATGCACAGGTTCATCACCACCTGCTCGAGCTGGCCGGGATCGGCGCGGACGCGGCCGAGCCCCGGCTGCGGGCGGATGACCACCTCGACGCGTTCGCCGATGGCGCGGCGCAGGATCGCGTCGAGATCGCCGATCAGGGCGTTGAGGTCGATGACGCGCGGCTGCAGCGCCTGGCGCCGGCTGAACGCCAGCAGCTGCTGGGTCAGCGCCGACGCCCGCTTCGACGCCTTCAGCATCTGCTCGACGCCGCGCCGGCGCGGGTCGCCCTTGGCGAGGTTCTGCAGGTGCATCTCGCCATAGCCCGTGATCACCGTCAGCAGGTTGTTGAAGTCGTGCGCCACGCCGCCGGCGAGCTGGCCGACCGCTTCCATCTTCTGCGCCTGGCGCAGCTGCTCCTCGAGGCGCTGGCGCTCGCCGGCATCGATCGCCATCGACATCGCGCCGGCGAAGCCCCCGGCGGGATGGCCGAGCGGCAGGTGATGCCATTCCGCGGCGACCGTCCGCCCGTGGCGGTTGGTGCCGGCGAGGAGCTGGGCCGGCGGCGTGGCGCCGGCGGCGACCTGGGCCAGCGCGCGATCGACCGCCGCCGCGTCGTCCGCGGCGATCGCCGCTCGGAGGGGGTGGCCGACGAGATCGTCCACCGCGATGCCGAGGATGCTCGCTGCAGCAGGATTGGCGTAGGTCACGATCAGCGCCGCGTCGCTGCGCAGGCAGGCGATGGGCATGGCGTCGAGCTGGAGCTGGAGGCGATCGACGAGCCGATCGCGCTCATCCTGCTCGCGCGCGCGCAGCGCCTCGGCCTGCTCGAGCCCGGTGACGTCCTCGGTCAGCCCGACCAGGCGATGCACGGCGCCGTCCGCGCCGCGCTCGGCCTGGACGCGCGTGCGCAGCCAGCGCAGCGCGCCGTCGGCGCGGATGATGCGGTAGCGGATGTCGAGCGGCGCCGCGGCGGCGTCCGCGCGCAGGTCGATGCGCGCGCGGTCCTCGGGATGGATCGCGTGGTACCAGGCCAGCGGGTCGTCGTACGCGGTCTGGACCGCGCTGCCGTAGACGCGCTGCCACGCCGGGCTGACGTAGAACGTCCGGCCGCGGTCCGCGCTGGTGATCCAGAACACCGCGTCGATCGATTCGGCGAGCTGCCGGAAGCGCTTCTCGCTGGCGCGCAGCGCCTCGTCGCCGCGGCGCCCGGCGCCGAGATCGACGGCGACGACGTAGGCCGCGGGCCGCCCGCGCCAGGTGAACGGGCTGGCGCGGACCTCGGCGTCGACGACGCCGCCGTCGAGGCGCACGAGCTTCTCCTCGATGGCCGGGACCGGTTCGCCCGCCATCAGGCGGCGCTGGCGGTCGCGCACCACCTCGCGGAAGTCGGGATGGACGAAGTCGAGCGCGGGCTTGCCGACCAGGTCGCCCGGGGTGTTCGCTCCCAGGAGACGCGCCGCTGCGTCGTTGGCGAACGCGATCGAGCCTCCGGACAGGATCAGGATCGCCGTCGGCGACAGCTCGAGCAGCGCGCGGTTGCGCCCTTCGCTCTCGGCGAGCGCGGCCTCGGCGCGTCGCTGCGCGCTCAGATCGTGGACCCAGCTGACGCCGCGGCGTCGTCCCGCGTCGATGAAGGCGCCGCCGATCAGGATCGGGATGCGCGTCCGGTCCTTGCGGACGTATTCCTTCTCGAACGGCTCGATCGACCCGCGCGCGTTGAGCTCGGCCAGCTTGTTCAGCTCGACCTGGTGCCACTCCGGGGGCGTCATCTCGAGCCAGCGGACGCGTCCGGCGGCCAGGTCCTCGCGGTCGTAGCCGACCATGCGCAGGAACTCGTCGTTCGCGTCGACGATGCCGCCATCGAGGTCCCAGACGATGAAGCCCGCCATCGACGATTCGTAGAGCGTGCGGAAGCGCAGCTCGCTCGCGGCCAGCGCCTCGCCCGCGCGCAGGCGCTCGCGTTCGGCCGCGCGGGCGGCGGTGACGTCGGCGATGGCGCCGATCCAGCGCACGGCGCGGCCGCGCTCGTCGTAGACCACGGTGCCGTGGTCGCTCCAGGTGAGCACCGTGCCGTCGGCGCGGCGGACGCGGTATTCCTCGCGATACGGTTCGCGGCTGGCGATGTGGGCGCGATCGGCGGCGATGATGCGCTCGCGATCCTCGTCGACGATCGCGGCGTTCCACGCCGCCTCGGTCCTGGGGAAGCCGCCCGGCGGATGGCCGAGGACCTCGTCGATCGGTCCGGACCAGTCGACCAGGCCCGTCGCGAGATCCCAATCGTAGATCAGGTTGCTGGCGTTCTTCGCAGCCAGGCGGAAGCGCTGCTCGCTGGCGCTGAGCGCGCTCTCCTGCCTGGCGCGATGCGCGAGCGCCTCCTCGCGCTGCGCCAGGGCGCGGGCGAGCTCGGCGTTGCTGGACTCGAGCTGGCGCGTGCGTCGCGTCAGGGCGCGGGCCGCGAGCGCCGCGGTCGCCAGGGCGCCGCCCGCGATCACCGCGCAGCCCAACGTCAGCCAGGGCCATGACCCCGCGTCGCCCATGTCCGCTTCGCCGGCGGCGAGCCGATCGATGCCGAGGAGCGCGGCGAGCGTGGCGGCCAGGCGGGTGGGGAGGGGCATCATTCAGCACCGTTGCGGCACGACGGGATGCCCTCTTACGTCGCCGTCATCCGGCGACAAGCGGACCGCGGCGCGTGGCGACCGCGGCCGCCACGCGCCGGACCTTCAGACGCGCGGGCCGCGCCGCACCAGCCCCATGATCAGCGAGATCACGAACAGCACGACGAAGACGAAGAACAGGATCCGGGCGATATCGGCCGAGCCCTCGGCGATGTTGCCGAAGCCGAACAGCGCCGCGACGATCGAGACCACGAAGAAGACCAGGGCCCAATACAGCATGACGGTGTACCTCCGGCCGGCCATTCGATCAGCCGGGAGGGCGGAACCACGGCTTTCCCAGGGCTATTGAACGCCTGCGCGCGCCGCGCGGGCCCGGGGAGCGCACGACGCGGCTGCGGGCCGGGTGGCGGACGTCAACCGGGTCGCGGCCCGGGGCGCGGCTCAGCGCGAGGCGAGGAACACGACCATCGCGATCAGCGCGCCGAGCAGCAGCGCCAGCGGCCAGATGGTCGGGGCGGCGAGCCGGTCGCGGTGGTAGACCGCGCTCTCCGACTTCGCCTTCACCGACGCCGGCGCGGTGAAGCCCGTGGTGCCGACGCTCGCCGCGGCGCGGTCGGTCTGCAGGCGGCGGATGCGCTCGGTCTGGACCTTGCGCAGGGCCTGGGTCGCCGGCTGGACGCTTTCGATCACGACGCTGGTGCTGGCCGATCCGTGCGCGCGGGCCGAGGTGGTCCTGTCGTTGCGCTGGGTCTTGGCGCTGTGCCCGGCGACCTTGGCGACCTGGTCGTTCGCGGCGCGGCGCGAGGTGGTGATCTGCTCGCTGCTCGGCTTGCGGCTGGCGCCGGTGGTGACGGGCACCGCGAACGGATCGTCGGCGGGATCGTCGTCGAGCTTGGGCAGGCTCGGCGGCCGCGATTGGAGACCCGGCAGGACCAGCGGTTTGCGCAGCAGGCGCATCGTGCCGTGATCGCGTTCGTGGATCGCCGTCAGCGCGCGCTCGCACGCGGCGATGAAGCCCTGGTAGTTGAGGAAGCGCTCATCGGCGTTCTTGGCCATCGCCGTCATCACCAGCTTGCGCGTCGCCTTGTGCAGGCCGGGCACCTTGTCGCCGGGATCGGGCACCGGCTGGGTCAGGTGCGCGGTCATGACCATGCCGGGCGACGTGCCGGCGAACGGCAGCTGGTTGGTCAGCAGGTGGTACATCGTCGCGCCGAGCGCGTAGATGTCGGTGCGCAGGTCGACGCTCTTCTCGCCGCGGATCTGCTCGGGCGACATGTAGAACGGCGTGCCCATGACCATGCCGGTCATGGTCAGCCCGGCCTGCTCGGCCTGGCCGACCATCTTCGCCAGGCCGAAGTCGATGATCTTGGCGATGTGGCCGCTCTCGCCCTTCTCGCTGCCGGCGATCAGGACGTTCGCCGGCTTGATGTCGCGGTGGATCATCCCGGCGGTGGTGTTGACGTGCTCGAGGCCGCGCGCGACCTGCATCGCCAGGCGCAGCACCGCGTCCTCGTGCATCGCGCCCTGCTTGCGCTGCACGTCGGCGAGGTTCGGGCCGCGCACGAACTCCATCGCCAGCCACGGCTGGCCGTTGTGCATGCCGTGGCCGACGGCCTTGGCGATGTTCGGGTGATCGAGCTTGAGCAGCGATTCGATCTCGCGCTCGAAGCGCTTGAGGAAGCCGTCCTCCATGGTCAGGCGTGGCGAGACCACCTTGATCGCCGCCTCCTGGCCGGAGGTCTTGTGCGTGCCCAGGTAGACCTCGCCCATCGCCCCGGCGCCGATGCGCTCGAGGACGCGGAAGTCGCCGATGGTCTTGGGCAGGACCGCGGCAGCGCCCGGATCGGACTGTCCCGCCGCGGGGTCCGTCGCTCCGCTCGGGAGATTCAAGGTCTTATCTTCGTCTGCCATGCGCCTGACTGCTGTGGACGGAAGTCAGGAAGGGATACTCCGCTCACCGTCACCGGTCAACGGAAGGGCGGCAGGCTGCATCGCGGGTGTGTCCGTCCGAGCAGCCTGGGCGATGAGGCCACGGTCCGGGGACGCGGGGCTTCCGTACACTACCCGCGCCGCGCTTCGCCGGATCGGCGCAGCGGCCGCGACGAGCGGGCTCTCAGCGGCGACCGTAGATCCGCTTCAACACCTGGTCGCCGAGGTCGCCGAGGCTGGCGCGGAAGGCGCGGCCGCGGCTGACCTCGACCAGGCGCGCGACGAAGCGTTCGAGGTACGGATCGCTGGCGACCATGAACACCGTCAAGTCGAGCTTGAGCCGCGGATAGCGCGCCGCCTGGTTCAGCGTCGCGGTGACGATCTCCGGATCCAGGCCGACGGTGTTGATCATCAGCCCCTGCTTGGTGAACAGCGCGGTCGGCTTGCCGTCGGTGATCATCACCACGCGTTTGTTCGGCTGGTGCTTCTTGGTCAGGATCTCGGCGGCGCGCCTGAGCGCTTCGCAGGTGTTGGTATGGTACGGCCCGTTCGAGACGTACGGCAGGTCGGCGACCTGCACCTCGCGCACGTCGTCGCCGAACAGCAGGACGTGGAAGCTGTCGCGCGGGTACTTGCGGCGCTGCAGCTCGGCCAGCGCCAGGGCCACGCGCTTGGCCGGCGTGATGCGGTCCTCGCCGTACAGCGTCATGCTGTGGCTGATGTCGAGCAGCAGCACGGTCGCCGCCGAGGTGTTCGCCTCGCGCTCGGCGACGTGCAGGTCGTCCTCGCTCAGGCCGCGGCGCATGCGCATCGCGCCGAGCAGGCTCTCGCGGTACGCGATGTCGCTCGACTCGTCGCCCGGCTGCCACGGGCGCAGCTCGCCGGTCATCTCGCCGCCGGTGCCGGCGTTGGCGATGCGGTGCTCGCCGGCCTGGCCGCGCTTGAGCTTCCCGAAGACGCTCTCGAGCGCCGACGCGCGCAGCGCCTGCTCGCCCTTCTTCGACAGCTTGCGGTCGCCGGGCTGGCCTTCGATGAAGCCTTGCTCTTCGAGGCGCTGCTTGAACTCGTCGGGGTCGAAGCCGAGCTGCTGGCGGAACCGCGTCGACGCCTGATCGAGCCACTGCAGCGCCTGCTCGACGTCGCCCGACGCCGCCAGCATCAGCTCGCGGAACAGCTCATCCATCCGCCCCTCGCGCGACAGGCGGTTGGCGAGCTCGCGCCAGTCGAGGTGGGAGTACTCGTACTTCATCGTCGGCTCCGGCGCCGGGCGCTCAGCCCAGCTCCTTGCGCTTCTTCTTGTCCTGCCGGCCCATCATGTGCGCGAGCAGATCGGAATAGACCAGGCCGCGGCCGGTCTCGTCGCGGGCGATGACGCCGCCGTGGAACAGCCCTTCGACGACGAACTCCTGCCACAGCGCGCGCTCGTTGGCCGGCGGCTTCAGCAGCTTGTCGGTCAGCTCGGCCAGCGACGGCACGGCCGCGAGCGCCGCCTCGTGCTCCCGGGTCGGCGCGCGATCGGTCAGGACCAGCTTGTTGCCGTCCGCGAACCAGCGCAGGATCGCCTTGTAGGGACCCTGGTCGCGCTCGTCGTCGCGGTCCTTCATCACCGGCGGCAGGCGCTCCTTCCACAGGGTCTTCACCGCCTCGCCGAGGACGTGCCAGCCGACCTTGAGCGGACCCTCCTGCTCGCCCTCGTAGGCGAGCTCGATCTTGCCGGTCATCGCCGCGAGCGTCGCCGGCAGGTCGACCAGGCGCGCGACCGGCGCCGCCTCGCCCAGCGCCAGCCCGCGCGCGAGGACGTTCGCGGTCAGCGCTTCGAGCGCCGCGATGGTCAGGCGCGCCGAGACGCCGCTCTTGGTGTCGACGTACTCGCTGACGCGCGCGGCGCGCGCCGACTCCTCGATCAGCACGCGCACCAGCTCGGGCACGACCGGCGCGCAGCCGTCGACGCGCGCGGGCTCGGCCTCCTGGGTCATGATCGCGATGCCGTCGTCGCGCGACGCCGGGTAGTGGGTCAGCACCTGCGCGCCGATGCGGTCCTTCAGCGGCGTGATGATCTGCCCGCGCGACGTGTAGTCCTCGGGGTTGGCGGTGAAGGTCAGCATCAGGTCGAGCGGCAGCCGCAGGGGGATGCCGCGCACCTGCACGTCCTGCTCCTCGAGGATGTTGAACAGCGCCACCTGGATGCGCGGCGCGAGGTCGGGGAGCTCGTTGACGCAGAAGATGCCGCGGTTCGAGCGCGGGATGATGCCGAACGTCACCGCCCGCAGGTCGCCGAGGTCGTAGCCTTCGCGGCTGGCGCGGATCGGGTCGACGTCGCCGATCAGGTCGGCGACCGAGACGTCGGGCGTCGCCAGCTTCTCGCTGTAGCGCTCCTCGCGCGTCAGCCAGACGACGCGCGCGGCGTCGCCCTCGCGCGCGACGATGTCCTCGGCGATCGCCCCGATCGGCGCGAGCGGATGCGAGCGCAGCGGGTCGCCCGCCAGCGCCGGCACCTGCGCGTCGAGGAAGCGCGCCAGCGCCCGCGCCAGGCGCGTCTTGGCCTGGCCGCGCAGGCCGAGCAGCAGCAGGTCGTGCCCGGCGAGGATCGCGTTCACCACCTGCGGTATCACGGTCTCGCCGTAGCCGACCAGCCCCGGGAAGAGCTGCTCGCCGCGCCTGCCCGCGCGCAGCGCGGGAACGAGGTTGGCGCGCAGCTCGGCCTTGACGCTGCGGTGCGCGAATCGGGCCTCGTTGCGCAGCGCGCCGCGGGTCCAGGGGAGGGAGACTGACATGCAGCCGACGATGGGCGCGACGGCGTCGGAACCAAAAGGCAAACCGCCGGGGCCCCTCCGAGCGGTGCAGCCGTGACGAACGTCGCCGGCGCGGGTTGCTTCGGGCGGCGCGGCGCGAAAGCTCGTGGGCCGCATTTCAACGACGCGCCTGGTGCGACGTAACCGTGCAGCAGAGGGTTCCGATGCCATCGTCCTGGATCCGCGCGGTCATCGCGCTCGCGTTCGTCGTCGTGGTCGGCGCCGGCGAGGATCGGCCGCTGGTCCATCCGCTGTTCAGCGCCCACGCCGTCCTGCAGCGCGGCCTGACCCTGCCGGTGTGGGGCTGGGCCGAGCCCGGCGCGGCGGTGACGGTCGAGATCGGCGGACGCAGCAGCGAGGCGATCGCCGGCGCCGACGGCGCCTGGAGGACGAGCATCGGGCCGTTCGAGGCCGGAGGGCCCTATGAGCTGGCCGTGGTGGTCGGCGCGCGGCGCCACGACGCCGCCGACCTGTGGTTCGGCGACGTCTGGCTGTGCTCGGGGCAGTCGAACATGCAGTGGCCGGTAGCGCAGTCCGCCGAGGCGGAGGCCGAGCTGTCCAACGCCAGCCATCCCCAGATCCGCCTGTTCACCGTGCCCAACCGGACGTCCTTCGAGCCGCAGCCGCTGGTGACGGCGGAATGGCGGACGTGCGATCGCGACAGCGTCGCCGGCTTCTCGGCGGTCGGCTATTTCTTCGGGCGCCACCTCCTCGACGAGATCAAGGTGCCGATCGGCCTGATCAACGCCTCGTGGGGCGGGACCATCGCGGAGGCCTGGGTCAGCGCCGCCGCCCTCGCCGCGCATCGCGATTTCGCGCCCGCGCTCGACGCGCTGACGCAGCAGGTCGAACGGCTGCGCACCGGCACCCTCGACTATCCGGCGCAGGTCGAGGCCTGGTACCGCGAGAACGATCCGGGGACGACCGGCGCATGGCAGGATCAGGCGATCGACGCCACGGCGTGGCAGGCGATGGACCTGCCCCGGCACTGGCCCGGCGACTTCGACGGCGTGGTCTGGTTCCGGCGCGAGATCGACCTGCCGGCGTCGTGGGCGGGGCGCGACCTGGTGCTGCGGCTCGGCGCGATCGACGACCGCGACCGCACCTGGGTCAACGGCGTCATGGTCGGCAGCACCGATCGCCACGACCAGGGCCGCGACTACCGCGTGCCGGGCGCCGCGGTGAAGGCCGGGCGCAACGTCATCGCCATCCGCGTGCTCGATACCGGCGGGCCGGGCGGGCTGTGGGGCGAGCCGGGCCAGCTGGCGCTCGAGCTGCCCGGCAGCGGCGATGCGGCGCTGCCGCTGACCGGTCCGTGGTCGTGGCGCGAGAGCGTCGCGCTGCGCGATGCCAAGACCGTGCTGCCGCTGCCGCCCGACGACGGCAATCCGAACCTCGTCACGGTGCTGTCGAACGCGATGATCGAGCCGCTGGTCGGCTTCGGCCTGAAGGGCGCGATCTGGTACCAGGGCGAATCGAACGCCGGCCGCGCGCACCAGTACCGGACCCTGCTGCCGGCGCTGATCGGCGACTGGCGGACGCGCTGGGGCCAGGGCGACTTCCCGTTCCTGATCGTCCAGCTCGCGAACTTCACCGATCCCCCGGTCGAGCCTGGGCCGTCGGAATGGGCCGAGCTGCGCGAGGCCCAGGCGATCACGGCGCGCGACGTGCCCAACTGCGGCCTGGCGGTGACCATCGACGTCGGCGAGGCGCGCGACATCCATCCGCGCAACAAGCAGGACGTCGGCACGCGGCTCGCGCTCGTCGCGCGGCGCATCGCCTACCGCCAGGACGTGGTCAGCCATGGCCCGGTGCTGACCGGCAGCGCGGTCTCCGCCGACGGCGCGTCGCTGCGCCTGACGTTCGCCTGCGCGCCGCCGCTGGTCGCGCGCGGCGGCGACCGCCTGGTCGGCTTCGCCGTCGCCGGGGAGGATCAGCGGTGGGCGTGGGCCGACGCGGTGATCGACGGCGAGAGCGTGGTCCTCTCGTCGCCGCGGGTCGCGAAGCCGGTCGCCGCGCGCTACGCCTGGGCGACGAATCCCGGTGGCTGCAATCTCTCCGACGCGTCGGGACTGCCGGCGTCGCCGTTCCGGACCGACGAGTGGCCCGGGGTGACGGTCGGCAGGAAGTAGGACCTCGACGGAGCGTGAGCTCGAGCCTCGAGCCTCGAGCTTCGCGCTTTGATCAGTACATCCCGCTCTTGCGGAACGCCGCCGGCGCGACGCCGAACTGGCGCCGGAAGACCTTGCAGAAGTAGTTCGCGTCGGCGAACCCGCACTTCAGCGCGATGTCCTTCACCGCGAGGCGGGTGTCCTGGACGAGGCGGACCGCCTCCTGCAGGCGCAGCCCCGCGAGGAACTTGCCCGGGCTGATGCCGCGCGCCGCGTGGAAGCGGCGGGTGAAGTGGTAGCGCGACAGCCCCGCCGCGCGCGCCATGTCCTCGACGCCGATCGCGTCGGCCAGGTGCTCACGGCAGTAGGCGATGACGCGCGTGATGTAGGGCGGCGCGTCGGCGGTCTCGCTCTTCGGCACCAGCTCGTCGAGCAGCGCCATGGTCAGCGCGTAGGCGCGCGCCGAAGCGGTGAACGGCGAGGCCAGGCGCTTGTCGAGCACGTCCTCGACGATCGTCGCCGCCGCGGCCAGCGCCGCGCCGTCGGCGGCCAGCGGCACGAGCGGTCCGCGCCGCGCGATCATGTCGCGCCACAGCCGGGCGATGTCGCGGCCGTTCATGCAGATGTAGAAGAACTCCCAGTCGCCGCCGGCCGGCAGCCAGTAGCGGTTGTCGTGCGGGAAGAACAGCAGCATGGCTTCGCCGGGCCTGACCTCGCGGGTCTCGCCGTCGTAGGTCAGCATGCCGCCGCCGGAGATCGTGTACTGCAGCAGGACGAACTCGGCGGAACCCCGCCGCGTGCCGTGCCAGTCGTAGGCCTTCTTGCCGGTCTCGCGGGCGATGCCGCAGCTCGTGACCATGCTGTACAGCGGCAGGGGCCGCGTCGGCAGGATCAGCGCCGCCTCGCGGTGCCCGAGGCGCTTGACCAGGTCCAGCACTATTTTACCCATGCTCGCACATCTCTCCGGCTATACGCGCAGAACTCGGTGTTAGAGTAAAGCTCAGATTTCCCCATCAAGCGGTCGTGGCGGTCGTGCCCACGCCTGCGCCACCCACCCATCCTCGTTCCTTCCCCATCCTCGGAGGCTGCATGTCGTTCAAGATCGCATTCATCGGTGCCGGCTCGATCGGCTTCACGCGCGGGCTGATGCGCGACCTGTTCACCGTGCCCGAGATGCGCGGCATCGAGGTCGCCTTCACCGACACCAGCGCCGCCAACCTCGACATGGTCACGCAGCTCTGCCAGCGCGACATCACCGCCAACGGCATCGCCGCCAAGCTGACCGCGACCACCGATCGCCGCGCCGCGCTGAAGGGCGCCAAGTACGTGTTCTGCGTCGCGCGCATCGGCGGGCTCGAGGGCTTCAAGACCGACATCGAGATCCCGCTGCAGTACGGCGTCGACCAGTGCGTCGGCGACACGCTGTGCGCCGGCGGCATCATGTACGGCCAGCGCGGCATCGCGGCGATCCTCGACTTCTGCAAGGACATCCGCGAGGTCGCGGCGCCGGGCTGCATGCTCTTCAACTACTCGAACCCGATGGCGATGCTGACCTGGGCGGCCAACGTCTACGGCAAGGTGCCGACCATCGGCCTGTGCCACGGCGTCGAGGGCGGCCACTGGCAGATCGTCGACTGCGTCACGCATTGGGCGCGCAAGCAGGGCCTGCTCGGCAAGGACGAGAGCGCGAAGATGGGCGACGTCGACATCGTCGCCGCCGGCATCAACCACCAGACCTGGTACGTGAAGGCGCAGTGGCGCGGCATGGATCTCGTGCCGAAGATGCTCGAGCTGTTCGAAGGCCATCCCGAGTACCCGCGCACCGAGAAGGTGCGCATCGACATGCTGCGCCGGTTCGGCTACTACTCGACCGAGTCCAACGGCCACCTCAGCGAGTACGTGTCGTGGTACCGCAAGCGCCCGGAGGAGATCGCCTCGTGGATCGACCTCGGCTGCTGGATCAACGGCGAGACCGGCGGCTACCTGCGGGTCTGCACCGAGGGCCGCAGCTGGTTCGAGACCGACTTCCCCAACTGGCTGAAGGAGCCGGCGTGGAAGTTCGAGAAGGAGCACCGCAGCCACGAGCGCGGGTCGTACATCATCGAGGCGCTCGAGACCGGCACCGTCTTCCGCGGCCACTTCAACGTCGTCAACGACGGCTGCATCACCAACCTGCCCGATGACGCGATCGTCGAGGTGCCCGGCTACGTCGACCGCAACGGCATCAACATCCCGCGCGTCGGCGACATCCCGATGGGCTGCGCCGCGGTGTGCAGCGCCTCGGTCAGCGTCCAGCGGCTCGCGGTGCACGCGGCCGCGAACGGCGACGACACCCTGCTGCGCCAGGCGATGATGATGGATCCGCTGGTCGGCGCGGTCTGCAACCCGCCCGAGATCTGGCAGATGGTCGACGAGATGCTGGTCGCGCAGGCGCAGTGGATCCCGCAGTACGCGAAGGCGATCGGCGCGGCGAAGGCGCGCCTCGCGGGCGGCAAGAAGATCCCGACCAAGCAGGGGTACGCGGGCGCCGCGCGCCTGCACACCAAGACCGTCGACGAGATGCTCGCCGACCGCGAGGCGGCGAACAAGAACGCCCAGGTCGCCGACAAGGGCAAGGATCGCACGGCCGCGGCGCACTGAGAGGAGCTCGAAGCTCGCAGGAACTGGAATCACGTCATCGCCCGGGGCCGCGGCTCCGGGCGATGACGTTCGCGGCACCCGTGACCGCGCTCCGGCGGGCCGCTCCGGCCGAGCCGCGGCATCGTCAGGCGACGACCGCCCGTTCGATCGCCGCGGGCCGGCCGATGACGCTCGGGACGAGGCCCAGCGCGACGACGCACAGCACGACCATCGTCGCGCAGCCGGTGAGCACCGCGTCGTACGGGCTCAGCGCGAGGCCGCCGACGCTCCACGCGTCGCGCAGCATGCCGCTGCGCAGCACGGCCGCGCTGAGCAGGGTGGACGCGGCGACGCCGCACGAGCGCAGCATCTCCAGCACGCTCACCGCCAGCGCGCGGTTCTCGGCCGGCAGCAGCGCCAGCATCTCGCTCGAGACCGCGATCCCGGCCGCCGATCCGACGGCGGCGAAGGCGAAGGTCAGGACGGCGAGCCATTCCGGCCCGTCGGAGATCAGCCCGCGCGCGACGAACAGCGCGAGGATCAGGCCGTAGGCGAAGTGGCAGACGATGAACACGGACTTCATGCCGAACCGATCGACGGCGGGGCCGCCGGCGAAGGCGCCCGCGACCGAGCCGGTCATCAGCGCGGCGCCGAGCCAGATCACGGTGTTGTCGGACAGCTGCAGGGATTCCTTCTCGATCAGCGCGAACAGCGTCGGGCACGCGGCGGTGAACAGGGTCAGCAGGAACACGTACGCGCAGAACGGCAGGTAGCCCGGCGTGCGCGCCGCGGCGGCGAGCGCGCGCGCGAAGCCGCCGGGGGTGACGCGGGAACGCACCAGCTCGGGCAAGCCGAGGTACAGCACCGCGCGCAGCCACTGCCCGCAGGCGACCACCGCGAGCACCAGCGCCAGCACCCACGCGGGCGACGAGTCGGCGACCAGCAGCGTGCAGGCGAGGCCGAAGACCAGCGCCGTCGACTGCCACGAGAACCGCAGCCTGCCCCAGAACCGGCCGCGCGCGGACGGCGCCACGAGCGGATCCACGATCACGTACCAGCACGAGCTGAACAACGCCGTGCCGATGGCGTAAGCCGCCAGACCGGCGATCAGCGTCGGGCCGACCCACGCTGCCGGAACCACGGCGGCCACCGGCAGCAGGGAGAAGCCCACGGCGGTGAACGCCGCCCCGATCCGGCCGACGCGCTTGAGGCCGAACGTGTCGGAGCAGTAGGCCGTCGGCACCACGGCCAGGGCGTAGATCAGCGACGGCAGCGCCAGCAGGACCATGACGCCGATGCTGCCGATGCCGAGCGCGCGCAGGTAGAGGAGCACCTGGCCGTTCTGCAGCGCGGCGATCGCGAGGCAGCTGCCGCACTGCATCGCGATCGCCAGCCGGCGGCCGCGCCGGCGCACCGGCTCGAGCGCGTCGTCCGGGGCGCCGTGGGCATCGGCCGCTGTCGCGCCATCCATGGGCCGAGTGTTCACGCGATCGGTGGCAGCGCGAGCGGCCGCTGCGCCGCCAGCTCGTCGGCGGCGTCGAGCACGGCGCGCACCAGCAGCTCGCCGGCGCGGCGCGCGAACGGATTGGCGACGGCCTCGTAGCCGCCCCACAGGTGCTGGTTGCCGGCGGGGATGTAGCCCAGGTTGCCGGTCGCCTGGTAGAGGACGTAGGTGGCGAGGAACGGACTGCACCACTTGATGAACGAGCCGAGCTCGGCGACCAGTTCGCCGGGCACCCCGACCAGCAGGACGGGACCGATGCCCAGCAGCGCGATCTCCACCCGGACCGTCGCGGCGCCGCCGGCCGCGAGGTCCGGGACGTAGGCGCGCTCGGCCTCGCGCGGGAACAGCCGCCGCGTCGCCGCGTCGCGCAGGGGCAGCTCGATCTGGCGCCGCACCAGGCGCAGCGCCTGGTCGTCGACCCGGACCGCGTCGTACGCGCGCGCGACCGCGAGTTCGCCGAGGGCGCCGCCGACGCGCCGCGCCGAGGCGAAGCCGGCTTCCGGCAGCAGGGGGTGCTGGTCGCCCATCGCGCCGGTGGTGGCGACGCAGCGGCAGCCGGCGAAGGTGTCCTCGACCACCGCGCGCAGCGCCCCCGGCCAGTCGGCGGTGCACAGGTTGGAGGCGTTGCCGACGCAGACCGGGTGCATCGCGTAGTTGGTCAAGAGAGCGCGGTAGCGGTTCGACGAGCCGGCGCGGCGGAACGCGATCAGCCCCAATTCGCGGTCGACGTGCTCGTCCGACAGCCCGGCGAGTTGCTTGCGGTCCGGCACGTAGTGGAACGTGCGGTCCGGGAAGACGAAGCGCCGGTTCATGTTGTGCGCGGCGCTGGCGCGGTTCCAGAGCAGCTCGCACGGCTCGGCGCCTTCGCCGGCCTCGCGCGCCGCCTCGCGCGCGCGCGCGATAAGCAGCGCGTTGTACGCAGGCCGCGCGCGATCGCAGGTCCCGCTGGTCGGGTGGTAGTCGCGCACCTCGGGCCCGCCGTGGGTGTGGGTGCAGGTCACCACGACCTGCGCCGACGGCAGGTCCAGCGCCTCGCCGATCGCCGCGCGCACCGCCAGGTTCAGCGTCGCGTCCATGCCGATCAGATCGAAGCACGCCAGCGCCGCGCGCGTCGCGCCGTCGGCGAGGAACAGCACCGTGAGCGTGAGGTCGTCGTGCACGCCCTCGTTGGGATAGCCGGCGCCATATCCTGCGAGCGCGTGGCCGGGCTCCGGGTTGATCGAGCGCCGGCCGGTCCCGCAGACGATCATGCGGACCAGCCCATCGCTCCTGCACCTGGACGCAAGGGCCGTCCACCTAGCACGTCCGTTCGTGATCGCCGCTCGGCGGCGACCGGACGCGGCACCGCGCCCGTGGTCGCCCCAGCGCCTCGCGCGACGCCATCGATGGCGGTGATGGACGCCGTCCATGACCGTCGGGCGATCGACACGCAGGGCCTTGGCTGCTTGGCGGCGCGGCCGTTAATCCGCGCCATGGCATCCCTGCTGATCACGCGCGCCGACGACTTCGGCTCGTTCCCGGAGGCGAACCGCGCGATCCTCGCGTGCCTCGACGCGGGTGCGCTGCGCAACGTCTCGGTGCAGGCGCCGACGCCGTGGTTCGCGTCGGGCGCGCCGGCGCTCGCGGCGACGGACGCGTGCATCGGCCTGCACCTGTCGATCACCTGCGAGTGGGAACAGCCGCGTTGGGGACCGGTGAGCGATCCATCGACGGTCGCGTCGCTGGTCGACGACGACGGCATGTTCTTCGCCGATCCGATGGTGCCGTTCCGGCGCGGGCTGGTGCTCGACGAGATCATGCGCGAGGCGGCGGCGCAGCTGGCCGCGGCGCGCGCCGCGGGCCTCGACGTGCGCTACGTCGACGAGCACATGGGCGTCGGCTGGCTGCACGGACCGCATGGCGGCCCGCGCCTGCACGAGCGCCTGCGCGCCTGGGCGCGATCCGAGGGCCTGCTGTACCACGAGGACGTCGCGCCGATGGCCAACGATTTCATGGCCCGCGTCGCGCCGCCACGCCGGCCAGCCGAGGTCGCCGCGGCCCTCGTCGGCCTGCCCACGGGACCATGGCTGATGATCCTCCATCCCGCCGAGAGCACCGGCGTGATCGCGGCGTCGCGCCTGCGCGGCGGCGGGGCCGCCGGCGATGTGGCGCGCGACCGGGCGCTGGACGCCGCGCTGCTGCGCGACGCGGGCTTCGTCGCCGCCCTGCGCACCGGCGCGGTGCGCGCGGCGACCTACGTGGAGGCGGGTGGGGATACGCGTCGCTAGCGGTTCGCGCGCGGCGCGTGCTGATCCGTGCGATCGGACACCGTTTCCAGACATATCCCCCGCGCGTCATGCCATTGTCGGCGCCGCCCGTCAGGCAGCCTGCCGGAATGAAACTCCCCTGGCGCCAGATCCACCTCGACTTCCATACCGGACCGTGGATCGGCGATGTCGGCGTCGACTTCGACGCGGCCGCTTTCGCCAGGCAGATGAAGGCGGCGAACGTGACCAGCGTCACGGTCTTCGCCAAGTGCCACCACGGCCACCTGTACTACGCGACGAAGCGCCCCGAGCGCCATCCCGGCCTCGAGCCCGGGCTCGACCTGCTCAGGGGCCAGGTCGATGCGCTGCATCGCGAAGGCATCCGCGCGCCGATCTACATCAGCGTGCAGTGCGACGAGTACGCCGCCGACAACCACCCGGCGTGGATCGCCCGCGAAGCGGACGGACGCGGCGTCGGCGGCCAGCCGTTCGACACCACGTGGCAGATCATGGACATGAACTCCCCGTACCAGGAGTTCCTCGCCGAGCAGACCGCCGAGATCCTCGCCGCCTTCAAGCCGGTCGACGGCATCTTCTTCGACATGTGCTGGGACCAGCCGAGCAGCTCGAACTTCGCCGTCGACGCGATGCTGAAGAAGGGCCTCAACCCGCAGGATGCCAACGACCGCAGCCGCCATGCGCACGACGTCGCCATCGCCTACATGAAGCGTTTCCACGCCCAGGTGATCGCGTCGGCGCCGAACGCGACGGTGTACTTCAATTCGCGACCGCTGTGGAACCTCGCCGAGGAGGTCCCGTACCTGGCGCAGGTCGAGATCGAGGCGCTGCCGACCGGCGGCTGGGGCTACGCGTACTTCCCGACCAACGTCCGCTTCGCGCGCACCTTCGGCAAGCCGTACATGGGCATGACGGCGCGTTTCCACAAGAGCTGGGCCGACTTCGGCGGACTCAAGCCCGCGGCGGCGCTGGAATACGAGACCAGCCAGATGATCGCGCACGGCGCCGCCTGCTCGGTCGGCGACCAGCTGCATCCGCGCGGCACGATGGATCCCGCCGCCTACGCGCTGATCGGCGGGGTCTACGGCCGCGTCGCCGCGCGCGAGCCGTGGCTCGAGGACGCGACGCCGGTGACCGAGGTCGGCCTGGTGAAGCCCGCGCTGGGCGGCGGCGTGGTGCACGTCAACGGCACCGACGAGGGAGCGACGCGCCTGCTGACCCAGCTGCGCCAGCAGTTCGACGTGGTCCTGCCGGGCGGCGACCTGCGCGGCTACCGCCTGCTGGTCCTGCCGGACGCGGTCGCGCTCGACGCGGCCACGGCGCAGCGGATCGAGGCGTGGGTCGCCGGCGGCGGCCGCCTGATCGCCTCGGGCGTCAGCGGTCTGAGCGCCGATGGCACCGCCGTCGTGCTGCCGTCGCTGGGCATCTCGGTCGCCGGGCAGTCGTCCTTCAGCCTGGCGTATTCGCGGCCGCTCGACGGCTTCTCGACCGGGCAGCCGGCGACCGAGCACGTCATCTACGACCGCTCGGTGCGCACGACGCCCACTTCCTCAAAGGCCATCGCGCAGGTGTTCGCGCCGTACTTCGAACGCGGCTGGAAGCACTTCTCCTCGCACTTCCAGACGCCGCCGGCGAAGGCGACGGGCGAGGCGACGGCGACGCTGTCCGAGCGCGCGGGCTACATCTCCTTCCCGGTGTTCTCGGGCTACACGCAGCACGCGCAGCCGTACTACCGCGAGCTGCTGCGGCATCTCATCGAGCGCCTCCTGCCCGATCAGCTGCTGCGCGTCGACGGACCGGTCGGCGTCGAGACGTCGGTCATGCGCCAGCCGGCGTCCGGCGAGCGCCGGCAGCGGACCATCGTCCACGTGCTGTGGTATCCGGCCGATCGGCGCGCGCCGAACATCGATCTCATCGAGGATGTCGTGCCGCTGCACGACGTGGGCGTTTCGCTTCGGCACCCGGCGAGGCCGACCTCCGTGTATCTCGCTCCGGAGCGCACGCCGTTGCCGTTCGAATACCGCGACGGCCGCGTCGAGACGCGCATCCCGGTGGTGCGGGGCCATGCGATGGTGGTGATCGAGTAGCCGGCGCGCAGCGGCTACTTCAGGGCCCGCTCCATCGCCCGGATCATGATGCGCTGCACCTCGCTGCGCGCGAAACGCTTGTCGTTCGCGGCGATGACGTGCCACGGCGCGACCGCGGTGTCGGTCTTGGCGAGCATGTCGTCGATCGCGACGACGTAGTCGTCCCACTTGCGGCGGTTGCGGTAGTCCTCGGCCGTCATCTTCCACGCCTTCAGCGGGTTGTCCTCGCGCGCCTTGAAGCGCTTGTGCTGCTCGTCCTTGCTGATGTGCAGGAAGAACTTGAGCACCAGCGCGCCATCCTCGACCAGCAGCTTCTCGAACTGGTTGAGCTCGTCGTAGGCGCGCTTCCAGGCGTCCTTCTCGGCGAAGCCCTCGACGCGCTCGACCAGGACGCGGCCGTACCAGCTGCGATCGAACACCGCGACCCGGCCGCGCGCCGGCAGGCGCAGCCAGAAGCGCCGCAGGTAGTGGTGGGACAGCTCCTCGTGCGTCGGCGCGGTCGTGGACCAGACGTGGTAATGGCGCGGATCGTGGTTCTTGAGCAGCCGGCGGATCGTTCCGCCCTTGCCCGACGCGTCCCAGCCCTCGAACACCAGGATCACCGGCATCTTCGAGACGAACTGCTTGCGCAGCAGCAGGACCAGGCGCGCCTGCTGCTCGCTGAACTGCTTCTTGTAGGCCTTCTTGGTCAGCGTCTTGGTCATGTCGACCGCGGCGAGCTTGATCATGGCGCTGCGAGTAGAGCGCCAGGCCCGCGCCGATCCAGACGCAGTCGCGGACGATGGCGGTCAGCAGCAGCGCGGGCGCTTGCCGCGGCGATCGAAATACGCCCGGTAGAATTCGCGCCGGCCGAGCAGCGCGTGCCCGTGGCCGCGGTGCTCGGCGAGGTAGCGCTCGTAGGCGTCGTCGCCCGACCATTCGCGCAGGCGCGACCACGCGACGATGAGCAGGCGCCGGAGCATGCTCAGCCCTCGCGCAGCTCGGCTTCGGTCGGCCCCGGATCGACCGGCACCGAGCTGCGCGTGACGATCGGCTTGCGGCCGGTGAGGACCTGGAAGCACTCCCAGGCCGAGATCGCGACGATGACCACGATCACGACCATGAAGGTCGCGCAGAGCACCGCGCAGACGTACTTGTTGAAGATCTGCGTCGACGCCAGCGCTTCGCCGATCGTCCCGGCGGCGAGGTCGGCGCGCGCCTTGGCGATGCCGGCGAACAGGCCGAGGTTGGCCTTGGCGCTGAACAGCAGCTGCCATCCGGCGGTCTCGGTGACGACGAGCAGCCACGACAGCGGCAGCAGCGTGATCACCGCGGCGCGCGTCTTGCCCATCTTGACCAGGATCACGGTCGCGACCGACAGCGCGACGGCGGCGAGCAGCTGGTTGGAGATGCCGAACAGCGGCACCAGCGCCTTGACGCCGCCGTTCGGATCGGCGATCGCCGCGAGCAGGAAGTAGCCCCACCCGGCGACCATCAGCAGGCTGCCGACGATGATCGCCGGCCACCAGGTCAGGCGGCCGAGCGGCGACCAGACGCGGCCGGCGAGCTCCTGAACGAGGAAACGTCCGACGCGCGTGCCGGCGTCGATGGTCGTCAGGATGAACAGCGCCTCGAACATGATCGCGAAGTGGTACCACAGGCCGAGCGCGGTGCCGGTGAAGGCGCGCTCGAAGATCCGCGCCATGCCCACCGCCAGCGTCGCCGCGCCGCCGGTGCGTCCGACGATGGTCTTCTCCTCGACGTCCGCCGCGGTCTGGGTCAGCATCTCCGGCGTCAGGGTGAACCCCCAGGCGCCGATCCAGGCGTTGACGGTCTCGGAGACCTTGGCGAGGTCGCCGGCGAACGGCTTGAGCGCGCCGGCGTTCATCGCGAAGTAGATGCCCGGATCGAGCGAGCAGGCCGCGATCATCGCCAGCACCGCGACGAAGCTCTCCATCAGCATGCCGGCGTAGCCGATCGCCGGCGCGTGCGACTCGCGGCTGATCATCTTCGGGGTGGTGCCGCTCGCGACCAGCGCGTGGAAGCCGCTGATCGCGCCGCAGGCGATGACGATGAAGCAGAACGGGAAGATCGTCCCGGGAACCACCGGGCCGGTGCCCTCCGCCCAGATCCCGCCGGCGCTGAAATGCGGATTCACCGCCGGCATGTGCAGGTCGGGCCGCACCCAGAGCACGCCGAAGGCGAGCAGCGCGACGGTGCCGACCTTCACGAACGCCGACAGGTAGTCGCGCGGCGCCAGCAGCAGCCACACCGGCAGCGCGGCGGCGATGAAGCCGTAGGCGATGACCGCCCAGGCCAGCTCGCGTTCGCCGTAGGTGAAGACCGCCGACCAGGTCGGGTGGTAGTGCACCCATTTGCCGATGAACAGTGCGGCGATGAGCAGCGCCACGCCGAGCGCGCTGGCTTCGAGCACCCTGCCCGGCCGGATGAAGCGCATCCAGATGCCCATGAGCAGCGCGATCGGGATGGTCAGGGCGATGGTCACCGTGCCCCAGGGGCTGTGGGCCAGCGCCTGGACCACGACCAGCGCCAGGAACGCGATCAGGATCAGGATGATGCCGACGATCGACAGCAGGGCGATGCCGCCCGCGATCGGATTGACCTCCTCGCGGGCCATCTGCGCGAGCGACTTGCCGTCGCGGCGCATCGACGCGCAGAGGATCACGAGATCCTGCACCGCGCCCGCCATGACCACGCCGACGATGATCCAGATCGTGCCGGGCAGGAAGCCGAACTGCGCCGCCAGGATCGGCCCGACCAGCGGCCCGGCGCCGGCGATGGCGGCGAAGTGGTGGCCGAACACCACCCACTTGCTGGTCGGCACGTAGTCGTGCCCGTCGTCGCGCCGGACCGCCGGCGTCGGCCGCGCGTCGTCGAGCGCGAAGACGCGCCGGGCGATGAAGCGCGCGTAGAAGCGGTAGCCGACCGCGTAGCTGCACAGCGCCGCCGTCACCAGCCACGCGGCGTTGACCGGCTCGCCGCGCTTGAGCGCCATCACGGCGAAGGCGCCGGCGGTGGTCGCGGCGATCGCGGCCCAGAGGATGAAGGAGAGGACTCGGCGCATCGGGTTCCTGGTCGTCATGGCTGACCTCGTCGCGATCGCGCCGCGTCAGCCCTTCGCGGCGCGGCGTCCCTGCTCGACGAACCGCTCGAGGCCCTCGAGCGACGCCTGCACCGGCTTGGCGCCCTCGCCGACGACGCGCTTGGCGAAGTCGCGGCAGGCCTCGAGCGCGCCCGCGGCGATCTTGACCTGGCCGCGCACCACCTGGCAGCGGCAGGCGAGCGCGGCGGTGTGGAAGCGTTCCGCCGGACCGGCGTCGTGCGCGTCCTCCAGCTCCATCATCGCCTGCACGACGTTCAGCGCGCGGGTCGGGTCGGCGGCCATCAGGTAGGCGTTGCCCTGGTGGTAGAGCGCCTTGTGCCGCCCGCGCCAATCGGGCGCGCGGCTCCAGGCGGCGACGCCGGCCTCGGCGGCGGCGACCAGCAGATCGCGCGACGCGCGCAGCTGCGACTCGGCCAGGCGGGCGAGGTTGGTCGCGATCGCCGCGGTCTGGCCGACGATCTCGTCGTTGGGCGGGAGCCTGGCGACCAGCTCGGTGGCGCGCTGCAGCTCCTTGATCGCCTCGCCGTGCTTGGCGCGCGCGCTGAGCGTCTGCGCGCCCATGATCGCCAGCCGGCAGCGCTCGCTGTCGTTGCTGACGCCCTTGGCGACCGCCTCGTCGGCGCCGGCCTGGTCCCCGGCGCACCGCTGCACCACCGCCAGGCCGCGCCACAGGCTGCGCGCGGTCGCCGAGCCCTCGGTCACGGTCGGATGGGTCAGCAGGCGCTTCTGGAACGCGGCGGTCTCGGCGAACCTGCCCAGCGCCGCGGTGCCGAGGTGGACGGCGAACGCGCCCAGCGCGAGCACGTCCGACTCGGTCAGCGACTTGCCGTACAGCTCGTCGAGGCGGGCGAAGGCCGCCACCGGATCGCGGTTGGCGAGCTGCGTCGCGTCCTGGATGAGGCGATCGAAGGGTGATGGCTGGACCATGGCGGACTCCGACGTCGGACGGTGTTGGACTCAGCGCGCCGCGATGCCCATGCCCGCGACCGCACCGTGCAGGAACTCGAGCTCGCGCACCGTGCCGGCCAGCGCGTCGCGCTGATCCGGGGCGAGCACGCTCCAGGTGTAGGTCTCGACCGAGAGGTGCGCGTCGGGGTTCTGCGCCAGGCACGCGCGCAGGCCGGCGACCGAGTCGTCGATGGTCGACGACAGGCCGTCGGCGCGCGGCGCGCGGAACAGCGGGATGTGGAAGTGGCTGCGCACGGCGTGCGCGCCGGGCAGGCGGGCGAGGCACGCGTCGAGCTGGTCGAGGTCCTCGACCTTGACCAGCGAGCCGGCGTGCGAGGACGCGGCCGTCTGGTGCAGGAAGCGCGGCTCTGCCAGCGCCTTGAGCTCGGCGACGCCGGCCGCGTCCTCGAGCGGACGCACGACCTCGGGCGCCGCCGAGAGCTGGATCTTGGCGATGCCGGCGCCGGCGTCGGTCATGCGCGCGACGGCGGCGGCCTGGTCCTCGAAGGCCAGGCTGAAATGGCAGGTGTCGAAGCAGATGCCGAGATGATCGGCGATCGCCTCGCGTCCCGCGGCCAGATCGCCGTCGAGCGCGGCGGCGCACGCGGCGACGCCGTGCTCGGCGAGCGCGCCGCGCCAGAAGGCGGCGACGTCGTGGCTGGTCTCGAGGAAGCACCACGGCTCGGGCTCGAGCGCCAGCACCACGCGGCGCCTGCCATCGCGCGCCGCGCGCGCGGCGGCGGCCGCCCAGCGGCCGAGGTTGGCGGCGATGCGCACCGCGTCGTTCGCGCCCGGACCGAACGGGCGATAGCTGCCGGGGACGGTGCTGACGCTGACGACGTGCGCGTCGGACAGGGCGAGGGCGATGTCGATCAGCGCGATCGAATCGGCGACGCGCTCGTCGCTGGTCCAGTCGGGACGGTACGCGCCCTGCTTGACCACCGCGTCCTGGAAGCGGCCGAGGGGAAAGCCGTTGAGCGTGTGCGCGACGAGCCCCGACTGGTCGAGCGCGCGGCGCAGGTCGGAGAGCTTCGCCGGATCGCGCAGCTCGTGGATGGCGATCGAGCCGAGGCGCAGATCGATGCCGAGCCGCCGCCAGCCGAGCTTCTCGCGCGCCTGGACGGCGAAGGTGCTGAGCACCAGCGCGAGGTCGTCGACCGCCTCCGCGGCATGCAGGTTGGAGCTGTAACCGAGGACGCGATCGGGCTGGCGCATGCGAGGGGGATGACCGTCGTCGCGGCTCAGCCCAGGGCAACCGATCGTCGGATCCCGTCGCGGTCGGCGCGGCAGCCGCCTCGCCGGCTCGCCGGCTGACGACGGCGTCCCAAAACGACGACGCCGCCGGATCCGCGCAGGGATCCGACGGCGTGACGACGACGCGGGGGAACGATCGATCTCAGCCGAGGACGGCCAGGATCTCGCTCTCCTCCATCACCAGGTATTCCTCGCCGGAGACCTTGACCTCGGTGCCGGCGTAGCTGTTGAACAGCACGCGGTCGCCCGCCTTGACCTGGATCTTGGCGCGCTTGCCGTCGTCGGTGACCTTGCCGCTGCCGACGGCGATGATCTTGCCCTCCTTGGGCTTGTCCTTCGCCTTCTCGGGCAGGTGGATGCCGCCGCGGGAGGTGTCGGCGGCCTGCGAGCGCTGCACGAGGACATGCGAACCGAGGGGCTTGATCGTCTGCTTGGCCATTGGGGATTCCTGCGAAGTGGTGGTGGTCGGCGGATGGTGGGTGGTGGATCGGGAATGGGAACAGCGACGCGCCCGCGGCGATCGCCGCGGGCGCGTCGCCGGTCGACGTCAGCGCTTGTCGTCCTGGACGGTGAACTCGGCGTCCTTGATGTCGTCGCTCTTGCGGCCGCCGTTGCCGGCGCCGTCGCCCTGCGGCGCCTGCTGGCCGTCGCCCTGCGGCTGGCCGGCCTGCTGCGCCGCGGCCTCGTGCACGCGCTTGCCGAAGGCCTGCGCCGCGGCGTCCATCGCCTTGACCGACTGCTCGATCGCCGCCTTGTCGTCGCCGGCCTTGGCCTTCTCCACCGCGTCGATCGCGGCCTTGATGGTCGTGGCCTCGTCGCCCTGCAGCTTGTCCTTGTGCTCCTCGAGCAGCGAGCGGTATTGATGCGCCTTGTGCTCGGCGTCGTTGCGGGCCTTGGCGAGCTCCTCCTTCTGCGCGTCGGTCGCGGCGTTGGCCTTGGCCTCCTGGACCATGCGCTCGATATCGTCCTTGTTGAGGCCCGACGAGCCCTGGATCGAGATGTGCTGCTCCTTGCCGGTGGCCTTGTCCTTGGCCTTCACCTCGAGGATGCCGTTGGCGTCGAGCTTGAACGTGACCTCGATCTGCGGCATGCCGCGGCGCGCCGGCGGGATGCCGTCGAGCGTGAACTGACCGAGCAGGCGGTTGTCCGACGCCATCTTGCGCTCGCCCTGGAAGATCTTGAGGTCGACCGCGGGCTGGTTGTCGGCCGCGGTCGAGAAGACCTGGGCCTTCTCGGTCGGGATCGTGGTGTTGCGCTCGATGAGCACGGTCATGATCCCGCCCTCGGTCTCGATGCCGAGCGACAGCGGGGTGACGTCGAGCAGGAGCACGTCCTTGACCTCGCCGGTCAGCACGCCGCCCTGCACCGCCGCGCCGACCGCGACCACCTCGTCCGGGTTGACGTTCTGCTTCGGCGCCTTGCCGAAGATCTCCTTGGCCACGTTCTGCGCCGACGGCATGCGCGTCGAGCCGCCGACCAGGATGACGTCGGTGATGTCGCTGGTCGTGAGCTTGGCGTCCTTGAGGCAGCTCTCACACGGCTTGCGGCACCGGTCGATCAGCGGCTTGGTCAGCTGCTCGAAGGTCGCGCGCGTCAGCGTGGTGTTGAGGTGCTTGGGCTGGCCGTTGACCATGGTGATGAACGGCAGCGAGATCGTCGCGCTGGTGACCTGCGACAGCTCCTTCTTGGCCTTCTCCGCCGCCTCCTTGAGGCGCTGGAGGGCCATCTTGTCCTGGCGCAGGTCGACGCCGCCCGACTCCTTCTTGAAGGTGTCGGCCAGCCAGTTGATGACGATGTCGTCGAAGTCGTCGCCGCCGAGGTGGGTGTCGCCGTTGGTCGCGAGCACCTCGACCACGCCGTCGCCGACCTCGAGGATCGACACGTCGAAGGTGCCGCCGCCGAGGTCGAAGATCGCGATCTTGCCGCTCTTGCCCTTGTCCATGTGGTAGGCGAGGGCGGCGGCGGTCGGCTCGTTGATGATGCGCCGGACGTTGAGGCCGGCGATCTTGCCCGCGTCCTTCGTCGCCTGGCGCTGGCTGTCGTTGAAGTACGCGGGCACGGTGATGACCGCCTCGGTGACGGTCTCGCCGAGGTAGTCCTCGGCGGCCTTCTTGAGGTACTGCAGCACCATCGCCGAGATCTCCGGCGGCGTGTACTGCTTGCCGCGCACGTCGACCTTCACCAGCTCGTCGGGTCCGCCGACGACCTTGTAGGGGACGAGCTTCTCCTCCGAGCCGACCTCGCTGTGGCGGCGGCCCATGAAG
>DASPLE010000163.1:0-87342 GCA_035627695.1 Planctomycetota bacterium
AGTACGCGAGCGCCGCCTGCACGTAGCGGATCGCGCTGTTCGGCTGGCCGGCGACCGTCCCGACGTACGGCGTCGGGTCCGCGAGCTGCCCGCCATAGCCGATCGTCGGCGGCAGCGAGAAGGGCGCGTCGGACGGATTCGCCCCGGCTGCGGGCGGCGGATACGCGTACTGCATGAACCCGTAGCAGTCGGCCACGCGCGGCGTCGCCGCGCCCGTGTCGGCCCAGTGCATGACCACGCGGATGTCGGGGTCGATGGTCTCCTCCCAGCCGTACATCCGCATGTCGGTGACGTCGCGCATGCCGAACTCGAGGAAGCCGGACGGCACCACGGCGCCGGACGCGTCGAGGAAGTTCGGCCAGTGCTGGGTCATCAGCGGCGGCGACGGGTAGGAGGACCGGTACGGCCACGCCTTCCACGGGAAGGTGTTGTAGGCGTTCTCCTGCGCGTGCCCGGCGACGATGAACACCAGGCGCTGCGCGTCCGGCGGCGGCGTCAGCGGCAGGTCGGTCTCGCGCATCCCGGTCGACCCCGCCGGCTGCGCGTAGTAGAGCCGGCCGCCGTCGTCGAGCGCGCGGCGGATCTCGTCGCCGTCCGAGTCGAGGCGGCGCGCGATGTCCAGCGGCACCGGCGCGCAGCCGAGCGCCCGGCACGCGACGCGCGACTCGAAGTCCGGCGCGAGGTTGCGGTACGACGCCGGCGTGTCCCACGGGTTGTACGCCTCGTAGTCGATGCTGCCGTTGCCGTTGTCCGCGCAGTTGAAGGCCTCGACCAGCTCCATGGCCTTCGCCGCCGCGAACAGCCGCCAGCGCGACACCTGCTGCGTGCGGATGCCGACCGGGAAGAGCGCGGCGACGCTGACCACGGCGATCGCGAGCACCGCCAGAGCGAGCGCGACCTCGGCCAGGCTGAACGCGGCGCGGGCGCCGGCGGACACGCGACGACGTGAGCGGGTTGGCGCGGCGGGCATGCCGGAAGAGACTGACCGGTTGGTTGGATACCGGACCTGCCTGAGCGGACGCGCTCCGCCCGATCGTCCAGGTGGAGGCGGCAGGGCGTCCTAACGGAGCCGGGCTGACCGGCGGCTGTCGCATCCGCGGCGCAGCCGCCGCCCCGCCCTAGCCGACAAGCGCGAGCGAGCCGTCGGACTCGCGCACCGGCAGGAACACCGGCCGCTCGTCGGGCGGGCGGTTCGGACGGTGGATGCTCAGCAGCAGCCGGCCGTCGAACGCGCGGAAGAGCATGCCGTGGCCGCCGTCGTCGGCGATCAGCGGGCTGTCGACGTGGAACCACGGTCCGAGGATCCCGCCGCTCGAGCGCGCGGTGGTCAGCGCGTAGCCGGTGGTGGCGAAGCTCGACCACACCATCAGCAGGCGGCCGTCGGCGGCGCGGTGCAGGAACGGGCCGTCGGTGACGACGCCGCGCCGCTGCGGCGCGCCGATCTCGACCGGCCAGCCCGCCTGCGACGCGCGGAACAGCACCACGGGCTCGCCGAGCGGCCGGCGCAGTTCCTCGTCGAGGCGCACGGCGCAGATCGTGCCGTCGCCGATCTGCAGCCACTCGTGGCAGAACACCAGCCACGGCGCCCCGTCGTCGTCCACGTGCAGCGTGCCGTCGAGGCACTCGCGATCGGCGGGCGTGACCGCGCCGTCGCTGTGCGGGCGGTACGGCCCGCGCGGATCGTCGGCGACGAGGATGCCGGTCCCGCGGCGGTGCCCCGGCGCCGCGAAGGACGCCAGCAGGTACCAGCGGCCGCGCCAGGGATGCGCCTCGGGCGCCCAGAAGTCGCGCGTGCCCCAGAAGCCGTGCGGCGGGCGGAACGCGGGATGCGGCCCATGCCACAGGTCGAGATCCCGGCTCGTCCAGCAGTCGAAGCCGAGTTCGGCGCCGGCGCGCGCGGTCGTGCCGAAGAGCAGGTACTCGCCGCGCTCGGGCAGCGGCAGCACGTACGGATCGCGCAGGCGCACGTCGGCGCGCGGCACGCCGGCTCCCGTGCCGCCGGCAACCATGTGGTTGGACATGCCTGCGACGGTCCTCCGCCGGGACGCGGCGGCAACTCCGGGGAATCTCCGACCGGGGATGCCGTCGCACAGGTTCGCGGCAGCGCTGGTTCGCGACACGGACGTCCGCGGCAGCCGCTTGTCCCGGGCCCAGTGGTCAGCCACCGGAAACAAAGGACCCCGGGACGTTCGTCCCGGGGTCCTGGCAGTCAGACGAGCGCGGCGCTCAGGGCGCCGCCGGCTCGCTTACTTGGCCTCGGCCTTCTTCTCGTCCTTGACCGGGGCGCCGGTGGCGTCGAGCTTGATCTCGCTCTCCTTGCCGGCCGCGTCCTTGTACTTCACGACGTAGTTGTCGCCGGCCTTGGTGATCTTCTCGACGGTGCCCAGCTTGGCCGCGGCTTCGGTCACGGCGGCGGGGGTCTCGGCCTTGGCGGCGGCGGCCTCGGCGGCGAAGCCGGTGGCGGTGAGCGAGAGGCCGAGGGCCAGGGCGAGCAGGGTCTTGGTCATGGTGTTCCTTGGGATCGTTGGACTCGGGATTGAGCCGAGGAAGCAAGGTAGAGAGCCCGGCCGCTGTTCCGGGATTTTTGCACGATCGTAAGTCATTATTACCCGGAGGTTGCGCATAGCTGCGGCGGGATGGGGACGTGGCGGGTGCCTGGCGGCCCCCCGCCGTCGCCCTGATCGGGCGCGGGCGTGCGTCGTGAGGCGGCTCGCCGGTGGGGCCGCAGGCGCGCGGCGAAGCGTCGTCGAGTCGTCGATCGCGCCGGGCGCGGCCGCGACTTGCCATTCAACCAAGTTGAATACTCTGCGCATCGGTTTCATGAGCATCGGCCAACGCATCCGCACCCTCCGCCTGCGCTCCCGGCTGCGCCTCGACGACGTCGCGGCGCGCTGCGGGCTGAGCCGCAGCATGCTGTCCAAGATCGAGACCGGGGCGGTGAAGCCGGTGGTCGCGACGCTGGTCGGCATCGCCGCGGCGCTGCGCGTGCCGGTGTCGGCGCTGATCGACGACGCGGCGACCGCGCGCACGGTGGTCGCCAGGCGGGTCGCCGCGGGCGACGGATGGGAGACCACCGACAAGGGCTACGGCTTCCGCCTGCTCATCGGCGAGCGCGTCGACAAGACCATGCAGCCGTTCCTGTTCCGCGCGCGGCGCGGCGAGGTGAAGCCGGCGCCGCTGCGCCACGCCGGCGAGGAGTTCGTCCACGTGCTGGCGGGCGAGCTGGATTTCCGCGTCGGCGCGACGACCCACCACCTCGTCGCGGGCGACTGCCTCTACTTCGATTCGGACGAGGAGCACGACTTCGCCGCGACCACCGCCGAGGCGGTGTGGCTGGCCGTGTTCCACGAGGCGGGCGCGTCCGCGCCGGTCTCCCGAGCGCGCGCGCGTCCGGCCACGCCGCGCGCGACGCGCTCCCGCCGCCGCTGAACCACCCGGAGACGAACCATGGTCCGCTACCTCAAGCGCGGCGCCGACGCCGCCGCCGTCCAGGCCGCCGACGCCCAGGTCCGGCGCACCGTCGAGGAGATCATCGCCGCGGTGCGCTCGCGCGGCGAGGCGGCGGTACGCGAGTACGCGCAGCGCTTCGACGGCTGGGCGCCGGCGGACTTCCGGCTGTCGCGCGCCCAGATCGAGGCGTGCATCGCCGAGCTGCCGCGGCGCGCGATCGACGACATCCGCTTCGCCCAGGCGCAGGTGCGCCGCTTCGCCGAGGTCCAGCGCGCCGCCCTGCGCGACTGCGAGGTCGAGACCCTGCCGGGCGTGACGCTCGGCCACCGCAACCTGCCGATCGGCAGCGTCGGATGCTACGTGCCGGGCGGCCGCTACCCGCTGGTGGCATCGGCGCACATGAGCGTGGTCACCGCCAAGGTCGCGGGCGTGCCGCGGGTCATCGCCTGCGCGCCGCCGACCAAGGGCCGACCGCACGCGGCGACGGTGGCGGCGATGGCGCTCGCCGGCGCCGACGAGATCTACGTGCTGGGCGGCGTCCAGGCGGTGGCGGCGATGGCGCTGGGCGCCGGCGCGCTGGCGCCGGTCGACATGCTGGTCGGGCCGGGCAACGCGTACGTCGCCGAGGCGAAGCTGCAGCTCTTCGGCGAGGTCGGCATCGATCTGCGCGCCGGCCCGACCGAGGTGCTGGTCATCGCCGATGATACCGCCGACGCCGAGATGGTCGCCACCGACCTGCTCGGCCAGGCCGAGCACGGGCCCAACTCGCCGGCCGCGCTGATCACCACCACAGCCGCGCTGGGCGAGGCGGTGCTCGTCGAGATCGAGCGCCAGCTGCGGACCCTGGCCACCGCCGACGTCGCCGGCCCCGCGTGGCGCGACCACGGCCGCGTGCTGGTGGTCGAGTCGCGCGAGGAGGCGGCGGCGGAGGCCGACGCGCTCGCCTACGAGCACGTCCAGGTGCTGACCGCCGACCCGGACTGGTTCCTCGCGCGGCTGCGCGACTACGGCGCGCTGTTCCTGGGGCCCGAGACCAACGTCGCCTACGGCGACAAGGTCATCGGCACCAACCACACGCTGCCGACGCGCCGCGCGGCGCGCTACACGGGCGGCCTGTGGGTCGGCAAGTTCCTCAAGACGGTGACCTACCAGCGGTGCACCCCGGCGGCGAGCGCGCTGGTCGGCGAGTACTGCTCGCGCCTGTGCGCGATCGAGGGCTTCGCCGGCCACCAGGCCCAGGCCGACCTGCGCGTGCGCCGCTACGGGACGCGCGCCGTGTCGTGAGCGTGGTGCCGTGCGGCTTGAGCGCTCGATCCCCACAGGCCGGGCCGGCCTTCGCCTGACCGCCGGGGTCGCGCCGGCGCGGCTCAGTACTTGAAGTCGACGTACGTCTCGACGCGATCCTCCGCCAACCGGTCGACCACGCGGCAGCGCAGCAGCGCGCGGGTCGCCTCGGGGAGCGAATCGTAGTACGCGCGCGGCACCTCGAGCTCGACCTTCGGGGTGTGCAGCCAATGCATCGCGTACCCCATCACCACCATCGGGCGCGGCGTCGGCGTCCGGTTCGGCGTTCCGCGATGCATGGCGAGCGGCGTCCGGATCATGACGTCGCCGGGCTGCATCAGGAACGACTCCATCGGGATCTCGCCGCTGCGGATGCGCGCGAGGGCTTCATCGCGCGGCAGCACGTGCGTGCCGCGTGCCATCTGGAACGGTCCGTTGTCCTCGGTCACCGCGACGAGGGGGACGTTCACCGCCAGGGCGTAGAGCGGCGTGACGACGCGATCGGAGAACAGCGGCCGGTAGTCGCGATGGATCTCCTGGAACTCCGAACCCTGCAGCGGCACGTCGACGCCGAGCTGCACCAGCACGTACTCCTGCGGGAACACGCGGTCGAGGATGCCGAGGATGACGTCGTTCGCGAACACGCTGGCATCCGCGAACGGCGGCGCGAACGGCAGGGTCAGGTAGAAGCGCTCGCGCTCGCGCGGCGCCAGACCGCCCGGCCGCCGGCGGCGTTCGTAGAAGATCCCGGTGAACGCCGCCCTCCACCGTTCGATGAGGGCGGGATCGAAGAGCGCGCGGATCACGCAGACGCCGTCGCGCTCCAGGTCATCGCGGTAGCGCTGCAGGTCGTGCTGCGACGGCTGGCTCGTCCGCGTCGCTTCGGCTGTCGAGGTCACGTGAGGTCCTTTCGCAGGCAACGATCAGCCTACGGGGACGGCCCGTGCGGCGGCGCTAATAATCGTCCTCGCCTACGCCTCCGCTGCGCCATCGCTCGGGCTCGCCCGCAGAGGGGAGACCGACCAGGGCTTTGCCCGGGCGCCCGCCGCGACAGCCTCCGCGAGGGGGTGGATCGATGGCGGTTGTCATCGCCGTGAGCCGGAGCGCCGTGCACGGCTTCACCAAGCCCACCGTCGATCGCGTCGTCCTCGTCGCGGGCCATGGCGTCGAGGGCGACGCCCACGCCGGCGCGACGGTGCGGCACCGCTGGCAGGTCGCGAAGGACCCGGGCGCCCCCAACCTGCGGCAGGTCCACCTGATGCACGCCGAGCTGCACGACGAGCTGCGCCTGCGCGGCTTCGCGATCGGACCCGGCGCGATGGGCGAGAACATCACGACGCGCGGCATCGAGCTGCTGGCGCTGCCGCTGGGGACGCGGCTGCGCCTCGGGGTCGAAGCGGTGATCGAGATCACCGGGCTGCGCAGTCCGTGCGCGCAGCTCGACCGCGTGCAGAAGGGTCTGATGAAGGCGGTGCTCGACCGCGACTCCAGCGGTCGCGTCGTGCACAAGGCGGGCGTGATGGCGATCGTCGTCGCCGGTGGACCGGTGGTAGCCGGCGACCGGATCTCCGTGGAGCTGCCGGCTGCGCCGCACCGCGCGCTCGCTCCGGTCTGAAGCGACCCTCGCGCCCGTCTCGGCGCCTCACCGAGCAGCACGTCGAGCCGACCGTCGCTGCGCGAGGTAGACTGGACCATGACCAGCAGCGGCGATCGGCTCGGCATCCTGATCTTCGATGGCGGCGCGCTCGCCATGGCGGGTGTCGTGTTCTGCCGGTCGGGCCCGTGGGAGGACGCGTGCGGTCCGTACGGCGCGCTGCTGCTCGCCGGTGCCGCCGGTCTCGGGCTCTACGCCGGATCGCAGGTGGTGCGCGGCGAAGCGCGCCTGCGCGGCATGAGCCAGCCCATCCTGCGCGCGGAGGAGCCGCTGTGGTTCTGGCTGGCGGTGCTGCCGCTCGCGCTGATGGCGGCGATCGTCGCGATCATCGCCCTGTTCGGCGCGCCGACGGGCGCCTGAGGACGGACCGATGCGACGCGCGGCCGCGTTCCGTCACCCGCGCCGCGCGGCATCGATCGCGGCGACGTCGATCTTCCCCATGCGCATCATCGCGGCGAAGGCGCGCTTGGCCTCGGCGCCGCCGGCGGCCAGGGCATCGGTCAACGTGCGCGGCGTGATCTGCCAAGACAGTCCCCAGCGGTCCCTGCACCAGCCGCACTGGCTCGCCTGGCCGCCGTTGCCGACGATCGCGTCCCAGTAGCGATCGGTCTCCTGCTGATCGTCCGTGGCGACCTGGAAGGAGAACGCCTCGCTGTGCCGGAACTGCGGGCCGCCGTTCAGGCCCAGGCAGGGGATGCCGAGGACGGTGAACTCCACCGTCAGGACATCGCCTTCCTTGCCGCTCGGATAATCGCCCGGCGCCTGGTGCACGGCCGTGACCCGGCTGTCCGGAAAGGTCGCCGCGTAGAAGCGCGCCGCCTCGAGCGCGTCCTTGTCGTACCAGAGGCAGATCGTGTTCTTCGGCGTCATGTGCGCGTGCTCCTGGAGCGATGGCAGGCATAGAGCGCCGCCTGCGCGGCGCCACCCGCCACGGCGTAGGTCGTACACCGTCGCACGCGCCGCGCGCGTCGACGGCGCGGACGTCCTCGCCGCTGCAGACCGTGCCACCGAGGCGCCGAATCCGGGATAGACTCGTCGGATGCTCGCATCGCCCCGTCCATCGAGCGCGCAGGGATGGCATCTGGCCGACACCGGATGCTGGCACTATTGCCTGCTGCGCGTCGACGCCGTCGCCCAGCCGACGACACCCTGCTGGCTGAGCCGCGTCTGCGACGGCAGGGAAGGCCGGCGCCGGGCGAAGGAGCCGAAGCTGGCAGCGGCTCCGCCGCCGCTCGCAGCGGGTCAGACCATGTGCCCCGCATGCATCCGGGCGCTCGTCGATCTGCGGCGCAAGCCGGCGTAGGCGTCGCAACCCGCGCCGTGCCAAGGAGCTGAACCCGGCTTTGCGGCTCGTGCGCGGCGCGGGGTATACTTCCAGGCGGAGCCGAGCCGATGAAGACCACGAAGCAGACGACCGTCGTCGCGCCGATCGAGACGCCGCTGCGCTTCCTCGACCTGATCGACTGGGAGGAGCTGACCGGCGCCTCGCGCCTGCGCATCGGGCCGCGTCATGCGATCGAGACGATGGGTCGCCTGGCGGCGATGCTGCAGCCGCCGCTGGCGATGGTCTACGTGCTGCTCGAGGCGCGGGGCGGCCACGCCGTGGGCCGCTACCGTTCGCCGCCGATCGCGACGCACGCCGAGCTGCAGCGCGTGCTCGACGGGTTCCGCCGCTTCTTCGAGGGCGATGCCCGCCACCACCTGTGGATCGTGCCGACGCAGGGCACCGCGTCGCTGGTGCTCGACCGGCACGGCATGCTCTTCGCCTACGGCGACCTGCCCGCCTACGAGCGGAAGCTGGCTATGCACAACTTCACCAAGGGCCGGGTGCACGTGCCGCGCAACCACAGCCATTGCTTCGACCCGGCGATGAACGAGTTCGAGGCCGAGCTGCTCGAGCTGTGGCCGTGGCAGCGGTCGCCGCTGCGCGACGGGGATGCGGACTGACGCGCGCCCCGCGACGCGCGCCCCGCGACGCGCGCCCTGCGACGCGCGCCCGATCAGACGGCGGCGAACCCGGGCCAGCGCCGGCGCATGCCATCGCGACGCCGCGGCGTCCACCACGGATCGTCCGCCGGCGGGAAGCCGAGGAGCTCGAGGTCGCGGTGCGTCGCGTCCGCCATGAAGCGCGCCATGCGCGCTTCGTAGTCGCCGGACGGGCTCTGCTCGCGTCCCGACTTGATCGTGAACAGCCGCGGCAGCGCGAACGGCTCGCCGGCGTCCTGCAGCGCGACCCACATCACCAGGCGCTGCCCGACCGCCGCGAGGAACGGCGTCCCGTGGTGGCGCGTCTGCTGGGTGTAGAGCGTGACCGTGCCGGCGGCGCCGGTGATCGCCCGCGCCTCGCCGTCCGGCGCGCCGTGCGGGATCATCATGATCGGCGCCTCGTCGGGACCGACATCGGTCAGGTAGACGAAGAACACCGGCGTGCGCAGCATCTCGCGCGGATCGGCCGGTTCCGGCCCGAGCGAGTTGCCGTGGTGGTCGGTGTGCGGCGGATCGCCGGCGCAGCCCGGATACTTCGCGCCCAGATGGGCTTCGCAGAGCAGCAGCCGCCGCGTGCCGACGACCTGCTCGGCGATCGCCCGCAGCCGCTCGTCGACCGCGAGGCGATCGATCGCCGCCTCGCCCCACGGGAACAGCCGGCGCGGATGCGGCAGCGCGTTGCGTCCGCCGGCCGAGCGCCAGTCGGCGTAGGCCGGCGCGAAGACGCGGTTGACGGCCGCGCGCGCGGCGGCCATCGCCCCGGCGCGGAAGAAGCCGGGGAGGACGACGTAGCCGTCGCGCGCGACGGCCTCGAGCTGGCCCGTGGTGAGCATCCGTCCACCCTAGCGACGCGGCGCTGGCCGACGCCATGGACGGAGGCGACCGCGTTTTGTAGATTCCTGATATGGCCAGCCATGAGCGGATGCGCTGGCCTTTCCCGGGTCCCAGCCCCACCTGGCTGTGGAACGAGGGGTTCGGATGGATCCGCGCGGACCGCGCCTACGGATATGGCGAGCAGGTCGACGCGCACACCACGCTGGTCTTCCTGACGGTGTCCGGCGCGGGGCGGTTCCGCTGGCGCGGGCGCGAGACCCGGGTCGGCGCCGGCGACCTGTCGCTGGTCGCGGGCGTCGATCGCGGCATCCGCTGGTCGACCGACGCCGACCACTGGGAGTTCTACTGGCTGCACCTGACCGGAGCCGGCGGCGAGGCGCTCGCGGCGCAGGCGGGGCAGCGCCCGCCGCTGCTGCGCGCGCCGGTGGCCGCGGCGACGCGGCGGCTGCTGCGCTCCGGCTTCGAACGCCTGCTGCGCCTCGATCCGCGCCGGTCAGCGGACGCGGCGCTGGCGCAGCGCCTCGGGCTGCCGCTCTACCTGCGCGTCCTCGAGACGTGCGGGACGGCGGCCGCGCCCGCGCGACCGGTGCTGGTGCGCGGTCAGCCGCTGCTCGCGGCGATCGACGACTACCTCGCGCGACCCGATCCGGCGGGCGACCGCGTCGGCGAGATCGCCCGCCGCCTGCGCATCACGCCCGAGCACCTCGCGCGCCTGGTGCGCGCGGCGACCGGCCGCACCGTCAAGGCGCTGCTGCGCGAGCGGCGGCTCGAGCACGCCTGCCGGCTGCTGCGGACGTCCGAGCTCCCGGTCGCCGAGGTCGGCGCGATGGTCGGCTATGCCGATCCCTATCACTTCTCGCGGGTGTTCGCCGCCTACGCCGGCGTGCCGGCGACGCGGTATCGTCGCGCGGCGGCGCGACCGGTGGCGCCGGCGCCGGCACCGCATCGCTGACACCGCTGCGCCGCGATCACGCGCGCAGCCGCGCCAGCGCGCGGCGCATCGCCAGCCAGCGGCGGCTGCCGAACCATGTCGTCCACGCCGCCGCCGCGATCAGCGTCGACCCGGAGGCGATGCCGGTCCCGCCGCCGACGAAGTGGATGGCGGACGCGCCGGCGATGAGCATCGCCAGCGCGGTGCGCGCGTAGGCCAGCAGCGTGCGTTCGTTGGCCAGCTCGGTGCGGTCGATGGCGAGGTGGTCGCGGACGATCAGCTCCTCGCTCGCGTAGGCCGCGTACGGGGCGTTCACGAGGCCGCTCCGACCGCGGCGCCGACGATCGCGAACGGCGGTTCGCCGATCGCGGTCAAGCGCGCGCGCAGGCGCGCCGCGAGGTTGGCGCGCACCGCGGCGAACGATGGATCGACCACCAGGTTGCGGCGCTGAGCCGGGTCGGCGACGCAATCGTAGAGGAACTCCTCGCGGTAGAGCGTCGCGTCGCCGTGGTCCCAGCCGTCGCGGTCGGGCGCGACGATGCCGTAGGTCCAGCGCTTGTCGCGCAGCGCGCGGCCGACGCAGCTCTCGCTGATCTGGACGACGACCTCGTCCCGCCAGCACGCGCCCTGGTCGCGCCAGCCGGCGCACGTCAGCGCCGCCTGGAGGGGACGTCCACGCAGCGTCGGCGGCAACGGCACGCGCGCGGCGGCGAGCAGCGTCGGCGCCAGGTCGATCGTCGCCGCGAAGCGCGGGCAGGTCCGTCCGCCGGCGAAGCCGGGGCCGCGAGCGATCAGCGGTATGCGCAGGCTCGCGTCGTGGCACGAGCGCTTGTACTCGCCGTTGCGCGTCCGGAAGTGGTTGCCGTGGTCGCTGGCGTAGATCACCAGCGTGTCGTCGGCGATCCCCTGGCGCGCCAGCTCGTCGAGGATCCGCCCGACGCCGTCGTCGACGGCGTTGACGCAGCCGAGGTAGTCGGGGTACTCGCGCTGCCAGTCCCCGACGCCGGGCTCGAGGTCGGCCGGCGCCGCGTAGCCGCCCCAGCGCTCGCGCGAGCCGAGCGGGCCTTCGTAGCGCCCGCGGTCGTTCTGGTGGTGCGGCTCGATCCACGAGACCATCTGGAAGAACGGCCGCGTCGCGTCGCGCTCGCGCAGCATCGCGACCGCGGCGTCTGCGACGGCGTGGGCGCGCACGCCGGTGAAGTCGACGCGGCGGTCGTGCTCGTCGAACATCCAGCCATCGTGGCCGTGCGAGGTGAACTCGAGCAGATCGCTCGCCAGCCAGCGCTGGTAGCCGCCGCGCCGCTCGCGCGGCACCGGGCCCGCGCCCGCCGCCGCGAGGTGCCACTTGCCGACGTACATGGTCTCGTAGCCGGCGCCGCCGAGCAGCGTCGCCAGCGTCGCCTCGTCGGGCGGCAGGGCGAGCTCGTTGCGCCAGCAGCCGATCTCGGTCGGGTAGCGCCCGGTCTGCAGCGTCGCGCGCGCCGGCCCGCACACCGGCTGATTGGTGAAGGCGTCGGTGAAGCGCACGCCCTCGGCGGCGAGGCGATCGAGGCGCGGCGTGGTCGGCAGCGCCTGGCCGTAGCAGCCCATGGTGTCGGGTCGCTGCTGATCGGAGAAGAGCAGCAGCAGGTTCGGCGTCGGCATCGTTCCTCCCGCGCGTCGCGCGACCGCTGATCATGCGCGCCGGCGCCGCGGCCGGCAACGGGAGTCCATCGCTATCGCCGGCGATAGCATGGCGGTCGCCAGCGGCCGCGGCACGCTGCGCGCATGGGCGACGAGGCGAACGCGATCCGCCGGGTGGTGACGCTGCTCGAGGGGGCCGCGATGCGCGGCGGGCGCATCCGCTTCGCCGAGGCGACGGCGCTGCTCGCGCCGATCGGTCCGAACACCGTCGCGCGGCTGCTGCGCGAGCTGGTGCGCGCCGGCGTGCTCGAGCGCGGCCGCGATCGCGCCTACGCGATCACCGAGGCGCCGATGTTCTGGGCGGCGAGCGTGCCGCAGGGGCGCGACCTGCGCGCGGTGGCCAGGCCGCACCTGGTGCGGCTGAACCGCGAGCTGGCGGCGACCGCGGCGCTGGCCGTGCCCTACCGCGGCCGCATGACCGTCCTCGACCGCATCCTCGATCCGGAGTCGCCATCGCTGATGGCGCCCGGGACCTTCGCGCCGCTGAGCCCCGTCCACATCGGCGGCATCTTCCTGGCGGCTCCGGAAGCGCTCGCCGACGACGCGGCGCTGCGGCGCTGGATCGCGAGCGAGCCGCGGCCGCGCATCGACCTGGCGAGCCTGCGCCAGCTGATCGACCAGGCGCTGGCGGACGACGTCGCGGTCGATCCCGGGCTGATGTACGCGAGCCTGCACCGCGTCTCCTCGCCGGTGCGCGTCGACGGCCGCGTCGTGGCGTGCCTGGGGATCGGCGCGTCGCCGGTGCGCGGGTCGGCGTTCATGCGCCTCGCCAGCCGCCAGGTCTACGCCTGCGCGCGCGCGATGGCGGCGACGCTGGCGCGGGCGCGCTGAGGTCGATCATCGGTTCGCGCCGGCATCAGCGCGCGCGCACCAGCGCGCGCAGGATCGCCGAGCGGTCGATCTCCTCGCGGATCTCCGGCAGGTCTGCGGCATTGTCCTCGCGATGCGCGGCCTGGCGCGACCACGGCTGGTAGTGGCCGCCGAAGATCAGCCGCGACGCGTCGACGCGGGCGGGTCGGGCGGCGTGGTGCAGGCTCTGGTCGAAGATCACCACCGAGCCTGGCGGGCAGCGCACGACCTCCTGCCCGGCCCACTCGCGGTCGGATGGGAACCCGGGTCCGGCGAGCGGGTCGTCGACGCGCCGCGGCCAGACCAGCAGCTCGCCGAGCTCGGGAGTCGCTCCGTCGACGTAGACGTTGGCGAGCACGCGGTCGATGCGCGCCTGGAGTCCGCCCGATCCCGCGGCCTCGCCGTCGCGATCGTCGCCGGAATCGTCGCGATGGTGGTGCCAGCGCGTGAACGATCGCGAGCCGTCGCTCCACAGCCCGCCGTTGTGCACCAGGCGGGGCTCCTCGCCGAACAGGTCGCGCAGCACCGCGATCACGCGCGGGCGCTCGTAGAAGCGCGCCATCTCCGGCGCGTAGGCGATCAGCGGATGCATGACGAAGCCGAACTCGCCGCCGCGCGGCGGCGACCCCGCGCGCCGCCATGCGTCGGCGACGATCGCGCGGATCAGGGCGAGCTCGCCGGCGTCGAACTCCGAGACCAGGACGGCGAACCCGTGCTCGCGCAGGCTGTGGCATGCCGGATGCATCGGCTCTCCTTGTGGACGTGGTGCGCGGGTCGAGCATGGCGTGGCGTCGCCCGCCGCAGCGCGGCGACGCGCACCGACCATGCAGCAACGCGCATCCACCCCCGCCGCGCGCCTCCAGACCTGGCGGCTCGAACCAGCCTTCCCGGTGACGGTCGTTGATTACCGGCACGAACCGGGCGCCCGGCCGGATTTCCACCTGCATGGCGCGCTCGAGATCGGCTGGTGCCGGTCGGGCACCGGCGCGCTCGAGCTCGAGGACCACGCCGAGCCGTTCCGCCCCGGCGACGTCTTCGCGATCGGCGGCGGCATCGCCCATGCCGCGCGCACCGCCAGCTCGGGCACCAACGATTGGACCTACGTGTTCATCGACGTCGCGGCGCTGCTGGGCGGCGGCGTCGATCCCGAGCTGCACGACGCCGCGGCGGCCTCGTCCGCGCGCTTCCGCGTCGACGACGCGACCGGCGCCGCCGCGCTGGCGCTGATCGACGAGTTCCGCCGCCGCGGGCCCTGCTGGCGCGACGCCGTGCGCGCGCGGCTGATCGCGATCCTGGTGGCGTGCCGGCGGCTCGCGCCGCGTCGCCCGCGTGCGCGGCGATCGGTCGAGCGGATGCGCGCGCTCGAGCCGGCGCTGGCCTGGATAGCCGCGGCGTACGCCTCGCCGCCGCCGATCACCGCGCTCGCGCGCCGCTGCCGGCTCAGCCCGAGCCAGTTCCGCCGCGCCTTCCTCGCCCAGTGCGGCACCACGCCGCGCGCCTACCTGCTGAACCACCGCGTCGACGTCGCGGCGGGGCTGCTGATCGGCACCGATCGCGCGGTCACCGACATCGCCCATGCCGTCGGATTCGCATCGTTGTCGTCCTTCAACCGGCAGTTCCAGCGGCGCCATGCCTGCTCGCCGCGCCGCTGGCGAGCGCGCCGCGACGCCGGGCGCTGATCGCGACGCGCTTCCGGCGTCCCGCGTCCGTTTGTCCGCTCGATCGCACGCTCGTGCTCCGCTCCGCGTCCTTCCCGCGACCCGGATCGATCGGATCGACCGGCGTGAGGACCTGCGGGTGTTAACGGCACCGCCTCGGCGCTGCATCTATGATCGCTGGTCCACGAGGAGCACGACATGAACCCCGAGCTGGAAACTGAGCAGGGCGCCATCGGCGACCAGGAGACCCACCCCGAGTACCGCGAGGGCCGTTCGGCGCGCGCGATCGAATCGGTCACCGCCCGTCTGCCGTCGGACACCTTCCTGTACGCGGCTTTCGCGTCGATCGCGGGCTCGCTGACGCTGCAGGTGATGGGACGCAAGGAGGACGCGCTGTTCGTCGGCCAGTGGGCGCCGACGCTGCTCATCCTCGGTCTGTACAACAAGCTGGTGAAGGTCGCGGGGCACGACCGCGGCTGACCGCGTTCACACCAGGTCGGACGCGCCCTCGGCGCGGGCGGCCTCCGCCAGCCTCGTGCGCTGACCGGCATCCGCGTCGCGGGCCAGCCGGCGCACGATCCGTATCGCCGCCTCGCCGTCGCGGCTCGCCGTGGTGCGGCGGCGCGCGCGCACGATCTGGACGACGAGCAGCGCGGCGAGCACCGCGATCAGCAGCGCGAGGCCGACCAACGCGCCGACGCCGAGCGTCAGGCCGCGCTGCGCGGCTTCGCGGGTGCCGACCATCAGCGGCGCCAGGCCCGATTCGTCCGTCGGACGCCGCCGCGCCGCGGCGAGACCGTCGTCGACGCCGAGGACCATCGCCGCCGCGAGCGCGCGCGTGGCCGCGGTCAGTTCGGCCTGGCCGACCCCGCCAGAGATCGCGCCGGCAAGACCGCCGTCGCGCCCGAGGCCCTGGAGCACCCCCGCGACCGCTCCGGCGGCGGCGGTACGCGCGATGTCGGCGGTCGCCGGCGTCGCCAGCGCTTGCGTGAGACGCTGCTGGTTCGCCGGCTCGGCCAGCGCCTGGAGAGCGCTCTCGATCGCGGGCGGTGGCGCCGTCGCGGCGGCGGTGGTCGCGACGTCGCGCGCCGCGTTGCGCGCAGGCCCGCAGGACGACAGCACGACGGCGAGCGCGGCGATGGCGGCGGCGCGCCACGCGCGCGGGCGGCTCGGGCGTGGTGCGATCGGCATGGAACATGGCCTAACCGATCGCCGGCGCGCGCGTGCTGCGCATCGCCGCGAATTGCCCACGGCAGAACCGGCGTCCGCCGGATCGTCGCCATGCGGGCCTTGGCCGGCATGGCGGTCCCGAGGTACGCTCTGCGAGCGGGGACCGCCATGCGTTGGATGATCGCGTTCGTCGTGCTCGCCGCCTTCGCCTGGTGGGCGATGTCGGCATCGACGGCGGCGCCGGCGCGCTGGGACGCCGCGCGCGTCGCCGCGCTGACCGCGGACCTCGTCGATGTCGACGGGAAGGCGGCGCCGCCCACGACCCTGCGCGGCGCGAAGCGGGTGATGGTGTACTTCTCGGCGGCCTGGTGCGGCCCGTGCCGCGCCTTCACGCCGCAGCTGGTCGACTTCTACGAGGCGAAGGGGGGCGGCGAGGCCTTCGAGGTGCTGTTCGTCAGCCTCGATGCGAACGCCGACGACATGGCGGCGTACATGGAGCACGACGCGATGCCGTGGTGGGGCGTGCGCCACGGCTCGGCGAGCGCGCGCGAGCTTGTCCGCGCGTACGCCAAGCAGGGCATCCCGCACCTGGTGCTGCTCGATGGCTCCGGAGCGGTGCTCGCCGACAGCTACGACGGCGACCGCTACCTCGGACCGCAGCACGTGCTCGCCGCGTTCAAGTGACCGCCGGTGCGCAGGCCCGCACCGCGGCACGTGCGGAGCAGAGGACGCGGTGCTTGACGACAAATAAGCAATGGCTTATTGATTGCGCATGGTCGCCCCCGCCGTCGAGGACCGGATCTTCCAGGCGCTCGCCGATCCGAGCCGTCGCCGGATCTTCGAGTCGCTGACCCGCGGCGAGGCGGCCGTGAAGAGCCTCACCGAGCGCTTCGCGATCTCGCAGCCGGCGATCTCGCAGCACCTCGCGCATCTGAAGGAGGCCGGGCTGGTGAAGGGCCGGCGCGAGGGGCGCAACGTGTACTACCGGGTCGAGCCGCGCGGGATGAAACCCCTCATCGACTGGATCGCGCACTACCGTGCGTTCTGGACCGAGCGCGTCGCACGCCTGGAGCAGCTGCTGGACGAGATGGAGCGATGATGCCCAGCGACGAGACCGCGCCGGGGCAGGCCGGCGCCATCGCCTTCGCCTTCGATCTGCGCCATCCGGCGGAGAAGGTGTGGCGCGCGCTGACCGATCCCGCGCTGCTCGCCGAGTGGCTGCTCCCCGTCGCCGAGCTCGAGCTCGTGCCGGGAAAGGCGTTCACCTTCCGGACGCAGCCGCACCCGGGCTGGGACGGCATCGTCCACTGCCGGATCCTCGCGAGCGATCCGCCGCGCGCGCTCAGCTACACGTGGCGGGTCGGCGACATGGACACCGTCGTGACCTTCACGCTGACGCCGACCGCCTCGGGCACGCGGCTGTCGCTCGTGCAGTCGGGCTTCACGCCGGACCAGAAGCAGAACTTCGGCGGCGCGCGCTACGGCTGGAAGCTGATGGGCGGGAAGCTCGTCGATCTGCTGGCGAGGACGCCATGACCCATCGTCCGAGGAGTTCGGCATGACCTGGACCACCGCGGTGCGGCGGGCGCACCGTTCGCTCTCCGTCGCCTTCACCATCGGCGTCATCGTCAATCTCGCGGCCTTCGCGCAGCCGGCGTCCGCGGCGTGGATCGGGCTCCTGGCGCTGATCCCGCTCGTGCTGCTGTGGCTGACGGGGCTGTACCTGTTCGTGCTGCCCTACACGACCAGGGGTGGCAGCGTGCAGCGGCCCGGATCGGAGTGACACCATGCCCCGCGCCAGATCGACGCCGTCCGCGAAGCGCGCGAAGCCCGCGACATCGGCGAAGCCCGCGACGAGCAGCGCTGCCGGAGCGGACGGCGTGCAGCCGATCCTCCTCTCGGGTGGCAACCCGCAGATCGCGAAGGGGTACGGCGACGCGCCGGTGCAGGCCTACATCGAGGCGATGCCGGGGTGGAAGCGCGACGTCGGGCGCCGCCTCGACGCGCTCATCGCGCATGCCGTCCCGGCCGTGAGCAAGGCGGTCAAATGGAACTCGCCGTTCTACGGGCTCGACGGGAAGAGCTGGTTCCTCAGTTTCCACTGCTTCGCCACGTACATCAAGGTCGCCTTCTTCCGCGGCACCTCCCTGCGTCCCATTCCGCCGGGCGAGTCCAAGAGCGGCGATACGCGCTACCTCGACATCCATGAGCACGATGGGTTCGACGAGGCGCGGTTCGTCGCGTGGGTGGAGCAGGCCAGCCGACTGCCCGGCGAACGGATGTGAGCAGCGCACGCGCGCGCGATCGCCGACGCCGCGTATTGGTCCGTGACACCCGCCCTGCGCGAAGGACGACGCCATGAAGAAGACGACCACCGCCAAGGCGGGATCAGCGGGAGCCTCGGCGTCCCGGCTCATTGATGCGAGGATCGCCGCGCTGGGCGACTGGCGCGGCGAGACGCTCGCCCGCGTGCGGAAGATCATCACCCAGGCCGACCCCGACGTCGTCGAGGAGTGCAAGTGGGGGGGCGTCCCGGTGTGGTCGTGCGCGGGGATCATCTGCACCGGCGAGACCTACAAGAACGTGGTGAAGATGACCTTCGCCAAGGGCGCCTCGCTGCCGGACCCGTCGCGCCTGTTCAACTCCAGCCTCGAAGGCAGGACCCGGCGCGCGATCGATCTCCACGAGGGCGACGCGATCGACGCGCAGGCGCTGAAGACGCTCGTCCGCGCCGCCGTGGCGTTGAACCGCGCGCGGTGACGCCGGCCGTGATCGGCGGCTCGATCGGGCGGCCGGCGGAGCGCGGGGGCGCACAGGTAGCGTCCTGCGGATGGTCCTCCTGCCGTTGCCCGCGCCCTCCCGCTGAGCTCCGCGCGCCGGTCGCCACCGTCAGCCGTGGCCACCACGGCCGGAGGAATGGCCATGCGCGTCGCCGTCATCGGTCTGGCCGGAATGGGCCGCACGCACATCGAAGGCATCCGGCGCAGCGGCGCCGCCACCGAGATCATCGGCTGCGATCTCGACGCGCGCCTCGCGGGCGAGGCGGCGGCGGCGTACGGCATCCGCGTCTTCACCGATCTCGAGCAGCTCCTGGTCGAGGCGCGGCCCGCAGCGGCGTTCGTGGTGACGCCGCCCGCGGCGCACGCCGCGAACATCCGCGCGTGCTTCGCGCACGGCATCGCGGTGCTGACGGAGAAACCGATCTGCACGCATGCCAAGGAAGCCGCGGAACTGGTCGCGATCGCGCGTGATCGCCGGATCCCGTTCCAGTGCGGCTTCCAGCTGCGCTACGCCGGCTGGATGGACGCGATCCGCGCCGTGATCGCCGAGGGCGCGATCGGCCGCGTCACCCAGGCCAGCCTGACGCAGTTCTCGGGGCCGATCCCGAAGCCGGGGTACTTCGACCGCGACCGCGTCGGCGGGATCTTCTACGAGAAGCTCTGCCATCAGGTCGACCAGTTCCGCCTGCTGTTCGGCGAGCCGGAGCGCTGCATGGCGATCGCGGCGCCGCGCGCGATCGGCCACTACGGCGTCGATGACAACGCGACCGCGGTGTTCGCCTTCGCCGGCGGCGTGCTGGGCATCGTCCGCTTCGAGACCCGCCGTTCGGCGCAGGTCGCCGGCGAGACCAAGCCGGAGCGCCAGTTCGAGGGCCACGACGCCGGCCATCTCTATGAGTTCACCGTCAGCGGCGAGCGCGGCTCGGCGACCTTCGACTACTGGACCGACACCGTCGAGGTGATGCGCTACAACCACCGCCCCGACCTGCTGACCGAACGCGTGCGCGTCATCGACCGGCCGCGCGAGTTCCCGGGCGACCCCTACGACACCGCGGCGCAGGACGGCGACTTCCTGCGTCGCGTCGCGCGTGGCGAGGCCCTGCGCCATCCCGCCGAGGACGCGCTCAGGACCATGGACTGGGTCGAGCGCGCCGAGGCCTCGCTGCGCGCCGGCGGCGCGTGGATCGACGCCGCGGCGGGTGCCCGCCGCGAAGGACGGCAGTCCTCCGCCGGGTGATCGCGGACCGCGCGGCTCGCCGGGTCGGGCCTGGCGCCGCGTGCTCTCTGCCCGTGACGCGACCGCCGTACCGCGCGCGCGGCCGCGCCGTACGCTGCGCCGCAGATGCCGCGCCCGGAGCCCATGGATCTGCGCCTTTCCGTCGCGCAGCGGTGCGTCGAGGTCCTCAGGCCATTCGCGTTGTGCGTCGCGTACATCATCGCCGCGCGCGCCGGCGCCTGGTGGCTGGCGATCCCGCTCGCCGGTGCGTCGTGCCTGGCCGGCTTCGTCCTGATGCACGATGCCATGCACGCCGCGCTGGGCCTGTCGCGGCGCGCGAACCACGTGGTCATGGCGCTGAGCGGCCTGCTGCTGCTCAAGAGCGGCCATGGCATCCAGGTCACCCACCTGCGCCACCACGCGCGCTGCCTCGAAGCCGATGATCCCGAGGGCGGCTGCGCCAACTGGACCCTGGGGCGCGTCATCGTCGACGGGCCGTGGCACATCCTCGCGCTGCGCTGGTGGTCGCTGCGCGCGTCGCCGCGGACGCGGTGGTGGCAGATCGCCGAGACCGCGGCGACGGTCGCGATCGTCGGCGCGGCGGCGTGGTCGTGGATCGCCGCCGGCTCGCTGGTCGGCATCGCGTACTGGGGCGTGGCGGCGGCGCTCAGCGCGACGATGCCGCTGTGGGCGGCGTACATCCCGCATCATCTGGCGCCGCGCCATCCGGCGATACGCACGGCGGCGACCGTGGCGCGGTGCTGGACTCCGCTGGTGTCGTCCTTCGCCTACCACCACGTCCATCATGCCGATCCGCGGATCCCGACCGCGCTGCTGCCGGCGGCGGTGCGCCGCGGGCTGGTCGACGCCGGCTGATCCCGCGACGCGGGGCGCGGGCTCGGCCAGGCAGCGTCGCTCGCCCGCGCAGCGTCGTGACGCGCGCGCCGTCTCGCGCCCGCTGGGCTGCGATCCCTGGCCGGATAGCCTGCCGTCATGCTGATCAAGCCCATCACCGTGCGACTGATCGCCTACGGCCCCGAGGCGAGCATCACCGCGCTGCGCAGCCGCGCCGCCGATCTGCTGAAGGACGAGCACGGCAGCATCGACGAGGCCGCCTTCGCCTCCGTCGCCGCGGCGGACGTGCACGATGAGATCATCGCCACGCGCATGGATCAGGAGGTGAAGCTCAAGAAGCCCACGGCGACACGGGCCGGCATCGTCATCACGCTCGCCGACGTCAACGAACGCTACACCACCGAGTGGCTGCACGAGCTGCCGGTCGCCAAGACCTGCGTGGTCTTCGCCGCGTGGTTCAGTCCGCGCGAGAACGCGGCCTGGCAGCTGCTCATCGCGCAGGGCAGCCGCTGGGCCGAGAACCGTCCGGTCCCGGCGCCCTGAGCGTCAGCGGCGGTCGTCGCCCTCGGCGCTGACCGCCTCGTCCATGCGCTGATCGGCGCCGCTCCCGGCCTCGCGCGCCGCGACCAGCGCCTGGCCCTCGATGCGCAGCTCGACCTCGTGCGCGTACCGCCAGACCCTGACCGCGTGGAACTCGAGGACGACGCGGTGCGCGACGATGTCGTGGACGACGAAGCCCGGCGCCGGGTAGAGGTCGCGGATCGGCAGCGCGATGCGCGCGAGGACGGGACGATAGACCCAGCCGCGATCGTCGACCGCATCGCCGACGTCGAGCGCGAGCAGCGGGAAGACGCGTTTGTGCTCGAAGCTCAGCACGAGGTCGCGGACGTCGTAGCGCATGCCCGCGAGTGTCGCTGGCGAGCATCCGACCGGAATGACGCTGCGCGCGTACTCTGGACGCGCGGCAGCGCGCTACCACGGGGATGCGTCGCCGCCGGATTGTCATCCCGGCGGCCCGCGCCACGGTGCGCCGCGGAGTCACCCGCCATGGCCAAGGACCCGCTCGCCGCGCTCGCCCGACCGTATCGCGTGCCGCCCGGCGGCGACGGCTGGACCTTGGACGACGTCGATCCCGACGACAAGCGCGCCTTCCCCGATCGCGCAGCGGCGGAGGCGGGACTCGCCGACGACATCGCGGCGATCGATCGCCTGCAGGAGGTGCTGTACGCCCAGCAGCGCCACGCCGTGCTCGTGGTCCTGCAGGCGATGGACACCGGTGGCAAGGATTCGACGGTCCGATCGGTCTTCGGGGTCATCGACCCGCTCGGCGTGCGCTGCACCAGCTTCAAGAAGCCGACCAGCGAGGAGCTCGCGCGCGACTTCCTGTGGCGGGTGCACGCCCACGTGCCGCCGCGCGGCATCATCGGCATCTTCAACCGCTCGCACTACGAGGACGTGCTGGTGGCGCGCGTCCACGCGCTGGCGCCGAAGGCCGAGCTCGAGGCGCGCTACGAGCAGATCAACGCCTTCGAGCGCCACCTCGCCGCGAACGGCACCACCATCCTCAAGTTCTTCCTGCACATCTCGAAGAAGGAGCAGGCCGAGCGCCTCGGCGATCGCCTGAAGGACCCGACCAAGCACTGGAAGTTCAACCCGGGCGACCTCGACGAGCGCAAGCGCTGGCGCGATTACATGAAGGCGTACGAGCTGGCCGTCACCCGCTGCAGCACGGACGCCGCGCCCTGGTGGGTGGTGCCGGCGGATCGCAAGTGGTACCGCAACGCGGTGATCGCGCGCATCGTGCGCGCCACGCTCGAGGGTCTCGACCTGCGCTATCCGCCGGCGCCGGAGGGGATCGAGCGCTTCCGCATCGTCTGATGCCGCGGGCGATCGATCCGACGAGCTGGCGCCGATCGTCGCCTGCGCCTGGTTTGCGTCGCGCGGCGACCCTGTGCGCGACGCCGGGTTCTCAGGGGCGCGTGCGGCGCGCCCGTGCTATCGAAGCGTCCCGGAGATCGCCATGCGCCACATCCCCATCCGCCACCTGCTCTGCGCGGCGGTCCTGTCCGTCGCTGGCGCGTCCGAGCGCGTCAGCGTGCCGGGACCCGATCCCGAGGACTTCGGCTTCAACCGCCTCGGCGACGTCAGCGACGACGGCCGCTACGTCGTGTTCTTCTCGACCAACGACTACACGCCGTCGGAGCCCGACCAGGGGATCTACATCCGCGACCGCCTGCTCGGCGGGGTCCACCTGGTGCAGCACGGCGCCGGCGCGGGCGAGGCCAACGGGCTGACCAACGCGCGGCTGAGCGGGGACGGATCCTACGTGCTGTGGGTCACCGAGTTCGGCCCCAACCGCCCCGAGACCAAACATCTCGAGCGCCTGGCCTGGAACGCGCTGATCTCCTTCCCGATCGTGATCGACCAGATCGACGGCAGGCTGTCGGATGGAGCTCCGCGCAACCCGGCGATCAGCGATAACGGCCGCTACGTCGCGTGGGATGCCCCGGCCACGAATCTCACCGGCTACCCGGGCGGGACCACGACGCGGGGAAAGGCGTTCTGGTGCGACGTGGCGACGAACGACATCAGGCCGATGAGCGCCGATCGCGACGGGCGCGTGGACAGCGGCGACGCCGAGGTCGGCGGGATCAGCGACAACGGGCGCGTGGTGGCGTTCGCCACCACCTCCGAGCGGATGACGGATGGCGGCCGCTTCCGCGGCGCCTACGTGCGCGACGCCTTCACCTTCGCGCTGACGCGCGTCGATCGCGCGCGCAGCGGCGAACCGGCGAACGACGCCGTGGTCGGCGTGCCGCGGATCTCCGGGAACGGCCGCTTCGTGGCGTTCTCGTCGGCGGCGTCGAACCTGGTCGGCGGCGACAGCAACGGCGTCGTCGATGTCTTCGTCTACGACCGCCTGGTCTGGTGGCGGCCGGAGGTGACGCGGATCAGCGTGGCGACCAGCGGAGCCCAGGCGAATGCCGACTGCCTCGACTGCTCGATCTCCGACAACGGCCGCTACGTCGCGTTCCGTTCCGCCGCGTCGACGCTGGTCGGCGGCGACAGCAACGCCGAGTTCGACCTGTTCGTGCACGATCGGCTCTTCGGCGTGACCCGGCGCGTCAACCGCCGCCTGGGCGGTGGCGAACCGCCGGGTCGCGTGCTGCCCGGCATCGTGCTGTCCGGCGACGGCCGCTTCGCCGCGTTCGACTCGAACGCCAACGGCTATTCGGCCGAACCCGTGGTCCTGCGCGAGGTCTTCATCGATCGCGCGGCGCCGCTGGCGATCGACTGGGGCGGGCTGCTGCGCCGCATCTTCGGCGAGTTCCCCTCGGCCCCGGGCTGAGCGGCGACCGCTCGACGTCGATCGCGACGGTCGGCGCGCCGCGTACGCGGTCGCGCCGGCCACGTCGGCTCACCCCGGGCGCCGACGCCACTCGACGGGGCTGCGGCCGACGTGGCGGCGGAAGCGCGTGGAGAAGTGGAACGGGTTGGCGAAACCGACCGACGCGGCGACGTCCTTCACCGGCAGCGCGGTCGAGACCAGCAGGTGCTTGGCGCGCTCGATGCGGTGCGACTCCAGGTAGGCCATCGGGCTGGCGCCGAGCTCGGCGGTGAAGAGGTGGGTCAGGTGCGACTCCGAGCACGCCGCGGCCCGCGCCAGGCTGGCGACGGTGAACCGCTCGTGCCAGCGCGATTCGATGACGCCGAGCGCCGCCCGCACCGCCGGATGGCGCCGCGCGTGCGGCGCGTGCGGATTGCGGTCGCGCGCCAGCAGCAGCGCGCGCTCGAGCTGGTTGTCCGCGTAGGCGAGCCGATGCGCTCCGGGGCCGCTCGCGATGCGGTCGACCTCGACCACGGCGTCCATCACCGCCGCGAGATCGCCGTCCGTCAGCTCGGGCAGACCGGGGACCGGCTCGGGCCACTCGAGCAGCGGCAGCCATTCCGGGCGCGGCTTGAAGATGATCCACACCTCGCTCCACCCGTGGCCGGGTTCGCCGGCGGCGATCCGGTACGGCGTGCGCGGCCGAACGGCGGCGATGCTCGGTGCGCGATGGAGGACCGCGGCGCCGCGCACCTCGGTGCGGACGGCGCCGCGCATCAGGCAGCCGATGGTCCAGCAGGGGAACCCGGGCGGCCGTTCGAACGCGTGGCTGGCGGGCATATCGCCGCGGCCGGTGCCGACGATCACGCGCGGCCCTCCACAGGAATAGGAAGGTGCGCCACAGCCGGATCAATGGCAGATCGGATCGTATCGGTAAACTGCGCGCATCACGCGATCCGCAGCCCACAGGAACAGCGATGACGACGTACACCGTCCACCCGCACCAGATCATCACCGATAGCCAACGCGAGCAGCTGCTCGAGGACGGCTTCCTGATCCTGCCGCGGTTCATCCCCGAGGACGAGCTGCCCGAGCTGCAGGCGGCGCAGCGCCGCGTGCTCAGGACCTGGGACGAGGTCCGCGCCGATCCTCCGTCGGGACGCAGCGCGATGGTGCCGTACCCGCACGGCGACGCGCGCGCGGCGCGGCACTACTTCCACCCGGAGCTGCTGCGCCTGGGTCGGTGGTGGCTGAGGACCGACCACGTGCTGGCGCGGGTCGGCATGATGATCGCGCGCTATCCGGGGTTCGTCACCGCCGACGCCGGCCACATCGACAACGCCAACAACTCGCTGCTGCCGATGTCGGAGAGCGCGCGCGAGTTCGGCCAGATCGGCTTCTGGATCCACCTCGAGGAGGTGGGCGCGGGCGAGGCGCCGCTGCGGCTGGTGCGGCGACGCGATGGCGACGACGTGGGAGCGGCGGTCCCGCTGGTCTGCGCGCCGGGGACGATCGCGGTGTTCACCAACTACACCGTGCACGCGGCGAGCACGTTCACCGCCGACGCCGGCCAGCGCTTCACCTGGGGTTACGGTCTCGGGCGCGCCGACCACGTCTGGGAAGGCTTCCACGCGTACACCATGTACGGCACCGACCCCGCATTCCGCGCCGCGGTGTCGGCGATGTCGCCCGACGAACGCGCGCTGATGTCCTTCCCGGCGGTCGGGCACCGGTACTACACGGCGCAGACGCTCGCCGCGCTCGAGCGCCAGTACCCGGGGTGGGACGCCACCGGCGCCTATGCGGCGGCGCTGCGCACGACGGCGGATGAGGCGAGCGGACGCGGCTGACCCGTCGAACCGAGCCACGATGCCGCGCTCTCGACGCCCGCCGCCGATGGAAGTCGCGGATGCGCGCGCGGCTAGCGGGAGGCGGGCGGTGACGACGGCATCGCGAAGGCGAAGCACGCCATGCTCAATACGCCGAAGGTCACGGCCTCGTGCAGCAGCGTCCCGCGCGCGCCCGGCCCGGCCGCGCCGAGCGCGACGAACAACGGCAGCAGGTGCTCGTCCGTCGGATGGTTGCGCGCGGCGTGCGGCGCGCGTTCGGCGTAGTGGATCAGGTCGTCCTCGCGGCCGTCGGCCAGTGCCTGCGCCATCCAGCGCTCGAACGCGACCACCCAGGCCGGCGCCTCCTCGCCCGCGCCGCCGTGGGCGAACGCCTCGCGCAGGTTGTGCGACGCGCCTCCGCTGCCGAGGACCAGCACGCCCTCGTCGACCAGCGGTCGCAGCGCCCGGCCGACAGCGAGGTGATGCGCCGGACCGAGGCGTGGCTGCAACGCGATCTGCACGACGGGAAGGTCAGCCGCGGGGAACATCAGCGAGAGCGGGACCCACGCGCCATGGTCGAGCCCGCGCGAGGCGGGCGCGGCGCCGGCGAAACCGGCGACGCGGAGCAGGTCCACGACGCGCGCCGCCAGCGCCGGATCGCCCGGCGCGGGGTAGCGCATGCGATCGAGATCCTCGCCGAAGCCGCTGAAATCGTGGATGGTCGCCGGACGCGGGTCCGCGCCGACCAGCGGCGTGGTGTCGACCCAGTGCGCGGAGGCGCACAGCACCGCACGCGGCCGTCCGATGTCGGCGCCCAGGCGCGCGAGGAAGGTGGCGCTGGCGCCGCCGTCGGTCGCCAGGCTCGGCGCGCCATGCGAGATGAACACGGGCGGGTGCGCGTCGGGCATGGCTGGCTCCGCTCGTCGTGGCGCGCGTGACGACGGTGACCGATCCTGATGGCGGCGAAATCAGGAAGCCCTCGCGGTTCCCGGCCTCGTCTCGACGTTGGTCGGGCCAACTCCGCGAGCACGCGGCGCTTATGTTCAATTGATTGAAATGTTGCAACTAGATCAGCGCGATATAGTCTGGCGCCTCATTTCCAACCCACGTTCATGCGTCACGAATAAATAGGAATACGTCGTAGTATGTTCTCCCGCTCAGTTGTGATCGCATCCCTGACCTTCGCCGTCGCCACCGCCCACGGCATCGGCCCGGATGACTTCGACCCGGCGGGGCCGGTCGGCAACGACAAGACCAACAGCGAGTTCCTGCTCGCCGTCGCGAACCTCAGCGCCCAGTTCCACGACACCGCGCCGACCGAGACCGCTGGCGACACGTTCGCCGGCGCGCACGGCCTGCCGACGACCATTCCCGGCTACGGCGGCAAGGTCGCCGTGCGCATCTGGTTCATGTCCGCCGAGTCCGCCTACACGAACGCCTTCGGCGTCCGCATCGGCTCGGACCAGCAGCTGGTGTTCGGTGACGTCGGCTCGCAGAAGTTCGGCGACTACGTCGACCTCAACGGCGGCGCGATCATCGATCCGGCGCTGCACTTCTTCGCGCTGACCAACATCATCGGCGGCGAGGCCAAGCACTTCTACGCCGACGCGGCGATGCCCGGTAAGAAGCTCAGCAAGGACAAGGTCGAGCACCTGAACATCAACTACCGCGGCGAGTTCGCCCACGCCGGCAGCCTGTGGTTCGCGCTGGCGCTCGACGATCAGCACGGCGGCGGCGACCGCGACTGGAACGACTACCGGCTGGCCATCCAGCTGCACCCGGTCGTGACGCCGGAGCCGGCGACGATCGCGCTGTGCCTCGGGTTCCTCGCCGTCGGCGCCTGGCTCTGGCGCCGCCAGCGCTTCGCCCTGGCCTGAGCCACGCAGCGCGATGACGCCCGGCTGCGCGACGCGCCGCCGGGCGTCGTCGTTTCCGGGCGCCGGCGCGCGCCGTCTGCCGTGCGTGAACGCGCGCCGTCGCGAGGTCGCACCGGCCCGCGCCACGCGATGGCGCCGCCGTCGCCCGCCGCGCTCGCCGACCGCTGATCGCGTCTCGCCCGGCGCTGCGCCCCATCTGGGCGTGCGCGCGCGCGCGTAATCGCGACCGCGTCGGGCGCCCGCGAATTGCTCCCGCCGCAATCGACGCGGCATGTGCAGCAATCGACGTGCGCGAGGCGATCCGGCAGCGGTCGGATTCGCGGCATGCGCTTGGCTGGAGCGGACTAACGCACGCGACACCCGCGACGCGGGTGCGCGCGAGCCCGCCTGCGCGCGTCGGGCGCGTGGCGGGTCGTGTCTCCGCGGCGCCTAGGCCGTAGGCTGTCGACAACGACGGAGACGCAGATGCCGAGCGCAGCCGCTTCCCTGGACATCGCCACCCACGTGCGCGCCGTGACCGACGCCGAGGTCGCGTTCTACCACGAGCACGGATGGGTGAAGCTCCCGCGCCTGACGACCCCCGAGTTCGCCGCCGAGCTGCTGCGCGTCGGCCGCGAGTGGCACGAGCGCAACGGCAAGCAGGAGACGCAGTGGAACGCGCTCGCGATGCCCGGTCGCATCGAGCCGTACCACGCGCTGATGTTCAGCGACGTCATGGGGCGCAACGCGCAGCGCCTGGTCGACCGCAAAAGGCTCTCCGGGGTCGACGTGCCGATGCGCTACCGCGTCGACCACTTCGTCAGCAAGCCGCCCGGCAGCGGCGGCGCGACGTACCACCAGGATTCGGTCGAGCACGGCACGGACCGCGCCGGCGAGCTGCAGTTCTGGCTGGCCCTCGCCGAGGTCACCGCGGACATGGGCCCGATGCGGTTCATGTCCGGCGTCCACCGCGAAGGGTCGCTGGGATCGGTCTTCCGCGAGGGCGATGACGGGCTGCTGAACCGCTATCCGCTGCTCGAGAAGCTTTATCCGCTGACGCCACCCATCGAGTACCAGCCGGGCGACGCCACGGTCCATCACGGCTACATGGTCCACGGGTCGGGGCCGAACCTCGGCGATCGGCCGCGGATGTCCTACATCTTCTCGTACACGCCCGCCGACACGCGCTGGTGGCACGGCAAGGTCGCGAACTCGGGCAGCGAGCGCATCGCGCTGGGCGACGAGAGCAATCCGATCGTCTATCCGAAGCCGTAGGCGGTCGCTCGCGCCGCATCAGCCTGCGCGGCGCGTCTCGCGGACGGCGCGCTGACCCGCGCTGAAGAGCGCGTCCGCGACGCCTTCCGCCGTCGCCGTCGTCAGCAGCGCATCGCGCCGCTGACGCGCCAGCTTCAGCACCTGCCCGATCTGCGCATCGATGTCGGCGACGAATCCGTCGAACATCGATGCCATGCCGTCGTCGCCCATCGCGCCCATGCCCATGTCCATGCCGAACAGGTCGTGGTCGCCGTCGGAATGGTCATCGGAAGCGGAGCCGCCGAACAGCGCCATCAACGAGCGCGTCGCGATGCGTCCCGCCGCGAGCGCGGTCTCGGCGTCGGCGAAGGCGCGCGACTGCGCATCGGTCGTCGCGTCTGATGGTCGCGCCCGCGCGCGCAGCAGCCGCGCGAAGTCGTCCGCCGCGTCTTCATCCGCGGACGATGCCCAGGGCGCCGAGCCGCCATCGAGCGCGCGCAGCGCCACCGCCGCGGTGGTGTGCATCGCCTCCTCCCGGCTGCGCGCCGCCGACGCGCCGAGCACGTCCGGCGGCGCGGCGATGAGCGCGGCGCGGTAGGCGTTGGCGAGGCCGCCGGTGTGCGCGGCGATCGCGGTCGCGTCTGGCATGCGGCCTCCGGTCGCCGGAACAACGCGCCGATCGTGCCGAGAACCCGACCACGCGACGGCATCGGCAGGCCTGCGGCGACTGGCGTTATGATGCCGTCGCCTCGCCGATCAGCGTGCGCTGCGACGTCGGGGAGATGCCGCTGCGAGCCGGGAGCGGCGGACTCCGGCTGGGAATTGCGGCGATCCATCGTCATCCCTCCGTCATCGGCCCGCATCCGCCGGCCGGACGCCGGCCACTCCGGCTCCGCAGCGACGGCGTCCTTTCCTTTCATGTCGCGGATGGCGGATTCTTGCTCCTGTATCACTCATCGACGGAGGCGGCCCGGTCCACGCGGTCCTGCCGGCGTCGCGCGCTCGGGAACCCCGCAGAGCGATTCCACGCTCACAAGGAGACCACCCCATGCTTCCAATCCGCGGGCTCACCGTGCTCGTGCCGCTCATCGCCCTCGTCGGCTGCGCCAGCTCGGGCGGCGATTCCAAGCCGGCGACGGCTGCCGCCTCCGGCGGTGGTGCCGACCAGTCCGAGGCGCCGGCGACCGGCGGCGAGATCCGGATCTTCACCGTGCCGACCGTCGTCCTCACCGCCGCCACCGACGGCTCCGGCGGTTCGCTGCTGAGCCTGCGGCAGTACATCATCAACGCCTCCGACGCGACGCTGACCTACGAGATCCACGCCAACGGCGCGAGCCGGGGCGTGTTCACGATCGCGCCGCACCGCGGCGTGCAGACCGAGCACGCGTGGCCGGTCGCCGCCGGCCGCGTCGAGGTCGAGACCGTGCTCGATCCCAACGGCCACATCGACGACGCCGACCAGAGCGACAACGATTCGCTGATCATCGTCGACGTGCCCGAGGTCGCGTCGCCCACCGCCCGCGCCGGGACCGACATCGCCTTCGCCTATCCGCCGTACATGACCTTCACGCCCGAGCAGGACCAGAACCGCGAGGCCGGCTACGGCGACTGGTGCTACCTGGTGAACGTGCCGATGCGCAACAACGGATCGACCACGCTCACCCTGCTGCGCATGTCGACCTCGGGGGATCACACCTCGACCTCGCAGGGCAGCGGCGAGTACGTGCCGGGCACGGTCAAGACCATCGGCGTCGGCCGCGGCGCGATGGCGCTGCAGCGGCTGCGCATCGGCGTGACGCTCGACCCCACCAACGAGGTCGCCGAGGACGACGAGGGCAACAACACCTACCAGCTCGATGTCGTCGCGCCGCCGGTGCGCGGTCCGCTCGCGCACGGCTGAGCGGGTCCACGCGCCGCCGCCCGGCGGCCCTGCCGAGGACATGCACGGCGCCGTCGCTTCCATCCGGAGGCGGCGGCGCCTCGTCGTCGTCATGCGCGATCGCGCGGCGCCGGCGCCACGTGAACCACTCGCGGGCGCGACGTACCTGCGCTTGGCGCAGCATCGGACGCGTCCCTGGCGGATGATCCCAGCGGCGCGGGCCCTCGTCCGCGCCCGAGCGCCAACCACGGGGTCGGACACGCCGCCATGAGCACCGCGGACGAGCGCTTCCTCGCATTCGCCCGCGACCGCGACCAGCGCGCGATCGAGAGCCTGATCGGCGAGCACCTCGCGCCGGCCCGGGCCCAGGCGGCGCGCGTGCTGCGCAACGGCGCCGACGCCGACGACGCGGTGCAGGACGCGATCGCGCGCCTGATCGCGACCGCGGGGAACTACGACGGCTCGGTGCCGTTCGCCGCGTGGTTCGGCCGGCTGGTGCACGCCGCCAGCGTCGACCGCGCGCGCGACCGCGAGCGCCGCGCGCGGCTGGGACGACGCCACGAGCCGCCGCGAGAGCCCGACGATCGGGTCGCCGCGGCCGCCCCGCCCGAGGCGCTCGCCGCGCTGCGCCTGGCGCTGGCCGAGCTCTCGGACGAGTACCGACGGCCGCTCGAGCTCCACTACCTCTCGGGGCTCTCGCACGAGGAGGTCGCGAAGACCCTGCGGATCTCGGTCCCGGCGACCACCAAGCGCATCCAGCGCGCGCGCGAGCGCCTCGGCCGCCACCTGCGCCGCGCCGGCGTCAGCATGGGCCTGGCGGCGATGCCGTCGCTGCTGCGCGCCGCGCTCGCCGAGACGCCGGCGACGATCGCGGCGCGATCGGCCGCGCGGGTGCGCCGCTGGTCGCTGCGCGCGGGCGTCGTCGCCGCGCTCATCGCCCTGCTCACCGCGCTGGTCATCGCAGGGACGAGAGCCGCGCCGGCGCCGATCGACGCGATGGCGACGTCGCCTCCGGCGCAAGCCGAGCCGGTCGCGGTCCGCGAGCCGCCACCGGCCGACCCGCCGGCGGCGGCGCCGCCGGAGCCGATCGCGGCGCTGCCGGAGCCGGCTGCGCCCGAGCTGCCCGGACCGGCGCCCGAAGCACCGACCGCCGAGCTGCCGGCTCCGCCGACGGCGATGCCGACCGAGGAGCCGATCGCCCGACCGGCCGCGCCGCCGGAGCCGATCGTCGTCGTGCCGCCGCCGATGGCCGCGGTCGCCGAGGTCCGGGTGCTGGGCGATCCGCGCATCATCCTCGCCGCGGCGAAGGACGGCTCGGAGGATTCGCTGCTGACCGTGAAGCAGATGATCATCAACGCGTCCGACGCGACGCTGACCTACGAGATCCTCGCCGATGGCGTCAGCAGGCGCACCGCCTCGCTCGCGCCGCGCACCGCGGTCGAGACCGAGAACGCGTGGCAGGTCGGGCCGGGGCGGTCCGAGGTCCGCATCGTGCTCGACCCGCAGGACCGCATCGTCGAGGACCCGGCCGACAACGAGGCGCTGATCGTCGTCGACGTGCCCCGGGCGGTGAGGCCGCCGGCGCGCCGCGGCATCGACGCGACCTTCGGCTACACGCCGTACCTGACCTGGACGCCGCAGCCGGAGCAGAACCGGCTGCCGGGCCAGGAGTGGGCGTACCTGGTCTCCATGCCGATCCGCAACAACGGCTCGACCGAGCTGACGTCGCTGGTGGTCTCGACCTCGGGCGACCACGTGTCGCTGTCCGACGGCGAGGGACGCTATGCGCCGGGCGCGGACAAGCTGATCGCCGTCGGCCGCGGCGTCGGGGCGCTGGCGCGCATGCGCATCCGCGTCGCGATCGATCCGGCCGACGCGTTGGCCGAGGTCGACGAGGGCGACAACGCCGTCGATCTGGATGCCGTCGCGCCGGCGGCGCCGCGGGCGCGCGAGGCCCAATGAGCGACGCGTGACGGTGGCGATCAGGCCGACCGGCTGGCGTCGCGTTCGCGCCGGCGCGTCGTCAGCCGACGATGCAGCTCCTTGGTCTGGAGCCGGTGGCAGGCGAGGCAGAGCGTGCGGTAGTTGCCGAGCCCGCAGTCCGCGCCGCCGTCGCTGAACGGGACGCGGTGATCGGCCTGCCACAGCGAGCAGCTGTGCTTGCGGAGGCCGAGCCCGAGCTTCTCGATCAGCCACAGCGCGGTGCGTTCGCCTTCCGCCTGGTCGCGTTCGTCCTGCTCGCTCAGGATGGGCCGCGTCCACTCGTCCGGCGCGGCGTCTGGATCCGACCGGTCGCCGTCGCGCGCTGGGCGACGCAGCCGGGCGATGATCCGATCGAGCATGCCGCAATCGAGCCGGCAGTGCGTGCAGACGCCGCGATCGCGGGCGAAGACCGCGCGGCGCGCGTACGCCGGACTCGCGCGGATGCGGAACTCGTGGGCGCAGGCCGCGCCGCAGAACATCGCCTGCGGATGCGGCAGCGGCCCCAGGCAGCGCCGGCACTGCGCGCGCCCGTCGGCCCCGCAGGCGCCGGGGTCGTAGGCGGGATGCTCGCCATCGTGGAGACGTCGTTTCGCCATCGTGCACCCTGGCCGTCGCCGGGTCCGCGCAGGCTACGGCGCGGTGCGCGTCGTGCAGTCGTCATCCCGGGAGGGATGCGCGACGTCCCCGGATCCGGCCATGGCTCGACATGACGCCGCGGCTTCCGAGCATCCCGGCGCTCCGCCGCCGCCTGGCCGTTCCAGTCGGCGTTTCGCGGGCGCTGAACAAGGACGACGACGATGCAGACCACCCCATCCGGCCTCCAGTACGAAGACACGGTCCCGGGAACCGGCACGGCCGCGAAGGCCGGGAAGACGGTCTCGGTCCACTACACCGGCTGGCTGTACCAGGACGGCAAGAAGGGCGCGAAGTTCGATTCGAGCAAGGATCGCAACGACGCGTTCGACTTCGCCCTCGGCGCCGGGCAGGTCATCAAGGGTTGGGATGAAGGCGTGCAGGGCATGAAGGTCGGCGGCAAGCGGACCCTGGTGATCCCGCCGCAGCTCGGCTACGGCGCGCGCGGCGCCGGCGGCGTCATCCCGCCGAACGCGACCCTGCTGTTCGAGGTCGAGCTGCTCAAGGCCTGAGGACCGGATCGAGCGGCACGCCGGCGGCCGCGACGCTCCGGCAGCCGCGCGACGCAACCCCTTCATCGGCTGGCGAATCAGGCTGAGCCACGGGTCGCTTCGATGCGCGGGGTGGTGACAATGTCCGGTGACCGGCGCTCGCCGGGGCGACACGGCATCGTCACCCGCACGGGAGCGTCCCATGCCTTCACCGATCACGGCCAACGAGCTCCTCGTCTGCCGCACCATCGATGCCCAACCGGAGCGCGTCTGGGCGGCGTGGACCGAAGCGCCGCAGCTGCAGCGCTGGTGGGGCCCCGAGGGCTACACCTGTCCATCGTGCAGCATCGACCTGCGCGTCGGCGGGTCCTATCTGATCTGCATGCGCTCGCCGCGGGGCCAGGACTTCTGGAGCACCGGCACCTACGAGGAGATCGTTCCGCGCCAGCGCCTGATCTGCAGCGACAGCTTCGCGGACGAGGACGGCGACGTGGTGTCGCCGGCGCGGTACGGCATGCCGGCGGAGTTCCCGACCACGCTGCACATCGTCGTCTCGCTGATGCCGCTGCCCGATGGCGCGACCGAGGTGATGGTCGAGCACATCGGGCTCCCGCCCGGCGAGCTGCGCGACCAGTGCGAAGCGGGCTGGAACGAGTCCCTGGACAAGCTCGAGGATCACCTCGCGCAGGAGCAGGAGTAGCCGAGCCCAACGCGTTGCCTGGACGTCGTCGCCCGCAGGATCCGCGGCATGAGCGGACCGACCCGTGGCTCAGAAAGCGCGCCGACCGAGGCGGCGTCGCCGCCGGCCGGGCTGCTCAGCGAGGACGAGTTCGAGCGGATCGTCTTCCACATCAGGGCCGGCGCCTTCTGCGCCGTGTTCATGATCCTCGTCACCGTCTATGCCGTGTTCATCGCCGGCGGCGCGCGGCCGGCGGATCTGGCGTCGGGCTCCGGCGCGATCGTCGTCGCGCAGATCCTCGCTTACGCGGCGAGCGCCACGCTGCTCCTGCGCCTGCGTCGCGCCGGCGCGGTCCTGCTGATGGTGACCTGCGTGGTGTCGATCTCGCTGGCGCGCAGCGAGGTCGCCCTCGGAGCGACGCCCGGGATCGTCGTGATGCTCCTCGCGGTCATCGCCCTGCGCCAGACCCAGCGCCTGCATCGCCTGCTCGCGATCGCGCGCGGACGCGCCGGCTGAAGGATCGCGTGCGCGTCCTCTTCATCGGCAACAGCTTCACCGCGCGCCATGACGTCCCGCTGCTGGTGGCGAAGTTCGCCGCCGCCGCCGGCGTGCGGCTCGAGCACCGCCTCATCGCCGCGGGCGGAGCGTCCCTGCGCCGCCACTGGAACGCCGGCGAGGCGGCGCGCGCCATCGCGCGCGGCGCGTGGGATGCGGTCGTCCTGCAGGAGCAGAGCACGCTGCCGGTGCGCGATCCGGCGCGGATGCGCGCGAACGTCGCCTGCTTCGCGCCGCTCGTCGCCACGGCCGGCGCGCGCCTGGTGCTGTACGCGACCTGGGCCCGGGCCGACGCGCCCGGGGACCAGCGCGCCATCGACGCGGCGTACGCGCAGGCCGCCGCCGACAGCGGCGCGACCATCGCGCCGGTCGGCGCCGCCTGGGCCCGGCTGCGCCGTCGCCGCACGCCGGTGCTGCACGATGCGGACGGCAGCCACGCGACGCTCGCCGGCGCCTACCTCGCCGCCGCGGTCATCGCCGGAGCGCTGATCGCTCCGGCGCCCGTCGCGCCGGTCGAGGTGGCGGGCGTCACGCCGCGCGACGCGACGCCGCTGATCGACGCGGCCTCGTCGGCGCGCCGCGGGCCTGCCCCCGCCGCGCGGCGCAGGCGATCCCCGCGTCGTCCAGCGCGCTGACGCCGCCGGGAGCGCCGATCAGTCGGCCTTGCGCGCGTTGCGCCGCCCGCCCGTCCACTGCTTGGCGCCGCGCGTCGACGGTTCGACGCGCGGGGCGGGCGCTCCCGGCCGCAGGTTCTGGCGGCCGTCCGGCGTCGCCGGCTTCGCCGCCGAGCGGTTGACGCCGACGCCGCCGCGGCCGCGCGGGCCGCCTTTGGCGGCGACGGACGAGCCCGAACGGGCGGACGGCTTTCCGCGGCGCTTGCCGGCGGTCGAGGACTTGGCCATGGGATCTCCTTCGCGCGGACGTGCGCATCCGGGGCGATCGACGATCGCCGAGGTCGCGCCCATCGTAGGGGCCGACGGCGTCGGCGGCGTTCCGCCTGGGCGGGCTTGCACGCGTCGAGGACGTCGGGACGGATGTCGACCCCATCGGCCGATCACCTGGCAACGGCGGCCGCCGCGCCACGATCCCGCGCGTGGCCTTCCTGCGCTGGCATCGCGAGGCCTGGAGCGGCGGCCGTCCGCTCGCCTACGCCTGGTGGATCGGCGTCGAGAGCACCATCGTCGGCCTGATCCCGTCCATCGTCCTCGGAGTGCTCCTGCGCGAGCCCGAGCCGGCGGTGGCGAGGATGTCGATGCCGGATCTGATCCTGGCCGGGCTGGTCCTCGCGCCGGTGTTCGAGACCCTGCTGCTGCAGTGGCTCCCGATCACGCTCGGCGCGCGCTGCGGTCTCGCCTTCACCGGACAGGTCGTGCTCTCGACGGCGTTGTTCACCGCCGCCCATCTGCCCGGCGGCATCGCCGTGGGCGTCGCCGCCGGCCTGGTCGGCGGACTCTACTTCGCGATCGCCTTCGCGCGCTGGCGGACGCGCTCCTCGTGGACCGCCTGCTGGGTCACGGCGTTGGCGCATGCGATCCACAACGCGATCGTGATCGCGCTCGTCGCGCTGGCGCGGTGACCCGTCGCCGTCCCGTCAATTCCCATGGTCGCGCGCGGCCGGCGCGGCCCGCGAGCGCCTGCGGAATTCCCCCGGGCTCATGCCCGTGACCTGACGGAAGACCCGCGAGAGGTGGAACGGCGAGCTGAAGCCGACCGCGCGAGCGACCGCCGCGACGGTCGCGTCCGGCTCGCTCAGCAGTCGCCGCGCCTCGCGGATGCGCAGCCAGCGTACGCGCGCCATCACGCTCATGCCGGTCTCGCGCTGGAAGCGGTGCGACAGGGCCGATGGCGAGAGGTCGACCGTCGCGGCGAGATCGGCGAGCGCCGGCGGCCGCGCGAGGCTGCGCAGCACCGCGCGCTCGACGCGCTGCAGCAGCCCGTCGCCGGTGGTGCGCGCCGCGACCGGCGCGCGCACCGGCCAGGGATCGTCCGCGGCGCCGGCGTGGCCGCGCCGCGATGCCATCGCCAGCTCGCCCATGACCACCAGCGCATGCCCCTGCGCGGCGATGTCGCCGCCGGGCTCGCGGTGCTGCTGGATCTGGTACATGGCGTCGACCTGCGCGGCGATGCGCTCCTCGGGGTCCGAGACCACGGTGAAAGCGCGCGCGGCGAGCGGCGCGAACGGCGCGTCGAGCTCGAAGAACAGCCAACGCTGGCCGACACGGGTGGGACCGGGAGGAGCGATGTGGCGGTAGGCGACCCCCGGCGCGAACACGCACCAGGTGTTCACGGGGCGCTCGACGGTCACCGGTCGCGCGCCCGGTGCGGTGACCTCGAGCCGTCCACCGGCGAAGTCGCACCAGTCCATGAGCCAGGTGCGCCAGGTGAACGGCCCATGCCAGCGGTCGGGCTTCGGCGCCATCGCCCGGCTCGCCTCGACCAGACCGGGGGTTATGCGCGGTAGCGGCATGATTCGATATGCCTCGAGCAGGATTCGTCGGATGGGGCATGTATCCTGCAGGCCAGGAGCCAGGAGCCATGCAGGATCCGACATCGCCAGCCGCCGCCCCGACCGCGCACGAGCGCTACCTGTTCGATCTCCAGGGCTACCTGGTCGTGCCGGGCGTGCTCGACGCGCGCGAGCTCGCGACCCTCAACGGCATCCTCGATGAGCGCATCGCCGCCGAGGTCCCGCCCGACGCCAAGGCGCACCGCTTCTTCCACCGCAGCGGCGCGCTGCTGTCGTGGGGAGCGCCCTACCGCGCGCTGATCGACCATGCGCGCATCATGCCGTACCTCGACGCGTTCGTCGGCGAGCACGTGCGCCTCGACCACGACTACTGCGACATCATGCGCGGCGGGCACAGCCCGATCGGCGCGTCGCTGCACGGCGGCGCGACGCCGTACGATCCGCAGATGGCGTACGCGCACCACAACGGATCCATCCGCTGCGGCCTGGTCGTGGTCGCCTTCAACCTGCACGACGTCAATCCGGGCGATGGCGGATTCGCCGCCGTCCCGGGCAGCCACAAGGCGAACCTGCCGTTCCCTCACGAGTGGGCCGATCTCGAGACCGTGCATCCGTGCGTCACGCGCGTGGTCGCGCCGGCGGGTTCCGCGATCATCTTCACCGAGGCGATGACCCACGGGCCGTTGCCGTGGAGCGCCCGGCACGAACGGCGCACGCTGTTCTACAAGTACAGCCCGGCCGGCATGTCGTGGGCGGCGCATTATTACCGCTCGGAGGACTACGCCGACCTGACGCCGCGCCAGCGCGCGCTGCTCGAACCGCCGAATGCGCGGTATCCTGGGCGGCTGGCGACGGCGAAGTAGGCGGCCCCGCCCTCACGCCGGAGGCGCACGGCGGAAGCGTCGGCTAGCCTGACGAAACCTGACCGGTTGCGCGCGGACCAGCGCGTCCGGCCGGCACGATCGCCGGCATGGTCGACGACACGCATCGCCGCGACGTGCCGGGACCGCGCTGCCTGTGGCTGGTGCGTCACGGCCAGAGCGCCGGCAACCTCGCGCGCGATGCCGCCGAGGCGGCGCGCGAGCGGCGCTTCGACCCGGGCGCCCGTGAGATGGATGTGCCGTTGTCGCCTTTGGGCGAGCGCCAGGCCGAGGCGCTCGGGCGCTGGCTGGCGGGTTCAGCGCGCGGAGCGCTGCCCGACCTGGTGATCACCTCGCCGTACCGGCGCGCGGTGGCGACGGCCGAGGCGGCGATGCGCGCCGGCGGCGTCACGGCCGAGCTGATCGTCGACGAGCGCCTGCGCGAACGCGAGATGGGCCTGCTCGAGGGGCTGACGCGCTACGGCATCGAGCACCACCATCCCGAGCAGGCCGCGCTGATGACGCAGGTCGGCAAGTTCTACCACCGGCCGCCGTGCGGCGAGAGCTGGTGCGACGTCATCCTGCGCCTGCGCGCCTTCATCGACAGCCTGTGCCGCGACCACGCCGACCGCCGCGTGCTGGTGGTCTGCCACGGCGTGGTGGTGATGTGCTTCCGCTACCTGATCGAGCGCCTCGACGAACGCGCGCTGCTGGCCATCGACGCGCAGCACGCCATCGCCAACTGCTCGGTGACGCGCTACGAGCACGTCGCCGGTTCGCCGCACACGGCGGCGCTCGAGCTGCGCGCCTTCAACCTGACCGCGCCGCTCGACGAGGCGGGCGAGACCGTGACGCGTCGCGACGACGTGCCGGCGGCGACCTGATGCCGCCCGCCCGAGCCCGCGTGCGCGCCGCGGTGGTCGACGACCGCCGCCTGCGCGCCTGGCCGCTGCCGGTGCTGGCGCGCGATTGCGACAAGGAGGATCGCGGCCGCCTGCTGGTGATCGCCGGGTCGGCGCCGATGCCGGGCGCGGCGGTGCTCGTCGCCGAGGCCGCGCTGCGCGCCGGCGCCGGCAAGGTGCAGCTGGCGACCGAGCGGTCGGTGGTCGGGCTGGTCGCCGCCGCCGTGCCCGAGATCTACGCGATCCCGCTGGCCGGCGGCGGGAGCGCCGACGCCGTCCTGCGGCTGGCGCGGCGCTGCGACGCGCTGTGCATCGGTCCCGGCATGAGCGAAGGCGCGCCGCTGCGCGCGCTGCTGCGCCGCCTGCTGACCGATGCGCGACTCGCGCAGGTGCCGCTGCTGATCGACGCCGCCGCGTTGATCGAGCTCGCCGCGCTGCGCGACGCCGGCATGCGGCCGGCGCGTCCGCTGGTCGTGACGCCGCACGCCGGCGAGCTCGCGGCGATGCTCGGCTGGACCAAGGCGGCGATCATCGCCGATCCGCGCCCGGCGGCGCTCGCCTGCGCGCGGCGCTTCGCGGCGGTGGCGCTGCTCAAGGGCGGCGAGACCTGGATCGCGACGCCGGTCGGCGCGCTGCACCGGTCCTCGGCCGGCGGCCACGGACTGGCCACCGGCGGATCGGGCGACGTGCTGGCCGGCGTCATCACCGCGCTGCTGGCGCGCGGCGCGACGCCGGTGCAGGCCGCCGCGTGGGGCGCGCACGTGCACGGGCGTTGCGGCGAGATCCTCGCCCGCCGCGTCGGCGCGATCGGCTATCTCGCGCGCGAGCTCGCCGCCGAGGTGCCGGGGGTGATGCAGGGGCTGGGGGCGAACCGGCGCTGAGGCCGCGCGCGCGGGGTCAGCGGAAGATCGCGCCGCGATGCATCAGCTCGAGGGTCTGCGCCTTGAACTGGTTGACGATCGGCACCATCGCCTCGACCGTCGCGCGCGGCAGGATGGCCGTGGCGAAGACCACGACGCTGACGATCGATCCGTCGCCATACGCCTTGCCCAGGCCGAAGACCGATCGCACGCCGTGTCGCTCGACGAAGTCATCCGCCGGGATGATGCGGCGACCACGCTCGTCGCGGGCGCTGCGCGCATCCTCGACGTGGAACAGGCCGACCCAGCCGGCGCCGAGCAGCCGATCGACATGCGGGTCCTCGGTGGGACCCAGGCCGAGATCGATGCCCATCTCGTGCAGCATGCGGGCCACCATCGGGATCGAGTCGACGAAGCGGCGCGAGCTCAGGGGGATGGCCGCGTGGCTTCGCGAGCGGCGCCGGTCGCACCAGTCGACCTCGCGGCCATAGGTGCTCAGCAGCGTCAGCACCGGCGTCGTCGGGCCGAGGGCGGCGGGGTGCGTGTGGTCCTCGACCGATGCCCACACCGCGCGCCGCAGGTCGTCGGGCAGGCGCGCGAGCGGCAGGGTCAGGAAGGTCCGCGCCAGCACGATCCCGGTCGGGAACTCCGTGCACAGCGCGGCGACCAGCCCCTGGGCGGCATCCTCGACCGTCGTGGCCGCCGCCAGATCGGGCCGCATGCGATCCTGGAAGTCCAGGATCGAGCGGCGGTCGAGATCGGCGAAGGTCGGCATCGCGTGCTCGGGGGCCCGATGGTGCCCGCCGTCGCCGGTGACGCCATGACCGGAGCGCGAACCGCGCACGGCTGCCGACGCCGATCCGCCGGGATGGCGAGCGCCGCGCGCCTAGCGCGCCGAGCGCGCCTGTCGTCGGCGCCGGCTCAGCTGCCGTCCTGGGCCCGCTCGTACGCACGGTAGAGCTCGGCGTAGCGCCCGCCGCGCGCCATGAGCTCGGCGTGCGCGCCGAGCTCGGCGATGCGGCCCTGCCACACCACCGCGATGCGATCGGCGTCGCGGATGGTCGCCAGCCGGTGCGCGACGATGATCGCCGTGCGCCCGCGGCACAGCCGGCGCAGCGCGCGGCTCAGGCGCCGCTCGGTGTGCACGTCGACCGCCGAGGTCGCCTCGTCGAGCACCAGCACCGCCGGATCGGCGAGGTACGCCCGCACCAGGCACACCAGCTGCCGCTGGCCATGGCTGAGGTTGCCGCCCGCCGGGCCGACATCGCTGCGGTACCCGTCGGGCAGGCGCAGCAGCACCTCGTCGGCGCCCAGCTCGCGCACCGCGGCGGCGAGCTCGTCGTCGCTCGCGGTCGGCCGCGCCAGGCGCAGGTTGTCGAGCACGCTGCCCGAGAAGAGCACGTTGTCCTGCAGCACCACCGAGATCCGCCGGCGCAGGCTGGCCTGGGTGATCCCGCGGATGTCGCGGCCGTCGAGCAGCACGCGGCCGCCGTCGACGTCGTAGAAGCGGCAGAGCAGCTGGACCAGCGTGCTCTTGCCGTGCCCGGTCGGGCCGACGATCGCCACGGTCTCGCCCGCGGCCACGCGCAGCGTCACCGCGTCGACCACCGGCTCGGCGCCGGCGCGGTAGGCGAAGCGCACGTCCTCGAACGCGACCTCGCCGCGCGCCGTCGTCGCCGCCACGGCGTCGGGCGCGTCGACGACCTCGGCCGGCGTGTCGAGCAGCAGGAAGATGCGCTTCGCCGACGCCGAGGCGTTGGCGATCTTCTCGAACAGGTCGCCGAGCTCCTGCAGCGGGCCGAGGAAGATGAACAGGTAGAAGATGCACTGGCTGAGCTCGCCGAGCGTCAGCCGCCCCGCCGCCAGGGCCTCGCCGCCGGCGACGATCAGCACCGCCATGCCGGCGGTGAACAGCACCACCGTGTAGGGCTGGAACCAGCCCCACAGCCACGCCCCGGCGACCGAGGCGCGATCGTTGTCGCGCAGCATGCCCTGGTAGCGGACGCGGTTCGCGTCCTGGTGCGCCATCTGCTGGATGACGCGCACGCCGTTGATGCTCTCGCAGAGGTGGGCGATGAAGCGGCTGCGCATCTCGGCGATGCGGCCCCAGGCCTTGCCGCCGGCCTTCTGGAACAGCGGCACGGCCAGCGCCAACGCGGGGAACAGCGGCATGAGCCGCCAGAACAGCGGCGGATCGATCAGCCACAGCAGCGCGCCGGCGCCGAGCGAGCGCACCAGCATCGACAGCAGCTCGGGCGGACCGTTGACCAGCGCGTCGCGCACGCTGTCGACGTCGCGGTCGGCGCGGGCGATGATCCGGCCGGCGCGCGACTGGTCGAAGTAGCGCACCGACAGGCCCTGGACGTGGGCGAAGACGCGTTCGCGCAGCGCGCCGAGCACGCGCAGCGCGGCGCTGCCCAGCAGCCACTGGTTGAGCCCGGCCAGGCCGAAGCGCGCGACCCAGGTGAGGAACAGGCCGCCGGCCATGAGCGCGACCAGGCCGCGATCGACGCTCCAGCCTCCTCCGGCTTGCGCGATCAGACCGCCGTCGATCGCGCGGCCGATGAACCACGGACGCAGGAATATCGAGGCCACCAATATGCATTCGATCAGCACGGCGCCGCCGATCGCGCCGCGCGCGGGGCGCAGCAGCGACGTCATGCGGACCAGCGTGCGGCGGTCGAGGCGCGTGCGCGCCAGGTCCTCCTCGCGGTCGAGATCGTTCATGGCTCGTCTCCGGCCACCGGGTCGATGCCGAGCAGGTCGCGGTACGCCGCCGAGCGAGCGCTCAGCTCGTCGTGCGTGCCGACGTCGGCGATCCGTCCGCCGTCGAGCAGCGCCACGCGGTCGGCGATGCGCGCGGTCGACAGCTTGCTGGCCACCACCAGCACGGCGGCGTCGCGCGAACGGCTCCTCAGGCCGGCGAAGACCCGCGCCTCGGTCGGCGCGTCGAGCGCGCTGGTCGCGTCGTCCAGCGCCAGCACCGCCGGGCGCGGCACCAGCGCGCGCGCCACGCTGACGCGCTGGCGCTGGCCGCCCGACAGCGTCACGCCGCGCTCGCCGACGCGCGCCGCGAGCCCGTCGGGCAGCCCGGCGAGGACGTCGTCGGCGGCGGCCGCCGTCAGCGCGGCGCGCAGCTCGTCATCCCCGGCCGTCGGATCGCCCAGGCGCAGGTTCGCGGCGAGGGTGTCCGAGAACAGGAACGCCTCCTGCGCCACGACCTGCACGCGCCGGCGCAGGGGATCGAGGCGCAGACGCCGCACGTCGGTCCAGCCCGCGTCGTCGGAGCCGATCGCGACCGTCCCGCCATCGGTGTCGATGAGGCGCGCCAGGGTCGCGAGCAGCGTGCTCTTGCCGCTGCCGGTGACGCCGACCAGCGCGACCACCGTCCCCGGCGCGACGGTGAGGTCGACGTGGGCGAGGATGTCGCGCCCGCCGCGCGGGTCGGCGACGCGCACCCCGCTCAGGCGCACGCCGATCGGTCCCGCGGGCGGGGCGAGCTCGCCGTCGGCGATCGTCGGCGGCGTGTCGAGCAGCTCGAACACGCGCGCCGCCGAGGCGCGCGCCGCCGCGAACACCTGGACGACGCGGCCGATGCCCTCGACGCGGAAGACGATCGCCATCATCACCAGGCTCGCGGCGACCAGATCGCCCGGCGTCATGCGGCCCTCGCCGACCAGCACGCAGCCGTACCACAGCACCCAGGCGTGGCCCAGCGCGACGATCAGCTGCGGCAGCGGCATGCGCCGCGCGGCGTAGCCGATGCCGACGGCCGACGCGGCGACGAAGCCGGCGATCACCTGGCGGAAACGCGCTATCCGCGCCTGCTCGAGGGCGAACGACTTGATCACGCGCACGCCGTTGACGCCTTCGCTCAGATCCTGGGTCACGCGGTCGTAGGCGGCGTCGCCGATCGTCTCGTAGCCGGTGAGGCGGTCGGCGATCCGCGACACCGCGTACACCGCGGCCGCAGTCAGCAGCGCCGGCACCAGCGCCAGCAGCGGATCGTAGGACACCATCACCACCAGGCAGCCGAGCACGGTGCTGACCAGCTCGAGCATCGTGCGCGCGCCGCCGACCAGCGCGTCGCGCACCGCGTCGCTGTCGCGCGTGGTGCGCGTGATCAGCTCGCCGGCGCCGTGGCGGCGGTGGTAGGCGAGATCGAGGCCCTGCACGCGCTGCATCAGCGCGTCGCGCAGGTCGAACAGCAGGCGCTGGCCGAGGACCATGGCCTGGACGGTGCCGAGGTAGTGGATCACGGCGCGCCCCACGGCGATGGCCATGAGCGTCCAGGCCCAGCGCCACGCGACCGACGCGTCGGTGCCGCCATCGTCCAGCGGCACGACGGCGACGCCGCGGCGCACGTCCTCCAACGCCTGGCCGAGCAGCCAGGTGGTGAGCGGCCCCGAGGCGTTGACCGCGGCGAGGACGATGCCGGTGACGACGGCGAAGCCGAGGTGGCGACGGTAGAGCGCGAAGCAGCGCAGGAGCGGGGACATCGGAGGCGACCGTGGGGGAAGCTGGTGGTGGGGAGGGTCTGGAAACGACCGGACCCGCTGCGGTGGGCAGCGGGTCCGGCGGAGTCTGGGCTTCGGGGTGGGTCACCCTCGGAGGCAGGCGTCGCCGGATCGCTGTCGGTCGTCGTACGACGACTGCCAGTGGCACGCGATCATGAGACCGGTGCGCTTGGCCTGCCGCTGGGCGACGTGGGAGGTGATGAGGAGGGCGCGCATGCGGATCGACACGGTGCAGGCCCGCGCCGCGAGTCAACCGCCGGTCGGCGCCGCCGTGCGCCGAGCTCGGCGTCGGCAACGACGCTGCAGCGCCAGCGCGTTCGCCGTGGCATGGCCCCACATGGTGTTGTCGAAGACGCACCACGACGCGCCGTCGCGCGCGCGCAGTCGTCGCGCGAGCGCCGCGAGGTACGCGGCGGCGTACGGCGAGACGTACATCTGCGGCGACCCGTGCAGGCGCCAGTACGCGAGGCCGTCCCAGCCGCCGGGCTCGCCCGCCGCCGGCACGCGCGCGGGATCGGCGGCGACGCGCGCGACGCGGTGATCGACCAGCACGCGTTGCGCATCCGCGGCGAACCACGTCGCGTTGCGCGGCTCGCACACCACGTCGCCGGCGTGGCGCCGACGCAGCCCGGCGAGGAATCGGCTCATCGCGCCGCGCGCGAAGTCCTGCTTGCCCGGCGTCTGGATCAGCAGCGGACCGAGCCGGTCGCCCAGCCCGCGGCACTGCTCGAGGAAGACGTCGAGCAGGTCCATGCAGCCGACGAACGCGCGCTCGTGCGAGATCGCCTGCGGCAGCTTGACCGCGAAGCGGAACCCGGGCGGGACGCTCGCCGCCCAGCGCTCGTACGTCCGGCGCTGGTGCGGCCGGTAGAAGGACGAGTTGATCTCGACGGCGGTGAACACCCGCGCGTAGCGCTCGAGGTTCGAGCCGTCGTCGGGGAAAGCGTGGCGATGCGCGGCGGGCAGCTGCCAGCCGGCGGTGGCGATGCGCGGGCGCTCCGGCGGCGTGGTCGTGGCGTCCATCGAGCGCCTGGATCGGAGCGCCCCAGCCGCCGCGCTCAGCGGAAAAGTGGCGAAGGAGGAACAGCGGCGTCGTCCATCGCGACGCGCGCACCCGCTCAGTCGCAGTTGGCCGTCCCGGGGACGACGCGCAGATGCAGGATGAGGACCACGCCGAGCAGCATCAGCGTCTGGCGGAACACCGCCGCGATCATCGCGGCGTTGAACCAGATCGCGCCACGCCCGCCGATGCCCTCGGTGGCGCTGGTCGGCATGAGCTGGATCAGCATGCCGAGGCAGGAGATCACCAGCGCGCCCGCCACGACGCGGACCCATTGGCGGGACCCGGCGATGCGCCAGAGCAGCCAGGCGAGATAGAATCCCACCAGGCTCTCGGTGACGTGGGCGAACGTGTAGAGGTCGTGGCCGTACATCGTCGCGATGCTGTCGCCGCGACGCCGCCCCGCCAGCGTCGCGCCGCCGTGCTACGGCTGATGGCCCCACCAGCGCGAACCCTCGAGCGATCCATCGCCGGTCTCGACGCACACCAGGTCGCCGTGCAGCGTGGTGACGTAGGCGCGGCCGGCGCCGACCACCGGCTGGACGCGGAACATGGTGAAGTCCTGCACCGGCAGGTTGCCGATCGGCGCCGCGATTCGCGCGCGCCAGGCGAGCTCGCCGCTGGCGACGCGGTACGCGCAGAGGTCGCCGCCGAGCGTCCCGACCAGGACCAGGTCGCCGGCGAGGCACAGGTCGCTGTGGGTCGCCGACGCGGCCGAGCCGATGGCGAACTCCGGCGGCCGGCCGAGCGGCACCGACCACAGCGTCCGGCCGTCGGCGACGCTCACCGCCTCGAGCGCGTCGCCGCGCAGCGCCACGGCGCAGCCGCGCGTCCAGGCCACGGGCCCGAGGTCCGGGAGGCGGCCCTGCGGATCGAGCAGCGGCGCCGACGGCGCGGCGGTGCTCGACACCGTCGGCGACGACAGCACGCGCGGCTCGCCGAGGCGCTCCTCGCCGATGCTGCCGTCGGCGACGGCGACGGTCGCGAAGGTCTCGGCGAAGGTCGCGCCGGCGCGCGCGCTCAGGGCGCGGCGCACGATCAGGCGGTCGCCTCCGGCGATGGTCGGCGGCGACAGCGCGCCGATGTCGTTGCGCCACTGCTCGACGCCGTCGCTGGCGCGCCAGCACATCAGGGCGCCGCCGCGCGTCGCGCCGATGACGTTGCCGTCGACGACGATCGGCGCGGTGCGCAGGTCGCTGCCCAGGGGTGCCGCCCAGGCGCGCTTGCGATCGAGCTCCTGGCCGATCAGGGCGAAGCCGCCGTCGGCGGGCGCGGTGCACATCAGCACGCGCTGCGCGATCGCCGGCATGGTGCGCACCGGATCGCCGATGTGGCGGCCGAACTCGGAGCGGCCGCTGCGGCCCGACAGCAGGTAGACCGAGCAGCTCTCGGTGGCGTAGGCGATGTCGTCGCCGTGGGGTACCGGGCTCGATGGGCCGTTGTCGCTGAGCTGCGAGGCCCACGCCAGCCTGCCGGTCTCGGCTGCGAAGGCGTACGCCGTGGTGCTGCTGAAGCCGCCGCCGACATGGACGCGGCCGTCGAGCAGCGCCGGGGTGCCGAGCACGATGCCGGGCGAGCGGTTGAAGGCGTCGCCGACCAGCGCCACGCGCCAGCCGCGCATGCCGTCGGCGGTGACGAAGGGCACCGCGTTGGCGGCCGCCTTGATGCCGGGGGCCACGCTGACCGAGCGCACGCGCTTGAGGGTCAGCCTGGCGGCCTCGTCGCTGACCCGGCCGTCCATGGGGCCGGGCAGCGCCGTCATCGCGATCCACTCGTCCGCCGGCGCCTTCGCCGCGGCCGCCGCCGCCTGGCGCTCGTCGCGCGGCGGGGTGTCGGACGGCGCGCCCGGATCGCGCCAGCGCCCGTCGACCAGGGCGTAGCCGCGATCGCCCATCCAGCGCGTCAGCGCCTGATCGGGCGTCAGCCATTCGCCGGCGACGCGCACCGCCCCGGCGCGCTCATGGCGCAGGTCCTGGGCCGGGCGCCAGCGGCCGTCGGCGTCGCGCACGTAGTCGTCGCCGGCGAGGTGCTGGGCGACGATGTCGCGGGCCTCGACCGGTCGCCCGCCGAGGCGCAGGACGCCGCGATCCTCGGCGGCGATCCACGAGCGGCCGTCGCGCTCGAGCTCAGCGGCGCGCATCGCGGCGTCGACGATCGCCGCGTCCGTCGTCCAGCCGTCGGTGGTCAGCACGCGGCCGCCGGCGAGCGCCTCGCGCGCCGCCGGGTCGAGCCAGGCGCCGTGGCGCGGCTCGACCGCGCCGACCAGCGCTTCGCGCGCGGCGTCGCGGTCGCGCCAGGCGCCATCGATCCAGACCTTGCCGCTGGCGCGCTGCGCGCGTTCGGCCGCCGGCAGCCAGCCGTCGTCGCCGGCCACCAGCCCGGCGCCGGCGAGCATCTCGGCGGGCGGCGTCGCCGCGGCGCGTCCGGCCCAGGCGCCGGTGGCGGCGGCGATGGCGATGACCAGCGTCGCGGCGACCGCCGCGACGGTCGCGCGGCGCAGGCGTGGCCGCGGGCGCGACAGCGCCGCGCCGACGCGCGCGAACCACGCCTGCGGCCTGGCCACCGCCGGGCGCGTCGCCGCGACCGCGCCGAGGATGCGCGCGACCAGGTCGTCGCTGGTCGGCGACGGCAGCGCGCGCAGCGCCCCGAGCGACGCGCGCAGGCGGAACAGCCCGGCGGCGCACGCGGCGCAGCCGCGGATGTGGTCGTTGAGCGCGTGCAGCTCGACCGCCGGCAGCTCGTTGTCGATGTTGGCGGAGAAGCGCTCCTCGGCCGCGACGCAGTCGAGGCTCATCGCACGGCCTCCCCGCCGACCGCGGTCCACTGGTCGCGGAAGGCCAGGCGCGCGCGGCTGATGCGCGACTTCACCGTGCCGATCGGCACCGCCAGGATCTCGGCGATGCGCTCGTAGCCGAGGCCGTCGACGTCGCGCAGCACCAGCAGCAGGCGCTTGTCCGGCTCCAGCCGCGCCAGCGCCGCGCGCACGTGGTCGCCGTCCTCGGCGCGCTCGATCGCCTCGTCGGGCCGCGGTCCGTTCGCCGAGCGCTCGACCATCCCGGAGAAGGACTTCTCGCGCCGCAGCTTGCGCCGGCGCAGCTCGTCGCGGCCGAGGTTGGCGGCGATGGTGTAGAGCAGCGCGGTCGGATCGGTCGCCGCCAATTCGGGCGGCAGCGTCAGCAGGCGCTGGTGCAGGCGCAGGAACGCCTCCTGCGTCAGGTCGCGCGCCCGCGCGTGGTCGCCGAGGAAGCGGTCGAGGAAGCGCACCAGCCGCGACGACAGGCGGCCGACCAGCTCGGCGAAGGCGTCGGCGTCGGGCAGGCGCGCCTCGCGCCCGCCGCCGGCCGGTTCGGCCGGCGCGCGTTCGCGCGCGACCGGCCCGACCAGGCCATCGCCTCCTCCGGCGGGAAGCGCGCCGACGGCGAGGTCGCGCAGGTGGCCGAGGCCGAGGCCGCCGAGGCTGATGGTCCGCATGCGGGGTAACACGTACGGGCGACGCCGGCGGTTCCCTGGGGATTCTCCGACAGCGCGCGGTGTGTGCTCTGCCGCCTGTCATCCCGGTGCGTGATCCGCGCGCGCGCGACGCGGCGCGGAACCCGCCGCCGCGTCGCGGCTCAGAAGTCGTCGCCGCCCGGCTTTGCGTCCGCCGGCGCGATCGGCGCCGCCGCCATCAGGTGCCGTTCGAGCCAGTCGCACGCGGCGGCGCGCGACGCGGGCGGGAACGCGGCCTCGGGTCCATCCCCCTCGACCAGGGCGAGCGCGGCGGGGGCGCCGGCCGCGGCATAGGCGCGCCCGGCGTCGGCGTGCGCGGTGCGGCGCACGCCGGCACGCGCGAACTCGATCAGCGGCCGTGGCGCCGCGGCGGCGAGCAGGGTCGCGGCGGGCAGCTCGCGCGATGGATCGGCCGGGCACGCGCCGGCGCCGGCCAGCGCGGCACAGCGGATGCGCTCGTCGTGCGCCATCGTCAGGAGCAGCGTGTCGGCGCCGAGCCCGTGGCCGATGACGCCGATGCGCGTCGCATCGACGCGGCGGTGCTGGGCGAGCAGGTCGACGGCGCGCATGGTGTCGTGGACGCGTTTCCAGCGGATCGCGCCGAGCGAGCCGCCGGGCGCCTCACAGCAGCGCGCCGCGCCGCCGCCGACGTCGTCCGCCTCCTGCCAGGGCTGGCGCAGGCGGCGGTCGCAGCGCTCGCCGACCTTGGCGGCGTCCGGGGCGATGACGGCGAAGCCGCGGCGCACGAGCTCGAGCCCGAAGGATCCGTCGGGCAGATCGGCGCAGCGGCGCACGACCTGCTCCTTGCCGACGGCGCAGCGCCGCGCGCAGGGATGCGCGGCGACGACCGCCGGCAGCGGCCGCCGATCGCCGCTGCGCGGCAGCAGCAGGTACGCGGCGATGCGCTCGCCGGCGTCGCCGTCGTAGAGCAGGGCGATCTGGGTGTGGCGCGCGTACTCGTGGCGGCGCACCTCGCGACGCGCAGCTCGCCGCGCGCCGGCAGCGGGCCGCACCAGGCGCGGATGCGGTCGCGCGGCGACGGGACCGGCGCGGCGGGAGTGGGATCGGCCTCGCCGGAACGCAGGGCGGGGACGATGCCGCCGACCAGGCACGCGGCGAGGCCGAGCACCTGACGGCGGTTCAGTCGCGAGGGGGCGGGATGGAGATCTGCTGGGTTCATGCGGTAGGTGGCGGGCGTGCTGCTTCGGTAGCTTCCGGGGGGGACCCCGGTCGCTCGCGTGGGTGGAGGATCCCGTTGGACCGGGATCCTGCGTGGTCGCGGGTGTGGAGCACGCCCGCCGTCTTCAGGGGGCGGCACAGGTATCGGGCGGGCGCGGGCGCGAGGCCGGCATCGCGGCATGACTGCGCCGGCGGCCGCGCTACATCCGGGTCCATGAACAAGCTCGCCGCCGTCGCCGGAGCCCTGCTCGGGCTGCTCTTCATCGCCTCGGCGGTGACCTACCTCTTCAAGCTCGTGCCGATGCCGCCCCCGCCGGAAGGGACGCCGCTGGCACTGTTCTTCGGCGCGATGGCGCCGACCCACTACTTCGACTTCATCAAGATCCTCGAGCTGATCGGCGGCGCGCTGATCGCGATCCCGATCACGCGTCGGCTCGGCCTGCTGATCCTCGGGCCGATCATCGTCAACATCCTCGCGGCGCACGTCTTCCTGATGGGCGGCGAGGGGCTCGCGAATCCGCTGCTCATCGCGATCGTCGTGCTGACGCTGTTCCTGGTCTACGTCGAGCGTCGCGCGTTCGCCGCGTTCCTGCGCGGCGGCTGAGCGGCGCCGCGTGTGTCAGACCTCGCCGGCCGCGGCGGGCATCGCCGGTGGCCGGCACCGGCGCGAGCCGACGATGGCGCCATGATCCGCACGCTCCCGCTCATCGCCGTCGTCGCGCTCGCCCTGCTGTCGCCCCGCGCGGCGGGCGCCGAACCGCTGACCAAGGACGACCTGCACGGCACCTGGGGCGTCGACGAGAAGGCGGCGACCAAGGAGCAGGCGGCGGCGGTCACGGCGGCCAAGGCGGTCGAGGGCTTCGGCATCGTCCTGACGACGCGCATCGCGCGCGTGGTCTTCGAGACCGACGGCATGGTCGCCGGCATGTGGCGCATCGACGACGCCACCGCCACCACCGCCACGTTGGTCGTCCAGCCGCGCGGCGGCGAGGAGCGCCGCTACGCGTTGACCGTCGATGGCGAGCGCATGACCGTCGCCGAGGCGCCGGGCGGAGTGCCGCTGATCCGCGCCAAGCGCTGAGCGCTGGACGCGACGGCTCAGTTCGCCAGGCCGCCCGGCATCGGGTGGCGCTTGAAGAAGTCCCAGATCACGCGCGTCGCGTCGATGTCGTGGCAGGTGTTGCCGAGGATGAACCACGGCATCCAGGTGCGGCTGCCGGGCCAGGTGTGGCCGCCGCCGGTGATGGTGTACAGGACGACCTCGCTGTCCTGCGCGCCCCAGAACCAGTTCGTCACCCGCACGGCGCAGCCGTCGAACCAGTTCCAGTTCGGCAGGTCGTAGATGAACGGATACGGGAAGCAGGCGTCGTGCGCGGCGAGGCGTTTCGCGAGCGCCTCGGTCGGCATGAAGTCGACGTCGAAGATGCCGAGCCCGCCGTGGTACGGGACGACGCGGTCGTCGGTGCCGTTGATGATCAGCACCGGGACCGGCCGTGGCGGCAGCAGCTCGTCGAGCGCGAACGAGCGCGGCAGGCTGACCACCACCGGCGCGATCGCCGCGAACAGCTCGGGATGCGCGCCCGCGGCGAGGTAGGACATCGCCCCGCCCTGGGACATGCCGCTGGCGAAGATGCGCCGCGGGTCGACCGCGTGGCGCGCGCGGATGTCGGCGACCAGGTCGCCGATCAGGACGTCGTTGCCGTCGATCGTCGCGCCCGCGCGCGAGAGCCACGAGTTGCCGCCGATCTCCGGATGCGGCAGCGCGTTCGGGTAGGCGACGATGAAGCCCTCCTGGTCGGCGAGCGGACTGAACCCGCTGCCGCTCTCGGTCGCGTCGCTGGAGCTGGTGAAGGCATGGAAGGCGATGACCAGCGGCAGCGGCCGCGTCGCGCTCGCGATGCGCGGCACGTGCAGGTCGTAGGTGCGCGTGACCCCGGACGAGACCAGCGTCCGGCGGACCGTGCCGCTCTCGAGCGCGAGGCACGGCGTCAGGACGACGGCGATGAGGAGGAGGGCGCGCGGCAGCGGTGACATGCGGTGCTTTCTGAAGCGGGGTGCTGGGTCTACCCGGCGCGACGCCGCCGTTACACGGCATCGACGCGAACTCGAACGGGCCTGCGGCGCGTCGCCGATCCTCCGCCCGTCCGCCGCATGGGCAGCGCAGTCTCCGAGTTCGGGTTTCGGGTTTCGGGTTTCGGGTCTCGGGCTTCGCGCGTCGCGCTTCGGGCTTCGACCTTCTCGGCTTCCGGTCTCACCACGCCGCCGGAGCCTCCCGCAGCCGCTGGATCCAGCGGATCGTCCCGCCCATGTTGCGCTGCAGCCCCTGGCAGTCGGTCTCGCCCGACGGTTTCGCCTGCGACGAGTTCATGCCGAACGCGACGTGGTGCTCGACGTGGATCGCGTTCATCGGTCCCGGCGCCCAGCCGGCGCGCATCACCGGGTATGGATTGTGCAGCTCGGGCGACGCGATCGCCGGCGACCACTGCAGGCGGTACCACAGCCGCGCCTCGTCGTTCCTGAGCTGGTCGAAGTGGACCTGGTCGCCGCCGTAGTCGTCGGCGTGGCCGCTGGCCGCGACCTCGTCCCAGTCCCGGAAGCCCTGGGTCGCGCCGCTGCCGCAGGTGACCGTGAAGACGTCGACATCGTCGCGGCGCACGCGGATCCACGCGCGGGCGACGGTGTCGGTGAGCGGGCGGCGGTCGCCGGCGCGGAAGTCGGCGAACGTCGCGGCGATCGGCCGCGGATCGGGATGGCGCAGGTAGGGCATGCCGAACCGCGGCGACGCCTCGTCGACCACGATCGGATTGGCCAGCCCGACGTGGACCGCCGACGGCGGCCGCTCCATGAGGTGGGCGGGCAGGCGCGCGACGGCGCCGATCGGCATGCGCGGCGCGATGTCGCCGCCGACCAGGTCGGGCTTCGGCCCGGTCAGGCCGTCGCGCACGTCGCGCCAGCCGTAGCACTCGCGGCCCCAGCCGATGCGACCGGCCTCGATCACGTACGCGCACGCCGCGCCCAGCATGATGCGCGCCTGCGCCTCGCGCATGACCACCGCCATCGCCTCGCTCTCGCTGCGCGCGCGCACCAGGAAGGAGAAGCACAGCCCGGCGATCAACGCGGCCAGGCCGGTGACGATGATCAGCAGCGCGCCGCGCCGGCAGGGTTCAGGGCGCATCGAGTCCCTCCTGCGCCGGATCGGCCCAGCCGCCGCCAACCAGCCGTTGCCGCCGCGCCCCGCGCAGGGTGGTGCCGAGCGAGGCGAACGTCAGCCGCGTGGTCTCGCCGCTGAGCGGGCTGGTCCAGCGCAGCGTCGACATGGCGACGAAGCGGCCGTTCTTGATGAAGCGCGCGGTGACGGTGTCGAAGCGCGGCCACCACGCCGGCGCCAGCGGCAGCAGGTCCCGGGGCTGGTCGGTCGCCGCGCGGAACGCGCGCCACGAGCGGTCGCCGTACGCGTCCGCATCGGCGGTGTAGCCGGCGCGGTACCAGCGGCGGTGCTCGTCGATCAGCTGCGCCAGCGGCGGCTCCGGCCGGCGCCGCGGATCGGCGACGATGAACACCGAGCCCATCGTCAGGCGCCACAGCCCGCGCGGGACCTCCTGGAAGCCGTCGTCGTTGCACAGCCGCGACTGCCAGCGGTGGAACATCAACGGCGCTCCCGACGGACCGGTCGCGCCATCGGGACCATCGACGGTCTCGGCCTCCCACGGCGCGGGCGGCGCGCCCTGGTACGGCGCGTACCACGACCAGATCGTGCTGGGCGGGAGGTAGTCGGCGGCGCCGTAGAACCCCAGCCCGGCGACCACCAGCCGCATGCGGCGCGGCAGCCAGGTGTGCGCGACGTGGACCTGGCCATAGCTCGTCGCGCCGTCCTCGACCAGCAGGTCGGCCGCCAGGTTCTGGCTGATGGCGTAGCGGCCGAAGCGCAGGTCGCCGCGCCAGAACTCGTTGGTGTTGCCGTAGGACCAGGTCTCCGGGTCGTCCGCCGCCCACGCGGCTTCGCGCGCGCGCGATGCCGCGTCCTCGCCGCCGAGCGTCGCCATCGGCGTGAACGGCAGGCCGATCCCGCCGCTCGAGGCGCGCAAGGCCTGGCGCGACGCATCCGCCGGGTCGTCGAGGTCGGTCCAGAAGTCCACGTCGTGCTTGGCCTGCGACCAGGCGTCGCGCATCAGCGCGTTCTCGAGCGACAGCCGGCCGGCGGTCGCCACCGCCGCGGTCAGCGCGCGCACCCCGGCGAAGCAGGTGGTGATCGCGACCACGCCGAGGGCGATCGCGATCAGGCATTCGAGCAGGGTGAAGCCGCGCCTCATCGCGCCGCCGTTCATCTCAGCACCAGCGGCAGGCGCGGATCGTAGAACAGGAAGCGGCCGATGGTGACCGCGCGCAGCCGCACCGACGGCGGCACCGGACCGCGATCGAGCACGCCGTCGAAATCGCGATCGGCGCCCCAGCGTCCGGTGAAGCACTGCCGCGCCGCGAGCGACGCGCCCTGATCGTTCGACGTCGTCGCGGCGAAGTACGACCCGAGCAGGACGTCGCCGATCGGCGCGCCGGTCGCCCGATCGTCGACCTCGGCGAAGAACGCCTGGTTCTTCTCCGGGTTGCGGTAGGCGTAGAGATGCGGGTCGCTCCACTTCAGGAAGGACATGCGTCCGGCGAAGTCGACGCCCGGCAGCGGCGCGGCGAGGTTGTAGCGGCTGGCGTCGACCGCCTCGCTGGGGCAGAGCTCGCAGTCCTCGTAGGCCTGCCAGTCGACGGCCCAGAACACCAGTTCGCGGCAGCGCTCGGCCAGCGTGAACCCGTCGAGCAGGGTGAAATGCTCCGGGTGTCCCCATATCCCGGCCGGGATCGGCGCGGCGGGATAGCTCATGCTGACGCCGATGTTGGTGACCGGCGACGCCGACAGCGGCCGCCAGTGCGCGCCGTATTCGCCGGGCGCGCCGCTGATCGGGCCGCTGAGCGGCGGCGAGAAGAGGTCCCACTGCAGCAGCGGATGGTCGGTCATCAGCGCGTGCTGCGTGATGCGCGGCGCGCCCCAGTCGTACGGATCCTCGGCGGCGTAGCGCCGGGCCAGCGCCAGCGCGCTGTCGTGCCAGAAGCGGATCAGGTCGTGGGTCAGCTCGATCGCCGGCGAGGCGGTGCCGGCGATGGTCACCGACGGGATCGCCAGGCCGATCGCGCCGGACGGCTGGCCGCCGAGCTCCGCCAGCGTCTTCCACCGCGTCAGGCAGAGCCCCGCGTGGGCGAGGAAGCGCATGGCGTGGACCTGCTGCCAGCGCGGTTGCGCGAGGAAGTCGCGGCGCGGCGGCGTGGTCGCCGCGGGCGTGTGGAAGTCGCTGCCCAGGCCTTTGCGCGCGCAGTACCAGAGCGCGGTCTGCAGGTAGCGGATCGCGCCGTCGACGGTCGGCGTGGCCGGACCCGAGCCGTAGGCGTACGGTTCGAACCCGTGCGCTAAGCCGCCGGCGTCGGCGCACGCGAAGACCTCGGCGAGGTCGGCGTCGACTCCCGGCTGCGACGCGGGGCCGGCGCCATCGAAGCAGAACGCGGCGTACGACGGATGCGGCCATTCCAGCAGCTTCGCGCCCGGCGCCATGTCGGCGTCGTGCATGCGCAGCACGTGGGTCGGCGGCGACGGATAGCCGGCGTAGTACGGCCACGCCTTCCACGGGAACAGCGCGATCGCGTTCTGCTGCGGCGCGCCGCGCACCGCGAACACCAGCTTCTGCGCATCGGTCGGCGCGCCGCCGCCGGCGGCCAGCCAGACCTGCTCCTCGAAGCCGCCCGCGGCGGCGGGGTGGAAGTAGTGCAGCGCCCCGCCCTCGGCCAGGATGCGCGCGATCTCGTCGCCGTCGGAATCGATCCGCCGGCTGAGCGCGCCCGGAAGGGGGATGACGCCGGCCTTGTTGCTGGCGACCCGCGCCTCGAGGTCCATCGCCTGCGAGCCGTACGCGGCGGGCACCTCCCACGGCGCCGTCGCCTCGCTCTCGATGTTCGAGCGCACGTTGGCGGAGGCGAGGAACAGCTCGACCAGCTCCTCGGCCTTGGCCGCCGCCAGCAGCTGGAACCGCGCCAGGCGGTGGACGCGCAGCCCCGCGGGCATCATCAGCATCGCCGACAGCACGGCGGTGCCGATGACCGCCAGCGAGATCGCGGTCTCGAAGAGGGTGAAACCGTCGCGCCGCCGGACATGGACGACACGGCGAGGGCGTCCGGATCGGTGGGCTCGCGGCATCTGCTCGCCATGGTACGGTCCGACGCCGACCGCATGAACGCAGTGAGGTGGCCGATGACGACATCCGAGGGGCCGGAACCGATCGACGCGCCGACCCTGTCACTCGACGAGCTGAGCCCCCGCGTTTCGCTGTCCGGCTACTGGCGGTTCCATCGCGACACCGACCACCGCTACCGGGTGCCCGGATATCATTTCATCCTGATCGAGCACGGCGAGATCGAGGCCACGACCCATCGCGGCCGCTTCACCGCCGGCGCCGGCGACCTGATCTGCTTCGGCCCGGCCGACGGCAACCGCTACGGCAATCGCGGACCGACCTCGTTCTGGCAGCTGCACGTGCTGTTCGCCTCCGGGCAGCGCAGCCGCGGGATCCCGTGGCTCGACGAGCTCGGCGAGCTGCCGCCGGTGGTGCGCTGCGGCGCGGCGTTCGCCGAGATCCGCGCCGTCTTCGAGCGCCTGTGCCGCGATCTCGACCAGGGCGGGGTCGCCTTCCGCCTGCGCGCGACCGGCGCGGTCTACGACCTGCTCGCGCTGGTCGCCGGCACGCTGACCGGCCGCGCGCCGGCCAGCGCGGCGATCGACATCTGGCAGCGCGCGCGCCTGCGCCTGGCGAGCGACCTGTCGCGCGACCTCGCCGTCGCCGATCTCGCCGGCGAGATCGGCATCAGCCCCGACCACTTCATCCGCGCCTTCCGCGGCCGCTTCGGCCTCAGCCCGATGCGCTACCGCCAGCAGGCCAAGCTGCGTCACGCCATGCGCCTGCTGCGCGATCCGGCGCGCAGCATCAAGTCGATCGCGCACGAGCTGGGCTTCGTCGACGACGCCTCGTTCACGCGCCTGTTCCGCCGCGCCACCGGGATGACCCCGACCGATCTGCGCGCCGCGCCGCCGGCCGACGAGGCTCCGGGCGACGACGCGCGGCTGTATCCGGTCAACCAGCACGTCCTGCCGGCGAGCGTGGCCGACGACCATTTCGCGCAGTACCAGCCGCGGCCGGGCTGACGGCGCGAGGCTCGAGCGCGAAGCTCGAAGCCCGAAGCTCGAAGCTCGAAGCTCGAAGCCCAAAGCTCGAAGCCCGAAGCCCGAAGCTCGAAGCTCGAAGCTCGAAGCTCGAAGCCCGAAGCTCGATGGCTCGGCGACCGTGACGCTTGATGGTTACGGCGACGCGCGCCGCGAGCGCGGGATCGCCGACGGATCGAACCCGGCGCTCAGCGCGCGCGGCGCCTGGCAGCGCCACGCGTTGATCAGCAGCCGGCGCAGCTCGGCGCTGGTCACCGCCTTCAGGCGGACGAGGACCGCGGGATAGCCGTTGTAATGCGGCTCGGTGAAGAACTTCCCGGCGTCGAGGGCGAGCAGCGCGCGCTTCTCGTCCTCGTCGCGCACCCGCACCGCCAGGATGGAGCGGCACGGCACGCGCGCGCGCTTGGGATCGGTGCGCTCGAGCCAGACCCAGGCGAATCCCTTGGCCTTGGCGCCGACCCGCACGGCGAAGCCGAAGCGGTCCTCGAGCGCCTCGCTCGCCGGCAGCGTCATCGCGATCCGTCGGACATCCGCCTGGGTCGCCATGTCAGCCCGCGAATCCGACGGAGGAGATGCGTTCGAGGTCGGCGACCAGCTCGATGGCCACGTCGTCGTGCGCCCGGGTCGCGCCGAAGGCGACGAAGTCCGCGTGGCGGGCGAAGACCATCACCGCGGCGTGGTCCCAGCCCTCGCTCTCGCCCTGCGGATGGCCGCACAGCCGCGGGCCGAAGCGGACCTCGATCAATCCCGGCACGAGCGACGGCAGCGCGCGGATCCGCTGCGCGTGCACGGCGATGCGCTGCGCGTCGATGCCGGCCTTCCAGTCGTAGAGCACCATCAGCTGGAAGCGCGTCCCGTGCGCCGTCGTCACGCCGCACCCGGCTTGCCGACCAGCCGGCGGATCAGGCCGAGCTGGCCGAGGTGGTAGGCCTCGTGCCACGCGAGGAAGCGCAGCGCGCCGCCGTTGGTGTCGGCGCCATCGGGCAGCGTGCGGCCCAGCGGCTTGGCGAGATCGGCGGCGGTCAGCGCATCCCAGCGCGCCGTCATCGCGCGGTGCGCGTCGTGGAACGCCGCGAGCAGTTCCGGGCCCTGCACATCGGCCGGAACCTGATCGGGGCGCGAGCCGCGGCCGACCGTCGCATGCCAGGGCTCGACGCGCGCCTCCAGGCCCATCACCCCGCCGCAGCGCGCGCGGATGGCGGCGAGATGGCCGACGATCCAGCGCGCGTCGTGGCCGGTCGCGTCGCGCTGCGCCCAGTCCGACGCCGCGAAATCGCCGACCAGGCGGTCGATGAAGCCGTCCGAGAAGTGGTACTGGTGCGCGAGGGGGGCGAGTTCGGGCAGCATGCGGGGCTCCGAGGCACGGGTTCGTCGCGCAGCAGAGCGTTCGCGCCGGAACGCGGAAGCAGCACGGCGAGCGCCGGCGCGGCCGCGAGCCTGTGACGCCCTGCGATGCCTCCGCTTGTAGGAGACATGGCTGCGGCACCCTCCGACCCGCACCAGGAGAACCCATGCGATCGATCACGCGACTCATCCTCCTCACCGCGGCGCTCGCCGCGCCCGCCCTTGGCGCGGACGACGCCAAGAAGCCGGATCCCGCCGCGATGCAGGCGGCGATGGAGCAGATGGCGAAGACCGGCCCCGAGCACGAGGCCTTGGCCAAGACGGTCGGCTCGTGGACCATCGAGGAGACCATGTGGATGGATCCCTCGGCCCCGCCGATGACCGCCAAGCACAAGTCGACCAGGACCTCGACGCTCGAGGGCAAGTGGATCCGCGAGGAGCTCGTCGGCGAGTTCATGGGCAAGCCCTACAGCGCGATCGGCTTCAACGGCTACGACACCACCGCCAAGCAGTACGTCTCGAGCTGGATGCACACCGCCTCGACCGACCTGACGGTGATGAAGGGCCAGAGCGCGGACGGCGGCAAGACCATCGTCCTGCACGGCACCATGGAGCACTGCCCGGGCGTCGATGGGCCGATGGCCATGCGCATGGTCGTCGCGAACGAATCCGCGGACAAGATGACGTGCACGATGTTCGGGACGCCGCAGGGCGGCGCCGAGACCAAGATGTTCGAGATGGTGTACACGCGCGCGAAGTGACGCGCGGCCGTCGTCTCCCGTCGTCGCTCGAGCCCTCGCGATGTCGCGGGGGCTCGGTCGTTTCAACAGGGAGCGAAGACGTCCAGGCTCGAGCCCAGGCGCGAGCGTCGCAGCTCGCAGCTCGCAGCTCGCAGCTCGCAGCTCGCAGCTCGCAGCTCGCAGCTCGCAGCTCGCTCAGCCCAGCGATTCCTTGGGCAGACAGCACTTCTTGTACTTCTTGCCGCTGCCGCACGAGCACGGGTCGTTGCGTCCGGGCTTGCCGCTGCGTTTCGGCGGCTTCTTCGGACCGGAGGCGCTCGCGGTCAGGTAGGGCTGCTTCAACGCGCCGACGAAGCGGCCGAGGGCGAGGCCGGTGCCGAGGCGGCCCTGCTTCTGGAGATCCTCGAGGAAGGCGCGGCACAGGCTGGGGACGAACGCGCGCACCGATGGCGGCAGGTCGAAGCGCGCGACGTGCTCGAGCAGCGCGCGCCGCAGGTCGTCCTCGGTGATGGCGTCGAGCGCCACGCCGCGCGCCTCGCAGGCCGCGGTCAGCAGCGTCTCGAGCACGGGGTGCGCGCTCTCCTGCACGTCCTGCGGGAACAGGCGGATGGCGTCGGCCCCGGTGTAATCGGAGACCCAGTTCGCGATGCGTTCGCCGAGCAGGTGGTCGACCATGCGATCGATCCTGCCCGGGCGATGAGCGGCGCAACCTCACGCACCGCCGTGGGCGGTGCGTGAGGCCAGGGCGATCAATTGCCCGACGAGCGCCCGCGGCGATGGAACAGGAACGACACCAGCGCCAGCACGATGCCGATGATCGCGAGGATCTTGGCGATGTACGCTGAGTCGTTGGCGACGCCGCCGAAGCCGAAGATGCCGGCGACGATGGCGACGATGAAGAAGACGACTGCCCAATAGAGCATGGGATGACCTCGGATGAGTGGTGGAGGCGGAAGCGGCACGCCGTCCGGACGGACGGACGGCCGCCTACTTGCGCTTGCGGTCCGCGGTCTGGGTCAGCGCCGACGCGGCGATCGACTTCGACGACGCGGTCGCCTTGGGATCGCGCATGACCTTCGAGGCCTTCTTCGCGACGGCTTTGGAGGTGCGTTCGTTCTTGGCCATGGGATGGGAGTCCTTGAGTCTGGTGGTGGTGATGATGATCGACGAAGGGATGCGGGTCACGCCCGACGGCTGCGCATGCAGCCGATCAGACCGACGACCGCGAGGACGCAGCCGCCGACGATCAGCCACATGGTCTTCCCGGTGAGCTCGCCGCTGAACAGCCGCGAGAACGCGTTCTGGATCGAGTCGGCCGAGCCGAGACCGACGATCAGCAGGACGATGCCGACGATGACGAGGGCGATGGCGAGCGACATTTTCATGGGATTTCCGCGTGCGGGCGAGGGTGCGAGAGAGGCAACGACCCGCATCATAGCGATCGGGAACGACGTCGTCTCATCAATATTTTTCGTGCGTGCGAGGTCGTGCCGCGAGCGGCTCGCGATCACGCGTCGTCGCCCCTGCGCGGCGACCCCGCGGAAGGAGGCGGGTCAGCCGTCGGCGCGTCGCTCGCGCGGATGGATGCCAGGGCGCGGTCGACCAGCATCGGCACCACGATCCGGGTGAACAGGCGCGTCAGGAAGCCGCCGTGGCCGCTCGGCGGAACGTCATGGCCGGGGATCATCGCCGGTGCCTCCGACGCGGTCGGGTCGCGATCGGCACGGTCTCGCCACCACCGTCTCGCCGCCTTCGCGGCGCAGAAACCCGCGACGATGGCGATCGCGCCAGCGGCCAGCGGATGACGCCGGACGACGCCGTCGATATCGACGCGGCTCGCGAGGTCGCGCGCGAGGCGGTCGGACTCCTCGGCGAGCCGGCGTTGCGCGTCGCGCTGCGCCGCGGCGATGAGCCGCCAGTCGCGGTGCTCGGACCCGTGGCTCATGCGCATGCCGCCGCGCGCGGATCGACCTCGCCCGCGGGCCGCGACGGCGAACCGTCGCCACCCGGAAGGCGTGGGCCGATGCATCGTCCGGCGATGGGCGCGGAAGGAGGCACCGAGGTCGACCCGCTCATCCGCTCACCGCCTGCGCGCGATGAAGAAGCCGGCGAGCGCGCCGGCGCACAGGCAGGCCAGGACCGTCGCGGTCGGATTCGCCTTGGCCAGATCGACGACGCTGTCGCGCGCCCTGCCGGCCTGATCGACGCCCGAACGCAGGCGCGCGGCGGCCCCGTCCTTCGCATCGCAGAGCTTGTCGCGGGCGGCGTCCCGGACCATGCCGGTCATCTCGACGATGTTGTCCTTGATCTCCTGGGCCTTCTCGCGCATCGGATTCGGGGAGGTGGCGGCGTTGGTCATGGTCGATTCCTTGGGGTGGTTGGTCGGAGGACCGATCGCGGACACGTGGCGGTCGCATCGCATGGGAAGCGACGCGGACGATCTCGGGGTGCGGCATCGGGACTCATCGACCTTGGGGTATACCGAGCGGGAACTCGACAACACGATCTTTATTTTTGGTTCACGCGTGCTTCGCCGGGCAACGCCGCGCGATACGCGCCCCAGAGCTCGTTTTTCCAGCCCAGGCAGCCCGGTAGCGTCATCGCCCGAGGTGACCGTGGTCCGCTTCATCCTGCTCGTCGTGCTCGTCCTGGGGGGAACCGTCGCCTACCGCGCGGTCTTCGTGCCGTCGCGTCCGCTGACGCCGGCCGAGGCTGCCTTCCAGGCCGCCGACGACGCCATCGATCGCCACGTCGACGCCATCGGCTTCGGGGACGATGTCGCCCTGGCGACCGCCTTCGCCACGCTGATGAAGGCCGAGCAGGCGCAGCGCTTCGCCGGCGGCGCGCACGACCGCACGACGACGATGACGCACGAGCATTTCCTGACCTACTGCCGCATCGCGCCGGATGGCATCTGCCTGCTGGTCCACGTGCCGCAGCTGAAGAGCTACCAGGGCGAGGTCCGCGTCGCGCTCGCCGAGATGGCGTGGGAGCTCGCCCAGCCGCTGACGGCGTCACGCCTCGCCGAGAACGGGGGGCAGCTGACCATCGGCCTGCGTGGCGCGATGAGGTACGGCGCCATCGTCACCGGTCGCCACGGTGACGCCGAACCGTCCATCGAGGCGGCTGCGGCGGTCGATGAGGAGAAGCTGCACCGCTGGTTCGCGCCGGCCGCAGCCGCGCCCGTCCCAGGCATCGCGCTGTGACAGCGCGGCCGTCCTCGGATTCCCTTCGAGCTTCGCGCTGCGCGCTGCGAGCCATGAGACCGTCCTCCGGCCTCGTCCTCACTTCGCGTCGGCCGGACCCTTCCAGATCGGGAACGAGTTGATGGTCGCGCTCGCCGCCAGGGTGATGGTCTCGCCGGCGCGCACGGTCTTCCTCACGATCGCCTGCTCGCCGGCGGCGTGCTTCACCTTCAGATCGGTCGCGGTGAAGCCCAGCGCGGCGAAGTCGAGCCCGTCGCTCGGGGCGCCGACCGCGACGTAGAGCACGCCCGGCGACACGACCGTGATCGTGCACGGCGCCGGTTCCTTGAACGAGCGCTGGGCATAGCTGAGGTTCATCAGCTCCTTCGCGACGGCGCTGAAAAGGAAGTCGCGGTTGGCGAATGCCGGTTGGTTCGGCGCGAGGGTGCCGACCGGATCTCCCGACGACAACGTGATCACCGCCGGGCCGGCGTCGGTGGCGGCCGCCTCCAGGCCGAGCAGTCCGCTGGTCGTCGGCTCGACGAACGGCTGCAGCAGCTCGCCGCTCTTGGCGAGCTCGAGCGCGTTCCTCAGCGCCACGGCGTCGTCGAGCTTCCCCGCCTTGGTCGCCTTCTCCATCGCCTTCTGGATGACGACGATCAGTTTCGCGTTCTCGTCGCGGACCTTCCGGGCGTACTCGGCCTGGGCCTTCGCGATCGCCGGTTGCACGACCTCGAGCTGGTCGCGGACGATCTTGGGCAGCTCCTCGGCGGCGGCGGCGAGCCGACCCGCCGCGACGGCGACCAGCGCCGTGCCCAGCACGAGCGACCGCGACGCGATGCCGACGGCGGCGGTGATGATGTTCTCCATGGCGGGCGCTCCCGGGTCCGGTGCGAGGATAGCCGCAGCATGGCCGATCGGCGAGCGTCGGCATCGGTCGTGGTCGTCGTGACTTCCGACAGGCGCGGGACGGGCGGGTGCGTACGTCCGACGCCCCTGCGGTTGCGCGCCGCGGATGCTCGCCGACGGTCGCGGCATGCGCCGGTGCGACGTGCTGGTGATCGGCGGCGGGGCGGCCGGGCTGTACTGCGCCATCACCGCCGGTCGGCGGGGGCGCTCGGTCGTGGTCGTCGACCACGCCGACAAGCTCGGCAGGAAGATCCTGATCTCGGGCGGCGGGCGCTGCAACTTCACCAACCGCGACGCCGGGCCGGCGAACTACCTCTCCGCCAACCCGCACTTCTGCAAGTCGGCGCTCGCGCGGTTCTCGCCCGAGGACTTCATCGCCCTGGTCGAACGCCACGGCATCGCCTACCACGAGAAGAAGCTTGGCCAGCTGTTCTGCGACGGTCCCGCCAAGCAGATCGTCGACCTGCTGCTGGCGGAATGCGCGGCGGCGAACGTCGCCATCGTCACGGGGTGCCGGGTCGCCAGCGTCGACCGCGACGAGCGCTTCACCATCGTCACCGACCGCGACACCTTCTCGGCCGAGCGCGTGGTCGTGGCGACCGGCGGCCTGTCGATCCCGACGATCGGGGCGACCGACTTCGGCTATGCGCTCGCGCGCCGCTTCGGACTGAAGATCGTCGCGACCGATCCGGCGCTGGTGCCGTTCACGCTCGGCGCCGCCGATGGCATGGCCGACCTGAGCGGGGTCTCGGCCGACGCGGTCGTCCGCACCGCGGCGGCGGAATTCCGCGAGCACCTGCTGGTGACCCATGCCGGGCTGAGCGGCCCGGCGATCCTGCAGGTCTCGTCCTATTGGCGGCACGGCGCCCCGGTGACCATCGACCTGGCGCCGGAGCGCGACCTCGCGGCGATGCTCGCCGACGCCAAGCGCGCCGGGGTCAAGGCCCTCGCCTCGAACCACCTCGGCGAGTTCCTGCCCAAGCGCCTGGCGCAGCGCCGGCTGGCGGCGCTCGGCGTCGACAAGCCCGTCGCCCAGCTCGGCGCGCGCGACATCGCGGCGATCGCCGACGCGTTGCACGCCTGGCGGGTGGTGCCCTCGGGCACGGAGGGGTACCGCAAGGCCGAGGTGACGCGCGGCGGCGTCGACACCGCCGAGCTGTCGTCGCAGACCATGGAGGCGCGCACGGTTCCCGGCCTGCACTTCATCGGCGAGGTGGTCGACGTCACCGGCTGGCTCGGCGGCTACAATTTCCAGTGGGCGTGGGCCTCGGGCAACGCTGCCGGCCTGGCGGTGTGACGTCGGGGACGGTCGTGCGGTCGGCCGCGCGCGGCAGATCGCGGTACCCGATCGACGTTCGGCAGGCGATACTGGGTTGCACCTCGTCGCCACCCGGACCCCGCTCCATGCGTCTCACGCTCCAGCTCGTCGTGCTCGTCGCGCCCGTCGCCATGCTCGGCGCCGCCGACCGCACCGTCGCGGTCGCCGACGCCGCGCAGCTCAAGGCGGCTTTCGTCGACCTGCAGGACGGCGATACGATCCTGATCGCCGACGGCACGTACCGGCCCGATCGCGTGCTGATCATCGGCAAGGACCGGGTGACCGTGCGCGGCGGTTCGGGGACGCGCGACGCGGTCGTGCTCGACGGCACGGACCAGGGCAGCGGCCAGATGATGTGGTTCACGGCCGGCGCGCAGTGCACCCTCGCCGACCTGACCATCGAGAACGTGGCGACCAACGCGGTCGCGTTCAAAGCCGAGAGCGGCCCGATCGATCGGCCGACGGTGCGCAACGTCCGCTTCCGGAACATCTGGGAGCGCGCGCTGAAGGGGACGAGGCCGCCGGACGAGGCGAGCTGTCCGCGCGGCGGCCTGGTCGAGGGCTGCCTGTTCGAGGACGATCACCCCAAGGAGCTGCCCGACTCGTTCGACGGCGACTACATCGCCGGCATCGACCTGATGGGCCTGCGCCAGTGGACGGTCCGCGGCAACACCTTCCGCGGCATCCGCGGTCGCAACGGCGGTGGGCGCGGCGCGATCTTCGTCTGGGTCGATTCGCGCGACGTGCTGATCGAGAACAACGTCGTCGTCGGCTGCGACCGCGGCATCGCATTGGGCAATCCGCACCGCGCCGAGGACGCCGGCGAGATGCGCCACGTCACGCGCGCCGTGGTGCGCAACAACGTCGTCGTCCGCGGCGCCGACAAGGCCATCGAGCTCGCCCACGCCGCCGACTGCGCGCTGTACAACAACACGGTGTGGAGCGCCGATCCCGCGGCGAACGTCGTGCACGTCATGGCCGGCTGCGCCGACGTGCGCTTCTTCAACAACCTGGTGCGCTGCGCCGCGCCGCGGTTCGACGCCGAGGTCGATGCCGGCGACAACGTCTTCGCGGCGCTCGAGGGCGCCTTCGTCGCACCGGGCGAGGGCGATGTCCATCTCACCGCGGCGGGCATGGCCATCGCCCGGGGGAAGGGTCGGGCCATACCCGACGATCGCATCGCGCCGCGGCCGCGCGCACCGGTGGATGTGGACGGCCGCGAACTCGGCGGGCCCCTGGATCTCGGCGCCGATCAGGTCGAGTGACGTCGACGCCGGCGGCGCGGAGGCGGGAACCGGACCCGTGAGCGAAGGGTCGGCTGTGGAGGGGCCGGGGCGAAGAGGCAGCGGAAAACGTGCGGCCTGGTACGAGTCCCCTGGGGTGGCGATGGATTTCGCGGTGATCGATGAGCAGATCCGGGCCATGACCGAGGCGGCGCTGCGCGCCCTGCCGAAGGTCGGCATCGCGATCGTCGTGCTCTTCGTCTTCGTGATCATCGGCATGATCGTCTCGAAGGCCGTGCGCTTCGGCAGCGGCCGGATCGACCGCGATCAGCACCCGTTCCTGGCGAAGGTCCTGGGCCGCCTCGTCCAGCTGGCGGTGCGCATCGCCGGGCTGCTGATCGCGTTGTCCATCGTCTTCCCGTCGCTGACCCCCGGGCACCTCGTGCAGCTGCTCGGCATCAGCGGCGTCGCCATCGGCTTCGCCTTCCGCGACATCTTCCAGAACTTCCTCGCCGGACTGCTGCTGCTGATCACGCGGCCGTTCCTGATCGGCGACCAGATCGTCTTCGCCGGCGAGGAGGGCACCGTCGAGGACATCCAGACGCGGGCGACGCTGATCAGGACCTACGACGGCCGCCGCATCGTCATCCCCAACGCGAACCTCTTCACCAGCCCGGTGGTCGTCAACACCGCCTACCCGAGCCGGCGCATGGAATACGATTTCGAGATCCACCGCGGCCTCGAGGTCGACCGCGTGCGCAGCGATGTCGCGCAGGCCATCCGCGACCACGCTGGCGTCCTGCCGGACCCCGCCCCCGACGTGCTGCTGGTCGACCTCACCGCGAACGGCGTGAAGCTGCGCGCGCGCTGGTGGATCGAGCCGCCGCGAAAGGAGGACGCGATCGAGTCGCGCAGCCGCGTGCTGACCGCGATCCGAACGACGCTGATCGCCTTGATGCCGCCGCCGGTGCCCGCAACGCCGCCAGCATCGGCGCCAGCATCGGCGCCCGCGCCAGCCGCCGCGCCAGGACCATCGCCCGCGGCGCGCCCGACGTGACGACCGGCTTGCGCCAGCGCGTCAGTGCAGCGCGAGATACAGCAGGAACGCCGCCAGCGAGATCGCCAGCACGACGAACGGCTTGAGCGATCGGCCCTCGGGGACCCGGCGGTAGACCGCGCTCTCGCGCGGCGGTCGGGGCTTGGCGACGCGCGGCAGGTCCTTCACCAGGTCGACGATCGGGTGCGCGCCGCTGCTCTGCTGCTTCGCCTGGATGCGTTCGCTCAGTCCGCGGCGCAGCGCCCGTGTCGCCGGCTGGTCCAGCTCGCTCGCCGTCGGCGCGGCGACGTACACGGGCCCGCGGTGGTCCTCGCGCAGGGCCTGGTCCAGCTCGCTGTGGTCCCCGGCGGTCGTGGGCACCGGCGCATGCGGCACGTACATCGTGTGGTCGCGTTGGGCCGAGACGGCGAACGGGTCGTCGTCGTCGAGCACCGGCAGCGTCGCCTGGCGCGGCTGGACGCCGGGAACGACCAGCGGCGGATAGGTGCTCGGAACGGTGCCGTGATCGCGCTGGTGCGTGCCGGCCAGGGCGACCTCGCACGCGGCGATGAACGCGGCATGGCTGGGGAAGCGGCGGTCCGGCTCCTTCGCCAGGGCCTTCATCACCAGGGCCGCGGTCGCGCCGTGCAGTCCGGGCACGTGCCGGCGCGGGTCGGGCACCGGCGCGGTCAGGTGCTGCGACAGGATCATGCCCTGCGAGGTGCCCTCGTACGGCACGCGATCGGTGAGCAGGCGGAACAGCGTCCCGCCCAGCGCGTAGATGTCGGTGCGCAGATCGAGGTCGGGTTCGTTGCGGATCTGCTCGGGCGACATGAAGTAGGGCGTGCCGAGCATGGCGCCGCTCTGCGTCAGGCCGGCTTCGCCGTCGTCGCCCGTGCTCTTCGCCAAGCCGAAGTCGATGATCTTGGGCAGGTGCTCGCCCGCCTGGCAGCCGATGCCCTCCTTGCCCGTGGCGATCGCCACCAGGATGTTCGACGGCTTGATGTCGCGGTGGATGAGGCCCGCGGTCGCGTGCACGTGATCGAGACCACGCGCGATCTGCATCGCCAGGCGCAGCGCGACGTCCTCGGGCAAGGCGCCGACCTTGCGCTGCAGATCGGCGAGGTCGGGGCCGCGGACGAACTCCATCGCCAGCCACGGCCGCATATCGTGCAGGCCGTAGGCGATCGCGCGCGCGATGTTCGGGTGGTCGAGCGCGATCAGCGCCTCGATCTCGCGCTGGAAGCGTTGGACGAAGGCATGGTCCATCGCCATGCGCGGCGACACCACCTTGATCGCCGCCTCCTCGCCGGTGGAGCGATGCGTCGCCAGGTAGACCTCGCCCATGGCGCCCGCGCCCGCCCGCTGGGCGATGCGGAAGTCGCCGATGGTCTTGGGCAGTCCTTCCTGCAGCACGGCGGCGGCGCCGCGTTGGCGGGGCGCCGGGCCGTCCGGCATCAGCAAGGTGGGATCGTTGTTGGCCATTCCTGCACGTGGTCGTGGGCGATGACGACCGGTCATGCAGTAGTACCCCACGTCCGGCCGGCGATCAAACCGGTCCATGCGTTGCAGGGCGGGATCCGGTCCCGTTCCGGGATGCCGCGGCGCGGGCGGGGGGTCCTGGGGGCAGGGAGGGGCGCGCGCGCTCGCACGCGCCCCGGGACGATCAGCGCTGGCGACGGCGGCGCTGGATGAACAGCGCGGCGATCGCCGCGATGCCGGCGACGGCGATCAGCGACTGCACCGGGCGCCGGCGCACCAGCTCGACGGCGTTCCGGCTCAGGTCGCACGCGCTGGCGCTGACCTTGTGCCACTGTTCCGTCGCGGCTTCGGAGTACAGCCCGGCGCGCGCCTTGAGGTCGCGTCCGACGTTGGTCACGGCATCGGCGGCGGCTCCGGCGTAGAGTTCGGCTCCGGCCTTGAGGTCATCGAGGGTGGTCGCGGGGGTCGCGCCGGTCGTCGGTGAAGCGGTGGGGTTCGATCCAGTCATATCCATTCTCCGTTTCCCCATCACAGCGGGTTCCGGCGAACGACCTACGGCCGCCGTGGTCGAGTTGCACAGCGTCACGGCCGCCGCAGCAGCCGTCGCCGCTCCGGCGTCAGCGCCCCGCGCAGATCGTCGGAGAAGCCCGAGCGGTAGCCGCGCGCCTCGAGCTCGGCGTTCATGTCGTGCGCGCTGTCGTCGATGAACGATTGGAAGAGCACGTAGCGCGCGCTCGCGCCGATGTTGGCCGACGCGCTGTGCAGGCACGTCGGATCGAACAGCACCAGGTCGCCCTCGCGCGCGGTCAGCTCGATGCCGGCCGACGCATCGATCTCGGCGAGGCGCAGCGCCGCGGTCCTCAGCTCCTCCTGCCTCACCGCCGGGATGAAGGCCGTGGACTCGATGCGCGCGGTCGCCGCCAGCAGCCGTCGGTGCGATCCGGGGACGATCATCGTCGCGCCGCCGCCGGGCCGGATGTCGCACAGCGCGTGGACGCATTGGTAGTAGGTCTGGCGCGGCGTCGCCGCGCGGTGGCGTGGATAGAACGCCGCGTCGACATGCCAACCGCGCGCTGCCGGCTGTCCGCAGGACGGATCGGTGCGGATCAGCACCTGCTCGAGCAGGCGCAGGCCGTCGCCGGCGCGCAGCAGCGCGCGTGCCAGCGCGAGGTGCTGGTCGGTGATCAGCTCGGCCATGATCGCGCCGGGGATCGGATGGCGCAGCTCGTGCACCCTGGCATCGCGCGCGACCGGCGGGAGGAGGGCATCCATGTGCTGGCGAAGGCGCGCGGTGGTGCCTCCGTCGAGGAAGCCGGGGATCACGGTCCAGCCGTGCTCCTCGAGCGCATCGAGATGGACGGCGAGAGCCGCCGGCGCCGGCAGGCGGGGGATGATCGGCGCGGCGGTGGTCGCGGTGGTCATGCGCACTAGGCTAGCGCGGCGATGACCAGCGGCGTGCAGACGGCATATGATTCCGTGCTCGGCAAGGCGCGCGTCGCCCTGGCGTCGTCCCACCGCGTCGTGGTGCGCGTCGATCGCGAGCGGCTCGGCCGGTGGCGCCCGTCGCAGCCGTTCGCGCAGTGGACGATGGTCTGGAGCGGCATCGACGGCGTCGACAAGCGCATCGTCACCCCCGATCGCGGCGCCGTCGAGTTCGCCTGCCCGTCGCGCGCCTGGGTGCTGATCGCGCCGGGCGTCGATTTCACCGACCGCATCGCGCGGCCCGATCCCGAGCGCGAGTGCATGTGGTCCTTCTTCAGCATCGCCGGCGACCTGCCGCCGCTCACCGACCGGACCTTCGCCGTGGTGCTCGACCGCGACGACCGCATCGCCGCCGCGGTGCGCGCGATGACCGCGGCGCAGGCGCGCGGCGCGCCGGGAGACGCCCTGGCGGCGCACGGGCACCTGCTGGTGGCGCTCGGACTCGCCTTGTCCGCGGCCGGCGGCGGCGCCGGCGATGAACGCGATCCGTGGCGCCTTCCGGGCGACGAACCGGCGAACGCGCTGCTCGCGCAGGTCGACCTGCTGATCGCGCGCTCGCTGGCCGCGCCGCCATCGCGGGCCGGCATCGCCGCCGCGCTCGGCATGGCCGAATCGACGCTCGCGCACCGTTTCCGCGCCGAGACCGGCATGACCCTGGTCGAGCGCCTGCGCTGGCTGCGCGTGCGCGAGGCGAAGGCGCGCCTGGCGCAGCCCGGCGCATCGGTGAAGGCGGTGGCCGCGTCGCTCGGCTTCAGCAGCGCGTTCTACTTCTCGCGGGTCTTCCGCGAGGTGGCCGGCGCGACGCCGCAGGACTGGCTGCGCCGTTGCCGGACGTGAGAGCCGCGGCTCGCGGGCGGCGCGATCCGGGCGGTGCGCGTCCCGGTTAGCGTCCGCCCGCGCCGGCGTTATGACGGGGCCTCCCGCACGGAGCACGCCTTGGGCCTGATATCATCGCTGTTCGGCAACGCCGCCGAGATCGACGCCGCCAAGCTCGCCGAGCAGTTCGCGCCGGTGCTGTTCGATGGCGAGCAGATCGAGCGCGCCTTCCGGATGGTCCGCGACCTCATGGTCTTCACCACGGCGCGCGTGATCCTGGTCGACAAGCAGGGGATCACCGGCAGCAAGACCGACTACCATTCGATCTTCTACCGGTCGATCACGCACTTCAGCGTCGAGACCGCCGGGCACTTCGATGGCGACTGCGAGCTGAAGATGTGGCTGACCGGCACCGCCGAGCCGGTGCGGCGCGAGCTCAAACGGGGGGTCGACGTGGTATCGCTGCAGAAGGCGCTCGCGCAGTACTGCACGCGGAAGTAGCCGCTCGCTTCATCCCGGGCGCATCCTGCGGTCGGGCTGCGGGCTGCGGGCTGCGGGCTGCGGGCTGCGGGCTTCGAGCCGCGGGCTTCGAGCCGCGGGCTTCGAGCCGCGGGCTTCGAGCCGCGAGCTTCGCGCTTCGCGCTTCGCCCTGCACGCCGTGACGAACCTGTTACGCACGTCCGTGCGCGCGCGCGCACACTCCAGCCATACCCCTGGAGCCACCCATGCGTCATCCCCTGGCCCTCACCCTCGCGCTCATCACCGGCTGCGCCGCCTGCGCGCCCACGGCGTGGTGCGCGGACGATCCCGGCGCCGCGACCGTCGCCGCCGTGGCCGCCGAGCGCACGCCGATCGAACTCGCCATCCTGCTCGACACCTCGGGCAGCATGGATGGCCTGATCGATCAGGCGCGCGCGCGGTTGTGGGCGGTGGTCAACGACGTGGCGCGGGCGCGGCGCGGCGACCGGCTGCCCGATCTGCGCGTGGCGCTCTACGAGTACGGCAACGACGGCATCGACGCGACGCTCGGCTGGGTCCGGCAGGTCGTGCCGCTGACGACCGATCTCGACGCGATCTCGGCGGCGCTGTTCGCGCTGCGCACCAATGGCGGCTCCGAGCACTGCGGCCAGGCCATCGCCCGCGCGGTCGGGGACCTGCGCTGGACCAGCGGCGATCACTACCGCGCCGTGTTCATCGCCGGGAACGAGCCGTTCACGCAGGGTCCGGTGCCCTTCGCCGAGGCGTGCCGCGCCGCCGTCGCCAAGGGCGTCCTGATCAACACCATCCATTGCGGTCCGCACGGTGCCGGCGTCGCCGGCTGCTGGAGCGAAGCCGCGCGCCTGGGCGGCGGAGGCGCGCTCGACATCGAGCAGGATCGCATCCAGGTCGCGATCGCGACGCCCCACGACGAGCGCATCGCCGCGCTCAACGCCAAGCTCAACGACACCTACGTCGCCTACGGCGCGCTCGGCGCCGCCAACGTCGCTCGGCAGGCCGTGCAGGATGGCAACGCCGCCTCGTACGGCAGCTCCAGCTTCTGCGACCGCGCGCGATCGAAGGCCGGCGGCCAGTACCGCAACCACCATTGGGACCTGGTCGACGCCTGCGCCGATCCCGGCTTCGATCTCGCCAGCGTGCCCGATGCGGCCCTGCCCGAGGCGCTGCGCGCGCTCGACGCGGCGGCGCGCCGCGCGCATATCGCCGCCCAGGCCGCGCATCGCGCGGCGCTGCAGGCCGAGCTGCTCGCGGTGGCGAACGCGCGCGAGGCGCACCTGGCGGCCGAACGCGCCCGCCTCGGCCACGCCGCCGACGACGGTCTCGGCGGCGCCATGCGCGCGCTGCTGCGCGCGCAGCTGGCGCGCACCGGCTACCGGCTCGACGGCTGACGGCGCGTCGTCCGGCGGCGGCGTGACGCGCTCAGGCCTCGTCGCCGCGCCCGTCGCCGACCGCGTGGTCGCGGAACGCGCCTGGCGGATAACCGACCTGCCGCGTGAAGGCGGTGGTGAAATGCGCGGCCGATCCGTAGCCGACCGCGCGCGCCACGCGCTTGATGTCCTCGCCCGCGCGCAGCAGCTCCTGCGCGCGGGCGAGGCGCGCCCCGCGCAGCCAGTCGATCGGCGACGCGCCGGTGCGAGCCTTGAACACGCGCGCGAAGTGGAACGGGCTGAGCCCCGCGGCGCGCGCCAGATCGTCGAGCCGGATGGCGCGGCCGAGATCCGTCAGCGCGAAGCGTCGCGCGCGCTCGACGGCGAGGCCGCTCGGATCGACGCGCGCGCGACGGCGTCGCGCGGCGTCGCCCGCGATCGCGAGGATCCGCCAGATGAGGGCGCCGGCGTGGTCGTCGGCGTCGCCTTCGCCGCGTTCGGCGCCTGCGGCCCGGAAGCAGGCGAAGAGCTCGTCGACGACGCCCGCCGCGCCGGCGCATCCCGGCACGTGGTGCACGCCCGCCAGACCGAGGCGCGCGATCAGCGGCCGCAGCCAGGCGCCGTCGACCTCGATCCAGCGTCCCTCCCAGAAAGCGACCTTCGGGTCGATGTCGAAGCGGTACGCGCGATCGCGCGGATGGATCCACAGCGAGCCCGCGGTCGCCGTCGATCGCACGCCATCGATGACGCCGCGGGCGCATCCGCCGACGGTGTGCACCAGCACGTCGACGTGCCAGCCGTCCGGGCGGACGCAGGCCGTCGGCGGCCGGTAGCGCACGTGGCCGAGCGAGCGCAGCGTCAGCGACGCGAGGTCCCTGGCGCTGGGCGACCGGAACCGGGAGAAGATCACGTCGGACATGCCCGCCGATGTTCCCGCATCCGCGCCCGGCGCGCCAGCACGAACGCGCAAGCGATCGCCAATCCGACGCACAACGTCCGCCCTCCCGCGCCGGGGACGCGCGCGCAGGATCGCCGGTCAGGAGCCAGTCATGAGCAGCGCGCCCGCCATCGCCCTCGGCGCCGAATCCGTCGCCCGCTTCCACCGCGAGGGCTACCTCGTCGTCGAGCGCTTCCTCGATCCGGACCGTGTCGCGGCGCTGATGGCCGAGACCGATTCCGTCATCGCCGATCCGCCGCCGCTGCGCGTGCGCGACGCCTTCGAGCTCGGCTACTGGACGCAGTGGGGCGTCTACAGCTACCACGTCGGGGGGCTCGAGACGCGCGGGCCGACGCTGGCCGCGCTGCAGGTCGACGAGCGTTCGCGCGCCATCGCCGCCGAGCTCGCCGGATGCGCCGTCCGGCCCACCGGTCTGAGCATGCAGGCGATGTACGCGCACTGCGGCTGTCGCCAGCCCTGGCATCAGGACCACACGCCCGGCGATCCGCGGCTGTGGTGGATCAACTGCGTCTACTACCTGGCGGACATGCACGAGGACAACGGGTCGCTGCTGGTCATCCCCGGCAGCCAGCACGCGCCGCTCGACCGCCGCATGACCGATTACGGGCTGGTGCCCGGCGCCGTGCGCGTGCGCTGCCCGGCCGGCAGCGCGGTGTTCTTCACCAACGGCCTGCTGCACGCGGTCGACGAGAACCGTTCGGCGTGGCTGCGGCGCAACCTCAAGGTGAACCACGTGCCCGACGGCTGCGACTTCTGGATCCAGCACGAGCAGCGCTATTCGCGCGGCATCCGCCGCGGAATCGGCCCGGTGGCGGCGACGCCGAACCCGACGACCAGCCACTGGTTCGCCTGACGGCGCGGGCTGGTTGCGGCTGCGTTCCCGAGCCGGAACGATCGCGCCATGCTGCACGTCTTCATCGACGCCGACGCCTGCCCGGTGAAGGAGGAGACCTATCGCGTCGCGAAGCGCTACGCGCTGGCGGTGACCGTGGTCGCCAACCAGTGGATCACCATGCCCAACGATCCGACCATCCGGCTCGAGGTGGTCGACGACGGCTTCGACGCCGCGGACAACTGGATCGCCGAGCGCGTCGGCGCCGGCGACATCGTGGTCAGCGACGACATCCCGCTCTCGGCGCGCTGCCTGGCGAAGGGGGCGCGGGTCATCACCGGCCGCGGCGAGGTGCGCGACAAGGACACGATCGGCGATGCCCTCGCGCAGCGCGAGCTGATGCAGTACCTGCGCGGGGCGGGCGACGTGCGCGGCGGCCCGAAGCCGATGCAGGCGCAGGATCGCAATCGCTTCATGCAGGAGCTCGACCGCCTGGTGCATGCGGTGAGGAAGCACGGCTGACCGGAGCGGATCACGCGTCGAAATGCCGCTCGAAGCCTACTTCCGTCGTCCGCTGGCCGGCGTCGCCAGGAGTGCCGGGCGCCGGCGGTGAACGCGGAGTATGATTGTGCCGGCTTCCCGCCGGAGAACGTCATGCGCCGCTTCCACACCGTCGCCGCTTCCGCCACCCTCAGCGCCCTCGCCCTCGCCATGGTCGGTTGCGGCCTGCCGTTCGGCGGCAGCGACGACGAGGAGGAGGTCTCGACCGCGCGCACCTACAACGGGACGGCGAGCGTCGGCGACTTCATCAGCATCGCGATCGATGACGAAGCGGGCACGATCGCCTATGAGAACCGCTCCAACGGCGACAGCGGGACGGCGACCTTCGAGGTCGATTCGAACGGTGTCTTCACGATCGACGATCCGAGCGGCGTGCTGGGGACCTCGGGCTACGAGGTGCCCGGCTTCGCCCTCATCCTCGAGGCGGCGGGGACCGGGCCGACGTCCGACGAGCCATCGATCATCACCGCCTTCACCAAGGACGCGGTCAGCCCGTCCGACATGACGAGCGGCGAATACAACTACATGCAGTTCCGCACCAACAGCGGCGGCGTCGAACTGGGTCACATCTCGATGGCGCCTGCCGGAGTCACGGCGGGCGGCTACTGGCCGTATGGCGGGCGCCCGGGCGCGACCGCCGAGGACCCGCCGCTCGAAGCGGGTTTCCTCCCCGATGACCTGCTGCCCGCCGCGGATATCGTCCAGGGCAGCGACTCGACCCATCTGACCATCACCTACGAGGACATGGGCGTCGAGCAGACGTCGTACCTCTTCCGCACCACCGGCGGCTTCTTCGCCATCGATACGCCCAACGGGGGCCTGGTGTGCGTCCGTGCCGCCGACGACGCCGCCTACGACCCGGCCGTGGCCGGCAGCTACCGCTCGATGATCTACCGCAAGCTCGACGCGCACACCGACAGCAACAACGACGAGAGCGGAACGCCGTCGATCGGCGCGTACACGATCACCCTCGATGCCGCCGCCGAGGTCGTCGTGACCGATGGCGTGACCGAGATCGCGCGTGGAACACTGCTGCCGGTCGCGGCTTCACCGCATATCTACGACGGCTCGATCAATCGGATGTCGAACGAGTGCGAGGGCGCGTTCACCTTCCGCCAGACGTCCGGCACGGTGACCACCGACGTCTTCGTGATGTTCATGGAGGACGCGCTGCTGATCTCGTCGTTCCGGATCGACACCGACCCGAGCGACAACGGCGAGTACGACTACTTCTACGGCGTCGGCCTGCGCGACCCCAGCGGCGGCGGCTGATCACCGCGGGCGCCACGCCCGCGTCCGCTACTCCGTCGCGCCGCGCGCCGCCGCATCGGTGGCCGCCGCCTGCTCGGCCGCCTGGCGCTGCATGCGGTCGACGTTGCGCTGCAGCGCCTCGCCGTCGTAGCCGACCGCGTCCGCGGCGCGCAGCGTGTCGGTCTCGCTGGCCGGCTTGGCCTCGGTCTGTGCCTGCGGGGCCGGCTGGGGCTCGCCGCCGCACCCGCAGAGGGCGAGGAGGGCGACGATCGCCGCCGGCGGATGGATTGCGCGCATGGGATGCCTCGCGCTCCAGGCTAGCGCCGCTTCCCGGCATGACGACGGTTCCTGACGATGCCGCCGGCACCGATCCATTCCCGCTCGGGCGCTCGCGCATGAGTCCGGCGCCAGCGCCGACCCGCGTGCTGATCACCGGCGCCTCCTCCGGCATCGGCGCGGCGTTGGCGCGGCGTTATGCGGCGCGTGGCGCTCGGCTGATCCTCGCCGCGCGTCGTCTGGACCTGCTCGAGGCCGTCGCCGCGGCTGTGCACGCGCTGGGGGGCGAGGCCATCGCCACGGCCTGCGATGTGGCGCGCGATGGCGAGGTCGAGCGCGCCGTGGCGGCCGGGATCGCGCGTTTCGGCGGACTGGACATCGCCATCGCCAACGCCGGCTTCGGCGTCAGCGGACCGGTCGTCGGGCTCGCGCTCGACGACTACCGGCGGCTGTTCGAGACCAACGTCTTCGGCGTGCTGCGCACCGCCCGCGCGGCGCACCCGGCGCTGCGCCTCACGCGCGGCCGTTTCGCGGTCATGGGCAGCGTCATGGGCCACATCGCGCTGCCCGGCTCGTCGCCCTACGCGATGAGCAAGTTCGCGGTGCGCGCGCTGGCCATGGCGCTGCGCGACGAATGGCGCGCCGACGGCATCGCGGTGACGCTGATCAGCCCTGGATTCGTCGACAGCGACTTCCGCCGCACCGACAACGCCGGACGCGTGCACGCGGGCGCGCCCGATCCCGTGCCGGCGTGGCTGCGCGGCGACGTCGACGCCGCGGCGCGGGCGATGGTCCGGGCGATCGATCGCCGCGCCCGTGAACGCGTCATCACGCTGCATGGCAAGGCGCTGACCTGGGCGTACCGGCACGCGCCCGGCGCGATGCACGCCCTCATCCGCCTGACCGGCGCGCGGCGGACGCCGCGCGCCGCCGGCGCGTCCGGCGAGGGGCCATGAGCGCTGATTGCCCGTGCTGCTCGGGCCTGCCCTACGACGACTGCTGCGGACCGCTGCATGCCGGAGCGGAGGCGATCACGGCCGAGGCGCTGATGCGCTCGCGCTTCAGCGCCTTCGCGCGCCGCAACGCGGCGTACCTGATCCGCACCAGCCATCCGTCGGCGCGGGCGCGCATGCGGCCCGGCGACTTCCGCGAGGCGTTCGCGCTGGTCTGGACCCGGCTCGAGGTGCTGGACCGCGACCGCGGCGGACGCGGGGATGCGGAGGGCGTCGTGCGCTTCCGCGCCCACTACCGCGCCGGCGAGCGGGACGGCGTGCTCGCCGAGATCTCCCGGTTCACGCGCGATGCGGGGGCCTGGGTCTACCGCGATGCGCGCGGCGAGTTCACCGGGCGCTGAGGCGCAGGCACAGTCGGTTCAAGTCGCTGGCGTGCATGCACCCGGCTCGCTATCCTCGCGGGTCCACGCCCCTCGGTATCATGCGTCCCTGAGCCCACGCGGCGTGTCCCACGCCGCAGACGTCCAGATCGTCGGTGCCATTCCTGGAGATCCCATGCGTCCGCAACGCTCCCACAGCCACGTCATCCATCCGTCCATCGACAGCCTCGTGACCCGCATCGGCTCGGTGACCAAGGCCACCCCCGCCGAGGATGTCGCGGCGCTGCGCCTGGCGTGCCGCGGCAAGATCTCGAGCTATCCGGTCGCCGACTACCTCCGTACCACCACCGATGTGGTCGTCGGCCGCGCGCGTTACGACGCGGTCGCCCTGTTCGGGTCGGTCCGCGCCGCGTCGGCCTGAACCACCGTCCGTCGATCAACCAGCAGCCAAGGACATCCCATGACCAAAGAGAAGCAGAAGCAGACGCGCGAAGCCAAGAAGGCCCCCGCCATGTCGCTGAAGGAAAAGCGCGCGGCCAAGGAAGAGAAGCGCAAGAACGCGCGCTGAGCCGTTCGCGCTAGCACCGGCGTCCGCGCTGCGGACGCCGGTCGCCCGAGGTCACCGCGACGAGACGACCGTCATCGACACCGGCGGCAATTCCAGGGCGGACAGGTCGGCGACGTCCTCCTCGGCGCTCCAGGTCGGCGCGCGATCCTCCGGCCCCGTGCCGGTGAACGAGCGTCGCTTCGCCAGTCCCAAGTCCAGGCCCTCGGCCGTGACGCGCACGACGCGCCGGCTGCGGTCCTTGTTGAGCAGGATCAGCGTCCAGCCGCCGTCGTCCCCGACCGAGGCGAATCCCTTCACCAGCGGCGCATCGCGCACCGCCACCAGCCGGTCGCGCAGCGCCGCGGCCCAGGCCGCGAGCACATCGCCGGACGGCGTGCGTCGCCAATCGGCGGCGAAGGCGTCGAGCGGCCCCGGCTCAGCGCCGCCCAGCGCGGTGTCGACCCAGCGCGTGTTCCAGAACTGGAAGAACGCGAGCCGCGGCTCGGCGAGCAGGCGGCCGACGAGCTCGGCGAGCGGCAGCGCGTGGCCGAGATCCGCCGCCGGCGTCCACTTCTTCGACCAGTCGATGACCCCGGTCTCGGTCAGCGCGATGGCGAGGCGCGCGCGGTGCTCCGGCGGCGCATGCCGATCGATCGCCTCGGCGGCGATGCGCAGGACGCCGATGGCCGCGTCGCGCGTCAGCCAGGCATCGTAGCCCGCCCACTCCCAGCCGGGGTAGTCGTGCACGGCGAGGAAGTCGATGTCCGCCGCGACCAGCGGCAGCACCGTCGCCCACCACGCCGCGTAGCGGCCGTTGATGCCGATGCGGATCGTCGGGTCGGCCGCCTTCATCGCGCGCGCGAACGCCAGGACGTCGGCCGCGTAGCGCGCGGCGTCATCGGTGCCGCCGTAGTGGTGCAGGTAGTCGGTCTCGTTGCCGAGCTCCCACCAGCGTACGGCGCCGCGCGCGTGGCGGACCCAGGCGACGGCGGTCTCGATCAGCCGCTCGCGCTCGACGACACTGCCGCCGTCGACCGCCACGCGGTACTGCGGGTCGAACGCGACCACCACGGTCGGCTGCGCGCCGAGGTCGCGGCAGACGCCGAGGAAGTCGTCGAAGCCGAGCGGCTCGCGCGCGAAGCGGCCGGCGGCGAGATCGAAGAGCCGCGCATCGCACGACGGCCACTCGCCCGGACCGAGCCGCGCCAGCGCCGGCTCGGATCGCGCGAATGGCGGCGTCGACCACAGGTTGGTCTGCGACTTGCCGCCGCCCGGATAGCGGATGTACGCCGGCGCCAGCGGCCGCAGCGCCGCGGTCAGGTCCGCGGCGGGCGCGTCGACGAGGTAGTCGCAGTTGATCCCGAGGCGCGCGCGCGGCTGCTCGGCGACCGTGGTCCGCGCGTCGATGACGATCGCGTCCATGACGACCTCTTCCCCGTGGGCCGCGGCGAGCGCGGTGAGCGCGATGAGCGCCGCGCGCAGGCGGCGGCAGCGGCCGAGCGGACGTGACGGCATCGGCGCGGGGTCGCGGATCGCTGGCATGGCGGGATCCGAAGCGCGCGCCGGCCGCGGGTCAAGGCGCGTCGGCTCCCCGACCATCCGCCTCGTCCGCCTACGGTCCGGGACGACCCCGTGCGGCGGTGGCGAGCGCATACCACTCCTCGCGGCTCAGCTCGATCGCGTCGGCGGCGCACGCGGCGGCGATGCGCGCGGGATCGGTGCTGCCGATGATCGGCTGGATCCGCGCCGGGTGGCGCAGCAGCCAGGCGATCGGCACGGCCTCCGCGGCGCAACCCGCGCGCGCGCGGATCGCGGCGATGCGCTTGGCCAGCTCCGGCCGCTGCGCGCCGCCCAGCGCGGCGCCGCCGCCGAGCGGCCCCCACGCCTGGATGGTGATGCCGTGCAGCCGGCAGTAGTCGAGCGTGCCGGCGACGCCGTGGGTCGCGGTGTCGGTGTTCGCGAACACGCCGTCGTCGATGAGGTGGCTGTGCACCAGGCTCAGCTGGACCTGGTTGACGACGATGCGCTGGCGCACGTGCCGGCGCATGAGCTCGATCTGCGCGGCGGTATGGTTGCTGACGCCGACGTGGCGGACCTTGCCGGCGGCGTGGAGGTGGTCGAAGGCGCGCGCGACCTCCTCGGGCTCGACCAGCGCGTCGGGACGGTGCAGGACCAGCAGGTCGAGGCGGTCGGTGCGCAGCCGCGCCAGGATGCCCTCGGTCGCGGCGACGATGTGCGCGTACGAGAAGTCGTAGCGCGCCGGGGCGGACGCGTCCGGCTCGCCGGCGAAGCGGATGCCGCACTTCGATTGCAGGACGAGACGGTCGCGGCCGGCGCCGATCTCGGCCAGGGCGTCGGCGAACACCGCCTCCGACGCGCCGCGGCAATAGATGTCGGCGTGGTCGAAGCAGTCGATGCCGGCGTCGAGCGCCGCGCGCACCGCCTTCACCGCCCGCGCGCGCGCCGCCGCGGTCGGCGGCTGGCCGTCCCACGAGCCGCCCAGCGGCATGCAGCCGTACATGATGCGCGTCGCGCTCAGTCCCCTGTCGAGATCGTAGCTGCGCATCGGCGCTCCTGCGCGCGGTCGCGCGCTGCGCGGGATCGTCAGCGCGCCGAGGCCGCCGTCATCCGCCTTCCGCGGCGCGCGGCTCGAGCACCCGGACCTCGCTGCGCACCGAATTGGCGATGTAGCACTGCTCGTGCGCGCGGTGGTGGAGATCGGCGAGCGCGGCGGCGTCCGGCGGCGCGCCCGCGAAGGCGATGCGCGGATGCAGGTCGACGCGCGCGATCCACGGCACGCCGCGCTCGTTCTTGGCGAGGAAGCCCTCGGCGTGGTCCTCGTAGGCGTCGACGACGACGCCCGCCTTGCTCGCCAGCCACAGGAAGGTCAGCAGGTGGCAGCTCGACAGCGCGGCGACGAACGCCTCCTCGGGGTCGACGTGCGCGGGGTTCGACCACGGCGCCGGCACCACCGATGGCGCCGGCGACGCCGGGACGGTGACGCCGCCGTCGAACCGCCAGGTGTGCTCACGGCTGTAGCGGCCCTGCAGGAACTGGTCGGAGGTGCGCTGCCAGCGGACGATGGCGAGGTGGGCATGGGGCATGCGGGATGGTCGCCCGCGCGCCCGCGCGCTCAACGACGCGCGTGCCGGCGCGTGCGCGCGCCGGCGCGTCGCCTACCGTCCTCCCGCCGTGAAGCCCTGGACCCTCATCGACAGCGCGCCGATCCCCGGCGGCGGCGAGCTGCACCTCTTCCAGCACGTGCGCGAGTTCTCGATCCGCGTCGGCCGCGGCGAGCTGATGAACAGCGGCGCCTTCGGATCGGAGAAGGCGCTGGCCGAGCTCGGCTTCGACCGCCTGGGCGAGCGCGCCGCGACGCGGGTGCTGGTCGGCGGGCTGGGCATGGGCTTCACCACCGGAGCAGCGCTGCGCCGGCTGCCCGCCGACGGCCGCATCACGGTCGCCGAGCTGATCCCGGCGGTGGTCGCGTGGAACCGCGGCCCGCTCGGGCCGCTCGCCGACCGGCCGCTCGACGACGCCCGGGTCGCGGTCCACGTCGGCGACGTCGCCGAGCTCATGCGCGCCAGCGTCGACGCCTTCGACCTCATCCTGCTCGACGTCGACAACGGACCGAACGGCATGGTGACCACCGCCAACAACTGGCTGTACGGGGTCGAGGGCCTGGGCACCGCGTACCGGGCGCTGCGTCCCGGCGGCGTGCTCGCGGTGTGGTCGGCGGTCAAGGACGAGCCGTTCACCCAGCGCCTGCGCCGCCTCGGCTTCCTCACCGAGCTGGTCGAGGTGCGCGCGCACGGCAGCCGCGGCCGCCGCCAGTGGATCTGGCTGGCGATACGCGCGACCCGCGCGCAGCGCGACGCCGAGGAGAAGCGGCGCGTCATGCGCCGCCAGTCGCGGCTCTCGGCGCGCCGTCGCTGAACCGTCGACGTCTCAGCCGCCCGGCACGCACAGGCACGACGAGGTGATGGCGATGTCCGCGTCGCGCCACACCCGCGCGAAGCGCTCGTCGACCGCCGCCGCCTCGTCGCCGCGGCCCTGCGCGCGCAGGCTCTCCGCCAGCCCGTACAGCGACCAGCCGTTGTCGGGCCAGTGCGCGAGGTCGGCGCGGTAGACCGCTTCGGCCTGCGCCGCGCGGCCGTGCTTCATGAGCGCCGCGCCCAGGCCGTGGCGCAGGGGGACCAGCCAGCCCGGCGGCTCATCGTAGCGCAGCGCGTCCTCGAGGACGATGCCGTGCCGCAGCAGGTCGGCGCCGGCGTCGATGCGGCCCTCGGCGATCAGGATCTCGCCGGCGAGCATGCGCTCGGCGACCGCCGCGATGGCGCGCCCGGGATTGGCGCCGACCTCGGTCTGCGCCGGGATCAGCGCCTGGGCGGCGCGGAAGGACGTCTGCTCGCGCCGCGCCGCCACGACCTCGCCCAGCGCCGCGTGCGCGATGCCGCGCGCGGCGAAGCGGATGGCGCGGGCGAAGGGGAAGCGCGCGTGCGGCTCCGGCTCGGCCAGCACCGCCCGCCATTCTCCGGCGCGGACCAGGCCCTCGATCGGCCCCGCGACGTAGCCGTCGACGTAGGGCGCGTGGTCGTCGCGGAAGCGCTCCGGCAGATCGGCGACCAGCGCGCGCAGCTCGGCGACCGCGCGCCGGCAACGCCCGCTCATCATCGCCGCGAACGCGAGCATCTGGTTGTTGTGCGCCATGAAGAAGCGGAAGGAGCCGATCGCTTCGGTGCGCTGGCGGTACGCACGGTCGAGCGCGATGGCCCGCTCGTTGGCGAGGATCGCCTGGTCCCACCGGCCGCGGCGCACGTCGATGTGCGACGGCATGTGCACGAGATGGCTCATGCCCGGCACCAGCGTGCGCAGCCGGTCGGCGGCGGCGTCGGCCGGGCTCGGATCGGGCGCGGCCTCGTAGGCGTGGATGAGCAGGTGGTTGGCGAACGGATGATCGGGGGCGGACGCGAGGGTCGCGTCGAGGATCGCGATCGCCTCCGCGGTGCCCGGCCGTGGCCGGCCGTCGCGCCGCCACAGGTCGGCGGGGCGGCGCAGCATGAGCGCGGCGGCGGCCAGCGCGGCGATGTCGGCATCGTCGGGATGACGTCGCCAGAGTTCCTGCATGGCGGAGGCGTAGGCGAGCTCCGGCGTCGGCGATCCTCCGGGCGGCGCCGCCGCGTGCCGGCCTACGAGCGCGGCGATCAGCGCGCGTTCGAGCGCCGACGCGCCGCTCGCGGCCGCCGCGCGTCCGACCGCCGCCCGCGCCGCCGCCGCATCGGCGTCGGACAGCGCCCGGTCGTCGTGCGGGCCGTAGGTCAGCGCCACGCCCCAGTGCGCCATCGCGCACTGCGGATCCTGCCGCGCCGCGGCCGCGAAGGCGCGCCGCGCCTGCTCGTGGTCGAAGGCGACGAAGCGCATGAAGCCCTCGTCGAAGCGGCGCTGCGCCGTCGCGTCGGCGGTGGTGACCGCGCGCCGCCAGGCGACGACGCCGTCGGCGGCCGTCGCGTCGCCGATCGCGACGGACGCCGGTTCCACCGGCACGCCGGCGTCACGGCAGGCGCTCAGGACGGTCGCGGCGGTCACGATCGCCACGCTAGCGCACAGGACGAGGAGGCGCGGCATGGGAGCTCCGGCGGTCGCGAGCATCCGGCCCGGCTGTGGGGCGTGCTACCGGGATCGTCCAGGGCCGGTCATCACCGCCCCGGTGCCGCCGGCGCCGTGTGCGACGGCCTCCGCCCGGGTTCCCCGCGCCGGTACCGCCGATCGTGCGCCTGCGCGAGGTCGGGGGTATGCTGACCCGGAGACCGTCCTCCGAGCAGCGCATGGCCTGGTCCTACACCGAACTAACGATCATCGAGCGCTTCGCCGAGTTCGCCGACCTCGAGCGCTATGCCGAGGTCCCGGACGACTGGCACGTCGCGGTGGCCGATGTGCAGGGCTCGACCGACGCGATCCGCGCTGGTCGCTACAAGGACGTCAACCTGGTCGGCGTCTCGGCGATCGCGGCGGTGGTCAACGCGGTCGCGCCGGCGCGCGTGCCGTTCGTGTTCGGCGGCGACGGCGCGTCCTTCTGCATCCCGCCCGAGTCGCTGGCCGCCACGCGCGCCGCGCTCGCGGCGGTGCGCGGCATGGCGCGCGGCGCGTTCGCGCTCGACCTGCGCGTCGGCACCGTGCCGGTCGCCACGGTGCGCGCCTCCGGCGCGCGCGTGCTGGTCGCGCGCCACCGCGTCTCGCCCACCTACGTCCAGGCGATGTTCGCTGGTGGCGGCCTGCGCGCCGCCGAGCGCCTGATCAAGGACCGCACGGCCGGCGCCACCTATCGCGTCCCCGACACCGGGGACACGGCGCCGGATTGCAGCGGCCTCGAATGCCGCTGGAACGAGGTCCCCAGCCCGCGCGGCGAGACCGTCGCGCTGCTGGTCGAGGCGACCACCGGCGATCCGGCGCAGGACGCGGCGATCTACCACGAGGTGTGCGCGGCGATCGAGCAGTTCTACGGCGCCGACGAGAGCAGCCACCCGGTCTCCCCGTCGACGCTCGAGCTGGCGCGCGGGCAGGGCGCGTTCGCGGGGGAGACCGCGGTGCGGACCTTCCTGCGTTCGTCGCCGGCCCGCTGGCTGTACCGGCAGGGCGTGCGCGCGCAGGTCGCGCTCGGCCGCGTGCTGTTCGCCACGGGCATCCGCTTCGCCGGCGTGCGGTGGGGCTGCTACAAGGGCGAGGTCGTCGCCAACACCGATCGGCGCAAGTTCGACGACACGCTGCGCGTGGTCCTGGCTGGCGGCCCTCAGCAGCGCGTCGCGCTCGAGGCGTGGCTGAGCGAGCACCACCGGCGCGGCGACCTGGTCTACGGGCTGCACATCGCCGGTGCGGCGCTGATGACCTGCCTGATCGGCGACCGCGCGGCGGGTGAGCACCTGCACTTCGTCGACGCCGCCGGCGGTGGCTACGCCCTGGCCGCGGCGGACCTCAAGCGGCGGTTGGCGACCAGGGAATCGGCGCGGCTGGCGGCGACATAGCGGAGGCTCGAAGCCGCTCCCTCAGTCGAGCGCGAGCTCCATCCGCTCGTGCGCGATGGCCGCCTCGACGAATGCCGGGCCCACGACGCGATAACCGAGGTCGCGATAGAAGCCGCTCACGGCCAGCTGTGCGTGCAGGACGATGCGGCGCGCGCCCCGCGCGCGCGCTTGGCCGTGGGCGGCGGCCATCAGCGCGCGGCCGATGCCGCGACCGCGGGCGTCGCGACGCACGCAGACGCGGCCGACCTTGATCGAGCCGTCGTCGCGCGGGACCAGCCGCGCGGCGCCGACCACCGCGCCGGCGACGACGGCGACCAGGTGCATGGCGTCGGCGTCGGCGGCGTCGAGCTCGAGCTCCGCTGGGACGCCCTGCTCGGCGACGAAGACCGCGTGGCGCAGCGCCAACGCCGCCGCGCGCTCGTCGGGCGTGGCGCAGGGATGCACGTCAATGTCCATGCCGCCGAGCGTCGCCGCCGCGGCGTCGCGGCCAATCGACGCTTCACCCGGCGAGGCGCTCGCGCAGGCGCCAGAGCGGCTCGAGCAGCGCGCACGGCTCGCGTCGCCACAGGCGCAGCGCCGCGCAGGCGCGGCCGGCGCTCAGCGCCCGGCGCACGCGGTGCCACGCCTCGGCGCGTCGGAACACCGACAGGTTCGCGGCGAGCGCGCGCGCGAGCGCCGGTCGAGCGCGGATGTCGCCGCGCGCCAGGCGCCGCTCGGTGCCGCGCCGATAGGCCGCCAGGCGCACCAGGACATCGGATCCCGTCAGCGCGCCGGGACGCCGCTCGCGGTAGCGGTAGCCCGGCTCCGGGACCACCGCGAATCGCGCCCCGGCGAGCAGGCAGTCGAGGTACAGCCAGAAGTCCTCGAAGAAGAGCGCGCGCTCGTCGTAGGCGATGGCGTGGTCGCGCAGGAACGCGCGGCGGATCAGCGGCTTGGCCATGCCCAGGTGCAGGCCCGGCCGGCCGAAGCGGTGGGTCGCGGCGAAGCGCACCGGATCGACGGCGAGCGTCCGGCCGCTGCCCGACAGCTGGCCGAGCAGGGTGGCACGCGGTTCCGCGCTCCCGTGCGGGACGTAGGCGACGTCGTCGGCGATGACGTCCGCCCAGGTCGCCGCCGGCGACCGCATCAGCTGCGCGAGCCGGCCGGGCATGAAGGCGTCGTCGGCATCGAGCGGCGCGATCCACTCGCCGCGCGCCATGGCGATCGCGCGGTTCCGGGACGCCGACGGTCCGCGCGCCGTCGGGTGGCGCAGGACCAGGACGCGGGGATCGCCCAGCGCGAGCGCAACCTCGCCGGTGCCGTCGTGGGATCCGTCGTCGATGACCAGCACCTCGACCGGTACCGCCTGGTCGAGCGCGCTGCGCACGGCGTCGCGCAGGTAGGGCCGCACGTCGCGCGCCGCGACCACCACGCTGACGATCGGACGCGGTGACATGGGCGCAGCTTGGCGGGCGCGCGACGCCGACGGCGTGAAAAGGGATGCGGGCGCACCGCGCTCGCGCGCCCCTGCGCCGCTGTGCAACGGGCATTGTGGTTGGCCATCGCCCCCTGGCGGAGGTGATAGCGTGGGCAGCCGAACAGATCCGAGGGGAATGGTCATGACCGCGACTGCCGCCGCCACGCTCGCCAACCGTCACGCGTATCACGAGGATCGCGAGGAAGCTTCCATCCAACGGCATCTCGCCGAGGCCAACCAGGCGCGCTTCGATCCGGCGCTCCCGGTCGCCGACTGGCGCGCCGGC